>JAVHPJ010000048.1:0-19184 GCA_036170535.1 Leptospirales bacterium | reverse complement strand
TTTAATATCACATTGGTTTGAACGTAAAATAGTATGCGGTTGCCGTCGCGCACGCTCACGCGCAAGAGCCGCAGCTC
Source organism: Leptospirales bacterium (assembly GCA_036170535.1). GTDB lineage: Bacteria > Spirochaetota > Leptospiria > Leptospirales > Leptonemataceae > SSF53. The sequence goes on along the minus strand of JAVHPJ010000048.1, from coordinate 19,107 downwards.
GCCAAGCATGCTTGTGTAAGCCGGCGCCATGCGCAGAAAATAATCCAGATTCATAGCGATGGTTTCGCCCGTGTCGTCCGGGAGGCTGAAGAGCTGCGGCCGGGTGTTGCACATGCCGCGCAAAAAGCGCTTCTGGATCGAAGGCAAAAACTTAGACGCCAGCCGCATTAAATCCAGGGCGCCGCCGTCCGGGTCGAGCAGGCGAAACTTACGCACCGCCAGATGCACCAGACTCTTCTCATTTTTCAGCGGCGTCGCTTCGGCCAGCAGTCCCACGCGTTTGTATCCGAGGCTGGTCAGGGTGTCTTCCGGCTGCGGCAGGTAGATTCCGTGCATTAAAACAGCGCCCGCCTCCGAGCTTACCGACAACCGCTCCAGGAGCTTGGAGGGCTCCGCGACGAACTTCTGCAGAGCCGGATTCAGCGACTCCAGGTTCAGGATCAGCTTATAGATCCGGCCCGTCAGGGGGTTGGCAAAGTCGGTCAGATCAGAAAGCCACTGCATATTGCGCACCCGAAAAGACGCGTATCTTCCATGCCGGCGGCGGAGGAAATGATTTGCAAATACTTTGGGCGCCGTACGGGCTCTGTCTTTCACGACGTTTCGCGGCCCGGGCCGGCGGACGTCTCAACATACATCTCTGCGAGGGCGTTCATGAAAGTTGCTGTACTGGGTTCGGGAACCTTTGGAACTGCGCTGGCTTCCATTCTGGGCGCCAAAGACTACGATGTCGTCATCTGGTCGCGGCATAAGGACCTGGCCGACGACATCACGCACAAACATCTGAATACGCGCTACTTCCCGGATCTGCCGCTGCCGGAGAAAGTGCAGGCTTCCACGGATATCGAGGCCGTCCTGAAAGACGCGGACATGATCGTACTGGCGGTTCCGGCTCAGCAGTTTACGAGCGTGCTGCGCGAATACGGCCGGATCCTGCCGATCAACACGCCGATCGTTTCCGCGGCCAAAGGCATTGAAGAGGGGACTTTGCGCCTGGTTTCCGAGATTCTGGAAGAAGAGCTGCCCGGCAAGTATCACTCCCAACTCAGCTATGTTTCCGGGCCGAGTTTTGCAAAGGAGATGATCCAGAAGGTTCCCACCGTCGTCAGCATCGCTTCGAAGAATGAAGACGTCGCCAAAAAGGTGCAGCAGGTCTTTTATTCGAGCTACTTTCGCACCTACTGGACGCCCGACGTCGTCGGCGTCGAAGTCGGCGGCGCCCTCAAGAACGTGGTCGCGATCGCCGCCGGCGTCTCCGACGGTCTGGGCTTCGGCAACAACACCCGCGCGGCGCTCATCACGCGCGGCCTCGCGGAGATCACGCGCCTCGGCGTCGTCAAGGGCGCGGACCCGCTCACCTTTCTGGGACTGGCGGGCCTTGGCGACCTCGTGCTCACCTGTACCGGCGCTTTAAGTCGCAATCGCACGGTCGGGCTCAAGCTCGGTCAGGGAAAAAAGCTGAACGAGGCGCTGGCGGAGATGAACCAGGTGGTTGAGGGCGTCTACACCGCCCAGTCGGCGTATCAGCTGGCGCAGAAACTCAAGCTGGAAATGGCGATTACCGAGCAAATCTACAAGCTGCTTTACGAAGATAAAGATCCTTTACAGGTAACCAAAGACCTGATGGGCCGCGAACTTAAGCGGGAAGGAATCTAGCCCGGAGTATTCATGAAAACGGGAACCCATCAAGAGAAACCGCCTCGTCGGGCGGTTTTTCTCCATTTTTTTGGAGCGAGTCCCGGATTTATGCAGGAAAGACTGTGTGCTGCGGCGGCGCGCGGCGCCGCCACGAAGGCAAGGAGGCCGAAGTGCGTGTTCGCTCGGACACGGACGTTCGTGCGAACACGCCGGCGTTGCGCGCCGCCGCAGCAGGGCGGAAGCTTCATGAATAATCCGGGTTAAGGACTTGACGCAGCGCGCGACCTGTCCGGTCGTTAAAAGACATGCTGTTTGTTACCGGCGAGTTTCTTGTATTCTTCGTCGTCGTGTATCTACTGTACTGGACGCTGCCGGATAAGCTGCGCATTCCCGTTCTGCTCGTTTCCAGTCTCTACTTCTATGCTACCTGGAGTTTTCTTTTTCTCCTGCATTTGATCATCGTCGTCGCCGTCAACTACGTCGTGATGGAAGTCTGGCGCATTTATCCGCGAAAGTGGATCTTTGTCGCCCTGCAGATCGCCAACGTCTGCAATATCGCATTCTTTAAGTACTTTTATCTTCTGGCGGACGCGCTCGGCGCGCTGTTCGGTCTGCCCGCCTGGGAGGAGCCGGTCCTGCGCGAATCGATGCGTCTGGCCGGCAGCGAGATTTTTCTGCCGCTCGCGATCAGCTTCTATACGTTTCAGGTGATGGCCTACGGTTTTGACATCTACCGCGGCGTGTACGATCGCAAACACAGCTTTCTTCAGGTGCTGCTGTTCAAAACTTTTTTTCCCCAACTGATCGCCGGTCCGATCATGCGCAGCGCGGAACTCCTGCCGCAGATTCAGAATCTATGGGAGGGGCGGGGCGCGCGTCCCGACCGCCGCATGATGGCGAAGGGCCTGTGGTACTGCGCAATTGGCGTCTTCAAAAAAGTGGCCATAGCCGATCAATTGCTGGTCTTTGCAGCCCCGCTGTTTGGCAACGCTTCCGTTGCGCCGGCCGAATATGCGCCGCAGACGATCTGGTTGGGCGTGCTGGCGTGTTTGTTCATGCTCTACGCGGACTTTTCCGCGTACTCCGATCTGGCGCGCGGGTTTGGCTATCTGTTGGGCATGGAGATACCGGAGAACTTCAAGGCGCCCTTTTTTATGATTTCCATCAGCGATTTCTGGCGTCGCTGGCATTTAACCTTTTCGCGCTGGCTGCGCGACTATCTGTACATCCCGCTGGGCGGCAGTCGCGCCGGACCGTGGCGGGTTTCGTTTAATCTGTTTTTCACTTTCCTGATCGGCGGCGTGTGGCACGGCGCATCCTACACCTTTCTGGTCTGGGGCGCATTGATGGGAGTGATTATCGCCGGCGAAGCTCTGCTCGGTCGCTATGGCGTTCCCGAATGGCCGGCGAGCCTGCCGGGGCGCGCCGCACGGCTTCTGATTACCTGGATTCTGTTCATGGCTACGAGTCTGTTCTTCTTTGCGCCGGGTTGGATCTGGTGCCTGGGCGCGCTGCAGCAGATGTTTAACCTGCCCGCATTTCTTGACGGCGATCTCAAGTGGCTCGCAAATCTGGAAACCCTGCTCTATGCGACGCTTGCCGTCCTGTTGTTTCATTTTGTAGAAGAAAAGCCGCAGTGGTTTCGCGGGCTTCGCAACTACGAGGCGTACCTTTTGCCGGCAGCCGCGTTGTTGTTGGTCATAATCATTACCCAATTCGGCGGCGGCCCCAAAGATTTTTTCTATTTTCAGTTCTGATACGCGAGATCCCCTATGTATTACCTTCGCGCGCCTTATTTGCTTACGCCGGTTCTCGCGCTGGCGTTGTTTCTTGCGGTGGACAAGCTCTTCCTCTTGCCGGAAGTGCGAGAGAATTTTATTCAACCCGGCGGCATGTTGTATTATCGCCAGCGCGCCGAACAAATCCGGCGCGTGCATGCGGAACTGCCGGCGCTGGCCCCCGGCTTGAATGCGGCGGTGGTGTTTGGCGACTCGCGCAGTTTCGCCCTGGGTCAGTTGATGGCGCGCTCCACATATGCGCGCGCACGGCTCAAGACCGGGTGGCGCATCTATAATTTCGCCGGACCGCAGGCCGTGCCTGCGTATCACGCGTATCTCGCCGAGCGGCTCTTTCAGGGCGTCGAGCGGCCGGGCTATTTGATCCTGGGTTTAAGCCCGGACGGCTTTAATCGCAACGCCGGCATCCTGGGCGATCCGGTCTTGAAGTTCGGCGTCGATGCGGACTTCATCGAGCGTCACCGATCGCTGATCCCGGCGAGGGATTACGCGGTCTACCAGGATAGTCGCCGCTTTGCGCTGATGGGGCTGAACTTTTCCGTCAAGGCGCTCTACCGGCGCATTCGCGGCGAGTTGCAGGACGACCTGGCGCCGCCCACTCTGGCCGAACAACTCCAGGTGCAGGCGATGATGAAGGATTGGGAAATCGCGCCTGGCGAGGCGGGCAGTTTCGCAGAAGCGATGCTGCGCCCGCAACGTGATACTTTTGCGGACTATTCCCTGGCGGCGAGTCCCGAGCGTTTGCGCCTGGACGCGGCCCTGGGCGCCCAGTACCAATGGGCCGGCGCGGTGGGCGACGCGGCGCTCAAGCGGGAAACCGAGCGCCTGGTCGACTTTTATCTCAAGGGTTTTACGCCGTCGCAGGAGCAGTTTTTCTTTTTGCAAAAAACCCTCGATCGAGCGGCGCTTTCCGGCGCGCGCATTGTGGTTTTCTGGCCCAGGGTGAATCCGCATCTGCGCGCGGCTTACGAACGCGAGCCGCGCATACGCTCAGTCTGGCGACGAATTGTCGAAATGACCGAGGCGCGGGGCGGCGCGGCGATTGATTTGAATGAGCCCGGGCGCATGGCCTGCGACAACTACTACGACGCCAGCCACATGTCCTATACCTGTTTTCCCGAGGTCGCCGCCGTGTTGCTTTCGGTCGCCGAACAATTGCCCGCGCCAGCGCCGGAATAGACCGGCATCGCGCCGGTCACGCGTCGGACGGCGCGTCGGGGCCGGGGAATTCGCTTGCGGTTCTGGATTTTCAAGGCGATATTCAGAGCATGCAGCAGCTCCTCAAACTATTTGACAGTCTGACCGGCCGCATTCCGCCGAACCTGCTGCAAATCCTGCGCCTGTCGGCCTTGCTCTTCTGGCTGGTCGCCGCCACCATCGTGGCTTATTACGCCTGGCAACGCGGCGCGGGCGCCGCGCCGCAGATGGGGCAGGATCTCTCCCTGTCGGAAATTAAGGAACGCGTCGAGCGCGAACAGAATCTGCACCGTCAGGGCGATCTGGCCATTCCGGACTTAAACGAACTCATACCCGAAGAGCGCGGCTACGAAAGCCCCTTTGAACGCGAACCCGTGCGCGCCGCTGATCTGGCGGGCGAAGACGCGCGGCTGATCGAACCGGAAAATCCCGTCAGCAATCCGGGCGGCCGGGGACCGCTGCCTTTTGCCGGCGAGTCGAACCTGAGCCCCGGCGATGTGCGCGGATACGTTCCAGATCGGGACGCCGGCGTGGGCGGCGTGCGTGACAGCGTGGAACGCGACGGCGATTTACTGCCTCTCGATGATGTGCGTTCTCCGGATGCGCGCCGGCCGGCGCCGGTCCGCGAGCGGGAAGGCGCAAGCGCGCGCGACCCGGCGCAGACTGAGAGCCCGGCGCCCGCCCGGCCCGTTATGGAAGAGGCGCCCGCCCGGCGGTCGCGACCGGCGGACAGCGCCGCGCTGCCGCTCTTGCCTTGAGACGGAACAACCTGCGATGATCGCCACTCGACCGCCATCGACGGCCTCCTGGCCCGCTCGCGCGTTTCGCTGCGTGCGGCGGCGTCTCCCATTTTACGCCGCAATCGGCTGCGCTCTGGGCCTTACGCTCATCGGCGGGCTGGCGGCGCAGCCGGCGGCCGGCGGCGATTTGCCCGGCGATCCGGCCCGCGTGAACTACGAAATGGGTTTCGCGTATTTGCTGCGCCGCGATCGGGCGCGGGCGCGTAATTATCTGGAACTGGCTGCAAATTCGCAGGGCGCCTTTGCGGATCTCGCCCGCCTGGAACTCGTGCGTCTGATTTCGGCGGATGACGCGCCGCCGGCCGAGGCGCTGGCCGCCGCGCGCGCAACCTTACTGCGGCTGGAAGACAAGACAACTTTGCCTGTGCACTGGCTGGCTTCGGCCCAGGCGTTTTCTGATGCGGGCCGTCGGGCGGAGGCTCTGGAGCTGGCCCTCGAATTGCCCCTGCGGTTTCCCGAAAGCGCAGAAGCGGCGCGCGCTCTCGCGCTGGCCGCCCGGATGCACCTGCTCGAGGAGCGCAGCGACGCTGCGATTGAATGTTATTTGCGGCTCCTGCAAGAGTACGACACGCGTCCGGGCGCGGATGAAGCCGCCCTGTTTCTGGCGCGCATTCTGCTGGCGCCCGGCCCCCGGCATAACGCGCATCAGGCCTGCCGATTTTTGCGCGTCTTTCACACGGACGCAATTTTTGCAGAATCCGATTGGGCCGCAGAGGGCCGCTCGTGGGACCGGGATTTCTGCGGTCGCGCCGGAAACCCCTGAGAATAGTTATTGAAACTTCCCGCTACAGCCCCCACACCGTCCCCATTCCGCAAGACGCGGTGTTACGCCAACGGAGTTGCGAATGGAGTTTCGTCTGCTTTTGGAATATCCGGAGATTTCGAGCTCCGAAACGTCGTTGGTTCATCTGCTTTTGCAGATTGAAACGCCGCCGGTATCCGAATCGCCTCACCGGCGACCGCTCGTCGTGGGCCTTGCCATCGATAAAAGCAAGTCGATGTACGGCGACAAGCTCAGCTCGACTCTGGAAGCGGCGGCGTCGCTGGTCAACTGGCTCACGCGCCACGACAGCCTGGCGGTAATTGCGTACGACAGCCAGGTCGAGGTCATTCAGCCGCTGACCCCGCTGACGGATAAATTTTCCGTTATCAAAAAACTGGACAACATCCGCGTCGGCACCTCCACCAATCTCAGCGGCGGCTGGCTGCAGGCCTTGCGCTCAGTGGAAGAAGCGGAGGTCGCCAACGCCTACCGGCGCGTAATCCTCCTGACGGACGGCATGGCCAATACCGGCGTCGTGAGCCAGGCGGAGCTGGTGAAAATTGCGGCGGATCACTACGAGCGCGGCATCAGTTCCACTACCATCGGCTTTGGACGCGACTTTTCGGAAAACCTGCTGCGCGAAATCGCGCGTGCGGGCGGCGGCAACTTCTACTTTATCGAAGGTCCGGAACAGGCGCACGAGGTCTTCTTTAAGGAATTCGGCGATATTGCAGCCCTGTTCGGCCAGGGTCTGGAAATACGGCTGCGCACCCTGCCGGGCGTCACAGTAAAGGAGATCCTCAACGATGCTCCGCATATTGTCGACGAAAGCGGCGATGTGGTGCTGCGTCCGGGCGACCTCCGTTCGGACGATCTGCGCAACATTGTGATCGTCCTCGAAGTGCGCGGTCAGGAGGCGGAGCAGCATCAGGGGCCGCTGATCAGCGCCGAACTTTCGTTCTACAATATGCTTGAAGGCTCGCGCATGGAGCGCTTTGAGGCCGACGTGATGGCGAACTTCAAGCCGCGCGCGTCGACGAGTTTCAACAAGACCGTGCGCCTCGAATCGCTGCTCGCGGCGTCCGGCCGTTCGATGATCGAGGCCTCGCGGGTCGCCAGCGAGAAGGATCTTTCCGCCGCGCGCGAAATTCTGGGGCGGATGGTCCGCCGACTGGAACAAAATGAAAGCGTCGAGCCGGACCAGGTGAAGCGCATTATTCGCCGCATGCAGGAGATGGAGCGCAATCTCGAAGAGAACATCAACCTGGCGCGCAAACACATGATGGCGGGCGGCGCGGAGATGGCCGGGCGCGGTTCCGGCGACGCGGTTTTCGCGGGCGCTGCGCATGATCGCATACTGGAGTTGTCGCTTTCCGGCCAGCTTGATCTCTATCGTTGTCCGGATCTGAAATCCGAGATTAAAACGCAAATTGACAACGGTTATCGTTACGTGATGTTCGATCTGACGGAGCTGAGCTACATCGATTCCTCCGGAATCGGCGCGCTGATCCAGGTTTCCAACTGGATGAAAAAACGCGGCGGCTTGATGGTGCTTGTGAACACCCAGGGTAGCGTCGAAAAGATCTTCCAGATGAGCAAACTCGACGAGTTTTTCGTCTTCAAGGATTCGCCCGGCGAGGCGCGCATGTTTCTGGGCGAACTGATTCAGAATCGAAAAACCTCCTGATAGGGGAGTGTTGCGCGCGAAACCTGGCCGATAATTTCAATAAACCGGAAACCAGGCCCCGAAATTGTCCGTCTTATACTCTTGTTCGCCGCCAGAATCGGGGCCGGCGTCCGGCCTTCGGCGACGCACTGCGTCGGTCTCTATGCTTGAACGAGTATCACTCCTTCTGCTGCGCCTGTTGGGCGGTCTTATGCTGGCGGCGCCCATTGCGTCACTTGCGGCGCAGAGTCCGTTGAACACGGTCTACACCCCGCCGGGTTACGGTTCCGGTCAGAACCTGGAAGGCCTGGGTTACGGACTATCCGCCGGGTTCACGGAAGTAAACGACGACTACTACCTCAAGCTGGCGCCGTTCTTTGAGCTGCCGATCGGCAAGTTCGCCGTCGGTCTGCAGGTCCCGCTTGAGGTGCTGGTCCTCGACCGCGAGCCAAAAACCGGCGAGGACGTGCCGTCTATTCGCGCCGGCACCTTCGACGACACCGAAGACTATTTGAAAATGGTGCAGTATGTGCGCTACGGCACGCACCTCTATTACGATCCGGACGATACGTTTAACTGGTCCTTTTTCTATGGTAAAATGTACGACGGATACCTGGGCCATAAGACGGTCGTCTATCGCTACATCAACAACTACGATCCCACCATTTATCGCGCTGGCGCCATGGCGGATATCAACAACACCTGGGGCGGGATAGAGTACTTTAACTCGGACGTCTGGCGCAACGAAGTCACCGGCTGGCGCGGCTACATTCGACCGGTGGGCGTGTTTACCGGCGTGCGTAATCTTTTGTTCGCCGGCATCGATCGTACTCCGGAACGCGCGCTGGTGGCGCTGTCCAATCGTGAACTGCGCGATCCGCGTTTGAACGGCGGCGTATTTTATCAGGAGAAAATTCCCGAACAGCGTCGCGGCGGTCGTCTGGAGCAGCAGTTTTATAAACCGATTGGCGAAAGCCTGCCCGGCGAGGCGGGCGGCGCGCCGGGCGCCGGCGGCGCCAACGGGCCCGGCGGAAACCGGCCGCGTTTTGTGGAAGTTACCGACCCGATTACCGGTGAACGCTCCGTACGCGAACTGGCCCCGGGCGAAGCGCCGCCGCCGGGCGCGCTGGTTACGGGCGGCGAAGAAGACACGGACGACGGTCCGGGCGAGGCGTGGGACCCGTCATTCTGGAGTCGCATTGCGATCGGCTATTTTGTGGTGCGCGATCGAGATGCGCCGTTGACGCTTGAAAAAGACGGATCGGACAATCTGGTCATTGATCCGGAAACGCTCCGGCCGCGCGTGGGCGACGGCGAAAACCTCACGTTTGTCGGCTACGATGCGGAATTTCGCATGTCGCCCTTCCGCTGGTTGGATTTGACGCCGTACGCCGACACGATCAAAATCGAGGATCTCGACGGCAGCGAAGCGATTCACGGCGGTCTGGATATGACCTTTAAGTTCGCAGGAATTCATCTTACCTTCCGGCCGGAGTATCGCGAATACAGTTCCAACTATATCCCGGTTTATTTTGACCAGTATCACGTAATCGAACGCACCGTATTTATACCGGGCGGCGAGCGCAGCACCGCCAGCACCTCGGTCGCGTCCAGTCAGACCAAGCTGGCGTATTTAAAAAGCCTGTCTTCGGACGACCCGAAAGTGAAAGGGTATTTCGTGGAGTTGCGCTTTGACTGGCTCCAGACTTTTGTCGTGGAGGCGAACTACGAAGATTATCCCGGCGACCTGAATTCCCGGATTTTTGTGGGAGTATATTTGCCGACCACCGCCGGGTTTTACTTTAACGGCTATTACACCAAGAAGAGCTACGACGATATCTACACGTCGTTTGAGTTTGATGATCGCAGCCTGGCCGCCGCGCAGTTGGGCTACGACATACTGGGCGGATTCGCCATTCAGGTGGGCTTCCAACGTACCTGGGTGTACGATGAGACCACGACCTCGTACGTCGCGCAGGATGAAACCACGTACGGCTTCGGCTATACTAGTTCATTGTAAGCGCGCCCGGCGGGCGTTTCGGCGTTTCATCAAACCCACATATTTCCCTCACGTAACATTGAATTGTATTCACGTAATCTGAACGGTCGCTGATCCGAATTTGCTCGACCCTGGCGCCGCGTCCAGCGTGCTCCCCTGCACGGGCTGTGCGATGTTAAGAATTGTTACGTTTGAATCAGAATCGCGACTGGCCGATTTGCTGACCGCTGCGCTGGATCCGACGAAGTATGAAATCAGCGCGGCGCCGTCGGGCATGACCAGCCCCGGAGTGCTGCGTTATATCCGTCACGCGCTGGCGGTCCTCGATGTCAGCGGGCCTGGCGTCGCGCCGGAAGCGGCGCCGCATTTTCCGGATCAGGCGCCCTGGATCGCCGTGGACGCAGAGTTTCGCTCCTCGGCGGAAGTTGCGTATCTTGAGGCCGGCGCCCAGAGCTATCTGACGCAGGACGAACTGAGCGCCGAGTCGATCCGTGAGAGCGTTGAGGCCGCGCTGGTGCGTGGAGATCGGCGCCGGCGTCTGGCGCGTTTACAGGAGTCGGCGCCCGTTTCCGCAGGCGGTCGCGAGTCGCGCCGCATTCTGCTGGCGCTGGCCGATGCGACGGAGCGCGCCGAACTGACCGAAATTTTCGAGGCGATGCAGTACGCCGTCGTCGGCGTCGCTGATTCCTTCGGCGTGCTGCGCGTCATGGGCGACATTGTCCCGGACATATTGCTCCTGGACGATGCGCCGGGCAAAGCGACCGCACTGGAGACTCTCGCGCTTTTGCAACGCGACTACGATATGTCCGCAACGGCTGTGATTCTGGTCGTTAACGAGTACCATGACGAGTGGGTGCGCTCAGCGCTCTTAATGGGCGTCGCCGAAATCATCCGGCGCCCCTACCATCGTGCGGAACTGTGTTTGCGCGTCGGCAACTTGCTGGATCTGCGCCACCAGGAGTCGGAGCTGGGCGCGTTAAATCGACAGCTCGAAGTGGAAAAACAAAGCCTGACGCGCTACTTTTCCGATGAGTTCGTCGAAGATCTGCTGGCCGGTCGCATCGCCGCTGATCTGGGCGGAGAACTGCGCGACGCCGCCATGTTGTTCTGGGGCCTGCACAACGTGGAGACCTAGGTGCAGTCGATGGATCCGCGCGCCATTTCGGAAATGCTGAGCGCTCTCTATCATGACGTAATCGATCTGGTCTTCGCCTCCGGCGGCAGCGTGAATAAACTCATGGGCGACGGTCTGCTCGCCACCTTTGGCGTGCCGCGTCAGACGGATCGGGATTGCGAACAGGCCCTTGATTGCGCGCGGCGCATTGGACAGTACATGGAGTTGGTAAAAGATGGCGCGGCCTTGAATCTCCGGGCGCCGCTGGAATACGGCATTGGCATAGCATACGGCCGCGTGTTCGCCGGCAACCTGGGGTCTTTCAGACGCATGGAGTATTCCGTAATCGGCGATCCCGTCAACCTTGCGAGCCGGCTGCGCAGCCTGACTCGTTCGGCCGGGGCGTCCATCCTGGTAAATGGGGCGCTGCGCGATCGGCTGCTTGCGCCGGAGGAATTACGGCGCATCGAAACCTCGCGCATTCGCGGGAAACTTGAGGAAGTTGAAATCTTCGAGGCCTTCGTCCGATGAGCTTGCGCCAGACGCGGATTCTGATTATTGAAGACGACCTGGATCTGGCCTGTCTTCTGAAATATTATCTCGAAACCGACCCGGTTTCTGCGCACGACGTACGCCTGGCGGGCGACCTGACCGTGGGTCTCGGGGCGCTGGCCGCCGATGATTTTGACGCTGTCGTCCTCGACTTGAATCTGCCGGAAAGCGAAGGCATGGACGCCTTCTTTCGGCTCGCGGTTGCGCGTATTCGCCAGCCGATAGTCGTTTGCACGGGCGAAGAAGACCCCGCGATCGAGCGCCAGTGTCTGGAAGCCGGCGCCCACGACTTTGTGCGCAAAACGAAACTCAGCAAGGCCGGTCTGCGCCGGGCGCTGCGTCAGGCGATCGGGCGCAGTCGCTATGAAGCCCGCTACGCGCCGCCGCTGCACGCCGTCCGGCCGGCGACGGCGAGCGCCAGCGGAGTCAAGGTGCTGCTGGTGGAAGACGATCCGGCTGCGCGTCGGCTGCTCGAACGTCGACTCAGTCAGATGCACTTCACTGTTTTTTCTGCGGATTCCGTCGCCAGCGCGCTGAGCATCGCCCCGATTGCCGCGCCGGACGTGGCGCTGGTGGATCATGAATTGCCGGACGGCACCGGTCTGGACGTGGCGCGCGCCTTCGCCCGTTTACCGGCGCTTGTGGGGGTTCCGCTCATTATGGTGTCCGCCCATACTGATCAGGACACCGTCATGCGCGCGCTGGCTTCAGGAATTAATGAATACATTCAAAAACCGATCAACGTGAGCGAGCTGGCCTTGCGGATACACGCCATGTTGTCGTTGAGCGCCCGGCAAAGACGACTGAGCGAACTGAACGCTCGACTCAATCGCGAGAAGGCCTTGCTGGCGCGTTATATCTCCGCCGACGTATTGCAGCGCGCCCTGGCGGCGGCCAGCGGGCAGGGCGCCCCGGGTTGGAGCGGCGAAGCGGTTGTGTTGGTCTTTGACCTGCGGGACTCCACGCGCATTGCCGAGTCCATGGAAGCGCGCGCATTTTCCGAACTTCTGTCGCGGTTGCTGAATGATTTGATGGATCTCGTATTTTCTGCGCATGGCTTTATCAGCAAGCTCACCGGCGACGGCTTTATCGCTACTTTTGGCGCAAACGCCGGAGCGGACCTGTCGCGGGCGGCCGGCGACGCCGTGGACTGCGCCATTCGAATCCGGGATTACTTTCAATTGGTGAATGAAATGCGCTCGCAGGACGAGGAAGACAGTCTGGGTTACGGCGTGGGCGTCGCAACGGGGCGTCTTTTTACCGGCGACGTGGGTTACGAGCGCCGCATGGAATACATGGCACTGGGGCCGGCCCTGACGCGCGCCGAACGCCTTGAGTCGTTCACCAAACGGGCGGGAGTGGCGGCGCTCGTAGATGCACGTACGCGCAAGCTGGATGCGGATCGACACTCGTATAAGTACTGCGAACTGCGCAGTCTCGGCGGACGTTTCGGACGGGTGTATTATCCAGACAGCGTGCGCGCCGCGCCGGAAATTCAATTATTTTAACATCATTCTGACTCGTACCTTGCAATAGCCAAGCGGTGAAAAACGAATAGTAATTGATTTCGCCGCGCGCTTCGTCTCATCTTTCATCAACCTTTTTGGTCGTCTGCGGAGTCTTCCATGTTAAGTCGTCTAAAACTCTGGCAAAAATTCGCTCTGCCGGGCGCATTGGCCCTGGTCGCCATCTTAATCCTGGCCTACCGATTCTATACTGTCGTGGACGAAACGACGGTCTCTTTTATTGAATCCGAAGTGCGCGGCGCAGAGTATGCAGACGCGGTAATTGACGTCAGTCGACTGGTTACGGCGCGCCGCTTTTCCGGAGTGCTGATCGCCACTGGTGATCCGTCCGGCGTTTCGCGCGCCGCGGAAGATGCGCGCAAACTGGAAGGGGCCCTCGTTGCGCTCGAAGCGATCGCTGCGAAGAACGCCGAATACATTGGCGATCCCGCCGCCGTGCGCGCCGCGCGCGAATCCGCCCGCCGCGTTTTAAGTTTGCCGACGGATATGGATTCGCTTGAACGCTTTGAACAGCACAGTGTTGCTAACGACCAGCTGCTGGCGGAGATCGGCCGCGCCACCGACGCCAGCAATCTGATTCTCGACGGCGCTCTCGATACGTATCATCTGATGATCGTTCTGTTTGAGGATATGCCGCCCGCCGCCGAACACCTGGGACGCCTGCGCGGGCGCGCGGCTTTGATCGCCCAGAAAGGAGAAATGTCCCCGGCGGATGGTAGAGCGCTGCGGGAACTGATCGCGCTGGCCCGCGGCGACCTGCAAATTCTCCAACTGAATCTGGCGGACGCGATTAACTACAATCCCGAAATGCGCTCCGAAATAGAAGAGGCGCTCGAACGCAAACGTATTGCTCTGGAATTCATAGACCTGATCGAAGAACGGCTGCTGCTGGGCGGCGGCGCGATGACTGCGCCCGAGGTGATTTCCTCCGGGACGGCCGCCGTCTCGGCGATCTGGCGCACCTATGAATCGCTCGAGCCGCGTTTTGTTGAGAAAATTCAGGCGCGCGCCAATCGCAGCATCTACGACCTGTTTTTAAACCTCAGTCTGATCTTTGTGATCACCTTTCTGGTCGGCCTGGTCATCTTTGTGGTGACGCGCAGTTTGTTGAACGGCATGAGCCAGCTGACGGGGGCCCTGGAACGCGCTGGCGCCGGCGATCTTACGGCGCGGGCAGTGGTCAGCGGGCAGGACGAACTGGCGCAGGTCAGCCTTACGCTGAATCGCTTCCTGGAAGAGTTGGGCGGCATCGTTGGCGGGATTCGCGGCGCGAGCAGCGAAGTGCGCGATACATCGAGCCGCATTCGGACGAATACCGGCCGCGTGCTGGAAGCGACTCAACGCCAGGTGGAAAACGCCGGCAGCGCCCGCAACACCTTGAGCGAAATTGTGAATGCGTCGGCGACCGTCGTCGCCAACGTGCAACGGGCCTCCGATGCGGCCGGCAAGACGGAAGACTCCATGAGTCGCAGTCTCCGCGACGTATTGCGGAACGCAGCTTACAGCGAGGAGCAAAAATGCATGGCGTCCGCCACTCTGCGCGAGGTGAGCGAACTGGCCTTGAGCAGCCGCGATATTGCGGAGTCCGCCAATCGCATGGACTCAGAAGCCGACCGCGCTATTGAACTTTCCGGCCAGGTTCGGGGCGCTGCGTCGCAGGTGGCGGAATCGGCGGCCACGGCGAATCAACAGGCGCAGCTGGCGCTTAACTCGGTGCAAAACGGCGAACTGATTCTGGAGGACATGGTCGGCGCGATTCAAGCCATCAACGAAAGCTCCAAACAGATTAATGAGATCATCGACACGATCAGCGATATCGCCGATCAGACGAATATGCTCTCGCTGAACGCCGCCATTGAAGCGGCGCGCGCCGGCGAATACGGCAAAGGTTTCGCGGTTGTGGCGGAAGCGGTGCGCTCGCTGGCGGAACGTTCGGCCGAGGCGGCCAACGAGATTGCGGATAACATACGGGAAAACATCAAGCGCGTCGAAGAGGGCACGCGTATGACCGAAAATGTGCGCGGCGCTTTGCGCGGCATTCGCGAATCCAGCGCCCAGACGACCAAAAGCGTCGAACACATTCAGGCGCTCGGTTCGGCGAATGCGGGACGCGCCCAGGAACTTTCCCAGACCTTCCAGCGCGTAAAAGATCTTTCCGCCGAGGTGCGTTCGCGAGTGGAAATGCAGCTGCACGGCACCAGCGTCACCCAGACGGCGATAACCAGCGTGGTCGACCTTTCCAGCCGAATCGCAGCAATTGTCGGCTTGCTTATCGACGTTTTTCAGAACACCAGCTTTATGACCCGGAATGTGAAGACCTACACCGCCGAGGCGACGGTTATTGCGGGCGGTCAGCAGGACCGCGTGCAACGCATTAGCGCGGCGATTGAGCAGGTCGTAACGGAAGCGGACGAGAACCTGCGCACAGTTTCTAACAACAAAGCCGGGGCGGAAGAAATGGCGTTAAAATCGGCGGAGCTGAGTCAGCGCGTTGAACGATTCAAATTGGACGCTGCAGCGCCGGGCGCCAACGCAACCTGATCGCGAGGCGGCATACAGGAGTCAACTATGGATACTTTATCAATCGTCCGGGAGAGCTTCGGTCGCTGCGCCCTGCACAGGGATTTTTTCGACGACTTTTACGACGTCTTTATGAACAGCAGCCCGGAAATTCGCCCGTTTTTTGCGCGCACGGACATGACCAAGCAAAAGCAATTGCTGCGCGAAGGCATTTCCTACATGATTCTTTTTGCAGACCAGAACAAGGGCGGGCAGCTTGCCATTGAAATGGTCGCAGGGATTCATGATCGGCGACATATCAGCGTGCGACCGGATCTGTATCGTTTTTGGGTGGAAAGCCTGCTGGCGGTTGTCCGCAAACATGACGTACGTTGCACCGAGGAAATCATTCGTGCGTGGGAAGGCGTAGTGCAGCGCGGAATTGCGCGATTTGTGGAAGTTTTTCACCGTTCCGAGAAGCCGGAAGGCGACGACCCGTCGGTCTGAAGTATGCTGGGTCCGGAGCAGAAACAGGGCGCATCCGGTTCGGTCGGCGCAAGCGCGACCGCGCAGCACGTGGTGTTCGCGATCGAAGGCGAAGAATACAGTTTTGAAATTCTGCAGGTGCAGGAGATCATACGCATGACTCCGCCCACCTGGCTGCCCCGTCGTCCCGATTACGTTATTGGCGTCATCAATCTGCGCGGAGAGATTATCCCCGTGGTCGATTTACGGCGTAAGTTTGGTCTGCCGGCTCGCGAATACACGCGCTTTACGCGGATTCTGATCGGTCAGGTCGGGCCGCGCTTGTGCGGCATGGTGGTCGACGGCGTAAACGAAGTAATTCACGTCGCCTCGGACCAGATTGAGACGCCGCCGGCGCTGGGCGCCCGCGGGAAAAAGGCGGAGTTCATTCGCGGCATTATCAAGAAAAACGAACGCGTCATCGTCATGCTCGATATTAATCGCATACTTGCGGACGAGGAAGCGCTTTCCATCGACGATATCAGTCTGAGGCCGCCGGAGCAGGACGGACGCAATCGTGGATCTTGAGAGCGCGGAAAAAGAAGCCTTCGCCAACGAAGTCAGCGAGCGCCTGCAACAGTTTGGCGATCTCTTGCTGGACTATGAACGCAATCCAGAGAATCAAGATCTGGTTCACCAGTTGTTTCGCATCGCCCACACGATCAAGGGCAATGCTGGCTTTGTATCGCTGACGCCGATGGTGCGCATCGCGCACGCAGCGGAAAATCTCTTCGCCGTTCTGCGGTCCGGCGAACGCAAGCCGACTCCGGAAATGATCGGCGCGCTTCTGGAATGCGGCGACGAATTGCGCGCGATCCTGGAGGCGTTTACAGCCGAGGAGAGTCTGGAGCGGTTTAATCCCGATCCGCTGATACAACGCATCGACGCCTTGCTCGATTCCGCCGGGCCCGCGCATCCAGCCGACGCCCGGACGGATGCCGAGGCCGGCCTTGTCCGCGTGCGCGTTGTCCTGCGCAGCAATTGCCCCCTGCCGGGGATGCGCGCCTATATGCTTCATAAGAAGCTCTGCGAACTGGGCCGGATGGAAGGCGTTTCGCCGGCGCAGGATGCGTTTGATCGCATGACGGCGCCGTTTGAAATCGAGTTTGTGCTGCGAAGTCGCGCCGCGGAGCCGGAGTTGCGTCGCGCTGTTCGCAGCCACGAGGTGCAGTCCGTCGATCTGGAATGGATCGAGCCGGGCGAACTTGCGGAGCGGTTGCAAGCCGCCAGCGCTCCGGCCGCACTGGCGTCGACGCCGCGTGCGGACGCAAGCGAGGCCCCGCCGTCCGCTGCGAGTCCGGATCTGCACGATCCGGAGCTTTTATTCGCCATGGAGACCGGCGACCCGAACGCGGCGGACGCCCGCGCGCCGGCGCACGAGTCCGGCGCCGCTCGTCAGCTCGAAGCGCTGCGCGTTCCCATTCGACGCGTCGATGAAATTCTGAATCTGGTCGGCGAATTGATTTCCGCCAATTCCAATTACATGGCGCTGGCGTTGGAGTTCAAGGCGCGCTACGGCAGCAAGGGCCTGTATTCGAACTTTCGCGAGAACTCGGAGGAGTTAAGCCGCATTTCCGCCGAGCTGCAAGAAAAGGTCATGAAGGTCCGGATGATTCCGGTGGGCACGATCTTTTCGCGCTTTCGTCGACTGGTGCGCGATTTTAACAGCGCCTATCCGGAAAAAGAGGCGCTGCTTGAAATCAGCGGCGAAGAAACGGAAGTTGATAAGCGCCAGATTGAGAACCTCTACGATCCCCTGCTGCATCTGGTTCGAAACGCGCTGGATCACGGCATCGAACCACGCTCGGCGCGGACCGCCGCGGGCAAGCCGGAAGCGGGCCGCGTGCGTCTGCACAGTTTCCAGTCCGGCAACGATATCTTTATCGAAATCGAAGACGATGGCCGGGGCCTGGATCCGGAAAAACTGCGCGCGCACGCAATTCGCCAGGGCGTTGCAAACGCCGAGGAACTCGCGGGCATGGACCGCGACGATCTTTATGAACTGATCTTTATGCCGGGCTTCAGCACGGCGGAACGCGTCACGGACATCTCCGGACGCGGCGTCGGCATGGACGTGGTGCGCCGCAATGTCGAAGCCGTGGGCGGTCGCATTGACATTGTTTCTACGCCAGGCGTGGGGACCAAGTTTCGAATAACGATTCCGCTTTCGATGGCGATAGTTACGGCTTTGAAAACCCTCATCGAGGGGCGTCTGTACGCCATTCCGATTTCGTTCATCCTTGAAACGCTGCGCGTCGACAACGCGAACGTCCTGAGTATAGACGGCGTAGAAACGGTTCGACTGCGCGAAAGTCATATTCCAATCCTGCGGGTCGCTCGCGAAATCGGCCTGGAAGGCGTCCCGCTGATGCAGGCGGCCGTCCAACGCAGTCGTTTTCGCAACATACTGCGCAAACCGGTGGTGATTGTACAGTATGCCGACACGCGCGTCGGCTTGCTGGTGGATGAATTGTTGGGTTACGAAGATCTCGTCATTAAATCCCTGTCCCGCAACTACGAGGACGTCGAAGGCCTCTCCGGGGCTGCAATCCTCGGTCGCGGAGAAATCTGTCTGGTGCTGGATGTGAATCGACTGATCGCCTCCAGCCTGGGACGATCGGAAGCGACGGGCTTTCGCGCGCGGAGCAGTCGGACGGCGCCGGAAGCGCGCGGGACCTCTGCAATAACCGGGGCCGCCGCCCGGGCGGGCGCTCCGCCGGCGCCGCCCTCGTCGCCGGCTCGCCCGGCTGTCGCGCGCGCCATTGAGCAGGGCGCGCTGCGTTCGACGGACGAACTGGAGTTGATCAAACGAGTGCTGGCGGCGGGACGGCAAAACGCCGTGCGCGCTCTGCGTCACGTTACGGCGAACGAGCAGCTGGGCGTGCGCTTTCTGGCGTCGCGTCTGCAGAGCGCACGTAAGTTTCGCGACAGCCTTATGGAACGATTTCGTGCGGACGCGTCGGTGGCGTGTTATGCAGAGTTCAGTCTGTCGTCCGTCGGCGGTCAGGCGCTCGTCCTCACGCGCGATAACG
>JAVHPJ010000047.1:0-4037 GCA_036170535.1 Leptospirales bacterium | reverse complement strand
CGTACTGCGGATAATATTCGACCGGATGGATCTCGCGTCTGCGCCGGCCGCCGACGGCGCCCGTGAACGGATGGATCTCGGCTTCGAAGTAGAATTCGGTTTCGGGGCCCTGGTAGCCGTAGGTGCGGGGCATGCGTCAGCGCGGGGCGGCTGGCGCGGATTCGTCAAGCGTGCGGATGGGGTATCGCTGGCGCTGGACGAATCGTTTGCAACGTACGGCATATCTCGCCCGCTAACCCGGAGCTCCGTCAGCGGAGAAAATTCAGCGCGGCCACCCGGTGTACGAGTGCGCTTCCCTTAATGGCAAATGCCAAACAAAAAGCACAATCCAATTATGAACCAGGCGTCTTCCGTTTGCAGCGGTTCGGCAGCGCTGATGCCATCGGTCCCGATTTCTGCGATGTCTCCGTCATTTACGCCCGTGACCGGAGCGGCGGGCGGCGCCCACGGCGACTCCCAACCGCGCGCCGCCATCCACTGGCCGAGATGGAAGCCGATCACCGAATAGCCATAGACATTGAAGTGAACGGGATCTTGAAAGAGATCGGGATTGGCCCCCCAGCAGAATCCCGCCGCGCAGTCTCGCCAGTTCGTGAACTCTGGATACAAATCGAGATAGTGCACGCCGACGCGTTCAGCCGCGGCCCGCTCCAGAGGCCGCGACGAATAAACCAGAAAACTGGTCAGGGTCCACGGATGTGAATTTTCCTCCCGGTTCCATGCGATCCAGTTCAGGTAGGCGTCCAGATAGGGATTTCCGGTCGAAATGTCGCCCCCGAGATTCCGCCGTACGTCGGACCCGAAGACCGACTCAACGAAGTCGGCGATCCGTCGGCCGGACGGCGGCCGGTAAGCTGACGAACCGGCAGATTCCCCGCCGATCAGCCATACATTCCGCTCCAGAAACGATGTTGCGGAATCCTGAATGGCGGAAATTGTATCGGGGGTCTGTGCAAAAGGCCCTGTGCACTCATTCATGAGCGAAGGGAAGCATTGCTCGCCGACTGTACCTGAGATCGGCAGTCGCGCGACCGCCGGCAAGGTCGCAAGCCAGAGAATATTTTCTCGGGCTTGCGCATCGGTGAGCCCCTGCTTCTTCAGCGCGACGACGAGCAAACGCATGAGGTATTCCTGATTTCGTGTAACGTGCTGCGACATGCGAGGCAAACGCCACGGCATATAGAGAGCCGTGATCGAGTTGAGGATGTAATCGTTTCCGCCGGCATTTACCACGTACCGTTTCGCTGTGACAAACCCCGGATGCAGGGGCGAATAATCGCCTGACGATGGATCGGTGGGCTGCAAGCACTGGAGAACACTTGTAAAAA
This sequence comes from Leptospirales bacterium, assembly GCA_036170535.1. Taxonomy (GTDB): domain Bacteria; phylum Spirochaetota; class Leptospiria; order Leptospirales; family Leptonemataceae; genus SSF53. The sequence goes on along the minus strand of JAVHPJ010000047.1, from coordinate 2,709 downwards.
CATTCTCTGTGGTCCAGGCTACGACGGATAGATTCTGCACGTTCCAGTCGCGCGGCGCTCCCAGGTCGAAAAACGTGGTCCAGCCGCCGGGAGACCAGCCGTAGGGAGCTTGATCCGCCCAATCGATGCGGCTGTCGCCGAAGAGCGTCACGGATGTCTGTACGTCCGCAGCGGAAGCGGAAATGCAGCTGGACGTTGTCAAGTTGGCCGAATAATATCGATCCTCCGCGGCCAGCGACGCAGGGAATCCCAGAATCGCACAGAACAGATACAGGCTGAATTTTCGCGGTGTCATAATTGTATATAACTCACGGTTACAGTGCCGGTGGTGCCGCCGACGATCTCGACAATGACGTACTCCTTTTCGGCGTTCACGCAGGATCCGGAGCCAGAGAGGGTTTCAGCTACGCCGGCTCCCCCGGCGTCCGTAAGGCTGCGAATGGCGGCATTTTTACAGGATTGAAGCTTTATGCGGACGTCAAGAGCAGGCTGAGGCGTTGCGGACAGCTGCCACGGATTTGCGCCGCACGCCGTGTATACGGCGCTGGTGGATTGAGGAAATGGGCCCAGGCTTTGCATACTGGATTGCCCGGGAGTCAACGCAGCGACCGGCGCACAGGGGGCCAATTCTTGCAGGGCTTGCGCTCCGCCGGCTTCGTACCAGATGAGCCACTTCATTTCGTCGCTCAAGTCCGGTTCGCCGGCGCATCCGCAGACGGTTGCGCAGAATGTCAGGATAACTCTAAATTTCAGACTTCGATTCATGGCGGCTCAGTCCAGTTGGCTCACTCCGCGGCGGAGTAATTCGGCGTTTGTCATTTCGCGCAACTCGATCAGAGCAGTTTTTTGTAGTTCGTGAATGGCGGCAGCGGACGCGTCCGGAGGAGGTTGGTTCAGAGCGACGGTTTCCATCACTGCCAGTCCGACGGACAATCGGTGACGCGTCGCAATGAGTTCATCCTTCGTCATCCCAACAAGGCTTTCGCCGAGCCGGACCTTAAAGTCAGTCGTGAGATTGCGCTCTTCTGCAAGAATAGTTTCCGAGTCCAGGCGCTGCCACGCAATCGGCTCTCCACGCAGCGCCGCTTCCAGAACCTGGTCCTCAGAACCGACTGGCAGCCGCGACTCCTCCAATAACCGGCGGCTTTCTGTGCCCAGCGCCTCCCAGCCTGCCTGACCGACAACGCCGGCCGCTTCAATCTGCGCCAGTGTGATGCGGATAATTTGCTGCTCGCTGGCCGTCAGGGCAGAAAAGCCGTTCGAGGGAACCGAAGTGAGCGTGACTGCGCCGGCCGCCGACACTGGATATTTTGCGGGAGTCAATTCCGGCTCGGACGCGTCGGAGGTGTTGCCGACGCCGATGCAGGCGCTGAAGAAGAGTGAGAGGACGGCCGCCAGTCTGCGCATACAACCGTACTAACATGAGAAACAGGAAACTTTGCAAAAAAAGGTCAAATTTTGCCCGGGCTATCCAATTATTTACCCATCAAACCGCGACTCCCGGTACCAATACTTATAACTCGCCGGCCTTTGGGGCCGCCCCTCTGAATCCCGGCGCCGCCTGCCTGACCGGACTCGGGCGTGGATCCAGTGTTGAACGGAGGGAATCCCGCAATACCTGCGTCCCCCTGCGAGCGACGACTCTAAGCGAAGCCTCCAGTATCGTAGTTTTGCGTTTGTTCCCTTCCGATCGCCCTTGTCTGCGAGATGCGCCAGGATCCTCGGGAACGTGTGCTCGCTTCTGCGTATGGACAGAGCGTAAAGTCCCCCTACCGAATCTTCACCATCACCACAACCGCCCGCTCCTTCACGCGCACCTCGGCCGCATTCGCCCGGTCCGCCGGCGTCGCGCCGCCCAGGCTTACGGCTTGCCCCTGCACCGGGATCGAACTGGCACGAAACCAGCCGCCGTCCCAAGCGTCCGGCACAAATGGCGGCCGCGGAGCGATCGGCGTTGTGCCGCGCGCGTAGACCGGGATCGACGCGTCGTTCGAGGAAACGTTGTGCGTGCTGACGACGGTCCGCATCATGCCGAAGGCGCCGGGCCGTTCTTCGAGATCGACGAGCACGGAAAGCGCGGCCTGCAGATCGGCGCCGGAGATTGCGCCGGCGGTCGAGGATACGTTGTGCGAATGTTCGAGCAGCGAGTCGGCCCGCACGATGCCCATGTGTTCGAGCTGGCGTGCGCGAAGATACAGTTCCGCGCCCATCACGTTGCCCAGGTCGGATAGAGTCAGGCCGTAGGGGTTGTCGACGCCCTGCTCTTCCGGCGACTCGCCGTTCCAGAGGATGTAGCCGACCGAACGATACCGCGCGAGTTCGCGGTCCATCAGATCGGCGCGGAGCGGTTCGGGAAAGATCGAGAAATCGAGCCAGAGGATGTGACCGGGACCAAACAGGTCAAAAAACGCGGAACTGGTTTGCAGCGCCGCGCCCATGCCCTGGTATTCGGCGAGCACGATCTGGCCCAGCTTCAACGCGTGCACCTGAACGAGCGAATCGCCGGCGAGCCCGAGCGGCGGACGGTTCAGAATGCGTTGAACAAATTCGCCGGAGTCCGGCCCCGCTTCCACGTTGCCTTCCGCGTATTCGATGTCGCTTCCGAGCGCGGTCTGTTTGCGGCGGTAGGGATCGCCGCCGGGGCCGGCGTGCGTTTCGGCTTCGAACAGGCGCAGCGAACCGGGCACGACCATCTCATGCAGGCGAATC
>JAVHPJ010000046.1:0-4063 GCA_036170535.1 Leptospirales bacterium | reverse complement strand
GCGGGGCGGGCATCCTTGCCGCGAGTTCCATGATCCTTGCATCCAACATGATTCAGGTGAATACGCGGACGGGCCAACGGAGCATGCAACTGACGGAGCAAGCGGCGATTGGCAGTGGGATTGCGATTGCGACGCTGGCGCTTGGTGGCGGCGGGGAAGCAGGACTACCTTCCCGAGATATGCAATTGGCGCAGATAGCGGCTGGCGGGTTGAAATATGACTCGCGTGGACGCGTGAGCGGATATGATTTTGGACAGATGGGCATTCAGGCGGGGCTGACCGCATTCGGGTCCGGATTGGTCGGTGGCCTGGGCGTTGAAGGGCAGGCAGCTTCAGCACTGGCCTCTGGTTCCAAACAAGCGCTTACGGCGATGATCGAATACGGCCGATTTCAGCGCGGTGAGCTAAGCAACTGGGCCGCATACGAGCGTGGTGATCCTGGTTTGCTTGGCACCTTGATTGGAGATTCACTACCAGCGCTTTGGGATCTTGCCAAACAAAAGAATGCGCAAGATGCATTGCTTGGAGCGGCGTACGGAAGCACGCGGCGGCGTGAAGAAGGCGGATTCTGGGACGGATTCATCGGCAGCGCGGCGGGCGCGCTGGGATTCGGGGATGGTGGAATTTTCGAGCAATTAGTAAACTGGGCATCAGAGGATCACTTCGGACAGCGTTGGCTTTATGAAACAGACGGAGAACGATTTACAAGGGAGAATCAGATCATTGAGTTGCGGATCAAGGAATTAACTAAGCAACTATCCAATACGCAGCTTGCACAAACTAGCCCCATGAACGAACAGGGGCTGACGCCGGACGCAATTGCGGCGGCGAAGTTTCGAGCACGGAGGGTCGAACTTGCCACGCTACAACTTGAAAGAGCTGTACGAATCGGCGGCGGAGTCACCAGCCGGGCGCTGATGGACGACGGGTATGTTGCTGTGTTGATGAATGAAATCGATTTGAGAAAGCGCCCGGGCGAATCGATGGCAGACAGGCACAATCGTGTGGCGCTTGAATTACGAGCCCTATCTGATAAGTTGACATTCGCGTCCAGTCAAGATAGGAATAATTATATCGCGACGGTTGCTTCGAAGCTGTCAGACGCATATGGAACCACGCCTTATCGTATGCCATACGGTTATAATCCCGCATTGATTAATAGTAATGGGCAACCAAACTTGGGCTTTGGTAAGGTTGATTGTACAAACTTCGCTTCTCTCGTCCTCTATGCTGCGGGGGTGACCTACATTGGAGCACAGAGAACAGATTCTCCACTGGTTGGATGGTTAATGCACCAGGGTCGCTCGGCGACGCAGCAGGAAAATCAGAATGCATTTACAGTCAATATGGACACGTACCTGTCGCACGAAGATGTTCGGGCCCGCAATGCCGGAGAATCGAGGCTAGCCGCCGGATCGAATTTCAGATATAACAGCCGCCTCTTTGAGGAGAGCCCGCCGGACTTCTTGGGCATGCCGGAAGTGGGAAGTTTTGGCATGTCGTTTAGCGGCGGATTCACGGATCATGTGGTCGTGGTGACGGGTGCTGACTACAAAAAGGGAGAAATAACGATTGCGGAGTCTAACGGTATGTCCGGAGTTACAGAGCGATCACTTGCGCGGGCGCAATGGCAGGATCTAAAATTCTATCAAGTGCGCAGAGACTTTAATCCGGGGCAAATCCGAAATGTTCGTTAATCTGCGAGGCAAGGTGAACGCCACAGCGATAGTCGCAGCTCATTTGTTGTTTTTGCAGGTATGCGTCGGCAGGGTGAACACACCGCAGATTAACAACGATGAAGAAAGGAGCGAGACCGCTGCCGCCACAGGCGGCACATGCGTATTCTTGTGGGAAACGTGGCGAATGGGAAACATATCACGCGGTCTCGCAGGAACATGGTTCGTTTGGCCGACGCACCAGGTCGACGTAGAGGAAGGCGGTCTCGTCGTGGTTTCTGCACCTTGGATACCAAATTTTCCTAAAACTCAACAGGGGCGAATACGGCAAAGCGGACCACAAGTGAGCGTAACTGATATTCTGTTGAGGCCGCGGGATGACGCGGTCTCTTTTGATATTGATAAAGTTCGATGCAAGGTCTATTCGAATCGGCAAGGTACTACATTTGTTGATGTAACCTTCTTTGAGAGAGTGACAAAACCTCAGGATGCGCAGCGGACCTGGTTCCTTTCTCGCGAAGTTGGCAAAACGCAAGTCACAGAGTGTCAGGAGCTGCAAATCGCGCAAGGTTCCATCGGCAGCTGTCGCTAAGTAAGGGCCCGGCCAACCGCACTGAGGATCGATGCAAGCTATTGTTCTGCGGGTGACCTGCTCGCCATTGCCAGCTCACGGCGAAAGTTTGAGAAGCCGCGATTGCCAGTACCCCGGAAAAGGATCAAAAATAGCGACCGTGAATAAATTGATCGCGGCCGCAAATGGTAACCCGGGCAGGGCGTCGGCTCTCAGCAATTGGCCAATCAGGGTGATTTTCTTTTTGTGCGGTAAGCCGGGTACACTCAGAAAAGTGCTTGATAACTTCCCCATTTGGGGAATAAAAGGACTGCTTGTTGACAGGATGCCGTACGCGGCGCGGACGTAGGTCATTTGATCGATTCATGGGCCGGCCGCGTTTTGCCGCCTGCATCGCGGCCCGTCTGGCTCAGGGGCGAGATCTCTAAGGCATTCGATGCTAACAACCGAGGCGTCAGCAGAGTTCTCCTTGGAGGAAATAATGAACCCGCATCCGAAAGTTCATCTTCAAAGGTCTACCGAGCAATTGTCGAACCGCAGCGTTCACGTCAAACTGAGTCGGCGACACGTGTTAGTCCTGCGCGAGCTGTCACTCGGGTACACGGCGGCGGAAATCCAGCGTAAACACGGGATTCCGGTGCGTGTCATCAACTACAGCCGCCATCGCGTGGCGGAGTTTCTTATCCGGCTCGGCGTCCGGGATGCAAATCCGAGAATGGCGCCGCTGCTGATTCGGTTACTGGGCACGGAGATCTTCGCCAGCGAGGAAGATCGGGCTCTGCGCTCTCAGGTTCTTCAACTGCTGCGCACTGCGCCTCTTGAGCCAGCCGGTCCGCCCGAAGGGCAATCTTGAAGTACAGGAGAGAGCAAATTGATAGGGGATTTGTTCAGTTTAAAGCCCGGCCGCCTAATCATCGGATCTGATTTAATTGGTTTTCGCGACGGCCCGGGGATGCCGCTGGAATTCAGCCGTGTCGGCGGGGAAGAAGTCGCCTTGAATGTGCATCATCCGGAGTTCTGCCTGGAACCGGAAGGACTCCGTGTTTCCGGATTTCTGGAGCGGGCTGGGGGCAATGGACAATCCTCTACGTTTGATCCGGTGGACGTGTTGTTCGTTCCGCGCGGCTATCGGCCGCCGACGGAACGCGAACTGCGCATTCTGGATCTGGATGTTTGACGCGGACATTCAGAGATCGTCTTTTCGGGCAACGCGGTCAATCGCAACAGTATCCATGTCGAAACAGAATGAAATAGCGACGCGCGTCCTGACATCGGGCGACCGAGCGGAAGCCGTGCTGGCCAGCATCGGCGTAACTCGCGTCGAAGCCGCGCGCGAAATCGGCGTGTCGCGATCGCTACTGACGATGAACCTGAACGGGACATCGACAATGCGACACGTCACGGCGCTGGCATTGGAAGCCAGATATGGCATTAACTCGCGCTATCTACTGCACGGGGAAGCGCCCGTATTCGTGCAGGGCGCCGCATCCGGACTCTCCGACGGGGCCGTGGCGCTCGCCCTGATGTACGAGCGCCTGCCGGCCGCGTCGCGGCGGGCGATTCGTTCGCTGCTGCGCGGCCTCGGCAAATAGCGGCAAGAAAACTTCTCGACTGAGCGGAGGCGCGGAGGGGGAATTCATCATGACGGCAGAAGAGCGTTTTGAATCGGCGCTGCGGAAAAACAACATCACTCGCCAGACAGCGGCGGACCGGCTGGATGTTTCACTTTCCTCGATAGCGATGTATTGCGTCGGTCAGGCCAAAATCCGCAAGGTGGTGGCGCTCGCCGTGCAGGCGGAGCTGGGCATTTCGGCCG
>JAVHPJ010000045.1:0-4072 GCA_036170535.1 Leptospirales bacterium | reverse complement strand
CGTCAGACCGTCGGCGAGGGCGTTGCGATAGGCGCGAATCGCGGGCAAGAGGCCGATGCACAGCCCCGCCAGAACAATGCCGCCCAGATACATGAGTTCCGTTGCGCCGAGAAAGCCAAGCGGCAGATACAGCCCGAGCGCGTCCTCCACAAACGGGCGCGCAATCACGAGCGTCAGATAAAACAGCGCGACGCCGGCCAGAGCGCCCAATAAGCTCAGAGCGCCGGACTCAAAAACAAAGAGGGCGACGATCTGGCCCGGACGCGCGCCCAGGGCGCGCAGAATGGCCATTTCACGCCGACGTTCGTTCAGCGTTGCGTAGATCGACATGAGCATGCCCGCCAGACCGACCAGGACGACAATTACGGTGATGGCGAACAGCGCGCTCTCCGCATAGCCCATGGTGCGCCAGAGTTCCGCCAGCGCAACGCCGGGAATCACCGCCAGCAGGGGCTCGGCCGGATCGACGTTGATTTCGCGCTGTAGCCGCAGGGTGTCGATGCGCGACTCGGCCCCGACGAGAAACGCCGTTACGCTCTTGATACGAATATCTTCCTTGCGAATTCGATCGGCCGGGGTTTCTTCGCCTGGCATGGGCGGAGCGCCGTCGCTCCAGTCGATATGAATCGCCTCCATGCCTTCGAGCGTAATGTACAGGGCGCGATCGACAGGCGTAGCGGTGCGCTTCAGAATTCCGGAAACGACAAACGGCTTGTCGTCATGATTCATGAGACTGCGCGCGGACATGCCGTGCGCAATGACGATTCGCTTGCCGATCGTGTAACCGAGCGCTTCGGCGACTTCTTGCCCCAGGGCGACTTCAAACACGCCTTCCGGCCAGGCGCCCTGACTCAACTCCACGCGGCGATCATTGCGAAAGCGGTAGTGCTCGATAAATGCACGATCCGTGGCGACGACGCGATAGCCGCGATGCGAGTCGCCGAGCGAAATGGGAATCGCCCACTTGACCGCCGGATGCGCGCGATAGCGCTCAAAGGATGCATAACTCACATTCGCCGTGGCGCCGCCCATATGAAACACCGAGTAGAGCAGCAACTGCAAAGAGCCGGTGCGCGCGCCGACCACGAGATCCGTCTGACTGATAACGCCGCGAAAGCTCTCGCGGGCGCCCTGCCTGATATGTTCAACGCCGATCAAGAGGCCGGCCGACAATGCGATCGACAGCGCCGTCAGCGCCGTAGAGAGTTTGCGGTTGGCAATCGATTTCAGAGCGAGCGAAAGATAAGCTGACATGGCGACTCCGTAAATGCGCGCTTCAGCCGCCGGATGCGCGATTGAGTTCCGGCAGGGCCAGACTCCGATCGAACAAGCCGGCCAGACTGCGATCGTGACTTACAAACAACACCGTCGCCCGATTGGCGGCGGCCGCCTCAAACAGCGCGCGAATAAAGCGCTCCCGATGATCGGCATCCAGCGCGGATGTCGGCTCGTCGGCGATGATCAGTTCCGGCGCCCCCAGAAAGGCCCGGGCGGCGGCCACGCGTTGCTGCTGCCCCACGCTGAGTTGCGTCACCGGCGTATCGGCCGCCTCGCCAATGCCGAGCTTGACGGCCATGGCGCGCGCGGCGTCTTCCACGGCGACGCCCGCCAGCCGGGCGCGCCGCTCCGCATTAATGCGGCACGGCAGCATAATGTTCTCCAGCGCGCTTAAATACGGAATCAGATTGAACATCTGAAAAATGTAGCCAATGTGCGAGCCGCGGAAGCGGTCGCGCTCCCGCGCGGAAAGCGCCGCGAAATCCCGATCCAGAAGACGCACCGCTCCCTGCTTCGCCGTGAGCACGCCGCCCAGAAGCCCGAGCAGGGTCGTCTTGCCGCTGCCGCTGGGCCCGTGCAAAAAGACGCGCTCCCCGCGCTCTATGGTCAGCTCGGGAATATCGAGTATGGTTCGCGAAGCCTGATAGGCGAAAACCAGATCGCGTATTTCGATGTGCATGGGAGCGTCCGCCGCAGTTCAGTCGGGCGAAATCAGAGCGTGGTTTCGCCGCGATCTTCTTCGACCAGCAGCGCGTCCTCGCCGCCGGCCGAAAGGGTCACCACATGCAACTTGCGCAGTTCGGGAAATACGGTCGTGAAGCCAAACGCCAGCTTCGCGCCGCTGATTTCGCGCTGGCACTCCAGAGCGTAAACCGCCGCAACCTCGCTGTGCTCGCCGGCTTCATGATCGCCGTGTTCGTGGTCTTCCGCATGTTCGCCGGCATGCTCGCCGGCGTGTTCGCCAGGATCGTGATCGCCGGACTCAATTGCGACGGAGGTCGCAGTAATCTTGCAGCCGTAGGCGGCGTCGATTTTAAACAGGCGCGCAGCCTCCGACTTCAGTTTGCCCAACGCCGCTTCCTGGGCCGCTTTGTCGGCAGCGCTCTCGGCGACGTGTTCAAAGCCGTACAGGCTCATGCCGGGCGCGCGCAGCTCCAGCGTTGCGCGCCGCGGATCGTCGACGGCGATGTTCAAACGCGCTTCCCCGTGCACGTGCGCGCCTTCCATGGGCGCGCTTGCGCCGTGTTCGTGCCGATCGCAGGCGACAAGGCCGAAAAGCGCCAAAAAGACGCCGACGAGAAAGATCGTCCGTACTATGCGGGTCATGTTGTATGCCTCTTAATATTCGAGCGGTTCGTCGTACATTTCCGTGCGAACGCCTTCCAGCAAATAGGAGGACTCCGCATAGATGCTGTTGGTTTTCTGAATGCGCAGATTGCCGTAGGTCCAAACTGGTTCAAACCAGTAGACACGCGCGCGCCGCCCGCCCTGCATCTTGACATGTACAATCTGATTGGGCGGCGGCGCCGGCACGTGTATGCAGGCCTGGGGATACGGCACGAGCAAAAATTCCGTGACGCTCTCCGCTTCGTCCTCCAGCGGCACCATGAAGCCCGCTATCCGCACCGGCCGACCATTCAGGGCGCCAAGCGACGCAGAAGCGCGACCGCTGCGCACATCGAGTTCGCGCAACTTGCGCCAATCAACCGTGGCGACGCGCGTCTGCGCGCCCAGGGAAGCCAGCGCCGCGAGCCCGAGTCCCAGCAATAGAGTAACTTGTAGTTTTCGTGAGGTCATGAATCAACGTCGCCGCGCGGGTCGATGGCAGCGGCCGACTTCGCGCCGGCTCGGGATCTCCATCCTCTAAAGAATAAGACGATCGGCCGGGAAAAAGTCGGACGCAGGATTGTCGCGGTCTATTCGCGTAGCAATCCAGGCGGCGGACCCTCGGTCAAGTGGATTGTCGCGCGGCCGTCCAGGCGATCCAGGGGCCCGGGCCCGCCTCCTGGGGCCGGGCGGAGCAGACGACGAGCGCCTAGATCCGGATCTCAGCCCACCTGCGCCGTTCGTAGAGAGCGGCGAAAAAGCCCGTCAGAAGCAGGCGGTACGCGAACATGGGAATCCACAGCCCCAGCATGCCGTAGCCCAGCTGCACGCCGAAAAGCCAGGCGCAAGGCAAAAAGACGCCATACATGCCGACGAGGTGACCGAACATTACGGGCCGCACGGCGCCGGCGCCGATCAGCGCCTGCGAATAAATGACGCCAGCCACATCCAGAAACAGGGCCAGGCTGAAAATCTGCAAGGGCAAGAGCGCGATTCCCGCGACCGCGGCATCATCGGTGAATGCGCCGATCAGCGGGCGGGCGAAGAAGCAAAGTCCGAGCCCGAGGCTGGCCAGGGTTAGCGCGCCGACCCACATCGTTTCGCGGCCCGCGCGAAAGGCGGCGTCCGCGCGGCCCGCGCCAAGATTTTCCGAAACCAGCGTCGCCGCCGCCAGACCAAAACCGATCGACGGAAACAAGAACGTAAACGCGATATTAATCAGGATTACGGTCGCCGCCGTCTCGGCGACGCCGACCATGCCGGTCAGCTTGAGAAAGACCGCAAAACCCGAGGACGCGGCGAAACCCGCGAGCGCGGCCGGCAACGAAAGCTTGATTAACAACGCGCGCAGCGCGCGACGCGCCGGCGCGGGCGTTGGAGTTTGCAGGGCGCCGTAGCTCGCGCTGTAATACCGTGCGACAAAAACATAAATCAGCGCGCCCAGCGCCGTCGCGATCAGCGAACCGAC
>JAVHPJ010000044.1:0-64462 GCA_036170535.1 Leptospirales bacterium | reverse complement strand
TAAAAAACGCCCGCTGTTTTGCGCGTGTAAAAGCCACGTAGAACGTATTCAACTCCTCGGGTTTGCTCCTCGTCAGACTCCACCAGGAGTTATTATCCAGACCATAGAATATCATGGTGTGAAATTCTAGCCCCTTGCTTTTGTGAATCGTCATTAGTTGGACCTGCCCGATGCCTTCAAAATCGTCGAGCGCCTCAGTCCAGGATTGCGCGCCGCGCATGCAGTTTTCAAGATGCGTTTCAAACGCTTCTCGCAAGCGGTTGAAGTCCGATTCACGTCGATACATGGGAAACGCACTCTGCAGACGTGGAATTTCCAGAAATTCCAGCGCGGCCTGAGTGACATCTCGCGCAGAGGCCGTAGCCAGACGAAGCTGGCTTAAACTTTTACTGTTTGAGCGTATAAACTTTTCGAGTCGTAGGTGCACGCGCTGTGCGGCGGCCTCGTCTTCGAGGTCAATCGGGTTCAGGACAAACTGATCCTCCAAGGCCTGCGACCAGACCTGGGGGCTTCTTTGCATAACGCTGAGTCGCAACAGCCGCAATACCATCAGCGCGAGATCGTCCGCGAGTAAGTCTTGAATCGCGAATGCACCTACAGTTGCGGCAGTGTTCCGTAACCGGATGCCGCTGGAACGAAACGCGGCTTCGAGTTCTTCCATCGCCTGGTCAGCGCGCATTCGAACGAGCACGGCGAATTCATGGGCCGGGATCCGTCGTTGCGAAATCTCCTTCTGAATCCAGTGCGCGACGCCGTCGCTCTCTTCCTTTTCGGTTGAGGCGATCCAAATCGCAGCGACATCCCCATCTACCGTCCGTTCTCCGCGGGGCTCTGTGGGCGGAGCGTTTCCATCGATTATTTGAACGAGTGCGTGCTGCATTCGTACCAGGTCTGCATGGGAACGCCAGTTGGAACGGAGTGTGATACGATTGGCGCCATAGTCCTCGGCAAATTGGTCGAAAGCCCCGTCCAACGCGCCGGCCCAGCCCATGATTTTCTGCTTGTCGTCGCCTACAGCGGTAAATACCGATCTGGAACCATCAAAGGCCGTATCCAGTAGGTCGTACTGGGCGGAGGTAGTGTCCTGGAACTCATCCAGAAAAACAACCGGATACGTTAGCCGCAAAGCCTTCATGAGCAGGGGATTCTCGCGCAGCAAAAACTCAACCAGGCGGTTGATCTCGGGAAACGAAATCCGGTTTCGCTTTGATAGCTGCGTGTAGGCTTCCCAGTATGTGGCCACCGCTTTGGCCGTTGCGGAGGTTCTATTGAATTTTCCGATTTTTGTTACGGCTAACTTCGCGAGAAACGGCCTCGGGGCGACATCATCGAATCGATTCGACTTCAAAAATCTGTCGATTTCTCGCTCATTAATGTAGTAGATCTCATAATCATACTCCGGCCGATACGCCGCGGGAATGCCAGAACGAAAACGATCTAACAGCGACTTTGTAAACCCATCAAACGTAAAGGAATCAAATCTGGACGCGTCTCCGGTATCGCAGCGACGGGCGACCCGTTCGCGCAGGTTCCTGGCCGCATCGCGCTTGAAACTGATTGCAAGAATTCTCTGCGGCGCAGGACAGAGTCCCGTTTGCAACAGGTAAGCGGCCTTTTGCGCCAGGAACTCCGTCTTACCTGCGCCGGCTCCGGCTGTGACCAACAGGCTGCGATCTGTTTGGCGCAGCGCGCGCCAGGCTGCCGGTTCGAACTCGCTTACGCCCTGTAGTTGCCAATCGTCCGGAGGCGCGCGCATTATTGACCTCTCTTTGATGCGTTGACCTTCGATGCGGCAAACTCGATCAGATCCTTCAATACGGGTGGGGCATGTTTTTTGAGATCTTCGTCGGATAGTTGCGCAAGGGCGTTCAGGTGCGTCGCCGGCTTGCTCTTGTTCAGGAAAAGCCGGGAATACCACAGAAATGCCTCATCGAACTTCTGCTCATATAGTTCCGGGGCGGCTTTCGTTTTGAGTGTGTTTCTTTTCACTCGCTTGATGTTCGCTGCATCTGTGGCAGGCTTGCGCGATGCTGCGGAGGTCTTCTTGTATACCGCAGGAAAAGCGCGGAACATGGAGAAATCGATATCGAGCGGAAACGAAAAGTAGATCCGATTGTTTGTCGTGAGACGAATACACGGATGTTCGTGTCCCTTTTTCATCAGGTCCTGATTCGTCAATACCTTCGCATCACAGGCGCTAGCAACAACGCGCTTACGGCGTGGACTTGGTTTTGCGAGACTTTTCAGGATCTTCAGTTGGTTACGAATCACAGCAGCGCCGCCGTGTTTTCTGCCAAGGTCCAGATCGAGCAACGTGACGTATGGAATTTCGAGATCATCTAACAATCGCCAGATATGCTGAGGGAAGCGACCGCCGAGTGGCACAATTGAAACAAACGAAGGATCAAGGTCGTAGCCCATCGCCGCGGCCAACCTGGGCAGAATCACTCGCTCAGAGTCGCCTTCGCAGAGAACCACAATCCGTGCAAAATACAATTCCGGATGCGCACGGATGGCCAGTCGAACATAGCGATTCGCTTCAGCTGGTTCAGCCGGCAGATTTATCCGACGCACCACAGAGTTGCGCTGCGTGGAATGTTGTCGGAAATATCGAACCTGGCCAGGTTCAATCCGACTCATAATCGCTGGCGAGTGACTGGAAAGCATTACCTGCGCATGGGACAGCTTTGCGATCTCCAACGCCTGGTTTACAATCCGGGAAAGTAAAAACGGCGCCAGATTGTTTTCTGGTTCTTCAATAGCCAGAATTGTCAGGTAACTGCGCTTCAGTTTTTCTTGTCGGAAGGACGCCCCGGCATCGGGCATTAAGAATACTTCGTTTTCGATTTCCAGCGTCGCCGCCGTCAGCGCGATACAAAATAGCGCCCGTTGACCGTCGCTGAGTTCCGCAAGCGGCCGTTCCCGCCCCGCCTCGTCGGGTTCAAAGGCGAATTCAACCTTACGGATGAGCTGCTCAAATTGGCCCTCAACCAGGCGCAACTTGGGATTTGTATCCGTGTCGGCAGCATTTAATTCCTGCCAGCGCTTTGAAATCCGGGTGTTGATAAAACTTGTAACCCCCTCCTTTATAAAGTGGCTCTGGATCTTTTCCGCGAATTCAGTTGTCTGCTCACGAAATTTTGGGGACCATTGCGCCGCCTTCCATAGGCGGCCCCGGAGCAGCGCGCTTACCTGGGCCGCCGCGTCCCGGCCGGCCGAGACATACACAAATTGAAAAAAACTGCGCTCGGCGGCATTAACACGCGGGCAATCCTCCCAAACGAAATGATCGGCGCTCCTGATCCAACGCAGATCCTGATCAATAGCGCCCTCCGGAGTACCATCGTCGGTCCAGGTAGCCTCGAGGCGCAGCCGCGCAAAGGGCGGCGCACCTGGCTCCTCAACCGAGTAATGATTGAAAAATTGAGGAACGTTTTTGGCTTCCTGAGAATCGTTTTCAAGTTCGGGGAAACGAAAATATACTTCAATCCACAGCTTCGCGTCAGACTGGCTTTCAGGGCGTTTAGGGCGTTTAGGGCGTTCAGGCGTCAGGTGGAAGTCCTGACGGGTTACATCCCGCTGCACGCGGCTCGTTCCAAACATGCGGCCCAGCGCTTGTATCGCCGCCGTTTTTCCGCTGCCATTCGCGCCTATGAATGCAGTCAACCCCTGCTCAAACTCAATTGTAGCGCCCTTTGGGCCAAAACAACGGAAGTTGTTGACTATCATTTTTTCGATGTGCATATCTTCCAGTGTCGCCACCACACCCACTTGGCCTGTTGCAAAAACCTCCGCTCTGCCAAAAAATTTATTCTGTGAACGCCGAGCGTATTCTTTTTCGCAGATCGTCGGCCGCCGGCGCCCGGATTCACTTTCTATCCGGTCTCCTCAGGAATTCGCTTCACTAAGTTGCGGGCTCTGGTAGTTTTGCCGCCATGAAACGTCTCCGCAATGCAGGCGCCGGGCGCGCGATTGACCTTTTGCGCGAACGCCTCCCCCTTGCAGACCGGCTGGATATCGCATCCCCGCGTTTCTCACTCTTCGCCTTCGGCGAGCTGCGAGCCGAACTGGAAACGTTATCCCGGGTCAGGCTGCTCTTGCCGGCCGGAGCGGCGGATCTCGGTATATTTGGAGACTCGACGGATCGCGCCTTACGCAACCAGCTTCAAACTGGATGGTTGGCGGCGCGCTGCGCCGACTGGATCGCCTCGCGCGTCGAGCTGCGTCGCATGTCGGGCGCTCTGCAGTCAGCCTTGATTCTCCGGGACGCTAAGGGGACGCCGCTGCTGGCAATTAATGGCGCGGCCCCCTTCAGCACAGGGGGGCTGGGGCTCGCGCCCTCTGAGCCGGGTTCCTACGTCCACGCCACCGAAACGCAGGAAGAAAGCGCGGATATGGCCCAGTGGTTTGACGAACTCTGGAATCAAACGCCGCAGTCCGGAGATGCGCAGGCAACCTTCGAGGAGGCGCTGACAAACGCGGCGGCCCATCGGGCGCCCGCCCAGATTTACGCCGCGGTCCTGCACCATCTGTTTTTTGCGCGCGGGGAGGCCCTCGACGAAGAGCAGATCATTAAGACTGCAACCGGTATTCGGGAGACTGCCGTCTGGAAAAAGCTCTATAAATTTCAGCGGGACGGCGTTATTGGCGCAATTGACAAACTCAACCGATTCGGCGGCTGCATCATCGCGGACAGCGTAGGACTGGGAAAAACGTTCCAGGCGTTAGCAATCATTCGCTACCACGAGATCCGCAACGAGCGCGTGCTGGTGCTCTGCCCCAAGCGTCTGCGCGACAACTGGTCGCTGTACCGGGCGAATGATCGACGCAATACGCTCGCAGCCGACCGATTCAAATACGACATTTTTAACCACACTGATCTTTCGCGGGAAAAAGGTCAGTCTGATGGCGTGGATTTGAGTTATGTCAATTGGGGCAACTACGATCTTGTAGTCATTGACGAGTCCCATAACTTTCGCAACAAACGCAGCGCCAAGACGGGCAGTGCATCGCGATACGAACGGCTAATGCAACAGGTGATTCAGGCCGGAGTACGAACGCGCGTATTGATGTTATCCGCAACCCCGGTTAATAATCGCCTGGCCGATTTGCGCAACCAGATTGCGTTTGCTACCGAAGGCCGCGATGATGCGCTGGCCGACCACGGCATCGACAGCATCGATTCAACCACGCGCCTTGCCCAAAAACAGTTTAACGCGTGGCTGGATCTCGAAGAGCAGGAGCGCACTCCCGCCCGCCTGATTGAGATGCTGGGATTCGACTACTTTACACTGCTGGATTTGCTCACGATCGCCCGTTCAAGAAAGCATATTGAGCGTTACTACGGATTGGCCGAAACCGGCGAATTCCCCGAGCGGCGCCGGCCAATCAATCACAAGCCGGAAGTGGACCTGAGCGGGGCTTTTCCGGCGATTCACCGGATCAACCATGAGATTCGGAATCTGAATCTGGCCGCCTACGGACCCCTGCGCTATATTCTTCCGGAAAAAAAGGCCGCCTACGATGCCAGATACAGCACGCAGTTGCGCGGCGGAAAAGGCGTCTTTCTGCAGGCGGACCGCGAAGCCAGTCTGATTCATCTTTTGCGCGTAAATGTCCTGAAGCGCATGGAAAGTTCCGTACAGTCTTTCGCCCTTACATTGGAACGGCAACAGGCGGAAGTAGAGGCAATTTTACAACGAATTGAGTCGTCTGCGGAGGACGTGGCCGAGCCGGAGATTGAAGACATTGATCTTGACGATCCGGCTTTCGAGAGCTTGCTGTTTGGCGACAAAGTCAAAGTCCTTTTGAAAGACATGGACCTGATCCGGTGGAAGCACGAGCTGCTGGAAGACTGCAATCGACTCGACACGTTGCTGCAAGCCGCGCGTCAGGTTACTCCGGACCGGGACGCCAAACTGGCGACGCTCAAGGAGGTCATCCGCGAGAAATGCCGGAACCCATTGAACTCGGGCAACCGTAAGGCGCTTATCTTTACTGCATTTATTGATACGGCGAATTATCTGTATGCCAATCTCGCCGCGTGGGCCAGAGCGGAACTTGGCTTGCAGAGCGCGCTTGTGATCGGATCGGGCGGCAACCAGCACACGCTGCCGGATTTGCCGCGCGATCTCGCTTCGATCCTCTCCGCATTTGCTCCGCGGGCCCGGGAACGACCGGAGGATCTGGCGGACACCGGCGAGATCGACCTGCTGATCGCCACAGATTGTATTTCGGAAGGGCAGAATTTACAGGACTGCGACTGGCTTATCAACTACGATATCCACTGGAATCCGGTCCGCATCATTCAGCGCTTTGGCCGCATCGACCGCATTGGTTCTCCCAATCGCGCGATTCAATTGGTCAACTTCTGGCCCAACATGGAACTGGAGGAATACATTGATCTGGAGCGTCGCGTCAGCGGAAAAATGATCCTGCTGGATATCTCCGCCACCGGCGAAGAGAATCTGATCGAATCCGACAGTCCCGGCCGGATGAATGATCTTGAGTACCGTCGCAAACAGTTGCTCAAACTGCAGGATGTAGTCATCGACCTGGAAGATTTGTCGTCCGGCGTTTCTATCGCCGATCTTACCCTTGGCGATTTTCGGCTGGACCTGGCGGACTACATGCGCGCGCGACCGGGCGATCTGGACCACTTTCCGCCGGGCGGCGGGACCGCAGTCAGCGCACGCGATGTAGAAACGCCGCCCGGAGTAATATTCTGTCTGCGCGCGACCGATTCCGCAAGCGGCACGGCGCGGCAGGCAAATCATCCGCTGGCGCCTTATTATCTGGTGCACATAGGACTCGACGGCGAAACGCTTTTGCCCTACACCCAGGCGAAACGCATCCTGGACCGACTCAAGCGGCTCTGCGTAGGACGCGATTTGCCAGACGCCAGCGCTTGCGCCGCCTTTGATCGGATGACGCGCGGCCGGGAAGACATGAGTCGCCTGCGCGAATTACTGGCAGCCGCCGTCGCCTCGATCGACGGGAAGCAGAAGGAACGCGCCGCGGCCAGCTTGTTTCGCCCCGGCGGCACCCACGCCCTTGCCGGCGAGTTTGCCGGCGCGGACGCTTACGAGGCCGCCGCCTATTTGCTGGTGTTGCCTGCATGACTCCGGAGGAGTGCATCGTCAGTCTGGAATTGCCGGCGGCCGCGCGGGTGGATCTGCGCGTGCCCAAAAAACAACTGACCGAGTCCGGCGGCTTCACGCCACGCGATCGGCGCCGATTACAGGATCATGTCGATGAGCTGCGCTGGGTGGCCGCCCTCAAACCGGCCAACACAGGCCTCGCGCAATACTCCGATGAAGAGCGGGATTACGCCGAGATCGTCGTGTTGGCTCTGCAAGTGCGCGGAGTGGAACTGGATTCGTCGGCCGGTCGGCGGACCCAGATCCTCATCCACCGGGCGATTCCGTACCCGCTGGCGCTGATCGCGGCCGACTCCCGTACAACCGGGCTTTCGCTCGCCCACAAACGCCTGGCGCGCGGCGGGGAGCGCCACACCGTGCTGGAAGAGGAACCTGCACTGGTTTGCCTGCCGCAGTCGCGGGCGGAATCGGAGCTGCTGGCGCCCTTTCGCGATTCCCTGGCCCTGAGCCGCCTCGGAGCACGCGATCTCTACGCACTCTACGACGCCTGGCTGGTGCGCCTGACAGCGCTGCGCGCCGCCCGGCTCTCCGGACGTTTTCGCCTGCCCCGGGCCCCGGCGGACGCCCAGGCGCAACGGGCGGCCCTCCGCGTCTGCGATACCCTCAATGCGCGCATGCTCGCACTCCGCCGCCGGGCCCGGAGCGAAAAACAGGTGGCGCGCCAGGTCGCGCTGAATTTAGAATTCCAGCGCCTGCGCGCCGAGTTCGAAGCAGCCCACCGTTCGCTCTAAATTACTATGAAAAAAATCACCGCCGGAGATCCTGAAAGCCGGAGCGTCGACCCGATCGCCGAAAACCTGGCGCAATTGAAAGAACTCTTCCCGGAAGCCTTTGTGGAAGGCCGCGTCGATTTTGCCGTGTTGCGTCAGCTTTTGGGCGATGCAGTCGAAGAGCGCGAGGAACGGTACGGCCTCAACTGGCACGGCAAACGTCGGGCGCGCCAGTTCGCCCTTACGCCGAGTACGGGAACCTTGCGGCCCGCACCGGAAGACAGCGTCGACTGGGATACCACCCAGAACCTGATGATTGAGGGCGACAATCTGGAGGTGCTGAAATTGCTCCAGAAGTCCTACGCAGGCAAGGTCAAACTGATCTACATCGATCCGCCCTACAACACCGGCAAAGACTTTGTCTATCCGGACAACTATCAGGACAACCTCCGCAACTATCTGGAACTCACCGGACAGGTGGGTGAAGGCGGCCGGCTCAGCACAAATGCGGAAACCTCCGGCCGCTTTCACACCCAATGGCTGAACATGATGTATCCCCGTCTGAAGTTAGCGCGCGAGTTGCTCCGGGAAGATGGGGTGATATTCATCAGCATCGATGATGGCGAGCAACACCATCTGCGTATAATTTGTGACGAGATTTTCGGTCAAGAAAACCACGCTGGTTCCATTGCCTGGAAGAAGCGCTCCTCGCCAGACGCAAGGGATACGATTGGAGCGGTGCACGATACAATTCATTGTTATGTGAAGGATGCAACACTGATCAAGAATGCCATTACAAAAATTCCGTTAAGCAAATCAAGAATCGAGAGCTATAGCAATCCGGATGATGACCCACGTGGACCGTGGGCATCTGTTGATATGACCGGAATGACGGGCAGGGCAACTAAAGATCAGTACTTCCGTGTTACACTGCCGTCGGGCCGGATTATTGGACCGCCCGAAGGGCGGAGTTGGGGGCTCGCGGAAAAAACATATCATGAGTTGCTTGCAGATAATCGGCTCTGGTTTGGCAAAACGGGTGATAGCGTTCCACGCATAAAAAAATTTCTCGGAGAAGCTGACGGCCAAGCGATCCCTTCTTTGTGGGAACCTGTAGATGTTGGAAGCAATGAGGAAGCCAAGAAAGAAGTTAACGAACTGTTACAGGAGGTTGACGTCTTTGATACTCCGAAGCCAATCCGGCTCATCAGTCGCATGATTAACTGCACAACCAACAAAGACCGGGATGAAATCGTCTTGGACTTCTTTGCTGGATCGGGAAGCACGGGACACGCATGTTGGACACAAAACATCCTGGAAAGCAGCCGCCTTCGTTTCATTTTGGTTCAATTGCCTGAACCAACGGGCAATATTACGAATCAGCAGCGCAAAGCTTTTGAATTTTGCGACAAGCTTGGTAAACCGCGCAATATCGCCGAACTTACCAAAGAACGACTGCGCCGCGCGGCCCAGAAGATCAAAGCGGAAAACCCGCTCTTTTCAGGCGATCTGGGCTTTCGCGTGTTTAAGCTGGCGACCAGCAACATCAAGGAGTGGGCGCCAGATCGCGAAAACC
Source organism: Leptospirales bacterium (assembly GCA_036170535.1). GTDB lineage: Bacteria > Spirochaetota > Leptospiria > Leptospirales > Leptonemataceae > SSF53. Next base: position 55,016 of record JAVHPJ010000044.1, on the reverse strand, counting down.
TGAGCCAGACTCTGGAAGAAGCGGTGGATCACCTGAAGGCCGACCGCACCGAGGACGACATCCTGTTTGAAATGCTGCTCAAGCTGGGCCTTGATCTCGCGGAAAAAATCGAATCGCGACGCATTGCCGGTAAAACCGTGTATAGCGTGGGCGCAGGGACGCTTTTCGCCTGCCTCGCGCCGGGCATCTCGCGTACGGAAGCGGAACCACTGGCGCAGGGCATTGCGGACTGGCGCGACGAGCTGGATGCCGCCGTGGAAAGCACCGTGTATTTTCGCGATGCGGCTTTCAGCGACGATGTAACCAAGGCCAATCTCAGCGAAATCCTCAAACAACGCAAGTTGACGCGCGTACTGAGTCTCTGAGGCGGATTGCGTGAAACTCCAGTTTGATCCAAACTTGCCGCACCAACGGGCGGCGGTCGAGGCCGTCTGCGGCATTTTTCGCGGACAGGAAACGGGCCACAGCGTGTTTACCGTGCGGCGAGCGCGGCTCGCGGCGGATGGCCAGGCGCGCCTGGACTATGGCGAAGAGGGCGTCGGCAATCGACTGAACCTGCCCCTGGACGAGATCCTGCGCAACCTGAATCGGGTGCAGGCGGAAAACGGACTGCCGCGTTCGCACAGTCTGAGCCCGGGCGAACTTAACTTTACGGTCGAAATGGAGACGGGCACCGGCAAAACCTACGTCTACCTGCGCACCATATTTGAACTGAATCGCCGCTACGGCTTTTTAAAGTTCGTAATCGTCGTGCCGTCGGTCGCAATTAAAGAAGGCGTCTACAAAACCCTGCAGATAACGCGCGAACACTTCCGCGGGGAATATGCGGGCGTCGCTTATGAGTACTTTCAATACGATTCGGCGCACCTGAATCGGGTGCGCAATTTCGCCACCAGCGGTAATATTCAAATCATGGTCGTCACGGTCGGGGCGATTAACAAAAAGGATGTGAACAATCTCTATAAACAGTCGGAACAGTTGCAGGATCTCACGCCGATTGACTTTATTACCGACACCCGTCCGGTGCTGATAGTGGATGAACCCCAAAGCGTGGACGGCGGCCTGAAGGGCAGCGGCAAGGCGGCGTTGGATGCAATGCGCCCGCTCTGCACCTTGCGATACTCCGCCACCCATGCGGATAAACACCATATGGTCTACCGCCTCGATGCAGTCGATGCATACACGTTGCGTCTGGTGAAACAAATTGAAGTCGCCGGGGCGACTGTGCAGGACGCCCATAACAAACCTTACGTACGGCTTGTTTCCGTCGAAAAAAAACGCAACGATATTTATGCCACGGTCGAGATTGACGCGGCGAGCAGCCGTGGCCGCGTAAGTCGCGAAACGCGACGCGTACACAGCGGCGAAGATCTGGAGCAAACAACCGGGCGCGAGCTGTATCGCAACTATCGCGTGGGCGATATCAGCGTAAAAAAAGACGCACAGTTTATGGAGCTGCGCCTGCCCAACGATGAAATCTGGCTCAAGCCGGGCCAGATACATGGCGGCGCGGACGTTGGCGCACTTCATCGGCAGATGATTCAGCGTACGATTCGCGAACACCTGCGAAAAGAGATCCGGCTGCGCCCGCAGGGGATCAAGACCCTGTCGCTCTTTTTTGTAGATAACGTCGACCGCTATAGAAAATACGATGCGGACGGGAAGGCAGGCAAAGGCGAGCTGGCGCTTATTTTTGAAGAGGAGTTTGCGCGACTTCTGCGCCATCCGGAGTTCAAAGAATACTACGCAGCCGATCCGCCCGATCCAGAGCAGGTCCACAACGGCTATTTTTCGATCGATAAGGCCGGCCGCTGGACAAATACGAGCGAGAGCAGTTCAAATGACCGCGAGCAGGCGGAACTGGCCTATCATTTGATCATGCGCGAAAAGGAGCGCCTGCTAGATTTGAACACGCCGCTGCGCTTTATCTTCTCCCACTCGGCGCTGCGCGAAGGCTGGGACAATCCTAACGTCTTCCAGATTTGCGCTCTGCGGGAAATGCAATCGGAACGGGAACGCCGCCAGACAATCGGCCGCGGTTTGCGCCTGTGCGTGAACCAGCGCGGCGAGCGCGTGCACGGCTTTGATGTGAATACCCTCACGGTGGTCGCCACGGAAAGTTACCAGGAATTCGCCGAGCGCTTACAGAAAGAGATCGAAGACGAAACCGGCCTGCGTTTCGGCGTAATCGAAAGCTTTCAGTTTTCAGCGCTGCAATTGGACGACTCCGGCGCGCTGGCGGGCGACGAAGGGTCGCGCGAGCTTTTCCTGTTTCTTCAGTCTTGCGGCTATCTGGACGCTCAAGGGCGAATTCAGGACGCCTTGCGGGCGGCGCTGCGTGACAATGCCCTGGAACTGCCGGAGCGCTTCAGCGCCGTTCGCGCGGAAATCGCGGGAATACTACGCCGCGCAGCCGGACGCGTTGAGATTAAAGACGCCGATGCGGTGCGCATTGTGGCGCCGCGGCGCGCCGTCCTGGATAGCGCGGAATTCCGCGCACTCTGGCAACGCATTCGAGACCGCACCACCTATCGCCTGAATTTTGACAACGGTCGTCTCATTGAAGACTGCATTCATGCCGTGCAGCGCATGACCAATGTAGCGCGCTCGCGACTCAAATGGAGTAAAGCCGAGCTGCAGATTGAGGAAAGCGGCGTCAGCGCGCGCAACGAAAAGGATGAAGAGGTGACTCTTCTGGATGCAGGCGACATAGAACTGCCGGATCTACTGACCGAGCTTCAGAATCGAACCAAACTCACGCGACGCAGCTTGTTCACCATTTTGAATCGCTCCGGACGCCTGGAAGATTTCCTGCTGAATCCGCAGCAATTCATGGAATTGGCCGCTGACGCAATTAACGGCGCCATGCGACATTCCATCGTGGATGGCATCAAATACCAGCGACTGGGCGATTCGGAATACTACGCTCAAGAGCTGTTCCTCGACCACGAACTGCGCGCCCACGTCGAAAACTGCATCGATTCTTCGCGGTCGCCCTACGAGGCGGTAGTCTGGCAATCAGAGACTGAGCGCAAATTCGCCGAAGATCTGGAAAAGAATAGCGCGGTCAAAGTATACGCCAAGCTGCCCGACTGGTTCAAGATACCAACTCCTCTCGGCGAATATACCCCGGACTGGGCCGTTGTGCTGGAAGCAGCGGACGGCGAGCGCTTGTATTTCGTTGTGGAAACCAAGTCCACGCTGGATCGCAGCTTGCTCCGGCCCGATGAAGACGCCAAAATTACCTGCGGCGAACAGCACTTTCTTGCCCTCCAACGTGAGGAAAAGATCGCCCCGGCGCATTTCGGTTTGTATCGCTATGTGGATGATCTAACGGCGCGCGGGCGGTAAGACCAACGCCGCCGCTACTCCGCCGCCCGCATCATAAATCACCGGCATCCGCCCCTTCCATTCGTTCCATACGCGCTCATCAGTAATCAGTTCCGCCATAAAATGAGCAACGTTGACGCGACTGGTTTGACCCGCGTTAAAGATCGCGCTGCGAGTCGGCGAAGCATGCACCGTGTAGTCGCTAACCACGGCGGCATCTGTCAACGTGTCCGGACGTACTACAACCCACTCGATCCTGGAATCAGCCCGGCCCACGCAGCTCCGCAAATACTCCGCCGCTTGTTCGTTGTCGCTGTGCGGCGGCACTAGTAGGCGAATCAAACCGAGCGCCGCCCTTTCGCCCCAGGAAATCGGCTCCGCCAGATCACGGTTGCGATTGCCCGCCGTATTCATAAGCACAAATTTCGTGCGCGTTTTGGCATGATTTGCGCGAATCGCGTTGCAGAGACGGCGCGTCGCATCGGTCACCAGACGGCGCGGGCGGCCGTAGATGCCCTGCAAACTCAGGTTGTGCCCCAGACAGGACGCCGCCGCATCGCAACCCGCAACGTGCCGCGCGAGTTCCACTTCGCTCAAATCAAGAATCGCGGCGCGGACAATCGTCAACTGCTCGCGGAATTGCGAAAAATCAGGCAACGAGTCGGGCGATCGTACAATCGCAACGACGTTACATCCGCGCCGAAGCAACTCGGCAGTCAAGAGTCGGCCGGTTGCCCCGCTGGCGCCCGCAACAAGAACCTTCATGGGGCCTGTTTTCGGGGAAGTTGCCGCAGTGCGCAAGACTTCCGCTACAGCCGCCCCGCCCTCACATCAACTTCGCCTTAACATACGCGACCAACTGATCGAGCGCCGTCCCCCAGCCGCCAAAAAAACCCATCTCTTCGTGCTGCTTGCGCGTCGCCTCGTCGCGGTGCAGCACCGTCGCGACGTAACGCGTGCCCGCGCCCGCCGATTCGAGCGTGAGGATCGCCGTCATGAAGGGCTTTTCCGTGGGCCGATAGCCTTCGATCAGCGCGTCGGTAAACACAAGCCGCTCGTTCGGCACAACCTCAAGAAAGCAGCCAAAATTAGGGTAGTTTTCGCCCTCGGGCGATTGCATGGTCGTGTTAAATTTCCCGCCCGCACGTAAATCAATTTCGCACGCGATCGTCTTCCACGGCGCCGGTGTAAACCAGTGCACAATGTGTTCAGGTTGGGTCCAGGCGGCCCAGACCATTTCGCGCGGGACGTCCACAGTGCGATCCAGCACAAGATCCAGATTCGGGTCTGGTTTATACAATCCAGCTGCTGATTTCATTTTTTTCGCTCCTTCATTTCTAATAAATACGCGTCGAGTTGATCCAGGCGCCGCTCCCAATGCGTGCGCTGACGGGCGAGCCAGTCTTCGGCCTGCTTCATGCGTTTCGCCTCCAGGCGATAGATGCGCACACGCCCGCGCTTTTTCGATCGCACCAGACCGCTTTCTTCCAGCACGCCCAGATGCTGCACAAAAGACGGCAGGGCCATGGCAAAGGGCTCTGCGAGATCGCTGACCGATGCCGGGCCTGTGCTGAGTCGCTCCAGCACTCGCCGGCGCGTGGGATCAGCCAGGGCGCGAAAGACGTCGTCGATGGAAGGCGCGGCGGCCATTTTCGGGGCCACTGTGTGCGCCGGATATACTTAGGTCAACACCTTAGTATTACTCTGAGCGAAAAAAGATCGAGGCGCGCCCTTCGCGAAACTCAGAACGCCGCCAGAGCCAGATCTCGATTCAAAAACGCGCCCGCTCTGTTGCCCGCCGCAACGGCAATGGCTACCGAGCGCATCATCGTCGTATTGTCGCCGGCGGCATAGACGCCCGCCTGCGTGGTTGCCTGCAGCTCGTTGACGACGATAAATCCGTTTGCATCCAGCGCGCAGCCCAGTTGCTCGGGAATGGAGCAATGCTGACGAAAGGGAGCGCGCGCAAACACGGCCTTGAACTCCTGACTCGCGCCGCTGCGAAAACGCACGCGTTCGATTTGTCCTGCCTGATGTTCGATCGCAATAATTTCCTCTTCCACAATCGGAATATTGCGTTTCGCGAAAGCGCGCCGCTGTTCGTCGCCGAGTCCGGCGGGGCCGTTGGAAAGCAGGGTGAGCTTCGGACTCCATTGGTACAGCAGCGGTACAAAATGAAACGCATCGTCGCCGTTGGCAATGACGCCCAGGGTCTCGCCATGCACCTCGTAGCCGTGGCAGTACGGGCAGTGCAGAACGGATTTTCCCCAGCACTCCGTAAAGCCCGGGATCGGCAACGGAATGTCTTCCACGCCCGTGGCGAAGAGGAGACGCTCGGCGCGCACGGTGGCGCCGCCGGCCACTGCGATTTCAAATCCGCCGTCCCGCCTGACGCCGCTGACAGCGCGGTCCTCAAGCAGCTCGATGCTCGGATATTTCAAGACCTGTTCGCGCGCGATGGCGGCCAGGTGCGCCGGCGTTTCGCCGTCCCGCGTCAGAAAGTTATGTGAATGGGGCGTCTGGCGATTGCAGGGCTTGCCGCTATCAATAACAAGGATGCGCCGCAGGGCGCGCCCCAGACTCAGGGCGGCGGCCAGACCCGCATAACTGCCGCCCACAACTATAACCTCGTAGTCCGACTTCGTAGACATGGGCGCGCCTCCAAATAAGAATATTCTTAAGAAGCGGAAGCGGGACGCGGGTTACAGAAAAAGAGGAACGCGAAGCTCGCGATGTAGCGGGGGAATCGCGGAGGGCGCGGAGGGCGCGGAGGGCGCGGAGGGCGCGGAGGGCGCGGAGGGCGCGAAGAATCTTGTGGGCAGGGAAGGATTCGAACCTTCGAAGGCGTAGCCGGCAGATTTACAGTCTGCTCCCTTTGACCGCTCGGGAACCTGCCCGGTTCAATATGCTCCGGGATCGCCAACTGCGAAACCGGCTGTGCTGCCTGTAGGGATCGAACCCACGACCTGCTGATTACAAGTCAGCCGCTCTACCAACTGAGCTAAGGCAGCCGATCTACTGCGGGGTCGCCCGCCACAGACAGAATAGACTCGAAACCACGCCGGCCCCTGGGCGTCAAGTCGAACCGGCCGCTTTTGCCGCCCGACGCGCCGCGCGCACCTCGAAGATCGCGTCCACGAGACCGACGATCCACGCCAGCGCCATCAGGGAGGCGGCGTGTTCGACCAGAAATCGATAGTCCCGCTCCGGCAGAACGGTGTAATACAGACCGACCAGTCCGAGCGCGCCGGCCGCAAAAGGGACCAGCGAACACGCTGCGAAGAGATAGCGCCCGCCTTTGAGTCCGCTTGCCAGATAGCCTCCGCCCAGGAGGAAACTCGCGATAAATAGCGCGGTCCACTTCACGTCGGTCCACAACTGCAGGCTGCGAATCACTCGATCCGGGATATCGGCGATCACGGGCGCGGCGGCAATCCGGAGCAACGCCAGGTTTTCCAGCGCGTCGCCAATGAACATCGACAGCGCAAGCGCCCCGCCCAGAGCCGCAAACAGTCGCGGACCGGTACGGCGAAATCCGGCCTCTTTGCACAAAAAACCGACGTAGACGAGCAGTGCGAGATTCAGCGCCGGATACGCGATCATGAAGACAAAATCGATATAATTCACGCGATTCATCGCCGCGCGCAGGTCCTGGCCGGCCGCTGTCGTCGGATCGCCGAGCATGGGCTTCAACTCGTCGCGCGAGCGCATCAGTTCGAACCACAACAGCGCCTGCTGAAATCCAGGCGAGGCGTCCGGACATTCCGCCGAAACAACCGGACAGGCGGGTTTGCGCGAACTGCCCGCAATCATCAACACGAAGGCGATCGTCAGGGTCGCCAGCGCCAGCGCAATGACCGCCTCCGCCGCCCGGCGCCGATCGCCCTGCCAGCGACGTTTGAGCATCGCTCCAGTCTTTTTCGTTGGCTCGTTTGCGCCTGCGCCCGATTTCATACTGGCAAACTGCGATCCCAGGCCCATCCGGCAAGCGCGAATGCGCCCATTTTTCTGTTGCCGGGGCGTCGCAAACGGCGGTACGGTCCTGACAATGTCCGCGGGCGCCCTACAGCCCCTCATCACGCAGGTTCTCCCGGCCGAAGGCGGCAAGATCTTTCAGATCACGCTGAATCGGCCGGAGGTGCACAACTGTGTTAACGGCGAAACTGCGCGGCTCTTCACCGAGGCGTGGCGCCGTTTCCACGACGATGACGAACTCACCGTCGCAATCCTGCACGGCGCCGGCGATAAGTCCTTTTGCTCCGGCGCGGATCTCACGGCGCTGGAAGAACTCGTCAACATCTACGCAGACGACGCGGAGATCGAACACAATGTGCAGCACGGCCTCGGACCCCTGGGAGGTTCGCGCATCGTGCAACGCAAGCCGGTGATTACGGTCAGTCAGGGCTACACGTACGCCGGCGGTCTGGAACTCTTCTGTCACGGTCATATTCGCATCGCCGAAAAGCAGGCGCTGTTCTCCGTCGCATGCCGACGTTGGGGCGTCCCCCTCGTAGACGGCGGCACGGTGTATCTGCCGCGTCTCCTGGGCCTCGCCAACGCGTTGCCGCTCATCATCACCGGGCAGCGCATTCGCGCCCAGCGCGCGTACGAAATCGGTCTGGTTTGGGAACTGGCGGAGAAAGGCCGCGGACTCGCACGTGCGCGGCGCATGGCCGAACAAATCTGCGCCCAACCGCGCGACGCACTCTTCGCCGACCTGGGTTCCGCTCTGGACGGGTATCATCTGTCGATTGAGCAAGCCCTGCAGGTGGAAGCGCGCAATCTTTACCCCGTGATGCGCAGCGAAAGTCTCAAGCAGGGCGTGGCGCGCTTCAACAGCGGCGCCCGTTTCTGGTTTCACTGAATTATTTCTGGAGTACCTGAGCGATGAATTCAATTTCACACTGGCGCAATCGGGCAAGCGAGTCGCTGCGCACCGCATTAAACCGCGCAAAACAAGTTCGCCGCGAAGACCTGCGCTCGAGCGCGGTCGAACTCGGGCGCAGCGCAGCCGACTACGCGCGGCGCACGCCCGGCGCGCTACGCAGCGCCGCTCTCAACACGCCGGCGAACTTTCGGAGCGCCATTACCGCATTAAAAGCGTACTTCCAGAGTCTGGCTGTCAATCCGGACACGCGCTATCACACAGTGCTCTGGTCGATCGTCGTTGTATTCGTCGGCTTTTTCGGACTCGCCGGTTCCAGTCCGTACAATCTGCTGATTCCATTCGTTGGCTTTGAACATCCCTCGCGCGACGGGCGCGAAGTCGTCCAGATCTACGGCGCCAATCGCAGCGGTCAGGGACTGGTGCCGATGGAACGTCCCTTCTATCGCGACGGCGACGCGGAAGGCGAGCTGCGCCGGCTCGCCACTTTAATCGCCCTGCCCCAGGAAGTCGGCGTGCAGGATCGCTCGCTGGCTTACAGCGACGTGGAACCGCTGCCCGACTTTGGCCAGGCGATACGCAAAATCTGGCGCCTGCCGGCCGGCGGCAAAACGCGCGTAATCGTCGATCTACGGCGCGAAACTATCGAACAGGAGCTGGCGGAGTTTCTTTTGAGCCGACGCGACGCGGCCGAGCAACGCCTGCTTTTTATGGATGAATTTTTTACCGCTTATACAGCTTCGATTTTTCGCTATTCAGCGGATGCGAGCTCGGTGGAATTTTTGCTGGATGGCAAGCGTGAATCGATCGAGGGCATGCGCTTTGATCTGGCGAAGCGCTACCTGCGCGGTTCCATCGCCGCGGGCCAGTAAGTCTGCATGAACGCGGCGCGGCGCAACACTCGAATTGTCGCCGGCCCGCTGGCGCTGTGCTGCCTGGTTGTACACGCGCCCGTTTTCGCCCAGCCGGCCGAGCCGAGGCCCCCAACCCGACAGCGCACCGAAGCCACGCCGGATAACTACTCGTTACATCGCACCTGGAACGACGTTACAGCGCGCCCCGGACGTTGGGAATGGACTACGCCGGCCCTCGACGGTTACCCGGTCCGCGTGGAATTTTATCCGGCCCAGAAGATCTCCGCCCCGCTGGCGGTGTTTGTTCCGGACTACGGCGCCTCAGCGCGCGACGAACGCCTGCTGCAGTTAATCCGCAGTCTGCGACCCGACCTGCATTCGGCCGTGGTTTCCGTGCGCGGTTCTTTGCCGGACGCGCCCAATCCTCTGCGCGGGCGGGAAGATCCCGCCGCGCTCGTGCGCAATTACGAGACCAGTCGCCGCATCGCCCTCGACTACTGGACCGCGCTTGCGGCAGTGCAGGAAAATGCCGCCGCAATGCGACTCGCCATCGAACATGTGTGTTTGGTCGCCGGCGACTTTCATTCCAATCTTGCGCTCACGGAAGAGTTACCCGGGGTGCGGTGCATCGCAGCGCTGCGTCCCGATCCAAAATTCTTCTTCCGGGATATGCGCGAGCTTGTCGCGGTCCACAGCCGGACGCCGGTGCTGATTATCGAATCGGATCAGCACGCGTATCGGTTGGCCGGCTTGCAAAGTGCGCTGACGCGATCGAGCCTGTTTCGCACGGAGCGCGCGGGACGCGGCTTTGGCTTGCTGTACGATTCCGAGGCGGCGCAGGACGCCTTGCGCCGCTTTCTTATAAATCCGCAGGCCAATTCGCCCGAGGCACCGGCGGCGGAGCCGAACCCTTCCGTCGCGCCCGCGCCAGCGCCAGCGCCCTGAAAGTGTCGGAAAAGCTATTGACCGGCGGCGCCGCCGCAGCGCCAGAAAGACATGTTTTCACTCCGCCAGCTTGCCCTTGCCCTTGCCGCAACCGCGGCTGTCAGCCTTGCTCTTTGCGGGCCGTCCGCTCCAACCGGGACGCCGGGGCCGTTGGGCGGCGTTTACGACGCCACGCAGGAAATATCGAACCTGAACGAAAAACCGGCCGAACTGCCCGGCGACTATCGTCGGAACTACGACGTCATCCGCGCCGCCCTGCCGCTCGATCCGGCGCGAGTCGCCAAAAATGCACGCACCATTACGCTGCAGGTGAAAGACGGGCGCGCCCGGCTGCGGCTCGAGTGGGAAAGTTACCCGATTGATGAGCGCGTCTTAATCTTAAAAGCCCGACTCGCAGCGACCGAATACGATCCTGGCATCAGTTGTTCCGCCGCAGCCTGGCAGGCCAGCGACGTGATTCACGAGCCCTTCTTTAAAAGCGTGAGCGTGGAAGCGACTTGCATGACCGACGGCTACGTGATGGGCCGCACGTTTTATTTCAGCGGCAGTCCCGAGGTTAACGCGCCGGCGAAAGCGGACGGAGTTTTGCATGTTTCGCCGCGCGAATCTGTAACCATCGAACCGTAATCGAAGCGCGGCGTTCGCTTTCCAGCAAGTCCGCCCAGGCGCGCATGTAGACGATCACGTCTTCCCGGCGATTCCGCTTGAGATTGCGCTGCTCGATCGGCAGTTGCTGCAGGACGCGCAGGTCGGAGAGTTTTTCGAGCCGTTCAATATCCGCTGTGTCCAGACCAACGGCGAGCATCGCTTCGATCACATCGTCGATGCGACGCCCGCTGGCCGGACAATAATCATTGGCATGTTCGGACCAGTCGCCGGAAACTTCCAGCGCGCGCACGTGCAAACTGGCGGGATCCAGGCGCGTGATGGTTTGCGCCAGATGACCGCAGTTACAGGATCCCTGGTGACTCCAGTTGTACCGGGCGCCGGATTCGAGACGGTCGGCGGTTTCGCGCAGGGCGGCGATCAGACGGGCTGCGGGTCGGGCCATGGCAAAAAGATACTGAGCAAGGCGGCGGCGGCAAGCTAAAAGCCCAGAAGAACTGTCGCAAGATTTGCGCCGCTGTGAGCGATCAGCGGATACAGCAAACGATCGGAATGGATGCGCAACACCGCGAGAAGCAGGCCCGCTGCAAGATTCCAGACAAAGACCTCCCAACTTATGACGCCGCCCGGCAAATGGGCGAGGGCGAAAAGCGTCGCCGAGAGCGCATGACCCGCATAGTGCGGCGCGCGGCCCAGCATGCCCGGAATCAATTCGCGAAACAGGGTCTCTTCCAGCAGCGGCGCGCCAACTGCGCCGACGCACAGAATCATCAGCGAAAAAAAGTCCGGACGAAAGACAACGTACGAACTGCGCTGCTCGAGCCCCACAAAAAAGAGCGCCCACAGGAGTCCCAGAAATACAAAGAAGGTCGCCGCGATGGAATCCGCGCCAACGCGCCAGTGGAAGAGCTGCCGCAAGCGATAGGGCCGCAAGAGATACAACGTAAGCGGCGCCACCGCCGCGAGAAAAAATACATTAAACAGTTCCAGGCGCAGCCCCATGCTCACCTGCGGAACCAGCAACATATGGAGCAAAAATAGAACGCCAAAGGCGACGGCGCCGCCGATCGCCAGTAACATGGGCCAGCGCGGCGGCCGGCCGGCGACCATTGCGTGCAGCTCCAGCTCGCGCTTGCGGCGTTCGTCGCGGCTGCGCGCCTTATAGCTCGCAAGCGCTCGATTCAGGGCCTCCAGCTCCGCCCGGGACAGGTACGGTGCAATGCGCCGCCGACCCTCCGGACCCAGCAGGGTCCATAAGACGGCGGCGCGTTCGGCGTCGGGCGGCAGACCGCGGTCGGAATTCATCTTTGCTTGTACATCGGCCAAAAAAAGACTGACCTTGCTATGAAACCCTCGCCTTCCATCGCTGTCGTCGGCGCCACCGGAGCCGTTGGCGTCGAAATCCTGAAAGTCCTTGAAAAACGTAATTTCCCCGTGGGCAAGCTCACACTGCTGGCCAGCGCGCGCTCGGCCGGAACAAAAATGACGTTTCGTGGTCAGGAGCACACGGTGCAGGAGCTCACGCCGGCCGCGTTTCAGGGCGTGGACGTGGCCCTCTTCAGCGCAGGCGGCTCGATCAGCAAAGAGTATGCGCCCATCGCAGTGCAGGCGGGCGCAGTCGTGGTGGACAACAGCTCGGCGTTTCGCATGGACCCGAATGCGCCGCTGGTAATCCCGGAAATAAATCCCGAGGACGTAAAGTCCCACAAGGGCATTATTGCGAATCCCAATTGCAGCACCATCATCATGCTGATGGCCGTGTATCCGATTCACCGCATCAATCCGGTGAAAAAAATCGTCGTCTCCACCTATCAGGCCGCGTCCGGCGCGGGCGCGAGCGCCATGCGCGAACTGGAAGATCAGGCCCGCGCTGTCTTGAGCGGTCAGGCGCCCGAGCCGAAGATATTTCCGTTCCCGCTGGCGTTTAATGTCTTCAGCCACAACTCGGCGATGAATCCCGAGTCGGGCTACAACCAGGAAGAAGAGAAGATGATCAAGGAGACGCACAAGATTTTGCACGATTCTTCCATGCGCATCGCGCCCACGTGTATTCGCGTCAGCACCCTGCGCGCGCACGCGGAGTCCATTCATCTCGAACTGGAAAAACCGGCGGATCTGGCGCAGATTAAAAGCGAACTGGCGAAATTTCCCGGCGTGCAGATTGCGGACGATCGCGCGGCGAATCGTTTTCCGATGCCGATCGACGCCAGCGGCGAGTTCGACGTGCTCGTGGGTCGCCTGCGCAAGTCTTCGAGCTCGGACAACGGACGCGAAATCGATCTGTTCTGCTGCGGCGATCAACTGTTAAAAGGCGCCGCGTTAAATGCCGTGCAGATCGCCGAGCTGCTCTGAGCGATTGCGCTGTGCGATAAGTCGCGAAACAACTGAATCAGGAGCGCTCCCATGCCGCGAGTTCTTGTGCCTCTGGCGGACGGTTTTGAAGAGATGGAGGGCGTCATCATCATTGACGTACTGCGGCGCGCCGGCGTCGAAGTGGTCGCCGCCGGACTGCACGCCGGTCCGATCATCGGCTCGCGCAAAACGCGTCATCTCGCCGACGCGCTTCTGGACGAGGTTCTGGATCAGGACTTTGATATGATCGTTTTGCCGGGCGGCGCCCAGGGCGCAAAAAATCTCGAAGCGCACGCCGGTCTTGCGGCGAAGTTAAAGCAATACGCAAGCCAGGGCAAGCCGCTCGCGGCGATTTGCGCCGCTCCCAATGTGCTTCGCAATCACGGAATCATTGGCGCCGAGGACCCCTTTACTCTGCATCCCGGAACAATTGCCGAGGGCCGCGGCGGCGCCTACCGTCCCGAGGCGCGGATCGTGCGCACGCGCAACCTGACGACCAGCCAGGGGCCGGGCACAGCCTTTGAGTTCGCGCTGGAATTGGTGGAGCAGCTTTGCGGCGCAGAGATGCGGGCGAAGGTGGCGGGCCCGATGATTTTGCCGCCGGGGGTGTGACGGCCCGCCTGAACTTCAGTCCCCGACAACAGGGCTGCGCAGACGGCCTTTGATCAACAGCGATACTTCGTGGATCTCGGCATCGAGTTGGTCGATCTTCGGCATGCCGATCATTTCGGCGGGGACATCCTGGATTTCGCCGGTATCCACGTCCATGAAGTGGTGGTGGAAGGCGATGTTGGAATCGTAGTAGATCCGATCCGGCGAAACCACCAGCTCGCGGATGACTTTTTTTTCCACAAACAGGCGCAGGGTGTTATAGACGGTCGCCTGGCTGACCTGCTCGTATTCCTGATTGATGGCCTGATAGATATGCTCGGCCGACAGGTGTTGGGCCCGCTGCAGGAGAAAATGGGCAATCTCGATGCGCTGGGTGGTCGGGTTAATGCCGTGCTCCTTTAAGAGCTCGGCGACTTCCCGTTTATTCTTTCCGTAGATTCCGCGTTCCATGGCAATTCGGAGACCTTACTGCTTACCTGAGGGAAAGTACTCAACTCAGGCCTCGACGGCAAGGTTTTTTTGCGACTTTGTCTCAATACGACCGTTTTTGTGCCGGTGGCCCGGGTCCCCTGTAGGAACTCCTACAAGTCCCGAGCGGAGAACTCAAGCGTATTTGGTCGGGCAGAGGAGTCCGTTCCCGGTTCAGTATCGGCGCGCGGGCCCGGCCGATTAACGCTCGGTGTGTTCGACCATTGTAAGCCAGGAACCCAGGCCGGTGCGGGTGAGCAGGTTACGCATTTCCGGCTCCAGATTCAACAGGCGCACGCTGCATTGGGTGCGGTAACGATCCATCATACGCATGATTGAGCCCAGCACCATGGAACTGATCAACTTCACGCCGCGAAACTCCAGTCGAATATGGGCGCAGTCCGGATACGCCGTAAAATCTAGCGTATCGCGATCCATCTCCAGCGTGGCCGGCGCGCTGAAGCGCACAGTGACAGTTCCGTTTTCGTATTCGACTTCCATTTTCGCCGGTTGGTCCTGATTGACAGCGTCGCTTTTCAGTCTGGACTGACAGCATGCTGTTCAATTCAGCCGTTTTTCTCGTGATGTTCGTAGTTGTCTACGCGCTCTACTGGTTTTTGCCGCTCCGAGGGAAGCAGGCGCTTATAATCGTGGCAAGTCTTATTTTTTACGCCTGGTATTCGATCGGGTTTCTTGCGCTCTTTCTGGCATTAATCGCATTCAATTACGCGCTGAGCATGGCTCTAATCCGGCGCAAATCAAAGGGCTTGTTGATTTTCGGACTCATTGTTGACGTAGGCAACCTCGCATTCTTTAAATATTTTTACTTTTTTGCCGAGAGCGCGGGAACCCTGTTCGGCTTCCCCTACCTGGCGGAATTGCGTCGCAACTGGCTGCAGGATCACGATTTTTCCATCGCCTTGCCGATTGCGATCAGCTTCTATACCTTCCAGATTGTCGCTTTTCTGGTAGATTGCTACCGGGGCGATGTCCGCCAGCGCGTCTCCTTTGGCCACTTCGTCTTTTTCATCCTGTATTTTCCGCAGTTTGTCGCCGGTCCCATCATGCGGGCGCAGGACTTTCTGGATCAAATCGACCATCCACAGCCGACTCGCGACCGCACTCTGGATGGCTCGCTGCTGCTGATCCAGGGCGTCGTGAAAAAAGTTCTGATCGCGGATCACATTGGCAAGGCGATTGGTCCGATCTGGCGCGACCCTGGCGCCTACGATGGCCTTGTGCTGCTCATCGCGCCCTTCGCTTTCATTGCGCAGATCTATTGCGACTTCTCCGGTTACACCGATATGGCGCGCGGCATGTCCAAAATGCTCGGGTACGAAGTTCCCGAAAACTTCAAAGGCCCGTTTCTCGCCACGACCATGCGCGATTTCTGGCGCCGCTGGCATATGACCCTGTCGACCTGGCTGCGCGATTATCTGTTTATTCCGCTGGGCGGTTCGCGCGTGGGCGACGTGCGGATCTATGTAAACATGATGATCACGATGACGCTTGGCGGCCTCTGGCACGGAGCCTCCTGGAATATGTTCTTCTGGGGCGGACTTATTGGAGTGTATCTGTGCTGGGAACGCTTTCGCGACGAACGCGGCTGGCTGATTTTCAAAGTGGAAACGCCTCTGGTGCGTCTGATCCGCAATGTCCGCACGGTTGTGCAATTCGCGGTTTCAGCGATCTTTTTCGCCGCCCCTGGCCTTACCGAAGTGCGCGAGCTGGTTTGGGGCGTCTTCACAATGCAGCGCGGCCAGACCGTTTCGGGCATCGACGGCGCCCTCTTCTTAACGATCCTTGCGTTTATGTTTAACATTCCGCAATACAGCGACGGTTGGAAACAGTATCTGACCGATCGCGTTGGGCTGCGGTACGCGCTGGTAGCAGGATTGACCTTTGTCGCCGGTTTTCTGGTCAGTCTCTACGGCGACGTGGGCGGGATGTTTATTTACTTCCAATTCTGAATGCGCGCATCAGTCGCCGGCGGCTTCGAGCACGGCGCTCAGTTCCGCAACGCGATCATCGAGTTGCAGCGTCGCCGACGGCGCCCACACGAACCACTGCGCCTCATCACGCTCGATGATTTCCCCCAGGCCGCTTGCGCGCCACGTTTGAAACACTTCCTGACTTCGCGCCGCGGCCCGCGGCAAGCCCGCCTCCGCCAGACAGCCGGCTAGATCGGCCAATGCAATTCCCGCCGTAAGACGCAAAAACATAAGCGGAACCTCGCTTAAGGGCTCCGCCGCTTGCATCGGCGCTCGGGCCGGATCGGCCTCCCAGGCGGCGATGCTGCGGGGATTGCCGTAGCGATGCCGCCCGTCGAAGCCGTGCGCGCCCGGTCCCAAGCCCAGGTAGGGTTCATACAGCCAGTAGCGCAAGTTGTGCCGGCACTCAAAACCCGGACGCGCGTAGTTTGAGATTTCGTACTGGCGCAGGCCCGCCCGGGCGAGCCTCGCCGGCAAGACGCTGAAGATCTTTTCTTGCAGCTCTTCTTCCGGCGCGCGCATGGCGCCGCGCTGCAATAGTGCGGCGTAGGGCGTGCCGCTTTCCACGGTGAGGCTGTAGACCGAAAGATGACTCAAACGCGCCGCCAGCGCGCGTTCCAGATCCGCCTCAAACTGCGCGAAAGTCTGTCCGGCGAAGCCGTAAATCAAATCGCCGCCCGCATTCGCAAAGGGCGCGTGTTCCAGACGCTCAAAAATACCTTCGTAACGGCCGGCGTCGTAGTAGCGATTCATCGCGTCGAGAAAATCGGTCTGCAGGGTTTGCACGCCGACGTTGATGCGATTCACGCCCAGAGCGCGCACGCTGGCCATATATTCGGGCGTAAAGTTCTCCGGGTTGCCTTCGAGGGTTATCTCTGCGTCGTCTGCAATGCGAAAGTTCGCCCGCAGGCGGCTCAGAATTCGC
Organism: Leptospirales bacterium; assembly: GCA_036170535.1. GTDB lineage: Bacteria > Spirochaetota > Leptospiria > Leptospirales > Leptonemataceae > SSF53. Next base: position 38,048 of record JAVHPJ010000044.1, on the reverse strand, counting down.
GCCAGACTCTCCGGCGGCAAAAGCGAGGCCGTGCCGCCGCCGAAAAAGATCGTATTGACGCTGGCATACGAGGCAAAAGCAGACCTGCGTTCCGCGAGCTCTGCAAAAAGCGTGCGTTCGTACCGGCCGAGCAGATCGACGGGAACCTGACGATCCGGCGCAAGACTATCCAGACCGACGGAGAAAAAATCGCAGTAGTGGCACTTGCGAATGCAGTAGGGAAAGTGAATGTACACGCCCAGCTGCGTCGCATCCCGCCGCAGTGCAAGCGGCTGCGAAATGAAATCGACGGGCGCAGCCATGGGTCAAAATAGCGCGCGCGGACGCGCGCGGCTTCTTTTTCAGGGCTCGGCCGGCAGCACCAGGTCCGCTGCGCGCGCGGGCCCGCCGCGGAGAGCGCGATACACCAGAGCGCGTCGCGCTTCTTCGGTGGGGGCGAAGGCGCAAAGCACCGCGCCCTCGGCCGGCGTATGCAGCATCAAAAACGGATTTCCCGGATGCAGGGCGATAGTGGGGCCTTTCAGTCGCGCTTCCGGCGTACGCGCCAGGATCCGTTCCAATCGATTCCAGGCGCCGGTCCACAGGTCGTCCAGCTCCACCAACCAGATTTCATTCGCCTGCCGCAGGCGCAGCATCATGTAAATATCAGGCGCGCTTGCGGCGCGATGCAGCCGCGCTTCAGGCAAACCCAGTTCAAGCGCCTGCTCGCGCGCTTCAGGCGTTCGATAGATAAAATGCACGCGCGCCAGATCGCCCGCCGCCAGTCCCGCAAAGTCTCGACGCAGGGCGCGCACGCCCGCTCGCGATGCTGCGCGGTTCAGACTCAATCCCTGGTTGGCGTACTTTTTCTCTATTGCGGCAAACTGCTCATCGGCGGCGAGTTCCTGGCGCTGCAGAAACTGCGCCAGCGCGGCCGAGTCCGCAACCCGGTTCGACTTGTGCATATGGAACAGGCCGCGCCGTAGTTTCAAGGCAATTTGACGCTCCACCGATCGGTTCAAGTCCGCTTCGGAAAGCTCGCCGCTGCGAAAACCCGCCAGCAAAGAGCGGTACATATCGCGAATGATTGCGCCGTCGCTGGTAAGCAACACCACGTCCACGCCGGCCTTAAACGCCGCTTTCGCCGCTTCGCCGCGCGGGTAACGTTTGGAAATTGCATTCATTTCCATGGCATCGGTCATAACCATGCCCTGAAAACCTAACTCATCGCGCAAAAGCTGCTTGAGAATGCGCGGCGAAAGCGTAGCCGGGTTTTGCCGATCCAGACGCTCAAACACGATATGCGCGGACATTACGACTTCCGCACCCTCGCCAATCGCTGCGCGAAACGGCGCAAGTTCGGTCTTTTGCATTTCCTCCAGGGATTTATGGATCACCGGCAGATCGAGGTGCGAGTCCACGGACGTGTCGCCGTGGCCAGGGAAATGCTTGATTGCGGGAATCGACAGAGACTCGCGCAGGCCGCGCGCCAGGGCGCCGCCAATGCTCGCGACGGTTTCAGGCCGACTGCCAAAGGACCGCGTATTGATCACAGGGTTGGCCGGATTGTTGTTTACGTCGAGCACCGGCGCAAGTGTGAAATTGACGCCAAGCTTGCGCAGACGATAGCCGGTGACAAAGCCGACCTCGCGCGCGAGTTCCGGATCGCCGCTCTGGCCCAGCGCCATCGCAGACGGAAATTGGTCGACGCCGTCCGGGCCAATGCGCAACACCCGGCCGCTTTCCTGGTCGGTCGAGATCAGCAAGGGAATGCCATTGGTACGAATCGCGTGCGCCTGGAGTCCGGCGTTCAGGCGCGCAATCTGCTCCGCATCGCCCAGATTTACGGCGAAAAGGATCACCCCGCCCGGTCGAAAGGCGGAGATTTCTTGCAGCACCGCGCCGCGCGCTTCTTTGCCGCGCATGCCAATGTGGATCAACTGACCGACGCGATCCTCGAGACTCATGCGGGCGACAATTTGCCCGGGAGTCCGCGCGAGCAGTTCTTCGATCCGCCGTTCTTCGAGCTCGCTGGCGCAAAGATAGGCCGAACCGCCCAACACGGGTATCGCGACCAATACGGCGATAAGCAGATACTTATATGATTTCACAGAGCCCCTCGGTCGCCGCCGTCCGGAGCCTGCACCACGCTGATCTTCAATCGCAGTGTGCGACGTTTGAAGTGGGATAGGGGCCCCGGTTTGAGTCCGGCGAGATTGATCTCGATGATCTGTCCCGAGACCAGGCCGCCGGTCAAGTGCAAAGATATGGAGCGGCTGGACTTGTACGAGCCGCGCCCGTTGCAGGCGGCGCAGTCCGGATTTGATCCGCGACAATCCGGGCAGAGCGCACGCACAATCTGGGGAATTTCAACTTCCAGCGGACGCCGAAGTTCCGCCGCGCTCAGGCGCAGCTCCACGTCATAGTCCACGTTTAAGTAGAAACGGCGATCGCGGCTGCGATACTTTGGTCGCAGTAAACCGCGTCTGGCCAGGCCGGCCATGCCCACCGGAAAGACCAGGCGCGTGCGCGGGATCTTCAGGGCGGTCTCGGAGAGCGTACGCAGGGCGTGCTGTGCACGGTACTGGCGATCATATTCCGCGCGCAGATTCGGATCGCTGAGGATGCGGTAGGCGGTGTGCACCTCGAGAAAACGCAGCCCATCGTCATGCGTCACATCGGGATGCGACAGTCGCGCCTGACGACGGAAGGCGCTCTTGATTTCCTCTGCACTCGCCGCCGCCGCCGCGCCGAGCAACGCGTAGTGATCGACAAAGACCCGTCGTTCAGCGGAGGCCACGGGCGAGCGTGCACGAATCAGTCAAAATCGGTCTGGAGAATGCGCTGCACTTCGGATGCGCGGCGCGCCGTCTCAGCCCGAACGTTCCAGTCGAGCCGGCGCTCCAGGAGTCGCAGCAGGCGCAGGTACTCGCGCATGACGCGAATTTTCTGATCCGGATCGCGTATGAAGATGACCTGGATGTTGCGCTTCTGACCGTCGACGTCTATATCCTCGTAGCGGTCGCGCACGTCCTGCATCTGCTGATCGGGAAAACGAAAGTTCACATACAGGCCCTTGCCGGAACTGAGCAACTCGTTCACCACCAGATTCAAGGGGGCTTCAGCTGCGGTCGTCTGCGCCTGGCCGCCCGCTGCCGGTTCGCCGGTGATGATGCTGTTGCCTGCCAGACTTTTCAGCAAGACTTGCCCCTTGCCGATGTAGCCCCGGCGCATGGAGAAGTCGAAGCCGACGATCTTGGGCCCGTTCCACTTGATGGATACCTGCTCGTTGTACACGTAACGTTGGCGCTGTCCGTAGTAGGTTTCAACCTGCGAGGTCAACGGGACCAGACTGACGCCGTTCGGATCAATTTTATAGTATTCGCAGTAGATATTTTCGCCGCCATAGAACGTGCCGCACTCGCGCTCTTTGAGCGTCTCGTAAAAGCGCTCGATGTCGCGCTGAACGGCCGCGATTTCGCGCGTTAAGGTTGCAATAACCTGCTTTTGCTCGGGATTCGGCTCCCGGACACGCGTGAATTCGTCGACGGCGAACAATCCGCCCGTCTGGATGAGAAAAATAGCTACAGCCAGCGTAACGCAGCGTTTCATAATCGCTCCCGGCTCCTCGATTAAATACAAAGAGTTCTGAAGACCGGCGCCCCAGCGTCGGTCCTGGTTCATTTTCGGTCCGGGAACAACCAAAAATCCAGCGTCCGGGTTTGAGAATTTTCGTTGAATTCTGAGGAACAGGCGCCAGACTCGCCCCTACTCTGAGTTCGGGCTCGCGATTGCACTTATGGAAATAAACGTCAAGAAAAAGGACAATCAGATCGTCTTCGAACTCGAAGGCAGCCTGGACATTTACACCTCGCTGGATCTCAAGGCGGCGCTCGAAGAGCACGTGAAGGGCGAAAGCCTCGATGTAATCATCGATATGGACCGCCTGACCTACATCGACTCCAGCGGCATTGGAATCCTGATTAAAGCCCTGAATTATGTCCAGGGCATTAAAGGTAAACTCAGCGTGGCGAACCTCAAGCCGGCGATTGAGAAGGTTTTTAAGGTTTCCGGCCTCACCTCCTATTTTGAGATCCTCTCGCCGGACGAATTCAAGAATCGAGCGCTCTAACGCGCGTTCCCGCTTCAGACGTCGTCCGGCGCAAGTCGGGCGGGGTCCTCTCGGCGCCGACTCACAAAAGCGTCCCAGATGGCGAAGATGCCATCGCCAGGGGAAGGACGCAGCCAGACTCGAATCTTGCCGTCCATGGCATGCTCCCGCTCAATCGTCACGATCTCCGGCGATTTGAGGTAAGCTCCGCCGCCCTGATACAGAGTCGCAGCGATGTCCCCGTTAATGATCACCTCAATCCAGCGCACACGCGGCAGGTTCGGATTCACCAGCGGCCGGTAGGTGGCGAAGTCCAGGTATAGATAGTTACGGCCCGGACCCGGCGCATCCAGTTCAAAGTAAAGCCCCTCGGGAGGGATGGCGGCCGCGACCCCGTCACGCAACTCGCGGAAAGGCCGATCGGGCAAGAGCATGAGATTCTGGTTTCGCGCCCAGGCTTCGAGTTCCACAGCCGTGATAAAGCGGCCGGTCGCCGGGTCGGCGCCAAAGTTGATTTCATGTCGCTCGCCGGACTCGCTCGGGCCAGCCGCCGGAGGCGGACCCGGGACGAGCAGCAAGGCCAGAAAAAAAAGCGGCGTCAGACGCAGGCCGAAATCATTCATAGTATTTTCCGCAGGACGCTGGCGCCCGGCCGGGCCCAACCCGTGCATAGTTATAGTATCGGAAGAATCTTCGGATGTTATGCTGATCATTCACGACATTGAGAGCTTCACGGCCCCCTGGCCGGAATGCGCCCTGACCCTGGGCGTATTTGACGGCATGCATCGCGGTCATCGCGCCCTGGTCGATCGCATCGCACGCCGTAGTCGCTGGACCCGGCGGGCGCGCATTCTGGTGACCTACTTTCCGCATCCGGATCTCGTGCTTGGCAAACGCGAGGCTTCGCGCTCGGAGCTTTACACCTACAACGAGAAGCTGGCTCTGTATCAGCGCTTTGATCTCGATGCGGTGGTGTTTTTGCCTTTCACTCGCGACCTCGCGCGCATGACGGCCTTGCGCTATCTCAAATCGATCCTGCTTGAAAAACTGCGGGCGACGCGAATCGTCATCGGCTACGACCAGCGCTTTGGCCGAAGCCGCAAAGGCGACTTCGCGTTCCTGAAAAAAATGAGCCGGCGCTATCCGTTCAAGGTGGAGCAAATCGGCGCCGTCAAGTATCGGGGCGAGGCCGTATCTTCAACGCGCATTCGCAAATTGTTATCCGCCGGAGAGGTGAGCCGCGCCAATCGACTGCTCGGGCATGAGTTCTTTGTGTCTGCGATGGTAATTCGCGGACATCAGCGCGGGCGAACCATCGGCTTTCCTACGGCGAACCTTCAGGTTCCGGAAACCAAGCAACTGCCGGGCGAAGGCGTCTACGCCTGCGTCGCGGAATACGGCGGACGGCGCTACCGCGCGATGACGAACATCGGCCGCAATCCGACCTTTGGCGGCGGGGTGCTCAACGTAGAAACCCATTTGCTCGACTTCAACGACGATCTCTACGGCCGGGAACTGCGCTTGTATTTTCGCGAGCGCCTGCGCGAAGAACGCAAGTTCGAGTCAATTGATCAGTTAAAGGCTCAGCTCCAGATCGATCGCGCCGCAGCAGCGCGGATCAGGTTGTAAAGCGACGCCTATTATCTTCCAGGGCGGATCGCACGGCAAGCGCGTCCGCCAGGGCCCGCACGTCGTGCGTGCGGATCATGTCTGCGCCGGCGTCGATGGCCGCCAGTTCAGCGGCGAGCGTGGCCGCGCCGCGTTCAAGAATCGCCCGACCGGTCAGGGCGCCCAGAAAGGACTTGCGCGAAACTGAAACCAACACCGGTAATCCGAACTCGCGTTTGAGATCGGCGATGCGATTGAGCGCGACGAGCGAACACTGGGGGTCGCCGCCGACAAAAAAGCCCATGCCCGGATCAAGCGCCAGGCGCTCGGACGCCACGCCGGCCGCCCGCAGCTCGGCCACGCGGGCGGAAAAAAAACGGCGGATGCGATCGTAGAGTTGTTCCGGCGGGTAGTCGCGGCGATCGGCAATCGCGCCGCTTTGCAAGGAATGCATCACGATCAGTCGGGCCCGCGCGGCGGCCAGCTCGGGATACAGCGCCGGGTCGGCAAAGCCGGCAATGTCGTTCAAATAAGCGACGCCGTGGCGCAGGGCGAAGCGCTGGGTTTCGCTGCGAAAACTATCCACGGAAATTCGATCCGACTCAATCGCCGCAAGCAGCGGTTCCAAACGCTCGACTTCCTGCGCAGGACTGACCGGCGACGCGTCCGGATTGCTGGGAGCGGGCCCGAGATCGACGTAATCCGCGCCGTCCGCGAGCAACGCGCGCGCCTGCGCTACAGCCGCCGCCGGTTCCAGATGCAGTCCGCCGTCTGAAAACGAATCGGCCGTGATGTTTACAATTCCGAAAATCAGGGGCCGCCGCATCGGTGTTTTCTCCGGCAAAGCTCAGTCGTCGACCGGCGGTAGAAAGGGATTGCCCCCGCTCAGATGCGCAAGATCATTCCAGCGATACAGGCGCATAGGCGCATGCAAATCGCGCGTCACAAAGCGACTGACGGCGGTGTTGTCTTTTTTCCAACGCATGGCCAGTTCCGCCGGCTGCTGCAGGAGCGCGGCGCCCATGCAACGCAGCAAATTCCCGTGAGAAACAATTACAACGCGCGCCAGTTCGCGTTCATCGACGAGATCCTGACGCAAGTATTCGAGGAAGCGCTCGCAGCGTCGGTATACGTCGCGCGCGGATTCGCCATCCGGGTAGCGCGCATCGGGAGACGTGCGCAGCGCCAGCGTCTCGGCCGCCGGGATTTCCGAGTGCAGGACGCCTTCATACGCGCCGCAGCGAATTTCGACGAGATCGCCGTGCAGTTTTTCCCCGGGCAATTCGTCTTCGACGGGCGCCCGTAAAATGGCCGAGGTTTCGCGCGCCCGCCCCTGCGGCGAAGCGAACCAGCGTTGTATGCGTCCCCCTGATCCGGCAAGCGCTTGCGCCAGACGGCGCGTCTCTTCGCGCCCCTCCGGAGTGAGCGGCGAGTCCAGGCCGCCCTGAATGCGGCCGGCGCGATTATACTCCGTTTCAGCGTGACGAATCAGGATAATTTCGAATAGCATGCGTTACGAATCCAATAAAACTGGCGCAAGTGCGCCGGGCCAGCCAGGTGCGCAGCAGAGGAGCAGATTTTTTCATGCCAGCGACGACGCCAGAAATTATCGCCCGCGCGCTTGAGCGTTTTGAACTCATTGAACAAATCGTCCCGGAGGCCGAAGAGCTGCTGCGACGCTTGCAGGATGAAGACCTGGAGATTCGCAGTAAGACCACCGCGTCGGACCTGGTGACGCGCGCGGATGTGGAATGCGAGCGGCTCTTGCTTGCGGCCATTCAGAGCAAGTTCCCCGAAGACGACATCCTCGCCGAGGAAAGCGGCCTGTCCGAAAGCGGCGCACGCTCCGCAGACACGCTGCGCTGGGCCATTGATCCGGTGGACGGCACTGTCAACTATGCGCATGGTTTGCCGTTGTACGCCATTTCGATCGGCCTGCTCTGGAAGGATCAACCCATCGCGGGTCTGGTCTCATTGCCAGCGCTCGGGCGCCGCTATCAGGCGATCGCCGGTCGCGGCGCCACGCGGAACGGCCGGCGCATCCAGGTGAGCGAGACGGAGCGCATCGGCGACAGTCTTGTGGTTACCGGCTTTCCCTACGAGCGCGCGCGGATGCTGGATACCCTGATCGAGGGCGTACGCCAGACGCTCAGCAGCGCGCGCGGACTCCGCCGAACCGGCTCGGCGGCGATCGACCTGTGCTGGGTGGCGGAGGGCGCTCTGGAAGCGCATTACGAATTTAATCTGAATGCCTGGGATACGGCGGCGGGCGTGATCCTGGTGCGTGAAGCCGGCGGGCGCGTGACGGATTTTTCGGGGCGGGAATACACGCCGGGCATGTTTCAGATGGCGGCCAGTAACGGCCGCATCCACGCCGATCTCGTGCAAATGTTAAAGCCCATCGCCGGCCTGGCCTCCAAACCCAAATAATCCGGCGGAAAGCGGGCGCCCGGGCGGCGATAGCGCTTGCCGGGATTGCCCCGGCGTTGCGCTATACTACGCACGGGGCGGTTGGCCGGCATACGGCGGCGGCGGTCTCAGATTCGTCCCGAATGTAATCCGCATGAAAACCCGGTGGAAAGACGCAGGCCCGCGGGAACGCATCCTGGAACGCGCGGCGGATTTGTTTTACCGTCAGGGTTATTCCAGCACCGGCATCAATCAGATTCTCGAAGAAGCCGGCGCGCACAAGGCCAGCCTGTACCGTTACTTCGAAACCAAAGAAGATTTGGGGCTTGCGTATCTGGAAATGCAGGATCAACGCTTCCGGCAGTTTCTGGCGGCGATTATCGAAAAAAGCGGCGACTTTCCGCGATTTGCGCGCACCTGGGTCGGACTGATTCTGCGCGATGCGCGGCGCCGGAGTTTTCACGGCTGCCCGGTTGCAAACTTTCGCAGCCAGGTGGATGCGCCCGATCCGCGCATTGCGCCGCGCATCAAAGACGCTATCGAAGGCTGGTTGGAATTGCTGGCGGACTATCTGGCGGCGGAACAACGGGCGGGACGTTTAAAACTCAAGGCAGAACCGCAACTCCTTTCCGCACGCCTGATGCGCATTTACCAGGGCTCCGTGCAATTGTATCGCATGACGGCGGATATCAACTATCTCGCTTCGATGGAGTCCGAGATGCTGGCCGCGCTGGAGTGAGGTCGCTCGCGGGGCAAATGTCGTTCAAGTAACACTCAGCGCAATGGCGCACGCGCGCGGTGCAGTGGGACCGCCCCAGAAAGATTACATACAAAGACCAGTTGAGCCAGAACTTGCGCGGGAGGGCGCCTTTCAGATCATTCTCGATTTTCACCGGATCCGTATGCCGCGTCAGTTGGAACAGCCGACTGATGCGCGCCACGTGCGTATCAACCACGACGCCTTCCGATTTGTGATACAGTTCTTGCAGCACAACGTTCGCAGTCTTGCGGCCAATGCCCGGTAGTCGGATCAATGCATCGATCGTATCCGGCACAACTCCGTTCAGATCTTCGACCAGGGCGCGCGTAAAACCGCGAATGCTCTTCGCTTTGTTTTTATAGAAGCCGGTGGAGTAGATCAGGTCTTCCAGTTCGGCGAGCGGCGCCTGATAAAACTCGGCGGGCTGTTTAAAGCGTTCAAATAGCGCCGGCGTGACTCGATTCACCTGCTCGTCCGTACATTGGGCCGATAGGATCACTGCGATCACCAGTTCGTGCGGCTGACTGTAGCGCAGCGGCGTCTGCGGTTCGCCGTACTGGCGACGAAAGCGGCGATTGGCTTCGCGCACAAAGGCCAGGCGCCGGGCTGCGAGAGCCTGGTCGGGCGCGGCGGCGGCCTTCTGCGCCGGGGCTTCAGGATTTGCGACCGTCCTCGAAGAGGGGCGCTTTTTTTTGGGACTTCGGGAGTAGGAAGCTCCGGACGGCGGCATGGTCACGCTCGGGGGCCGTCCGGACTTGCGGCGCGCCAGATGCGCGCCGGGTGCAGTCGAATCAGCCGGCTTTGAGAACGCTCAGATCCTGACCGTATTTCTTGATCAGGGAGACGACGCCGCGTTTGTTCAGCGATTTAAGCATGCGCGCCGAAACGCGCAGACGGACGTAGCGATTCTCGTGGGGGAGGTAAACCTTCTTGGTTACGAGGTTCACCTTGAATTTGCGCCGCGTTTTGCGGTGCGAGTGACTGATGTTATTGCCGGAAGAGGTTTGCTTTCCGGAGATCTGGCAGCGACGAGCCATAGTCCGAGCAGGGAATTTCCAGCGGGGTCTCGGGTCAATAATTAAAAATTGCCAATTCCGAATGCAGGGCCATACTGTGGGGTATGGGCGTGATTCGCGATATCGACAAGGGCGGCGGAGAGATTATCCGCATCGAAATCTCTGAGTTCAAAGGGCAAAAGTTTTTCAACCTGCGCGTCTGGTATACGGACAAGGAATCCGGCGCCTACAAGCCGACCCAGAAGGGCATCGCGGTCAGGCCGGACCTGTTCGGGCAGCTCAAGGAGGCCATTCTGGCCGCCGAGCCGGAGATCCAGCAGATTCTGGCCGAGGGCTGACCTGTCCGGGCGGATTTGAACGATCGGGCTCAGCGGATCGTCCGATCTTAAGATGTAGGAACTCCGACAGGACGCGTCGGGCCCTGCGTGTTTGGCATGAGCGCACCAACGGGCATTGAGGGACAAGAACGCCGCTTCCTGCATAACTGCAAGAGCTGCGGCGGGAAGTTCCGCGTCCTGATTCAGGCGGACATTCTGCGGGTCCACCAGGCCCTCTGCCCGCATTGCCAGACGGCCAATTTTTTTGACAACCGCCGGGGCGCCTTTCTCGGGGAATCGCCGCCCGGAACGGACGGGGCCCCCATTCCGCCCGGCCCTGCTTCTGCGCCCGCAGCTCGGCCACCGGCGGCAGCTGGCCGCCGACCGGCGTCAACCCCCGCCCGCACGCCGCAGGCCCCGCCGCCGCTGCGCAAAACCCCGCCGCCGATTGGGCGGCAGGCGGAGCGTCGACCGCCGCTGATTGAGAGACGGGAGACGCTGGAACCTGGACGCGCGGCAGCGGCCGGGGCGCGACAACCGCCGCAGCCGGGTCGGGCTGCGACGCCCCGCGCGAGTTGGATTTCTCCGAGGATTCCGCCCGCGCGCGCCTGGCTGGAGAAGCTGCCCCTGCCCGACTCGATCAGGACGATTCTGCGCGAACTTTCCGCGAGCGGCGTTTCGTCCCGGCGGCGGGTTTACTTCACCGCCGGTCTCGCTGGCGCGCTGCTCGTGCCGATGATATTGGTCGCGTCGCTGCGTGTAACGCGTCTGTATTTCCCGCTCGGCGTCGGTCCCTACGCCAATCGGCTCCAGTTTGTAAGTCCGAATCGCATCTATGATCGCAACGGCGAGCTGATCGGCGAACTTTTCTCGGAGAAGACGGGATCGCTGCGGCCGGAAGAGATTCCGGCGCAGGTCAAGTCGATCCTGCTGTTTGTGGAGGACGAAGGCTTTTACAATCACGGCGCCGTCGACTGGTTCGCAGTTACGCGCGCCATGGTCGCCAACGTGCTGAGCTTCGGCTATTCCCAGGGCGGCTCGACCGTAACGCAACAGCTGGCGCGCATATTGATTTCCAATCGCGAGAAAAGCCTCTTTCGCAAGCTGCGCGAAACGGCGCTGGCATATCATCTCGAAGAGAACCTGACTAAAGACGAAATCCTGGCGGCCTACTTGAATCTTGTGTATCTGGGACATGGCGCCCACGGATTTGAAGTTGCGGCGGACTTCTACTTCGATGCGAAAATCGATGAACTGAACTTTGTCGAGATTCTGACTCTCGCTTCACTCCCGTCCTCGCCGGAACGGTATTCGCCCCTGCGCCGACCCGACGGACTCAAACGCAAGATGGACGCCGTTTACGACCGCATGCGCGCCGAGGGCTTCCCGACGCCGACGCCGGAACAGTACGAAGCCCAGTATCGCACTATGCTTGCGTCGTTGAACAAGCGTCCGACCGCCAGCGTATTTGGTTCGCGCGTTAACGACGCGCCCTATGTCGCCGAATACGTGCGTTTAAAATTGGTCGAGCTCCTGGGCGAAGATTTTCAGTACGGCGCGGGACTTAAAATTTACACCAGCATTGATCGCAAACTCCAGCTGGCCGCCGCGCGCGAGTCGCGCGCGTTTATCGCCGCCAGTGCGCCGAACTTTCCGGCCGTGCGCTATGTGGACGGCAAACGCGTCGGCGGCGACGATCTGGAACGCCAGATCGCCCAGGCCTACAGTCAGACTTCGATTGCGCTTTTCGCCCTGGGACAAAAAGCTCCGGTGGAAAATCGGCCGCGCCTGGAAACGGCCTCGATCGGGCTCGATCCGCGGACGGGTCGCGTCTTGTTCATGCAGGGCGGCGCCGAATTTCGTTCGGGCAGTCAGTTGAACCGCGCCTTGAATATGCGCCGCCAGACCGGCAGCGCGATCAAACCGGTCGTTTACTCCGCCGGCGTGGAAAGCGGAGAACTTACCGCTGCAACCATACTGGATGATCGACCGATTTACGTTTCGTTGCAGGGCATCGCCGCCGCCGGCGAACGCGACTACTGGCTGCCCGGGAACTACAGCGGAACCTACGAGGGCAAACTGAGCGTCCGCCGCGCGCTGGCAAAATCGCAGAATATCCCGGCGATTCAGGCGGCGCGCATGGTCGGTATTGACCGCCTGGGCGAACAATTCCGGAAGTTCTTCTTTCCCGACGAACGCGTCTTTGACCGCCGCTGGCGCGCGGACGAAACTGCAGCGATCGGCTCAATCGAGATGAGTCCGCTCGAAATGGCCAGCGCATTCACTGCGTTCGCCAATAACGGAACGATTGTCCGACCGGCGTTGATCGAACGAGTCACGGGTCCCGACGGCGCCGAACTCTACAAGGCCGGCGCCAGAGATGAGTTTCGTCTGGGCGTTCCGGCGGAACGCACCGTGTTGCCCGGTCCCGTCGCGGAAATTCTTAACGGCCTGATGCACGACTCGGCCGGCTACAGCGGCGTGCCGCGCAGCGGATTTTCCGGCGACTACTTTGGCAAGACCGGCACTTCGAACGATTACCGCGACGCGTGGTTTGTGGGCGGCACGCCAGAAGTCGTCGCCGCTGTTTGGGTCGGTTATGACGCCCCGGCCGATTCCATGGCGGGCGGCACCGGCGCGGGCCTGGCCGGGCCGCTGTGGGGACGCATCCTTAAAAATGCGCCGCGGCCGGCGCGCGGCTTCGAATTTTCCCCGCGCGCCGTGCGTCATCCCGTTTGTCGCGAAACCGGGCGCCAGCCGACGGCCGCCTGTCGCGAACGGGGCAGTGAACTATTCTATAACGAATACGGGCCGCCGCCCGCCGCCCCGGAAGACCAGGTGCGCGGCTCTACCGAGGACTGGAGCGTCAATCGTGACTCGGATTTTCAGTAGCGCGCGCGCTCGACGGCGAATGGCGTCCTGGATTCTGGCGGCAAGTCTGATCGCCTCCGGCGCCGGACTGCTGGCCCCGACGCCGCTTGCCGCGCGCGAAAACGGCCGCGCGTTGTTTGAACGCGCCTACCGCATCGAGAAGGACGCGCCGGAAGAGGCGATCGGTCTGTATCGCGAGGCGATCATCGCCGGCTTGCCCGCAGAACTGAATCGCGCTGCGCGGTGGCGTTTGTTTTATCTTTATCGTGAAGTGCGCGACTATCCGGCTGCGCTGGCGTCCGCCAATGCGCTGGGCCAGTCGAGCCAGGCTACCGCCGACCTGCGGCGTGAAATGGCTCAGCACTATGGCGCGCCTGTGGCGAGCATTGACGATCTCATCGCTGGCGCTGCGGCTCTGGATCGCGTCGTTCGCCCGCAGACTGCAGCGCCCGCGCGGGCCGCGGCGCTGACCGAAGCGCTCAGCCGCTTTCGCGCCGCGTTGCAGCGTTCGCCCGATCAACCGCGGCTGCGCCAGGAAATTCTGGATCGTCTGGTGCGCGCCAATCACGGCGCGGAGGCGCTCGCCTTGCTCGATGAGCTACGCGGGCGCGGTTACGAGCTGAGCCGCGCGGATCTGCTGTTAAGCCTGCGACGCAATGAGGAAGCCCGTGCTGCGCTGATGGATCTTGCGCGCAGCGAAACGCTGACGACGCCGGCCGATCGCGCCCGCACCCTCTATCTTCTGGGACGCATCGAACGCGATGCCGATCGGCGGGCCGACGCCGCGCGCTACTTTCGGTTGGCCGCCAACTACTCGGGGCCGGAGGACGTGCGCATCGCAGCCCTGGCCGCTTTTGAGCTGTATCGCCTCGGACTCAAGCCGCAGGCGCTGGCCTTGCTGAAAGGCCGCCCTGTAGAACGGGATCTTGATGCTCATTTGCTTTCGCTCGTATTGCGCACCGAACTCGAACGCAATCGTCAGGCCGAGCAAGCCTTGCGTGAACTGCGACCGCGCCTGGAACGCACTCCGGCGGCGCGGCGCTCGGCCCTCGTTCGACGCGCGCTGGAACTGGCGGGAGCGCCGGCGGAAACCTTCGCCCCGCGCAATCAGCCCGCCCCGGAGCCGCGCGTCGACATCCACTCTCCGCCGGGCGCGCGGCCGCTGCCAGGACCCGCGGGCGAGGAGAACGAGGCGGACTCAGGTCAGGCCGCAGAGACTGCGCCGACGCATGCGTCCGACAAACCGGAAATTCCCGGCGCGACGGTCGAGCCAGCGGACCCGACCGTGAGACCGCGCAGTTTCTGGTCGCGCGACTTTGAAGAACGATTTGGAACGCAATTGGAACTGATCGCTCCGCCCGGTTACTCGGTCGCGCTGTATCGGAACGTCGAACCGTTGCAATTCCACGGCTATGGCGCCACGCGGACTACGCTACGCCCGCGCCTGACCGAGCCGCTGGGAGTGCCCGGCGCCATCCGGGATCTGACGCAAATCGTGGGACGTCAGACCGGGAACTTTGTAGTGCTGCTTACGCCAGCCGCGCTGGCGGGCGAACCCGCGCTGAATTCGGGCGAATTCTCGCTGCGATTTCAATTGCCGACGGTCCGGGCCAGGGACGGCGCCCGCTATTTCTTGCTGAACCTGATCAGCGACGGCGCGGGGGGACTGCTCGCAGAGCTCGAAAAAGACAACGGCCGCAACTCTGCAGGAGAGTATGCGGCCGGCGTAATCGTCCGTCTTGCGCTTGTGCGCCCGGAAGCTCCCGCGGCCGAATAATGCCGACTGTGAGAACTTCCGAACGCAAACGGGGCGGGTTTATTTACGTTTGAAGAAGGCGAGAATGCGCGCGAAGAAACCGAGTTTCTTCGGCTTGCGCGATTCTTCCCGATCACGCGAATCTCCGCGACGACCGCGCCCGCCGCGACGACGACGGCGACGACCGCCTTCGCCCGCTGGACGATTGTAGCTTTGCTCTTCCTCTTCCCGCTCGCGTTCCCGATCGCGACCGGCGCCGCGTCCGCGATTGCGTTGTCCGCCGCCGCCGCTGCGACCGCCGCTGTTACCACCGTTACCACCGTTACCACCGTTACCACCGTTACCGCCGCCACCGCCGCCACCGCCGCCACCGCCGCCACCGCCGCCACCGCCGTTGCCGCCGCCGCGACGACCATTGCCGCCGCTACGCGCCGGTTCAGGATTGTTCCGTTCAAAGCCGCCGCCGCGGGTGCGACCCAGCACCGCCGCACGATCCTGATCGCGCACGGTCATGCCGCCGCCAGCGCTGGCGCGCGATTCTTGCGCCGGCCGCTCGCCGGCGGGCGCGTCGCCCGGTTGCCCTTCGCGACGGCCACGACCGCCGCGACGACGACGACGCTTTCCGCCGGTGCGCGGCTCGCCGTCGCGCGCGGGTCCGTCGGCCTGCTCGCCGGCCTCGCGGTCGCGCGCGTCGGCTTCGCCTGCATCGCCCTCATCTTCGAATCGTTCGAACTCGCCTTCCGGAAAGTCCAGATAATCGCTGTTTAATTCATCCACTGGTATTTTCGCTCCAAGATAGCGCTGTATGCGCGGGAGATTCTCGTAATCCTCTTCGGAGCAGTACGATATGCTGACGCCGCTTTTGCCGGCGCGCGCCGTACGTCCGATTCGGTGCACGTAAGATTCGCTATCCTGAGGCAGATCGTAATTGAAGACATGGGTGATGTCGTCCACGTCCAGACCGCGGCTCGCGACGTCGGTCGCAACGAGCACGGAGTATTTACCCAGCTTGAATTCTTTCAACAGACGAATGCGCTTTTTCTGATCCAGCAGCGACGAAATGCCGACGGCGGCGATTCCATAGCGCTGCAGAACGCGTTCCAGATGCTGAACTTTTCCGCGGTAATTACTGAATACGATCGCTTTGATATCGGGAACGGCGAGGATCTGATTTACGAGATACGGATCCTTTTCATGCCGTCCCAGGTGCAGAAGATGCTGGTCGATGCGATCGACCGCCACGCTTTCGGACTCGATGCGAATCTCAATCGGATCCTTCATGAAGTCGGCCGCGAGTCGCATTACATAATACGACAGCGTCGCCGAAAACAGCATCGTTTGGGCGTCCGGCGGAGTGCGCCGCATAATGTAGCGCACGTCGCGAATGAATCCCATGTCGAACATGCGATCCGCTTCGTCGAGGACGAGCAGCTGGAGCGCCGACATGTCGATCTTGTCCTGTTTCAGATAGTCGATCAGACGGCCGGGAGTGGCCGCAATGATCGCAGGACCGCGAGCGAGGACTTCTTCTTGCTTACGATATTCTTCGCCGCCATAAACGGCGCAGACTTCCACCGGGCGATTAACGAGGAGCTTACGCGCCTCCTCTGCAATCTGCAAACACAACTCGCGCGTCGGGGTGACGATCAATGCGATCGGCGCGCCCGGTTCGTAGCCGGAATAAATCTTCTGAACGATTGGCAACAAAAAGGCGACGGTTTTGCCCGTGCCTGTCTGGGATATTCCGGCGATGTCGCGCCCTTCGAGTCCGGGCCCCAGGCACTGTTCCTGAATGGGGGTCAGTTCCGAAAAACCGATCGTTTCGACGGCGGCCTTCAGGTCCGGATGCAGCTCGGTGTCAGCGAATCTCACTGCTCAGGAGGAGGCTGGCTGAGCGGCCCCCCTGTCAATCTAAACCGGGGCTTGAATTCCGCGCCAGGAAGGCGTTCACCTCGCGCGCCACGCGCTCATAGACCGGCCGCTTGAAGGCGACTATGCCCGCGACGATCTCGTCCAGTCGCGCCCAGCGCAGGCGCTCAAACTCGCGCTGATGCAAATCCAATCGCAGACTGGCAGGATCGCCCTCCCACCGAAAGACAAACCACTTTTGCTTTTGCCCGCGGTACGCTTTGAGCTTCGCCGACACGTTTTCCGGAAAATCGTAGTAAAGCCAGTCCTCGATTTCCAGCGCCGGGGCGACCTCGAGCCGAAGCCCGGTCTCTTCCAGGAGTTCGCGGCGCGCCGCCGCCAGCGGACTTTCGCCGGGATCCATGCCGCCCTGGGGGAACTGAAACACTCCGGGAAAGTTTACGCGTTCGCCGACCAGGACCTCGCCCCGGGAGTTCAGAACGACGATGCCGACGTTTTCGCGATAGGGCTTCATGCAGCCGATCCGCCCGCCCGGCCGCCCGGCGGCTACCGCGAAAGAACGCTCCTGCTCCGACAAATGCGACATAATCCATGATAATGCGTGAGAATTGGGCTACATTCGCTTTTCGGCCGCGCAACATGCCCGCCGCGGGCCCGTCTAATCGTTAAGTTCTGTAGCGCCACCGAACAAGATCCGGACCTCGCGATCCTTTGCTTCAAATTCGCTTGACAGCAGGACCGCCCCGACCGGTAGAGGCATTTGGGGAAATGTGTCCGGCCAATTTTCGGTCGGTCCTGCACCTTTCGCCCAGCGCCTCAAGCAGCGTTATGCTGGAAGGAAACCATGCCGGATATCAATAAACCGCTCATCGTGCAGTCCGACCGTACGATGCTGCTCGAAGTCGAAAACGACTATTTTGAGGATTGTCGCGCCGTTGTAAGCCGCTTCGCCGAGCTGGAAAAGAGCCCGGAGTATCTGCACACCTACCGGATCACTCCGCTGTCGCTCTGGAACGCCGCTTCGAGCAAGATGAGCGCCGAGGAGATCGTCGAGGCGCTGGACAACTTCTCCAAGTACCCGGTACCCAAAAACGTTATCAACGAAATCAAAGAACAGATTTCGCGCTACGGCAAAGTCAAGCTCGTCAAAGATGAAAACGGCGATCTGTTCATCGCCTCCGAAGAACGCGCCTTCTTAAACGAGATCGCGAACCACCGCACGGTGCAGCCGTATATCGAAGAACGCCGCGGCGATTTGATCGTGATCAAGAAGAGTTACCGCGGACACATCAAACAGGCGCTGATTCGCATCGGCTATCCGGTGGAAGACCTGGCCGGCTACGATGAAGGTTCAAAATTCGGCTTTAACTTCCGGCACACGTCCCTGTCCGGCCGCGTCTTCAGCATGCGCGACTACCAGCGTCGTTCCGTGGAAGTCTTTCACGCCAACGGCGCACGCGAAGGCGGCTCGGGCGTAATCGTCCTGCCCTGCGGCGCCGGCAAAACCATCGTGGGCATCGGCGTTATGCAGATCGTCGGCGCGCAGACGCTGATTCTGGTGACCAACACCCTTTCGATTCGCCAGTGGAAAAACGAAATCCTGGACAAAACGGACATCAAAGAAGAGGACATTGGCGAATACAGCGGCGAGAAAAAAGAAATCAAGCCGATCACCATTGCCACGTATAACATCATCACGCACCGCAAGAAAAAAGGCGGCGACTTTACGCACTTCAATATCTTCAGCGCCAACAACTGGGGCCTGATTGTGTATGATGAGGTGCACCTGCTGCCCGCGCCGGTCTTCCGAATGACCTCGGAACTGCAGGCCAAGCGGCGCCTGGGACTCACCGCGACGCTCGTGCGCGAAGACGGTCTGGAAGAGGACGTGTTCTCGCTGATCGGACCCAAGAAGTACGACGTGCCCTGGAAAGAGCTCGAAAAAATGAGCTGGATTGCAGACGCCCGTTGCATCGAGATCCGTTGTGACATGGACGAGGATCTGCGCATGAAGTACAGCCTGGCCGACGATCGCGAGAAATACCGCCTCGCCTCCGAGAATCCGGAAAAAATGCGCGTGATCGAATGGATCCTTGAAGAACACGGCCGCGTAAACGTGCTGATTATCGGGCAGTACATCGACCAGTTGGAAACAATTGCGCGTCACTTCGACTTTCCGCTGATTACGGGCAAGACGCCGCTGCTCGAACGCGAGCGCCTTTACGAAGGCTTTCGCACGGGCGAAATCTCGTGCTTGATCGTCTCGCGCGTGGCGAACTTCTCGATCGACCTGCCGGACGCCTCAATTGCGATTCAGGTGAGCGGCACCTTTGGTTCGCGCCAGGAAGAAGCGCAGCGACTGGGCCGCGTGTTGCGTCCCAAGGCGGGCGACAACATGGCCTTTTTCTATTCGCTCGTGAGCCGCGACACGACGGAAGAACGCTTTGGTCAGAACCGTCAGCTCTTCCTTACGGAACAGGGTTACGAGTACCAGATTTACACTTCGGATCAGTTCCGCGAAATGAAAGGCAAGGCGCGCGAAACGATTCTGCAGCGGTAAGGGGGCGAGCGGGCGATGAGGCCCACTGCCTCTGCAGGCATTGCACTGCCCGCCGGAAAACTCTTCTCCTGGCGACAGGAGAAGACCACTAAAGGATTTCGTAATCCCTGCGACTTGCAGACGGTTCAAAATTCGGAGGCGTCCGTTTAAACTCTTTGCGTTCACTTTGTAGTCGGTCGTCAAGAACCTGAAATCGCCGAAGCCCGCGGATATCAAGCTCTTGAACCATCACCTGGGGGCTCTTGCCACCCTGAATACGCAACAAGTCACGATGCCGTACATCTGATGGAGCCACTATACGACTGTCACCATACTTCGCGTTGTTCACCAGAACTACATAGCAATGCAAATCGCGCGCCGCGCTTTCGGCCACTGCCGAAAAGTATGGAACATCCGCGTTGCTTGCAATGACTATGATGAAGTCTACCTTTCCAACAAAATTGGCGCGAAGCTTGATATCGGCCAGCTCAAAACAGTTGAAAACAGCAAACTCCATGCCCTCCCAGACGTAGACGTCACGCTGCGGCGTTTTTTTTGATGGAACTTTATACCCGCGCCCCTCGATTTCCTTCACTTCTTCAGGGGAATAGTGCAATTTTGGCTCAAGAATTACTCTACAATCTTTATGGTAAAGATCGTGCTGACATGGAAGAATTGTGGCGCAATAATTGAAAACTTGCCTTGGACTTTCCGCTTGCATTACAGCATGCTCCAATCCTGCAACGACAGCAATCTGGCGCTGGGTGCAAAAACGTCGCAACACATCCAACCATTGCCAGGGAAGACTAATTTCGGGGAAAACTATCAACCTGCACTTATTCTCCACTGCTGAATTAAGCAACTTATGCAGACTCAACCTTCTCGAAATGCTAACAGCCTGATAGTCACCAACCATATTGCTCAACGACCACCTCTCATCTATCTCGATATGAACAAGCGCAATTCGAAACTTTTCCTTATTTATCAAACCTTGAACAGGAACTTTTTCGACTCCCGTTTTCCTGCCGATACCCCCGGCAACGCTCCACTGGGCCTTTGCAACCTTGTCCGTATTGAATTCTCTCAGCAACGCAATGACGCTTTCTGGCCACTTTGCGACACCCCGCGATTTCGCAAAAATAAACTGACTAAAATACGATAGCGCCTCCAGCTCTCCAATCTGAATAAACCGCGGACTCAAAGCAAGTTTGTCTTCATCAAATAAATCTAAATAGCTATCAGCCTTTACCGAATCATAATCTCCAGCCATTACCTTCTTGTAATACTCATCTTTGATATACCCTAAGAGTGGAATTCGCTGATAAGACGCCTTCAGCATATTCGCCCTAATGACTGAGTCCACTTCCTCTCTCAGGCGCGCGTCATTGTATGCCACGGGTAACTTTCGATCGCTCTTACTTTCCCAAGCGCTCAGCTCCCGTGAAATTGCGCTGAGGATCTCGTCGGAAGGAAAGTATGCCAGCGCCAGTGCCAATGCACAGGCCACATTTTCGTGAAGGTCGCTCCGGAGGTCAGCCCTATTAAGCCCCGTAGCATCCGGATGGGGGCCGACACGCTCAATCGACCTTATCACCCGAATTAGCAGGTCACAAAGCGGTGCCGGTCTGCGGCATATAACAAAGTAAATGAAGGTCTTTTCTAGCAACTGAATCATCTCAATCGCACGCCTCCCGGTGAAAAATGCAGAAAGTCTCTCTGCGATATCGTTGGGCTTGTGCCGATTGTAAGAATTGACCGCAACAACCACGTTAAGAAGACCAGCCAGCGCCTTCGAAACCTTGTATCTGTCAGCCGTCACGCCTTCCAATGATCTCAACTTTGTGTTGTATTCGCTCGAATGGACGTTATAGAAACTGACGTCTATACCTTGCGAAACATCATCATCTTCTGGCAAGAAACGGAATTCGCTGGAATTTGATCGTATTTTCCTCTCAATGGATTCCACCAATGCGATGTTCTCGGAGGCAGCGAAGTAAAAGACCTTCATCTTATTCTCGTGAAAATCTAAAAAATAGCCCGATGGATGATCGTAACTATACAGAGCATTTTTACCATTCTTGCGAGTTTGCCTGCCTCCCCTGGCGCGAGACTTTTTGATGCCTATTGATTTTAAAAACGCATCTACATAGTCTTTGACGTCGGTGAGAGCTTCAGCTTCACAATGGACAACAAATAACAAATCATCTACGTAACGGCCAAAGTATGCGGGCCCACGAGCGCGTATCCTTGTACCAAGCGGCATCAAGCAATCATTCGCAATTATGCCCGAAGACGGCAAACCTATTGGAAGCGCCTTTGTTTGATGATTCCTTTGGCTATTGTATTTGGAATGCAGCTTCTCCAAAAGGCGGCAGAGATTCTTTTGAGAACTCGATAATCCGCTTAACAACCCGCGTTCATTTAAACGAAATTTGAAGTCAACCGAATTGTAGTACTCGCGCACATCAATATTCAGAAGAATTGCGCTGCGCCCGCTAGCGTGCAACTGCCTTACAGCGGCCAGTGCCCCATTCCTCCAGTTTGTATATGCAATGTAGTACGGCTCAAAGACAAGCAACCTGTTCGTGTACGGTTCGTCATTACGAACCAAACGATTGGCAAAAACGTCTGCGGGAAAACTCTGATCGAATAGTCGACCAACTTCCGTGCACCATAACATGGATACGATGAGGAACTCTACTGGACAGTCGATGAACTCTATGACGGACTCAACGTTGATGGATTCATCAAATGAAGAATTTGTAAATATTTCTTGTTCCTCTTCTGGCGCTAACTTCTTGGGAACCTGGAACACTCGTATGGATTCTGCAAACCGATCAAATAGAGCGTCATCACCATTAGCAAGGTCCGCAGCGCGAGAAAGCTTTGTATCGAAATCATTCGCGGACTCGAAGCGCGCGATCCTTGTCCGATAGAATGCCGCGTTCCCGGCATAGAACATATACGCCTTTAACTGGCGGTATGCCTGTTTGATGTCGTCTTTTCTGTATTGTTTCATCGAACGTCTTAGGGGCCACCTGCCCTTGCTAGCGGGCCGATAGGGCAGCTCTCACTATTATCGGTCAGTAAACAGCGCGTATTTTTGATATTTTATCACAATTTACCCACGTGGCGGACCGCTTGGGTGCGCGCTCCGGCCATGCACCGTTCGCTCGGCGAAGCACCGGAGAATCGCAGTTCGGAGACCGATATTGGGAGCACCGAATTTCGTTCTGCAGTTCCAGCCTTGACAGAATTTCAGCTCAAAGCCTTAGCTTACCAAATGCTGGTCCTGGGCTTAGATTTGGAGACGACGGGAGTTAGCTGGTCAGAGGATACAATTATTGAGGTGGGCGCTGTTCTCTGGGATACAACGCGAAGTATCCCATTGGAGATCTACAGCACTTTGGTTAAACCAGACAGCCCAGAAACGCTAATCAGCGCCGATATAGAAAGACTGACCGGGATAAGCACAGCCGATATTGCGCAACATGGAATTGATCTGAGGGAGGCTAAAAATCGAATATTAGGGATGGCAGAAGCCTGCGGCCATATTGTGGCACATTTCGGCCTGCTTTTCGATCGTTTAATATTAGAGCGCTTCATGGGAGCTCAAGAAAAGCGTCGCTTTTCGAAGCTATGGATCGATACAGGCTATGATCTGGCATACCCAGAGAGTATTTCGACTCGAAAACTCGACTACCTTGCATTCGAACATGAATTGTCCGTGCCATTTAAACATAGGGCAGTTTTTGATGCACTTACGACCTTGCGTATATTCTCGAAGTATCCTTTGGAGGAGATTCTGAATCGTGCCAGAAGTCCTCTACTACGAATCAGTGGGCGGCTGGGATACGAAGATCGGGGTCTTGCCGCGAGTAGCGGTTTCTTTTGGAATCGCGACGAGCGCCTCTGGCAGAAAGTTGAACGTGCAGTGGTAAGTGAACAAACTCGGTACCCGTTTGAGTATTCGGTCGAAGAACTGTATCGACCGCCGCCAACTTTGTAGCGATATGGCCTACGGCTGTTATGAAGTACGGACTCGAACCTGGAATTAAAGTCCTATACCCATAATTTCACCCCAACAGTTCTTCTAGATACACGCGATTTCCGTCCGGATCGCGAAGGATTATCGGCTTGCCGGATCCGATGCGGGACGCCCAGTCCTCCGAGACAATCGCATTGCGCGAAATCTTTTCCATGCAAGATTGGCGGTGAGGAACCGCAATGCCAATAAGCAAACCGCGAGTCGCCGGCTGCCGTTCAGATTCGGGATATAGCTCCACAACCAGGGATGCGGCGGATGCCGCAAAGTGTCGCGGCCCGTTCCCATGTTGTTCCTCGGCGAAGACGAGCTCTAATGCGGAATAGAAGGCCAGCGACGCTTCGAGATCCTGACAGTATAGTGTAATGAGATTAACAGACGACATCACGTTGATGGCTCCAAACGGAAGCTTGCTGCAGCGTTGAGCCGGAGTGCAAGGCTTTCGACGGGCTGGAGCGACACACCCCGGGCGGCAAGCGTTGTAGAGGCGCAACATGACACGTCCCAGTATCCAACGTCGATCGGCCTTTGGCGACCGATTAGTAACTGGGATTCGCCGTTTTAGCTGACAGAAGACACGCGCATTCTGCCATTTACCATGACATCCAATCGCGAACTCTACGTCGCCTGCGACGTAGAAGCCGACGGCCCGATCCCCGGCCCCTACAGCATGCTGAGTCTTGGCATGGCGGTCGTGGGGCGACGTGATCTGTCCTTTTATACCGAACTCAAGCCGATCTCCGACGCGTTTGTCCCCGAGGCGATGGCGGTAAACGGGCTTGATCGCGATCGCTTGATCCGCGAAGCCCCGGAACCCGCGGCGGCCATGCAGGCCGCGGCCGACTGGCTCCACTCACTGCGCAAAATCGGCCGGCCGGTATTCTGCGCCGCGCCAGCGGTCTGGGACGGCATGCACATCCACTGGTACTTCGTGCGCTTCCTCGGGAAAAATCCCTTTGGCGTAACCGGCAGCGGCCTGGATCTGCGCAGTTATTGGATGGGACTGAAGGGCGTTCCCTGGTCGGATTCGCAAAAGCAGAAGATCATCGCAAAATTGAAACTCACGCACCTCACGCATACTCACAACGCGCTCGATGATGCGCGTGAACTGGCGGAGATTCTCGAAGCGGCGCTGAACAGTCGCAAGCGCCCGGACGGCGGCGCGCTATAATCCAAACACGATTGCTCGAATGCGCCAGCGAATTATCGCGCGCCTAAAAAAATAAAAATGGAAACGCCACGCCGCTTTCAAAGGCGGTGGCGCAAAGTGCGAAGGCCGCTATTCGATCGGGCGGGAAGGAGCGACTGCTCCCGCCGCTGCAAGTATCCGCTGCAATCGCCACGCGACAATCGGCGACCGACTGCCGTCCAAGAAAATTCAAATCGGAACAGCCGGTGAAAAAATCGCTGTTGGAACCGATGCCGGTTTCCGCGCAACCGTCGTCCATCATCACGGCGTAGTTTAACCACCAGTTGACGCCGGATTGGTTGAATTCGGGGCAACGCTGTCCCAGCGCGAACAGATCGGAGAAAACCAGAGCCTTTGCATCTTCGCGCGTGATCTGGTCGCCGCGCGTACGATAAGCTGCATCCTGCAGCGGTTCGCCGATCCAGTCCGCGCAACTGGCGAATATGAGGCAAGCGGCCGCCAGCAACGCGGGTGTTTTCGCCGCACGTAAACGGTTCCGGGAGCCCGGTCGGTCCGAGAGATTAGTACAGAGCATCATGATCAACCTGCGGCGCAGCTGCACGCAAGCGGATCATGATGAGCCGGAGAGAACCGGGTCGATTCTTTTTTTGGAAATCAGAACCCGGGACTCGTGGGTTGACGGAACGTTACGCTGAGCGCGGTCAGGGCGGCTGTCGTGATCGCCACGCCATCCGAGTCGGTTCCGCCCATTTCGCCAAACAGCGCGTTGGTTGCTGCAACCGTAGGATAGTTCGCGTCCAGATCCGTAGTCACTCCATCCTGCACGAAATATTTCGTGGAATCCGTTGCGTTCGGATTGGACGTGATGTTGAAATACGCGTTGTTCGTGCCGTTGGCCGCGCCGCAGGCCGTCGCCGCAATTGCGTTGTCATTTAATCCCCAACGGCCAGTTGAATAAAACGGCGTCACGGACTTGGAGATGAACGCGAGCGCGTAGTAGTCCTGGTTGCCGCCCGCGCAGATGTCGGAAGCAACCTGGAGTTTCGCCGCGCCCTTGACGCGCACGGTTCCATCGGAGCTTACGGAATCCACCTTAAAGCGGCCCGCGTTCATGATGCCCGACGCTTCGATCGGACCATTCCAGGAACACACCATATAACCGTCGACGGCGCCGCCGGTCATGGCGCATTCCATTTTGTTGGAACCGCTCTGACTTACGGTCGTGTCGAACACATTCGGCTGCCAGATCGCCAGCACTTCGTTGCGCGTTGAAGCGCTGTCAAAGAACAGCTCCAGATATTTTGTGTTATCCGAAGTGCGCCAGACCTCAAAGCTCACCGTGTAGGTTTTTCCGCCGGGGAAAGCCGTGCTGGCCACGCTCGTATTAAAGGCCGGGTTCAGCTTGAATTTGAAGTTGCCTTGCGTCGCCGTGATGACCTGCGTACCGTTCAACGCGCCGGAGCGAGTCAGAGCCACGATGATCGTGTCCACGCTCGTTGTAACGTTTTTCAGAAAGTCCGCCACGCCCCGCACGCCGTCCCATTGATTGGAGGCGGCGTAAATCGGCGCAAGGGTCGCCAGATCCACGCGCAGGGTCGGCAAGACTTCGAGCGGCTGCCGCGGTTCCACGCGCAGGCTCAGCGATGCGCCAAAAAAGACCAGCGCCGCGATTACGACGCGACTCATCCATTTTCCCGTAGTTTGCATGTTTGCGCCTCTCATTTGGTGGTGAACCCGCTGGGAATGGTGATAAAGAAGCCCGAACTCTGGCTTTGTTGCGAAGCGGCAATTCCAAGGAGCAACAACAGCGCGCCGTTGTTGTCTTCCTCTTCTTGTTTACAGCTTCCCAGCCCCAGGCCGAGCGAGAGCGCGGCTGCAAAGGCCGCAGCTATCCAGATGCGTTTCATAGTTCCTCACTGCCAGCCTCGGCTGGCTCATGGAGGAATAGTATGGGCAGGGCGGAATCGATTCAAAAATATTTCGCCGGCCGGAGGGCCGCGCTAAAAAAAAACGCGGCCCCGGCCGACGAGGCGACCCGGTCCAGGCCTGGAATTTGACTCCAGCAGGTTACCAGCCCAGCAAGGCGGTTTTTCCTAATTTTCGAGCCAGGTTCCCGCTTCGGTTACGAAATACTGTGTGCTGCGGCGTCGCAGCATGGCTGGAGCTTCGCGTATAATCCGGGCTAGACTACCTGTCGCGTGCGCGTGGATTCCGTAGAATCCAGCTCCTCGTTAAAGCCGAACAGGGTCGGGTCCTTCAAACGGTCAATGTAGAGCACCCCGTCGAGGTGATCGCATTCATGCTGGTAAACGACCGCGTCGAAGCCTTCGATCACCTGGTCGTGCAACTCTTCGTTCTCGTCGTACCACTTCAAACGAATGCGGCGCGGGCGTTCGACGTAACCGCGCATGCCAGGCACCGAAAGGCAGCCTTCCCAGAAGCCTTCGCGGGGACCGTCCAGGGGGGTGATTTCGGGGTTGATCAAAATGTGTTGATGGATCGAGTTCTCAAGATCCGGATAGCGATCGCTGCGATCAAAGCCGACAATGACCAGCCGCTTCAACACGCCGACCTGCGGCGCGGCCAGGCCGATGCCGTCCGCCGCCTTCATGGTTTCAAACATGTCGCGGATAAGCTTTTTGATTTCTTTCGAACGTATTTCTTCGAGCGGAATCGGCGCCGATTTCTCGCGCAGCAGTGGATCGCCGGCGCGCAGGATTTTGCGAAGGGCCATGTTTCAGTACAAATAATTATGGGGCGCCGCAGCAAGTCATTTTACGCAGCGACGCGGCCCTCTGGGTTGCGCGCGCAGCCCGGCGACAGGGTCCGTGAATGAGCGACCGTGAGCTGATTGAGGCGGCCATTCGGGCGAGTCCGCAGTTAGCCGGCGCTCGGTTGCAGCGTCTGCAACTCCACGCAAGCAGCCTTTTTCCGTTATACCGCGCCGAGCTGGACGTAAACGCCCTCGCTGTCCCCGCTACGCTCGCTGCGAAAGTCGTCGCCTCGTCGCAAATGGCCGCCGCGGAAGCGACTGGACTGGAAACCCTGCGCCGGCAAGGACTCGCCTGCCCGCGGGTGTTCTCTGCCGACGCAACAAAAACAGGCTTGCGCGTATTGTTGATGGAGTTTCTGGCAACCCACGCTGCCGGAAACACGGCGCAACTCAGCAAAGATCTGATTCGACTCTATTCCGAGCCGCAAGCGCAGTATGGCTGGTCAAATGACGGCTATATTGGCGCGTTGGAGCAACCGAACGCTTGGTACAGCTCCTTTGAAGAATTCTGGATCGAGAGTCGCATTTTGCCCCAGGCGCGGCGGGCCGAAGCGCTAAAACATATTTCTCCGGAACTTACAGTTCGCTTACAATCACTTGTGCGACGCGCCGTCAAATGTTGGCGGCTCGACAGTATCGCGCCGCGCTTAATTCACGGCGACCTCTGGTCAGGTAATCTCCTGGCGGGCCCTGGCGGAATCATCCACTTGATTGATCCGGCAATTGCGTACGCAAATCCCGAACAGGATTTGTCGATGCTCTTGTTGTTCGGATCTCCGCTTAACATGACGCAAATGGAAACGATTCTCCGGACGAGCGAAGTTTCGAAAGGATTTCGAGAACGAGTGGAATTCTGGCAGTTGTATCCATTACTGGTGCATGTGAATCTTTTTGGCGGCGCGTATGTCGGCCAATTGATGCAGGCGATCCAGACTGTGGAAGCAAAACTGTGAACATTGCATCCGCGCTGCAGTACGCAGCGGCGGCATTGCGCGACGGCGGCGTGGAAGCGCCGCGGCGCGAAGCCGAGCTATTGCTGGCGGCGCTGCTGGGCATGGATCGCGCCCGCATTCTCGCACGGGATGACGTCGCGTTGAGCGTAGACGCGCTGGCAAGATTTCGTTTGTGGGTGCAAGAGCGCGCCACCGGCAAGCCTTTCGCCTACATCACCGGCGTTCGCGAATTTTACGGACGACCCTTCGCAGTGAGTCCAGCCGTGCTCATACCGCGACCGGAAACGGAGCTGATCGTTGATGCAGCGTTGGCTGCGGAAACGCGCAGCGGTCTTTCGGCGCTCGATATGTGTTGCGGTAGCGGCGCGCTGGGCGTCACGCTGCTCGCGGAACGCCCGGATTGGCGCGCGGCATTCAGCGATATATCCGGCGCTGCGTTGGATATTGCTCGCAAAAATGCACTGGCCCTGATCACGACGGACAAGGCCCCGGAGCGCGCCCGCTTCTTTTGCGGCGACTTCTTCCTGCCGCTGAAAGGGGAACAATTCGATGTAATCGTCGCAAACCCGCCGTATATCTCGCCGGCCGAAGCATCGACGCTTTCGAGCGAGGTGCGCGATCACGAGCCGCACCTGGCGCTCTTTACGCCTGATCCAGCTGCGCTCTATCGCCGATTAATTCAGGACGCGGTCCGACACCTGACACCGGGCGGACTGCTTCTGG
Organism: Leptospirales bacterium; assembly: GCA_036170535.1. GTDB lineage: Bacteria > Spirochaetota > Leptospiria > Leptospirales > Leptonemataceae > SSF53. Next base: position 9,169 of record JAVHPJ010000044.1, on the reverse strand, counting down.
TGGAACTCTGCCCGCCGCTCGCTGAAGGCGCGCTCAGCGCGGCCGCAAACGTCTGCACGGAGTCGCGCATCCTGCGCGATCTTGCCGGCCTGGAACGCACGTTGTTTGCACGCCGACACGCGTGAAATGCCGGACGGACGCCGGCAGGCTCAGAGTCCGTCTGCGATGCAGCGAACGTAGCCTTGATTCTGCAGCCCATACGCGTAGCCAGCGCCGGAATCAAAATCCACCACGCGCACCACGTTAGCCTGATTCTCAAAAAAGGTGCTGGTCCAGTAGACATTGCGCCGCGTGTTGGGGAACAATTCCGGATCGATCTTGGGTCGATCGGGCCGCTGCGTCGCGTCAATTAATCCGCTCAACTCCTCGAACGTAGGCAGGCGCCAGGTGCGCCCGTCCAGGCTGAGGCTGCGGCAATAGTTCAGAGCGTCTTCCCAGCGCGCTACTGCCGCCTGCCCCTGACAGAAGCCGCCGAGATCGGTCTGCCCGTTGGAGCATTTTTGCCACGCCACACGCTGCGGTCGTACGATTACAATGCCCGGGCGGACCTGAATAGGCGGCTCTTCGATTTTGTTCTGCTCGTTCGCCGGCGTACGCGCCGCGATAAACGCCGCCGAACATTGCAGTGCGCGTCCCGATGCTGCGCCGGGTTCATACGTATCAATGGCGACTGCATTTGCGCCGACTTCCGAGGCGACGTTGCGCAGCATGATCACCGCGGTCTCAAAGCGTTCCGGTTCAAAAAAGCCCGTGTTCACTTCGACAAGCGCCTGACAATCGGCCGTGACATCCGCTTTGTTGAGCGGAAGCACGGTCTTGCCCGCATCGGTAAGGCGACGACTGCACGCGCAGCTGAAGCGATCCGTAAGCGACGTAAGATCCAGCGCGCGCGCCGGCGCCGGCCCCTGGCGCGGCTGCGACCCGGCTTCCACGGGAATCTGGCGCAAAGACGCCGTACACGGACAACGAAACGGCGCGGTAACGCAATGATTCAACAGCAGCGCGAAACCGGCAATGTACGCAAGACGAGCGATCGTATTCATAAAATGGACCGTGCCATCATCGCAGGATGATTTGACGAAAGGAAGACGCGGGGGCGGCGAAAAAGCAAGAAGAAAGAGAAGGAAGGTCCGAGTCAGGCGCCGCCGCCTGATGGGCATTCGCCAAACTCGGACCTGCGGGAGCCTTAGCGACCCTGCATGCCCTGCACCAGACACTGGGCCCCGGCCGTGCACTGGGTCAGGCTGCCCTTGACGCGCTGATTGTAGCAACCCAACGCGGATTGACGGTTCGCGGGCTTGCCGCACACATTCCGCCGGCAGTCGCGCATAAAGCGGTCATGACGTTGCGTGGCCTCCGCCTGGCGCGTTGCGTTGCCGCGGTAAAAGCAGGCGTAGGCGTATTTGCAGAAAGTGACGCAGTCCTGATTGCTGTTGAGGCTGAGCGCGGCCGGATAACTGATTCCCGTATAAGGAAAGTCCGCCGGTCGACTTTGCGCCGAAAGACTCAGGCTTGCAAACAGGAGCGCCAGGGCGCCGGCCATACCGAGCGCGATAAGACGACTGCTTCGACTTTTCAAATAGACTCGCATTGATCCCTCCTGAGACGAACGCGCGAACGCCCGCCCGGACTCCGCAGAGCGGAAAAACAAGCCTCTGAAACTGTATCACTTATGCAACACATTTCAGGCCTGTCGTTGATTAGACCCCGGGACGGCTCCGCCCGGTCGGTTTTTTTGGCGCGGCGGGCGACTTTTGGCCTGCGGGCCTCAGTACCCGGGCTAAAAAATCCGTAACTCTATATGGAATAAAGCGCACATCCGCGCGGAGGCGAATTGTATGCAAATCGGATCAGGATTTAATGCCAGTGCAGCGATGGATCAGGTGGCTAAATCCACGGAAATCTTGAATAATCTGAACCGCAACATCGTCGATGCGGTCCAGGATACCTCGCAGAAGTTCCTGCGCGTAAGCGCTGAAGCGCGCGTTGCAGCGACGCAAAACGAAACGCGCTTCGAAGCCCTCGCCTGATCGCTGGCCGAAAATCTGCGCGCAGCTCAAACCGGGCTGCGCGCGGTCTCAATCGACGCCAGGCTTATTCGCCCTCGTGCGCGCGGGCCATTTCGCGAGCGCGTTTTTCGTTCACAAAAAAGCTGATGACCAGCGCGACGAAGAAAAACGCCGAGCAGAGCAGGATGGCATTTTGCAAACCGAGATAAATCTGCAGGTAGCCCAGCGACAACAGTCCGAACACGGCTGACAGCTTGCCAAAGAAACCCCAGAATCCGAAAAACTCGCCGGACTTCGATTCCGGACTGAATACGCCGACAATCGCCCGCGCAGCCGACTGAGTCGAACCCAGGCACAAGCCGGCCAGCGATCCTATAAATAGAAATACGCTCTGCGGATGCCAGTTGGTGCCGAAAACGCCGTTCATCCAGTACGTGAGCTCGTTTGCGCCCCAGATCAGCGTTACGGCGACGACCCACACGACCAGCGTGATGTTGTAGGTGAGTTTATCGCCGATGCGATCCTGGATATAACCGAATATCAAAGCGCCGACTGCGGCGGACAAATTGGTCAGCACGAACATCAGCGCGCGCGTGCCGTCGTCCCAGTGAATCACCTGCGCGCCGTAAATGAAGGCGAAGCTGATCACGATGGAAAGGCCGGCGTAGGCGAAAAAGAACGATACGAGAAAAATAATGAGGTCGCGAAAGTCGCCGATTTCACGCAGCGTTTGCTTCAAGCGTTTAAAGCCGATCGAAATGACGGTTTCGCCTTCGGGCAAAGGCCGCGCAACGCCGCGTTCTTTGAGCAAAAGAAAGGTCGGGATTGCAGCGAACAAAAAGAACAGGCCGGTAATCGGTCCGATCATGCGGACGCCGGCGATGTTGGTCATATCGTGAGGCGTGGTCAGAGCCAGCACAAGACCGGTGGATGCGATTCCGCCAAAGTAGCCGATGCCCCAGGCGAGTCCGGAAATCTTGCCGAGTTGTTCCGGCGGTCCCAGATCGGGCAAAAACGACGAGGCGAAATTCTCGCCGGCGTAAAATCCGAACATCGATACGACGATGAGACCCATCGCCAGGGGAATCGCGTATGGCGCGCCGGGCACTACCAGGTAGAGCGCGCTCGTCGCGATGACAGTGATAATATAACTGATGAACAAGAACTTCTTTTTCGAAGCGCTGAAGTCCGTTATTGCGCCGAGCGCCGGTCCGCTCAACACGACCAACAATAGACCGATCGACTGAGCTACGCTCCACAGAAAATTGCCGCTGCGCTCTTCGCCCACTATCAACGCCGGAAAAACCGCGCTGAATGCGACCGTGGTAATCACAGTCGTGTAGGACGAATTCGCAAAGTCGAACATCGCCCAGCCGAAGATTTCTTTTCCGGAGGCGCGTTTGGTTTGGGACACGAAGGGCTCCTTGCCGCTTCCCGCGGAATCACGCCGGAAAGGCCTCAGAAAACTGCGTTTAAAAGGGGCGCAGTCAATCACATTTTGGACCGGGCCCGCCGCCGCTGTGCAGTGCGTAATTACATTGCGTCAGGGTTCGCGCTGGACAATAAAACGCCGCGCCCGATACACTGAGTCCTTACAGGAGCGTGTCGCGTGAAGCTGCCCCGGGTATTGCGTTCTTCCGCCTGGCTGTTCGGCCTTGTTTTTGCACTTCATCCGCTCGCCGCCGAGGGCGGCGCGGCCAGCGCCGTTCCATATGGCGAGGGCCGACTGTGGCGTGTTACAGCGCCGTCCGGCGCCAGAAACTATGTTTTTGGAACCATGCACAGCGCGCATCCGCGCGTAGTCGCCGTGCCCGAGCCCATTTACGCCGCCTTGCGCGAGTGCCGGGTGATGCTTCCCGAATTGGCCATGAGCGCCGCAGAAATTAATCAGGCGATGCTGGCGGCGATGGCCGCCGACCGCGAACTGGCATTAACGCGCGTAATCGCCGATCGCGATCTGCTGGCGCGCGTGGCTAAAGCCCTGCGCAAACGCGGTTTGCCGGCCGACTCAGCGCGCGAAATGCCGGCCTGGTCGGCGATTTTTCTCTTAATGGCGCCAATTGGGAACTATCGATCGCCCGTCGCTCCCGGTCAGGTGCTGGACTTGCTGCTGATCGATGAAGCGCGACGTCGCGGCATGGAAGTGGTCGGGCTCGAAACGCCGGAAATCCAGTTTGGAATTTTCAAGGGCCTGGCTAACGACGACCAGGTCCGTGTACTGCGCTTGATGGTCGACGGGCGCAGCTGGTTGTACGGTCAGGAAAGCGGCCGCTTCACCCTGGAAAACTATCTCGCAGGACGCAACGATCGACTGTTTCGCGCCCTGACGGAGCGCGAAGGCGAGGATCTTGTACGCATTGTCAATCGACGCCTGCTGCATGACCGGAACCATGGCATGGTCGATCGAATGACGCCGTATTTTCTGCGCGGCGGAGCATTCACCGCAGTAGGCGCGCTCCACTTGCCCGGCGCGGAAGGCGTTTTGAATCTGCTGGCCGCGCGCGGGTTTAAAGTAGAGCGCGAGTACTGATCCAGCTGCCAAACGGCGCCACCGCATGAAACGCAAATCCGACATGGATCCGGCTTATGCCAGCTTTCGCCGAACCTTCGCGTTTTATACGCCCGCCGCCCTGCGGAGTTTTTTTTCGCCCGAGGACCTGGAACGTTTTCTGACGCAGCGTTTCGATTTTTTTCGGGAGCGCACGCAGGAAATTAAGCTGCGTGTTTTTAATCCCGCGCCGGACGAACTGCTGCTGTTGAACTCGACGATTATTGAAGCAGTCCTGCCGGACTCGCGCTTCATAGTCGACACGCTGGTCGACCATTGCAATTCGCACGACTACCGCATTCAACTCATGATTCACCCGGTGCTCTCGGCGACGCGCGATCCGGCGGGCGGCCTGGTTGAAACGCGCTTCGCCGACGCGTTTGAGAATCTGGAAACGCTGATCTATATCCAGATTGCGCGCCTGCCGGATGCAGAGCTGGCGCCGCTGGCGACGGAACTGAACGCGATACTCGCCGAGCTGCGCCGGGTGGTGCGCGAGCACTCGGCCATGCTGGCGCTGCTGGATCGCTGCGACGAGGGGCGCGAAACCGCAGTCTGGCTCAAGGATAACTTCGTACTGCTGGGCGCCAGTTTGCTCGATGCGGATGGCGCGCAGGGCGCGCGCTACGGAGTGTTTAACTCGCCGGCGCACGGCGCAGCTCTGGAAACCGAGGCCATGCACGGCGACTTCGATTTTTCGGAGCCGGCCGTAGGCTTTCGCGAAACCCGGGTCGCCAGTTCTGTAAATAAACGTCGCCCGTATTTTCTCGTCCTGTTTCGCACGCGAACGGGAGCGCTGGCTTTCGCCGGGCATTTTGCCAGCCGAGGCGAACTGGCGCCGCGCCAGTTTATCCCGCCCTTGCGCAATCGCATTCTGGAGTTGGCGGCGCGCTTTCACGCCACGCCCACTTCGTACCAGCTGAAGGAGATGCTGAACATAGCGCGCAACCTGCCGCTGGGTCTGTTGCTCACGCGCGGGCGTTTGCTGGGCGCGTGGTTCGAACTGGCGCTTGCGAACCTCTACACGGACGCCGCCGACCACATGACGCTGGAAGATCCCGAAAACGACGCCGTCTGGATCGCAGCGGCCATACCGGAACGCGATGCCGCGACCATGCCCGGCCCGGCCCTGGCAGCGTTGCTCGAGGAAACGCACGCCGAACGGATTTACGATTTACGCATTCCCATCGAGCATAATAATTTTGCGCTGATTGGACTCCGCCCGACGGGCATGAGCGCCCGCGAATTGTTGCGTCGCGCCGACGAGGCCCGGGATGCGATATTTGATTCATGGACGCATCGGTTTCGCCGCCTGGTGCAAAATCGCTATGTGGGCGAACGCGAAATCTCGGCGCGGCTGCGGCGATATTTTGAAGGACTCGCGCCCGATTACCTGATTCATCAGACGCCGGACGAAGCGTTAAACGATCTGGATCGACTCGACCGGCTGACGCCCGAAAGTGAACGCGCCGTGACCTATTACCGGCGCGCCAATGGCGCCGGGTTGATCAAGATCTACTCGCCAGTGCAGTGTCGTTTCAGCGAGATCGTGCCCATACTCTCGAATTTCGGGTTCGATATTCTGGAAGAATACACCTTTCCGTACGCGCGTCCCGAGGGCGCCCGCTTTTGCCACGCCTTTCGCGTCGCAGACGCGGGCGAGCCTGGACTGGATCGAGCCGACCGGGATCGCATAGCCGGCGCGTTAACCGAAGTGCTGAACGGGCGGCTGGCCTCGGACGCGGGCGACGCAATGGCGCGCGGCGCCAGACTGAATGCGCGTGAACTGGCGTTGATCAAGGCGCTATCAGCCTGCTATTTTCAGCTTGAGCGATCCTACGCGCGCATTACGATCCAGGAAACCCTTGCACGCAACGCCGAGTTCTGCAAAGCGCTGGCGGATTTTTTCCGCGCCAGACTTTCGCCAGTCGCGACTGGATCGGACGCCCGCGCGATCGAAGGGCTGTCGGCGCCGGCGCGGGCGCGCTGCGAGGCGCTGGCCGAAGCAATGCCGTCATTAACTGACGAATCACTGGCCCGCAATTTGATCACGCTCGTCGCCGCAATCGTGCGCACGAATTTCTTCCTGGATCGCGCCGCCGTCAGTTTCAAGATTCACAGCCGGACGGCGCACTTTATCCCCGAACCGCGTCCCTTATACGAAATTTTCGTGTACGCAGTCGACTTCGAAGGCGTGCATTTACGCAGTGATCTTGTCGCGCGCGGCGGCATCCGCTGGTCCGATAGACCGGATGATTTTCGCACGGAAACCCTGGGTCTGATGAAGGCGCAGATGGTAAAAAACACGATTATCACTCCGGCCGGCAGCAAAGGCGGCTTTGCGCTAAAACGGGCGACGTTTCCGGATCGGGCGGCTCGCCAGCGCGCCGGCGAAAGCGCATATCGTCGCTTTATCGAATGTCTACTTGAGCTGACCGACAATCTATCGCCCGACGGAGCGATTGCGCCCGTCCCCAACATACGCCGTCTCGATCAGAACGATCCGTACCTGGTCGTCGCAGCGGACAAAGGTACGGCGACGTTCAGCGACCTGGCGAACGAGATCAGTGCGGAACGCAACTTCTGGCTGGGCGACGCCTTCGCTTCCGGAGGGGCAAATGGTTACGATCACAAAAAGCAGGGCGTGACGGCGCGCGGCGCCTGGGAGTCGGTAAAGCGCTTCTTCTACGAGCTCGGTCAGGATCCCGAACGCGACGCGCTCAGCGTGATCGGCATCGGCGACATGAGCGGCGACGTATTTGGCAACGGTCTCTTGCTTTCGAGCAGCGTACGGTTGATCGCAGCCTTCAATCATGCGTGGATTTTCGTGGATCCTGCGCCCGATCCGCATATCGCATACGCCGAGCGCGCGCGACTTTTTGCGGCCGGCGCCAACTGGGACGAGTACAATCCGACGCTTATTTCGGCTGGCGGCGGGATTTACGCGCGCAGCGCTAAAAAGATCCCGGTCTCAGTACAGACTCGCGCGGCGCTGGGTCTAAAAGCTCGGACGTTGTCCGGCGAGGAATTGATCCGCGCAATCCTGCGCGCGCCGGCGGATCTATTGTGGAACGGAGGAATCGGGACCTATGTGAAGGCGGCGGCTGAGTCGAATTTTCAGGCCCACGATTCCGCCAATGATCGCGTCCGCATTGATGGCGCCGAACTGCGCGTGCGAGTCGTCGCCGAGGGCGGCAATCTGGGATTCACTCAGGCGGCCCGAATCGAAGCGGCGCAGGCCGGCGTGCGTCTGAACACGGACGCCATTGATAACTCGGGCGGCGTTAACATGAGCGATCACGAGGTGAATCTCAAGATTCTGCTCGATCAGCTGGTTCGAAAAGGAAAGATCGCCGACGTTAACGAACGCAATCGCTGGATTCGCAAACTGGAAGACGAAGAGTTGGTTCTGGTGCTCGCCGCCAACCACGACAATAATCTCGCCCTGTCGCTCGAAGAGCGCCGCACTCCGCGCGATTTCGTTTTCATTCGCGCGCTCATTCGCAATCTGAATCGTGCGGGATGGATTAATCGCCAACAGGATGCGATACCGTTTGAGGCGGATCTTGATCGCATTGAAGCCGGGGAGCGGCGCCTGGCGCGACCGATCCTTTGCGCATTGACCGGTTTTGCACGTTTGATGCTGGCCGGAGAACTGCTGGACGCAAACTGCTTTCAGGGACCGGAGTTTACGCGCATTCTCACGGCGTATTTTCCCGCTGCGCTTGCAAAACTCTACGAGACGGAAATCCTGCAGCATCCCTTGCGCCGAGAAATCCTGGTTACCGAAGGATTGAACTACATCGTAAATCGCGCTGGCGCCACGTACTTCCAGAAACTTACAATGCGCACGTCCGCCCCGGCGGCCCGGATCGCGGAAACCTACATCCGCCTGGACGCAAGCCTGGGGCTGGAACGTCTGCGTAAGCCGCCCTTTCTCGCAGCCTTGCCCGCGGCGGCGAGCTACGCGTACCTGCTGCTCCTGGAAGATGAAATCGAAGGCATGAACGCGCGCCTGCTCGAGCATCCCGAGGATCTGGATTTGCTGCTCAACGCCAATCCCGCCGAGTTTCGCAAGCTGCTGACCGAGGCGGGCGCCTGCGTGGAATACCGGCCTTCGCGCGAACTGCGTGCGGCGCTGCGCAAGACGCCCGATGCAGCTCGCAGTACGGCTCTGGCGGCCTTTGCGGAAGTCGCAGCGCTGGATGACGCTTTTGCGCTATTCTTGCGGCGAAAACGCGGCCAGCTCGGCGCCGGCGCCCCAGAATACTTTCGCGGCCTCGAGCGCCTGCATATTCTCAAGTTGCGCGAGATTGCGGGGAAATTGCGCTCCCATACCGCCTGGGAAGTGCGTTTTCTCGCCCGGATTGACGCGGCCCTGGAGGAACTCGGGTTTCTGGCCCTCGAACTGACTGCGTCCGAAGAAGGCGCAGGACTCGCGCAGGCCCTGGACGTGATCGAACAGATTGAGGCGCTGGCGGAATCCGGCGGACTCAGCGCCGCCGGACTTTACGAAATGCTGGAGCAGGCGCGCCGGGCCGGCCGGTCGCGAGCCACAGCGTCGATCCAGAGCCCGCCCGGCCCCTGATGCTGCGACCGATGCTGTTACGAC
>JAVHPJ010000043.1:0-4105 GCA_036170535.1 Leptospirales bacterium | reverse complement strand
GGCAAAGAAAATAGGACGCGACAAGAACCTCGACACGGACTTCGCGCGAATGCTGGAAGCGAATCTGGAAAAATCGGGTTCGCTCGAACCGGGCACGCCGACCAACGTGCGCATCACCAATGCACGCGACAAAGAATTCGTCTTTGTAACCAGCGAATACGGTCCCGGTGTGATCGTACGCGGCGAGCTGCTGGACTCCGACGGACGCATCACGGTAAATCAGGGCGAGATTATCCGCGCATTCTTCTGCGAAACCTCCAATGGCGAGAAAATTTTCAGCACGCGCCCGGCCGGCGCCGTACGCGACGCAGTCCTCACGCATGCGCTTCAGGATCGAGCGCCGCTCCGCGGTCGCATTGTAGCAAAGATAAAAGGGGGCTTTGAAGTCAGCATTGGCGAAGTAACCGCGTTCTGCCCCGCCTCCCAGATGGAAAACGAAGACGCCGATTCGAAAGCCGAATTGGAGTTCCTGGTAACGGAATTTTCGGGCAAGCGCGTGATCGTTTCACGGCGCGCGTGGCGCGACGAACTGCGCAAGATTCAAAAGGAAAAGCTTCAGCAGCAGTTGCAGCCGGGCGACGTGGTTTCCGGTCGCGTAAGTTCGCTGCAAAACTTCGGCGCCTTTGTGGATCTGGGCGGCGTCGACGCGCTTATTCCGATTTCCGAACTTGCCTTTACCCGCATTCAGCATCCGTCCGAGGTGCTTAAAGTCGGCCAGGAAGTGCGCGCCCAGGTGCTCTCCGCCGACTGGAAAGAAGACCGGCTCACGCTTTCACTGCGCGCGTTGCTCCAGAATCCATGGCAGGGCCAGTTGCCCTTCGCCGAAGGCGACATAGTGGAAGGCGTGGTCGATAGCGTGAAGCCCTTTGGCATATTTGTCCGCATTGGCAGCGGCTTTAACGGACTGGTGCCGCTTTCGGAGTCCGGCGTGCCGCGCGGGCAAAAACACGAGGGAGCCTTTCAAAAAGGCCAGACCCTGCGGGTCATGGTCGTCCGCATCGATCGCGACAATCAGAAGATCAGTTTGTCATATTCCCGCGTCGCCGAAGCTGATTCGCGCAGAGAATTTGAGCAATATATGGAGAGCGCCGCGCCGGCCCCCGAGGAAGGCGGCATTTCAAGCTTTGGCAAATTGCTCAAGGCGTCGCTGAATAAACCCGGCAAATAGAAAGAAGCGCAGTCGCTTTTTTGTGAAACCCTTTACTTAGAAGCCTGAGCGCGAGAACTGTCGCGCTACGGCTTTTATGATCGAAAAAATCCTCGGTTTCTTTGTACGTTCGCAACTCCTCGTCTGGCTCATTGTCATCGGCCTGTCCATTGGCGGGCTATTCAGCCTGGCCAGTCTCCAGCGCGAGGCCTACCCGCGAGTAAACTTCCACGCTGCTGAGATTCGCACGATCTTTCCAGGCGCAGCGCCCGCGGACGTGGAAGAACGCGTTACCATTCCGCTCGAAGAAGAGATCCGGGAGGTCGAAGGCCTCAAGCGGGTGCGCTCCATTTCGCGTCATTCGGTTTCAGAAATTGTGGTCGAAGTCGACCTGAATGAAAGCGATCCCGATCGCGTGCTCGACGAGGTTCGCCGGGCCCTGGATCGCGTCACAGATTTGCCAGCCGAAGTCGTCGATCGCCCGGTCTTTAACGAACGCAAAACCGGCAGCATTCCCGTGCTCGAGGTGTCGCTCTACGGCGCCGCTGGAGACCGCGAACTGGCGGACATCGCAGAATTCTATGAAAACGAACTGGAAAAGATCAATGGCGTCGCCCGCGTAAATATCTTTGGCGAACGCGATCACGAGTGGCGGATACTTGTGAATCCCGCACGGATGCGCGCAAACAGCCTGTCGCTGATGGATGTATCAAACGCCCTCGCCGGGCGCAACGTAAACATTCCAGGCGGCGCCATCGAAAGCGAAACTGCGCGCAATATTCGCACCACCGGCGAATTCTCCGATATCGCCGACTTAAACGCACTGCCCGTACGGTCCAACGAAACCGGGGGGATGACGCGTCTGGGTTCCATCGCTCGCTTCGAAGAGTCCTTCGAGCGGCCCGAAATGCTGGCCCGCACGGACGGCCAGCGCGCGCTTAATTTGGACATAGTCAAACGCGAGCGCGCCGACATTGTGCGTACGGCGGACGCAGTCCTCGCGCGCATTGAAGAGTTGCGCAAAATTCGACCGATTCAAGCCATCGTCGTCAATGATGAAGCCCAGCAGACGCGCCGTCGTCTGGACGTGGTGACCTCGAACGCCGTGATGGGATTTATCATCGTCGTTGCGATGCTGATGGCGTTTTTGAACTTTCGCACGGCGTTTATCACGTCGCTCTCGCTGCCGTTGGTGATCCTCGGCACAATGCTCGTCTTCCCCATTTACGACGTCACGTTTAACATGATTTCGATGATGGGTCTCATTATCGCCCTGGGTATGCTGGTCGACAACAGCATCGTCATCGCGGAAAACGTGCACCGCTACCGCGAGCAGGGTCTCGCGCCTTTTGACGCCGCGGTGAAGGGCGCAAGCGAATTGGTTACGCCGATTATCGGCAGCTTCTTAACCACGATCGCCGCGTTTCTACCCATGATTTTTATGTCCGGCATCATGGGCCGCTTTATCTGGCAGATTCCCTTTCTGGTGATTGTAAGCCTTACATTCAGTTTGCTGGAGTCGTTCTTTCTGTTGCCGGCGCGCCTTGCGCGCTACGCCGAAAGCCCGAATGGTCCGGCGCCGCCCGCCCGGCTCCGACGCTGGCTGGATGACGCTTTTGAGCGGCTCACGACCGGCTTTACTCGTCTGGTGGCCCGTCTGGTGGCGCGGCCCTTTCTGGCCCTCGGCGGCATGACTGTGGTGCTGTTGGTCGCAATGGGCGCAATGTCGCAGATGCGCTTCAGCCTGTTTCCCAAAGAAGAAGTGGAACAATTTCTGATCAAGGCGGAGTTTGATCCGTCGCTGCGCGTGGACCAGACAATGGAGCGCATGAATGCGATTGAAGCGCTCGTCCGCAAGCTACCGCCCGCCGAGCTGATTACCTATACGGTCAAGGGCGGCCTGCAGCAACAGAACGCCGGCGATCCGCTCGCGCGCTTTGGCGAACATCTGGCCATGGTGCAGGTGTTTTTGACGCCGGAGGTAACGCGCGAACGCACCGCCCGCGATATCATCGACGCGCTCGAGCCGGAAATCCGCCGGCAAACGCCGGGCCTGAAAATGCTCTACATTGAAGAGCTGGTGCCCTCGCCGCCCATCGGCGCCGCAATCACAATCGCCGTGGAAGGTCCTGACTACGCGCGCCTCCAGCAGATTTCGGCCGAGATTCGCGCGTATTTGAGCTCCCTGGACGGAGTGAAAAACATCGCCGATGACTACAAGACGGGACGCGAAGAGGTCGTCGTACGGCTCAACGAGGGGCTCGCCGCGCAGGCCGGCGTCAGCGACAACCTGGCCGCTTTGATGGTCCGCACCGCTTTTGAGGGCTTCGAAGCGTCCACCCTGCGCCGCGGACGCAATGAAGTGACGCTGCGGGTGCTCTACGACGATCCTTATCGCGCCAGCGCTGATAGTTTGCGTTCGATAGAAATCCCCAATCGCGCGGGACTTTATACTACGCTCGGCTCAATTTCTACGCTCGAAAGCGCCAGCGGTCCGGAATCGCTTTCGCACTTTGATTTTGAACGCGCGGTTACGATCACCGCCGATGTGGACGAAGACCGTCTAACTTCCAGCGATGCAAATCGAATGATCTTCGAGAAGTTCGCCGATATTTCGCAGCGGTATCCGGGCTACGCCCTGAGAGCGCGCGGCGAGCAAGAAGAAACGCTTGAATCGATGGCGTCTCTCGCACGCGCGGGACTCGCCGCATTCTTCGCTATCTTTGCCATCATTGCGCTTACGTTCAACAGTTCGTTGCGCGCGGTGATCATTATGGCGACGATCCCGCTCGGCCTGATCGGCATCGTCGTGGGGTTTTTAATCTCCGGCAAAGCGCTCTCGTTCCTGGCGCTGATCGGCATCATCGGGCTGGCTGGCGTTCAGGTAAATGCAGGCATTATGCTGGTCGAGTTCATCGACCAGCACGCACTGGCCGCCTAGGGCGGCAAATGCCTCAA
>JAVHPJ010000042.1:0-4115 GCA_036170535.1 Leptospirales bacterium | reverse complement strand
CGCGCGCAGCATGCCGATGCTGCGCGACTTCGCCTTCACGAGCATGTGCACTGTGACCCAGATGCCCGCCGCGCCGGCGACGATCAACAGGCTCAGGATGATGAGCATCATGGTCTTTTCCAGCTGCAGCGCGGCGAGAAAGTTGCCGCGCTCCTGACGCAGCGTGCGCACCTCGTAATTGTAGCGCGGGGCCGGCAAATTTTCGCGCACCAGACTTTCGACGGCGTCCAGGCTGCCCAGATCTTTAAGCTGGAAAATGACTTCGGTCGCCTGGTCGCCCATTTCGAGCGTGCGTTGCGCCGTCTTAAGTGACAGAAATATTAAGTTAAGATCAAACTCCAGATAGCCGGTGCGAAAAAAGCCGGCGATGACGAACTCTTCCTGACGCACTTCGATCCCGCGTGCAAGCATGCCGCCGCGCGGCAGCAGAATGCGCACCCGCGTGCCCACCTGCCAGCCGAAGTAGCGCGCCATTTCCCGGCCGACCAGCACGTAGTTGCCGCCGTTAAAGCGGTTCAGAAAATCGCGATTGTAGTGCACCAGACGCGGAAAATCTTTGAGCTCGCCGCGTTCCAGACTGGCTTCGTCCACCGGCAGCGCGCGCAGCGACTTGCCTTCAAAGCGGTTGTCGACTTCGATCAGCGCGTTTGTTTGAATGCTGGGGAAGGCACTGCGGGTAAGGCGCGTCAGATTCTGATCCTTCGCCGCCGCTTCCAGAACGGCACGATAGTCTTCGAGCGGGAGACCGGGAGTCTGGCGCAGCACCGTGACATGGTATCCGGAATTCCAGAGAGTGCTGTGGACCGCTTTTTGAAAGCCGGTGAAGACGCACAGGACGATGACCATGGTGAAAACCATCACGGCCATAAAGAAGAAAGAAAGCCGCGCGCCCAGATTGAATATGACCGTGCGTCCGGGACCGCGCAGGTAGCGCCAGGCGATAAACAATTCCAGAAACAAACGCCGGTGTAACATGGGGGCTCCGGGGCCATGTCGTCGCTTTGGGGATGCAGGTCAACCCGGGTTTTGAGTGGACAGGAGCGCCGCACGCAGTCTTGCTGAGCGCGCCGTCATGCCACGCTGGAACCTGCTCGTAATCATCGCCTATTTTCTCTATTTCGCGTCGTTCCTTACCGGAATCCCGGCGCCGCGTACGCCGGACCGCTCGGGATATGAAAACGAGGCCCTGGGCGGCGTGCGCGTCGAAGAATCCGGCGAGTCCCGCGGCGCGACGGACGGCGCCGGCGGCGAGTCGGCCGGGGCCGGCTGGACCTGGCGCGCCGGCTTGATCGAACGGGCCCTGGTGCAAAACGAGGTGCAGCGTAGATTTGGCGATCCGCTGTTGGAAAGCGACTCGCGACCGGAGGGACTCTTCCGACAGATCGAGCGCACTTACACGGCGGATCTTACGCGGCTGTTTGTTACGGTCTTCTGGTGCGCGCTGATCGCCCTGCTTTTGCCCGCACTCTACAAGCGACATTGGTTCTACATGCCGATGTCCTTCTATATATTCCTGTTTTCCGCGCTGGCCATACTGCTCGAGCTAACGACCGCCCGGCAAACGGAGATCCTGCTGGGTCCGAGCGCGGCGTACGGCCAGGCGCGCGCCGTCATCGAAATTCTGCTCTTCTTTCTCGGCGGCGCCGCGACCCTGGAGCGACTCTTGCCGCCCCGCGCCGATCGCGAATCGCTCGACAATCGCTTTCTTGAACACTTGCTGCTTGCGCCGCGCGGCGCGGGCGAACGCACGCGCGGGGCCCTGCGCACCCTGATGCATCTGTTGGTCATCGCCGGCGCGGCGGCGGCGATTGCGAACTTGACTCTGCTGCCGATTTACAAGCTCCAGCTGATGGCGCCGGGATTCTTCGCCGCCCTGATCGCCGCCGGCCTGCTGGCGCTGGCCGTATTTTACGTGCGCGCCTACGCGCGCGTGGGTCGTGCGCAGGAGGCTCAGGCCGGTTACGGAACCGCCATTGCGTTTCTCGGGTATCGATTTTTGAAGAATTCCCTGTTTGTTTTCAGCGTCATCTGCTTAATCGCCCTCGCCGGGATTGCCATTGTCGCATTAATCCTGAACAACATTGAGCTTTTGCAGGGCGTCGGTATCACTCCCCCGCCTGATCGTCTCTGATCGAGGGCGGGCGCGGGCTGCGCCGGGCCGGCGCGACTGACAGTTAAAGCGAGATTTCCACACGCACGGTGGTTTTTTCGCGATTGGGCTCGGGAAAAATATTACAGCGATACTGTATGCCTTCGCGACGACAGATGTCTTCCAGATACGAGTTGTACAACAGGCCCAGGCCCGCCCCCAGCTTCTCCGCGTCCGCGTCGCCGCGATAAAAATCCGAGAGGCTGATCCCGTCAACGTTCGTCTTCATCTTCTTGGAAAGCGAAGTGCGCACGCGTTCATCGATCAGGCCGAAATTGGAAACGGTGATCTGGATGCGATAGGCCTGGCCTACGGACAAACGCTCCGGATTCATGTTCCACGAAAGTTCTAACCACTGCTTGTTTTTTTTCGCCGTTTCCACCAGCAGGGCGCGATTCTCTCGATCGCGCATAAAGGCGTCGGCTTTTTCAGGGACCGCAAGACCGCTGCGCACAATGAGTCGTTCAAAGTGCGCTTTTTCTGAATTTTGCACGAACTCCATCAAAAGATTGGAAAGATGCGTGGCGATGCGCGTATGGTCGAGATACTGCGCGAGCATTCCGGCGAACACCGTCTTGATCTGTTCGCGCTGCGGAGTCTGGTAGATGATGTAATACAGATACCAGATGCGCTTGTCGATCCAGTCCAGAAACTTGGGCAGACTGCGGCGCATGGTCGAACGGTCTTCGTCGGAAAGCCCGGCGTTGCGTTGGATCTTTAACGAGGTTTCCTCCGTAATCTCCTGTTCGATGCGCCGGAAGAGTTCGGCTTTCGTGCGCACTAATTGGTCGGCCGCGGCCGGGTTAATGTGTTTCAAATCGACGATCGAATGCTTGGGGTTCTTGCGATTGAACTCCCGCACGACCTGGGTTTCGAACATCGTGCGCGCGAGAGACGGACTGAGCTTTTTATAGAGAATCGCGTACACGATCAAGTTGTTGGCGCTGATTACATGGAAGCGCCGTGAAAGCAGGTCCGGGAGTTGCGCGCAGATCTCTTCCACATATCCGTTCATCACCATCTTCTGAACGGTCGACGCATTAAAACGGGGTGATTCGAGTCCTTCGCGAGCGACGCCCTCGCGATTTAACACGCGCCGGACGGGCGTCCCGCTGCGCTGAAATACGTCCAGCCCGGCGGCGGTAAAGATAATCCGCGCCGGAAGCTCTATGAACCGGTCCGATCGTTCCGTCGACGCTTTCGCTGCTGCCGTCATTCGTTCTGCGCCGCTGTGTCGGTTTAAGCCGATTCCGGTAAGATTGTGCAATAAAAAAACCGAGCAGACGCGCCTGAAATTGAGAAAGATCCCGTTCGACCGATATTTAATTGTCGAGCGGACGACCTTCCCGGCTCGTCCAAGGGGAACCAGGCGAACGAATGATCTTGCTACGCAAAATTGCGGGCGCAATTGCGCTCGGTTTGTTGTGCACTGCAACCGGCACGGCCCAGACTGCGGGCGAAGAAGGATCCGCGCCGACGCCCGCCCCGACAGCGGCGAGCGAGGTTGCCGGCGAGTCGCCGTCCGGCGCGCCCCCCGCAGGGCCTTCGGCCGCGGCTGAGCCAGACGCCGGGACCGCGGGCGCCGCCGTAGAGCCCGCGCCCGCGCCGAACGTCAGTCGCCCCATCGAAGATCCGGCGACGCTTGAACTTTTGCGGCGCGCGGAGGAACATTTTTTTCAAGCGCGGTACAATATTGCTCTGCGTCTCTTCGAGACCGTAATCGAACAGGCGCCCGAAAACGCCCTGGCGTACCGCTATGCGGGCGACATTCATCTGAAACGCGGCGAGACGGATCGCGCCCTCGAATATTTTGAAATTGCGCGCGAACTGTCGGGCGAGCCCGCCGAAGAGTGGTTTCGGATCGGTCAGGCGTTGTATTTAAAGAAAGAGGGTGCGCGCGCCCTGGACGCGTTCGCCCGCGCGCGCACCCTCCAGCCCGATTTGCATTTCTGCCTGTTTTACGAGG
>JAVHPJ010000041.1:0-4171 GCA_036170535.1 Leptospirales bacterium | reverse complement strand
TCTTGCCATGGCGCTCAAACACCGGCAACAATTCGCGCAGCATCGTCTGCAGCGAACGGTCGTCCCGCACCAGGAGGGCGCTGCGATAATCCACGCCGGGGGCGTTATACACGGCGCCCGCTTCGCCGACGCGAATGATCACGCCGCTAACTTCCGGCAGCTCCGTGAAGATCTCTTCAAAAGCGGCGCGGTACGGCTTCCAGAACGCCGGCCGGTCGGCCTCGAGTCCGGTCGTGCGCAGCAAATGATTTTCCAGCGGCGTATTCACGGCCGCCATGTCCGTATAGAGATAGGTTTGCATATTCCGCGCCGTCGCGCGTTTTAACAAGCGCTGAAACGCGGCGCGGACTGCACGACGTTGCGCACGCCCCGGATCATTCGCCGGATAAATTTGCGCCCCGTCTTCGAGGAGGTCGAAGTTTACGAGTTCGAGAAAGCGGCGCACTGACACGCCGGTGTAGCCGAACGCGTGCATGCGAGTGATATAAGTTTCCCAATCGCGTTCAATGACGGCGAAGGCGGGCTCATCAATAAATGGAGCGCGATCGACAAACATGTGCTCAAACGCAAGCGTGTGGTGCGAATAATCTCGCCCCCATTGTTCGGCATTCGCGAGTATGCCCACGCCGCCTTCATCGACGATACGCAGGGGCAGAGCGGAGAGGCGCTCGGGGGCGGCGCGATCCGACGCGGCCCCTGCTCGATCGGCCAGGCCCGCTTCGTATAAAAAAGATGGCGCGCGCGGCAAAGTGCGAGCGCGATATTCCAGTCGGAGCCGGTTCTCGAAAGCCGCGGCCGCAAGCGCACCGGCAAGCAGCGCAAGGCCCGGCAGTAATATGACATTTCGAAGCAGTAGAGAGCGCACGCGCGCTCGAAGGCCTTGCATCACAGACGCCACGACCGCCGGGCGGGCTGCAATAGCAAGCCATTCCGGACGGTCGCTTATCCGGCGGGGCCGAGCGGACCGCCGCCGTTGCCGCCGCGGCGCATACGCTCCCGACGCAGATGATGCACCAGAAAGCCGGCGACCTCCTCCCGGTTTACAATACACGGCCGCAAGCCCTGCGGATCAAAAACGAGTTCCAGCAAATTCAGCGAGCGCGAAGGCCGGACAGGGCCGCAGTTTTTCGAGCATGCGGGCGATCGTCGGCGGCTTTATGCTGCAGACATGTTACACAATGATTCCTCCGCATTGCTCCGGGGCGCCCTCTTTACGGACGCGCTTCTTTGCGCCCTTTTCGGGGCTTCTCTGGCGGCTACAGCAGCGCCGCTCGAATCGGCTCAGGCGGGCGCGCCGTCCGCCTGCAGCGCCAGCAGGCGCGTGCGAATTGCGTCGCGCGCCGTGCGAAAGTGCGCCAGACGCTCCTCGTCGCTCAGGATTTCGTTTTTGCGATCCGGGTCCTGCAGCGGCCAGTGGAGGCGTTTCGCTTTGCTCAAAAACACCGGGCACACTTCTTCCGCACAGAGCGTGATCACAAGATCGACGCTCGCCGGATCAATCGTGTCCACGCTCTTGGAAGTCTGGGAGCGTATATCAATCTTCAGTTCCTCGAGGGCGCGAATGGCGAAAGGATTCACTCGCGATGGTTGCGATCCGGCTGACTGTACGCGCACGGCGTCGCCAAGGATGTTTCGCGCGAGGCCTTCCGCCATCTGACTGCGCGCAGAATTCGCCACGCATAAAAACAATACGCTTTTAAAGTTCATTTTCATCACCTCGCGGTTGGATTGACGGACGGACTGGAGGACGATTCGCGAAACCAGCGTTTCCGCACGGCGAGCGCTACGCCGACCAGGGCGATTAAAACCGGAACTTCGACTAATGGGCCGATCACGGTCGCAAAGGCCGCGCCCGAACCAATGCCAAAGGCCGAAACAGCCACGGCGATCGCCAGTTCAAAGTTGTTGGAGGCCGCCGTGAAAGACAACGTGGCCGAGCGTGCATAATCCGCACCCGCCAGTCGACTCATCGCCAGTGACAGAAAGAACATGATTACAAAGTAGAGCACAAGCGGAGCGGCGATGCGCAATACGTCAAGGGGCGCGCTCAGAATGCGATCGCCCTGCAAAGCGAACATAACAACGATTGTAAACAACAGTGCGATTAATGTTAAAGGGCTGATGCGCGGGATGAACTGCGTCTCGTACCAGTCGCGCCCCCGGCTGCGCTCGAGAATCAAACGGCTGAAAAATCCCAGCGCCAACGGTATGCCCAGATAAATTCCCACGCTGGTTGCAATCTCGCCAAAGCCGACGTCCACCTGCGCCCCGGACAGGCCAAGCAGTTCCGGCAGCGCCTTCACGAACAGCCAGGCGTAAAAAGGGAAAAACAATATCTGAAACACTGAGTTCAGTGCGACCAGTCCGGCGCAGTACACGCGATCGCCGTCCGCCAGGTCGTTCCAGACGATGACCATTGCGATGCAACGCGCGAGTCCCACCAGTATGAGGCCGATCATGTACTCCGGTCGATCCGCCAGAAACAAGACCGCCAGACCGAACATTAACAGCGGACCCAGGAGCCAGTTCTGCACGAGGGACAAGACAAGCACCCGCCGATCGCGAAACACGCCGGCGAGTTCGCCGTAGCGCACTTTCGCGAGCGGCGGATACATCATGACAATCAGTCCGAGCGCGATTGGC
Organism: Leptospirales bacterium; assembly: GCA_036170535.1. Taxonomy (GTDB): domain Bacteria; phylum Spirochaetota; class Leptospiria; order Leptospirales; family Leptonemataceae; genus SSF53. Next base: position 1,528 of record JAVHPJ010000041.1, on the reverse strand, counting down.
AGCGACGTCGTTCCCGCGCTCAGCGAGTTTAATGCGGCGCCGACGCCAGGCGCATACGCGCCAAGCAACACGCCCAACGCCATCGCCGCAAAGATCCAGAGCGTCAAATAGCGATCAAGAAACGACAGTTGTTTGGTCATCAGAGTTCGCGCACCATTTTTTTAAAGTGTTTGAGCGTCGCTTTATTCACGCAGTAGCTCCGGCGCGGGCCGTCGATCGCGCCTTTGATCAAACCGGCAGTTTTCAGAATTTTCAAATGCTCCGAGACGGTCGCCGGCGAGAGCGGCAGGACTCCGGAAAGTTCGCCGGCGATACATGCGTTCCGTTCAATTAAAAGCTGAAGTATGCGCACGCGAGCCGGGTGCCCCAGAGCCCGCGCAAACCGCGCCAGTTCCGTTTCGACAAAAGCCGCGTCGCCAGTTGCGACGGCTTCCAATTCCAGCCCGTCGTCCGGGTCGCAGCAGCCAGGAGATTCACGGCCATCCATTGTATTTCGTCGAATAACGAAATAATGAATCTGGCGTCAACGCAAAAGCCGCGTCCGGGCCGCATTCAGGGCGCTTTAAATTTCGGGTTGCCAGGCCGAAATCCAACCGGCTCGCTCAGCGCGTGTTATTCGCTGGCCGGATACTCGCAGCGCTTGCGTCTTGCGCGCCGCTTTTTGCGCTCCAGGCCGAGGAGGCTCCGTCGCGCGGCGCTACGGAAGAGACGCTTAAACCGATGCGCATCGCGTACCTGCTCAGTCGCGACCCGGCCTTAACGGCGCAAAGCGCACTGCGGCCGGGCTTTGAAGGTCAGTTTCGCTCCGCCGACGGACGCCCGCTCAGTTTTGGTTTTTCCGAATCGATTCTCTGGGTGCGCCTGGAAATCGCCAATCCCGCCCCGGCGGCGCGCGAAGCGATCCTTGTCGCCGGTTATCCCATGCTGGACGATATCCGGCTCTACGAACGCCGCGCGAATCAAATCATGGAACGGCAAAGCGGCGATCGTCGGCCCTTTGCCGAACGCGAGTTCGCGTATCGCAACGTTGCCTTTCGCCTGACAATGCCGCCGCAGTCGACGCAAAGCTTCTATTTGCGCGTGGAGTCATCCAGCGCGCTAAATTTGCCGTTGCAGCTCTATGCGCCGGAAGATTTCGCCGCCCTGGAACGCAGCGAGACGCTTCTATTTGCGATGTACTACGCCGCACTGGCGGTTATGCTGCTCTACAACGCGCTGCTTTTCGCATCCGCGCGCGAAAGCGGATTTCTCTATTATATACTCTACGTCGCCGCCGTGGCCCTGTTCCTGTTTACGCTGAACGGTCTCGCTTTCCAGTACCTGTGGCCCGGGGCCGTCTGGTGGTCCAACGTGTGCCTGCCCGTATTCATTCACGCAAGCTACGTTTTCGGGATTCAGTTCACGCGTCACTACCTCGAAAGCGCAAGCGGCACGCCGCGGCTTGACGCCGTCCTGCGCTTGATTATTCTGTTTGGCGCCGTCAATTGCGTGTTGTGCCTTTTTTTGCCCTACTCCATTGCGATCTGGA
>JAVHPJ010000040.1:0-20057 GCA_036170535.1 Leptospirales bacterium | reverse complement strand
CGTAACAGATCCCAATGCCGGCGTCACCAGTTGGACCTACAACACGACGCCCGGTAAAGCAAGTTTTGGTCAGGTGGCGACGCAAACGCGGCCGGCGGCGAACGATGCCGCCGGAACCACGCTGGCCGTGTTTAAATACGATGCGTTTGGTCGACCGCTTCAGGAGACGGTCAGCGACGGATCTTCCACAACATACACGTACGACGAGATCGAGTACGCGCACAGCTACGGTCGACTGACGACCTCCGTGCACAAGACGGACGGCTATACGCTTACAACGAACTACAGTTACGACGAGTTTGGCAAAGAGAACCATCGCATTCGCACCGTGAGCGGTCCCGGAGACCTGGCCTTTACTGGCGCGTATGGCGTGGAACGCGACGAACTTGGTCGCGAGACGCGCGTATTGTATCCGGACGGCAGCGTATTTGAGATTGAGCATGACGACGCCGGCCGCATCGGCTCGCTGCAGCTCGACGGAGTCGAATACGCAAACTTCGACGACTATAACCTGGAAGGCCAGGTCGGGACGGTGGAATATCGCAACGGCGTGATCACCCGCTATGAGTATGATCCGGCGCGCGGCAATCTTACCAACCTGCGTTCGGATTCGGCGGCGGGCGCGGTGCTGGATTTTACCTATCGGTTTGATCCAGTCGGCAATATCACGCGCATTACGGACGGCGTGCGTCCCGAGCTGAGTTCCAGTTACAGCTACGATTCGCTGAATCGCCTCGCGTCAATGGTGCGCAACGGGTCCACATTCGAATTCGCGTTTGACATTGCCGGCAATATTACGCGCAAGGCGACGATCGGGGCGAACGATACGCTGACTCATTTAAACCTCGCCTATCATGCCGGAACCAATCGCCTGCAGTCGGACGGCGTAAACAGTTACGAATGGTCAGCCGCCGGCAATCTGGTCGGTCGCGGGGACCGCAGCTATCGCTACACGGATCGCAACATGCTCAAAGAAGTACGGCGCAACGGCCTGGTCGCAGTCCGTAACGTTTACGACCAAACCGGCGACCGCGTAGTGAAGATTTTTCAAAATCGGGACGGCACGGAAGTGCGCACATTTTATGTGGGCGCCGGATACGAAATTCGCGAACGCTGGAGCGGTCCCGATCGCCTGGCGGGTCAGGCCTCGAAGTACGTCCTGGGCGTCGATGGCGCAAAAATGGCGACGGTTACCAGCGGACAGAATCTTGCCGAATTTTCCTACGATTCGGCCGCTTTGAATCATTACGTCTACGCCGGCATGATGAGTTACACTCTGCCGGGAGTGGTAAAGAAAATCAGGCATCTGTGGCTGGGCATGTTTACAGAAATCAGCCACGCGCTGGATGGCGCCGCGAACTCGCAGCGTCGGCAGGCGCAGGCGCTCCTGGGCGTCGCGTTGCTGCTCGCTTTCGCCGCGCTGCTGTTGCTCCAGTTGCGTCAGATTTTAAGTCGAGCTGAGTTGTTGCGGGAATTTGGCGCACGTCAGCTCGTTCTGGCGCAGGGCGCGCTGGTTGCGCTGGTCGCCTTCCTGCCCATGCAGTGCGGCGCCGTAGTTGATAGCGCTTACGGCTTTGCCACCGGCGTGCCGCATGAAAACAGCCTGATTTACGGGGGTCCGGAGGCGCTTACCGGCGATACCAGCATGGGTCTGCCGATCGGAACCTACTTTTACCACGGCGATCATCTGGGTTCGTCGTCGGTTGTAACGGACGCGAAGGGCGATGTGATCACGCGAATTGCGTATCTGCCCTACGGTGAAATTGATCACATCAATTCGCCGGGCGCGGACACGGTAACATTCAAGTTCACGGGCCAGGAATATGATCCGGAAGCGGAGCTCTACAATTACAAAGCGCGCTATTACGATCCGGTGATTGGTCTGTTTACGTCCGCCGACACGATGGTGCCGGATGCGACGAATCCGATGGATCATAACCGCTACATGTACGTGCGCGGAAATCCCGTGCGCTATACGGATCCGACCGGGCACTTTGTGGCGGGTTCGCAGGAGTGGATTGATCAGGGGATCAGCAATCTCCTTGGCGAAGGCTGGTCGGCGGAGCAGGCGACGGAATACATGTACGTGCAAGCCTGGTACATAAATAATGGAGGGGGAACGGTATACCAGGTCTTTGGTCCGAATTTTACGACCGATAACAACGCAGCTCTGGCCGACTTCGACTTCGTGGATCACGAAAGCGTCGATTCCGCCCGGGGAAATACCAACAATAATTCCGCACAAGGACTTATATGCGGCATGTATTACTGTTGGGAGGCTCCAAACAACGGCCAGTTTCTGGCTGCAATAAAGGATCTCGACGAAAAGAGCGACGAACGGTTGCGAGTGTCAATTAACGGAGTGAACACCGATATGCGCGGCGCCATGCTGCAAGGGATGGGTGTCGCGATGAACGGTCAATTGGACGGCGTCAGTCCCTGGGCGGTGGTGATATATAATCCCAGCAGCTTTGGCGATGTTTTCGAACAAGACCTGTTGCGTCGTGACGTCCCCGACTGGGGCGGCGCGGTAGACCTGACCATGAGCGTACTGGACACGCTCGAAGGGAAAGTCGACATCTTCGCGTACAGCGAAGGCACCGCAATTGCCGCCCAGGCTTTGCGCCGGACAAGCAGCGCAAATCGAGAGAACGTATCTGTCGTGGCCTATGGTAATATCGATTATATGCCCGGGGACGTCAGCGCGATATACATCAACAGCGGTTCTGGAGAGCGGCCTTCGCGCATCGTCGACTGCAATCTCTGCTATGGGGACATCGCGTCTTTTGCCGGGAGCGACGACGTTGCAACGGCGAGTTTGTTTACGTCCACATCGAGCGATTCCTGGCTTCACCTGATAGATGCGATCAACGGAGGCAACCAGTCATTCTACTACGACGAAAGCGTATCCGGACATTTCTCTTACAATATTGGCGGTATTCAGGGGCAGTGCAGTTTCGGAGCTGATTGCTAGCAATTCAGCACCCTGACCGGATTTCCTGTTTGATGTAAAATTCCCCCGCGCGTCGGCGTTTACCGGCGCGCGCTCGGAGCGCAAAATGCAAACTGTAATTCCCCGAATGTTTTCTCCCGTCGTCTTGCTGGTTGTGCTTTCGCTCGTTGCGTTCGCTTCAAATGGGTGCGCGCGCAAGGCGGAAGACGACTCCCTGGTGTTATTGGCGTTGCTTTTGCTCTGGAACGCCGAGGCGGTTCCGCCGGCCGATCCGGTGCAGCTTTCGCGCGTCGCGCAGGGTCTCGATGCGTGGCAGCTGGGTCTGGCGAATGGAGTAACGGCCGGCGCGCGCTCGATTGGCGACAATGCAACGGCGCACAATCCGCCGAACTGGATCACTGTCACGTCGGCGAATTGCGCGGGGCGCGGCGTCCCGGCCAGTATGAGCGCGAACTGTCCGCTTTCCACTGGAACCGGCGGCGTTTTCGGCGCGTGCGAGGTGCGCATGTCGGCGGACGGACGGATCGTCGACAGTACGATTTTGATTCTCGATTGGTTTCAGAATGATCCCGCCGTGTCGGACGGCGAAAAGGCCTCGGTCGCCGTACATGAGCTGGGCCACTGTCTGGGGCTCAAGCATACGGCGAGCATCGCCAATGTGATGTATCCGACTACGCTGGGCGCAAATGCGCCTTCCGCGGCCGAGCTCAGCGCTGCGGCGGAGGCTTACAAACCCAGCGTGCAGGCGCCTTCCACTGTAGCGCGCGACGCGTACTTTAATGTGAACGGCGGCGCAGCCGTGCGTCATCACGTTTTTCCAACCTTCACCGTCTACGCCGGCATTGGCGGGGGGCTGACTTCCGGCGTCCAAAGTTCGCGCGCGGCGAGTCCGGAAATGACGTCGTCGCCGGCGCTTGGGTCGGCGCCGGTCGGCGAACCCATCGTCGGCGACCTGCAGGTGGTGCACTATCTCTTTCGCGCCGGAGGGCGATGCGAACGCCGGGTGATCCAAAAACTATGAGCTATTGTCTGAAAATGATTGCTGTACCTGTCGGCATGGCCCTCGCGTTTGTCGCCTGCGCGGATCTGTCAAGGTCCGGCTTTGTCGGGCAATCCGCGCCGACGCCGTTTGTAATGAGCGGTCAGTGGCAGTACCGCCTCGGTCGGCATGCGCCGGGGCTGGATCCCGGTCCCTCCGACGTCGCCGACGTCGCCGACGCCGCGCGACGCGACGCTGCTGGCGCCTGGCGTTCGACAACGTTGCCCGCGACGCTCAGCGCGACGCTGCCGGAGCTCAAGACGTATCGCGGTTGGTTAACGCTGCGCCGCGCCTTGCCGGACGGTTTTTCCGCACGCGCGCGAAGGTCGCCGACGCTCGCGCTCTACACGGGGCGCTGGTGCGACGTGAGCCTTTTCTCGATTGGCGGTCGCAGCATCGCGCAGATTGGAGCGGTTGAACCGTACCGCAGCGGCTGCGATAACGCAGCGCTCGTGGAACTGCCGCACGACCTGGAGCCGGGGGACAACGACTACATCTACGTCGAGGTGTACAGTCCGGGCTATTTCGGCTTCTGGGCCGGCGGAGCCATGGAATTGGGCGACGCCGCCCTTCTGGCGGAGCGTTTCTATCATCGCGAGACGGGCGTATCGCTTTTGATCGGCGCCTATCTCCTTGTAGGCCTGTATCATCTGCTGCTGCTGGCAAAACGTCGAAAGGAGTTGCAGAATCTGTATTTTGGACTGTTCTGTCTGGCGACCAGCGCCTACTGGTTCCTGCGTTCGGACTCGCGGCAGTTCGCGCTGGGCGACAACGCCGTACTGCGGATGCGACTGGAGTACATGGCCCTTTTTGCCGTACTGCCGCCGCTCCTGCTGTTCCTTTCGCATTTCTTCCACCAGAGGCATTCGCGCATCGGCCTTGCGGCCGGGGCGATTTGCGGCGCTTTTATCGGGCTGGCCGCTTTGCTTCCGGTCGCGCACCTCTCGAAAAGTCTGTTGGGCTGGCAATTCTTCGCCCTCGCGGCGGCGCCCTGCGCTGTGTTCATGATTTTTCGGGAAAGCTGGCGCGGCAATCGCGATGCACGTTATCTGGCAGTCGGCTGCGGCCTCACAATAGTCGCGGCCGTGCACGATATCTTTGCGGCGCTCGGATTTGTGAACACGCCGCATCTGGCCGCATACGCATTCACCTTCTTCATGCTGAGCATCGCGCTCGTGCTGGCCAATCGGTTTATGCGCGTGCACGCGCGGATGGAGGAATTAAACGGCGCTCTGGAATTCGAGGTGCGCGAACGAACGCGCGAACTCGAGCATACGCTTTCCGCCGTCCAAACGCTGAAGGTCCGCCAGGACGCGGACTATTTTCTGACCACTCTGCTGTTGCGTCCGTTGAACGGAGTGTTCGAAAAGTCGGCGGCGGCGGAAATTGCGACCGTGTTGCGCCCTCAAAAAACGTTTTTGCATCGCGGGCGCGAGCATGGCATCGGCGGCGATTTTGTTTTTGCCGATCGCTTTGAATTGAGCGGGACCGACTATGCGTTTGTGGTGAACGCGGACGCAATGGGAAAGTCGATTCAGGGCGCGGGCGGAGCGCTCGTGTTGGGAACGGTGACGCGTTCGATTGTGACGCGAACGCGCGCCGTAAGCCAGGCGCGGCGGACCTATCCGGAGCAGTGGCTGCGCAACTACGTCATGGAACTGCAAAGCGTTTTTGCGGCCTTTGAAGGCGCCATGACCGCAACCATATGGGCCGGCCTCCTGGATGAGACTTGCGGCGTGCTCTATTATGTAAACGCCGCGCATCCGCGCGCCACCCTTTACCGCGCCGGCCAGGCCCGTTTTCTTGAAGCCGCCGTCAATTCGCCGGCGATCGGAGCAGAAGGCATGCAACACGTCTTTCGGGTCGAAACTACGCGACTGGAAGCGGGCGACGTGGTCATCGCCGGTTCCGACGGCCGCGACGATCTGGTTCTCGAAGGCGTGCAGGTCGGCGAGCGTCGCTTTAACAGCGATGAAGACTTATTCCTTCGCAACATCGAAGCGAGCGGCGCAGAGCTGGGTCGACTGGAAGCGGCGTTGCAGAATGCCGGTGAATTGGCGGACGATCTTTCTCTCGTGCGATTGGAATTCCGACGCTGCGTCGAAACTGCAACGGACGCGGTTGCGGAACCGCTTGCGTCCGGTGCGTCGGCTGATTGCGTTGCGCTGCAACGCAGAATTCGCCTCTGCATGCAGGGCGGCGACTACGTCGCGGCTGCCCGACTTGCCAGGGACGCCGCCCGGATGCGTCCGGAGGAACCCGAGTTAATTTATCTAACTGCCTGCGCGCTGAAATGCGCGGGCGATCTGGCGGGCGCAGCGGATTTTGGCGAGCGCCTGCGCCTGCGTAATCCCGAACATGCGCGTAACCTATTGAATCTCGCCGACGCGTATCGACTGCAGGGATTTCGCGAGCGCGCGGCCGAAGCGCTTGCCGGTCTCTCGACAGACGGGCGCGCCCATGCGGCTTTTGCTCGTTTGCAGTCCATTCTTGCGCGACCGGGGCCGGCGCTGGCCGGCGCACGAACAACCGGGCACGTTTCGAATATTGTCAATAAATCGCCCAACGGAGAAAGCCGATGACGCCCACGCACGCAGTCGAACCCACTTCCGGCGCGGAGCGTCGCGGGGCAGGTCCGCCGCCGGAAATCCGCTCCGTGACGCCTCCCTTTCCGACGTTGGGCGCCGAGGCGGCGGCCTTACTTGGCGCGCTGCGGGACTTCGCATTCCGCAGCGACGGGTCTCTGGAAGATCTCACCACACGCTATCGCCGACGCGCGTTTTATCTGGCGTATTGGTTTATCGGTCTGGTTGGAATGTCGGGACCCGCGTTATATTATGCGCTGTGGGGTTGGAAATACTACAATCCGTGGTATATCGCCGCGGGTCCCGCGCTGACATTTGCAACCTTTGTGCTCGTCCTTGTGTGCTTTCACGCCGGCGTGTACTACCTGTGGGGTCGGCCTGGGTTTTTCGAACGCAAGATAAAATATCTAAAGCATCTCTACGTCTGGCTGGCGTACACTCCGCTGGCGTGGTTGGCCGATCCGTTGCGCGGTTTCTTCCCGGAGTGGGAAAATCCGGTCGTCGCCGCATCGATTCCACTGGTCTGTTACGGATTGTGGCGCGTCGCCCGGGCGGGCCGCTCTGAGTTTCGCCGACGGGAGCTGGCGTACGGAGTAGCGCTTTCCGGAGTTCCGTATTTAATAATACTTTATCTTTATCCCCGGGCGGCCGGCGCGCTGGTTCGCATGCTTGCCTTGTAAGCCGTGCAGCGCGTTCTTGCGGGGGAGCCCTTGACAGCGTCGGGCGGGCGCGCGTGTATCGACGCGCATGCACGAGCTCGACTACATCTGGTATTTTGGGTTCTTGATTGTTAAGTCTGTGGGGCTCTTGTTAGGGGCCACCTTTCTCGTGGGCGTGGCCTCGGTTCCGCAGCAAAACGCCGTGAGTCGCTCGCTTTCCGCGCTGCTCCTGATGTATTGCGCCTGGACGGCCGCGCTCCTCATCGCCGTAAGTGCGCTCGCCTTATTTCTTACGGACCTGCAGTTCGCCGTGCGTGCGGCCGGCATTCTGTGGCTCGCGCTGATTTTTTCATTCTACGTATTCATCGAATCCTGTCCGGACGGCCGCATTGCGCGGCTCGGAAAACTGCGCATTGCGCTCGCCTTGTTGATTTCGCTGACGGCCGCCTGGGCCGTCGTTCGCGGCGACTATATTTCCGATCGCCGCATAGTGGACGGGGCGCTGCACGCCCGGACTGGAGCTGCTTATCTATACATGAATCTCTGCGTCGCGCTGATGCTGGCCGGCGCCGTAGCCCTGCTCGCATGGCGTCGCGTACGCACGCCGGCGGGAGGGCAGCGCGATCAATTGAGCCGTCTGATGTACGCGACGCTCGCGGCCGTGACGGTCGGCATGCTTTTCGCGATCGCTTTGCCGCTATTGGGCATTCAACGCTATTTTTATCTGGGCACTGCGCCCCCGCTGCTGGTGCTGATTACTCTCATTCATGCCGGTCTCTACGAAAACGCTTTTCAGATCGCCGCTTTTGCGCTGGGGCGCGTGCTCAGCCGATTGTTTGGCGTAGCCGTGCTTTTGGTCTGGATGTTGTGCGGGCTTGCGCTGCTCTTTGAATTTCGCATCGCCGCTGCGTCCGTGTCGATGCTGCTCTGGGCGATCGCATGGTCGACCATCGCCTATCTTTTACACGCGTTTCTGGCGCCGCGAATTACGCGGCTGCTGGTCCGGGATTTGCCCCCGACCGAAGACGTGCTCAACGATATTTTGCGCATCAGCGGCCAGGAAGCGAGCGACGAGCGCGCCGTTTATCAACGAATCACCGAGGCGCTCATGCAGCGCCTGGAGCTCGAGACAGTTGTGATTGTGGTACAGAGCGGCGGCGGTCGATTTCTCGTCTGCGGCGCTGGGGCGGCGCCGCCTGAAATTCTCTATTCGATTCGCAATCCGCTTGGCAAGATTCGCCCGCGCCGTAACGCGCCCGGCGCCGCGGTCGTGCGCTTCCTCGATCGGATTATCAACCTGCAGACGATGCGCAGCGCCTATTTTCCGGCCAGCGGACGTCCCGGCGGACGATACCGCCGCTTTGCTCGCTTTGCCAACCGCGTCCTGCAAGCGCTGCGCGACCAGGGCTACGCGCTGACTCTGCCGCTCGTTTTTCAACAAAAGGTAAACGGTTTTTTTGCGCTGGGTCGTCGTCGCGATGGGCGGCCGTTTATTGCGACAGATTATGAAGCGCTGAATGTCATGCGACTCACTCTGGCCGTTGTTGTAGAGCACATTCAGCGGTACTCCGAAATCAGTCAGCTCAAGGAACGCGCGGAGCGCGATGTTGAACGCATGGCGGGGCTGCTTTCCGCGCCCATCGTTCAACGACTGGAATTGCAGAGCCAGACGCTCATCTACCGCAGCCCGGCGATGGCGGGAATCTTTGAGCAGATTAAGTCGCTGGCGCCTGGCGTCCAGCCCGTGCTGGTTTCTGGCGAAACGGGAGTCGGCAAAGAACTTATCGCGCAGTTGATCCACAACCAGTCGCGCGCCGGGCGCCCGTTCGTCGCTGTGAATTGCGGCGCGATTCCCGATCAACTCTGGGAAGATGAATTGTTCGGACACGTGCGGGGCGCATATACCAGCGCCGCCGGCCCGCGCGCCGGAAAAATAGCAGAAGCGGGAGCTGGCGTCTTGTTTCTGGATGAAATCGGCGAAATGCCGTCTGCGATGCAGGTCAAACTTCTGCGGGTGCTGCAGGAGCGGGCCTATTCTCCACTGGGCGGACAGGGTTCTCGCACAGTGGAGTGTCGCTTTGTATTTGCCACGAATCGAGATCTGGAGGCTAGCGTGAAGTCTGGCGGCTTTCGCGAGGATCTCTTCTACCGTGTGAGCGTGCTTCAATTAAAAATTCCTCCGCTGCGCGATCGCACGGAGGACATACAGCCGATCGTCGAGCATCTGCTGGACAAATTCGCTCGGGAGTTCAAGCGTCCGAGCGCGACGGTCAGTCCGTCTGCAATGCGGGCCCTGACGCGCCATCGCTGGCCCGGCAATATTCGTGAACTCGAAAATGTAATTCTCCGAGCGTTTCTGGCCTGCGCCGGGGAAGTCATTTTTCCCGGCGATCTGCCGCTGCCGGAGCATTCCAGGTTTCGGTCGCCGGCGCGTTCAAGTCAATTGGCGGAAGTTCCGCAACCCGCTTCCGCTGCGCTGAACATTGACGGCAATCTGGAAGAAATTCTCGCCGACTACGAACGCCGCGTGTTGGCGGAAGCGCTGCGGCGTTCCAATGGCAATAAGACGCATGCCGCAAGCCTGTTAGGCATCAGCCGCGGAACGTTACGCTATAAGCTGAAGACGCTTGGATACGCCGACTGAAGCGCTGGTCGCCCGGCGTTCCGTCGCGCTGGCATCACTCCGCGCTGCGGTTTTTCGTTTGCCGCTCGATAAATTCCAGGAACGGCGCGTATCCGCCCTGCAGTGGAAGCTCGACTATGCACGGGACTTCGTAACTGTGCAACTCTTTCGCTCGCGCACATAGGGGAGCAAACTTGCTGCGGCGGGTCTTGGCGATCAAGACGACCTCCTGGTCGTCCTGAACGACGCCGTTCCATTCGTAAAACGAATTCATCGGACTCAGAATATTGACGCAGGCCGCCAGACGTTCTTCCACAAGAGCGCGGGCGATCCGGCGGGCTTCTTCGGAATTTCCGGCGGTCATGTAAACAAAGCTCAGATTTTCCGCGTCCGTCATGCCCCTTGCAATAACGCGGAGATTACGCCCGTCAAGCGGCAAATGACAGGGGTCGCAGCGCCGCGGGGGCGGCAAAAAAAACCGGGCGACTTTCGCCGCCCGGTTTCGGGATTACGCCGGCCTTGCGCCGGCGTCTCAGGCTGAATCTTTGCGTCAGCCGATCGCGTCTTTGCCGCGTTCGCCGGTGCGAATGCGGATGGCGTCTTTGAGTTCGCTCACTAGAATTTTACCGTCGCCGATATTTCCCGTGCGCGCTCCGTCGCAGATGGCCTTGATCGTCGGTTCAACGAACTCTTCGTTGACCGCAATCTCAACCACGGTTTTGTTCAGGAGATTGATCTCCGTCGTTGCGCCGCGGTAGCCTTCGGCGTAGCCCTTCTGCTGTCCGCAGCCGAGCGCCGGATGCACCGTCATTTTCGTCACGCCCGCTTTCGAGAGGGACTCTTTGACGTCCTTCAGTTTGTGCGGTTGGATAATCGCTGTAATCAGTTTCATTGTGAAATTATCCTCCGACTCACTTCAGGTTGATAATTTGAAAGCCGCTGTAGGCTTCCTGGCCGTGTTCGCCAAGGTCGAGGCCTTTCAGCTCTTCTTCTTCGCTTACGCGGATGCCGATCGTGAACTTCGCAATCAGGAACAGAATCAGGGCGGAGATGAAGCTGAACGCTCCAATCGCGCCGACGCCGATCAACTGCGATACAAACGACTTGTCCGTGCCAAAGATGCCGGCCGCGAGCGTGCCCCAGATGCCGCAGGTCAGGTGAACCGAAACCGCGCCCACCGGATCGTCCAGTTTGAGCTTGTCGAGGAGCAGAACGGATCCGTAAACGAGTCCGCCGGCGATTACGCCGATGATGATCGATTCGGAAATGCTGACCACGTCCGCGCCAGCGGTGATGCCGACGAGTCCGGCCAGTGCGCCGTTCAAGGCCATCGAAAGATCCGGTTTGCCGCCAAAAATCCACGAAACGATCGCAGCAGTCACTACGCCGGCCGCAGCGGCCAGGTTGGTGGTGACCAGAACGTAAGAAACGATCGCCGGGTCTGCGCTGAGCACCGAGCCGCCGTTAAATCCGAACCAGCCCAGCCACAACAGGAACATGCCGATGGTCGCCAGCGGCATGCTGTGACCCATGATCGGGTTTACTTTGCCGCCCGCGCTGAATTTTCCAATCCGCGGTCCCAGCACGATTATGCCGACGAGAGCCGCCCAGCCGCCCACGGAGTGCACCAGGGTCGAACCGGCGAAGTCGTGGAATCCGAGGTCATTTAACCAGCCGTAGCCCCATTTCCAGCTGCCCGCGATCGGGTAAACCAGAGCCACATAGATTGTGGCAATCACAAGGAAGGGACCGAACTTTACGCGTTCGGCGACCGCGCCCGAGATGATTGTAGCGGCGGTTGCGGCGAACATCGCCTGGAAGAGGAAGTCGGTCCAGTAAGTGTAGCCGACGTTATACGCCGAGGTCACCCCGGCCGCGTCCGTTCCGATGCCGAAGCCCGCAAAGCCGAACCACGAATGCGAACCGGCCTCAAAGCCGGGATACATCAAGTTGAAGCCGCACAGGGCGTAGGTCAGGATTCCAATACACACGATCATAACATTTTTAAACAATATGTTCGTGGTGTTTTTCGCCTGGGTCAGACCGCTCTCCACCATGGAAAAGCCCAGGTGCATAATGAACACGAGGAGAGCGGATACCATCATCCAGGTGTTATTCACGGTAAACATTTCGGCCGAAGGGCCGGCGGCTTCCGGAGCGGGGGTTTCCGCCGCCGCATCTTGCGCATACAGCGCGCCAGCGTCGGTCAGAAGGTTCACAGCTCCAGCAGTCGCCAGCGCCGCAAAAAGCAGCGCCATCCATCTGCGATTGTGCGTCATAATACGAGCACTCCTGTACAATTGATTTCTGCGCCGAGTCATTGCAATTACGGCGCCAGCTGCCGCCGTCTGCCAGAAAAAATAGTCCGGCCCCCGTGCGCGCAGCCAGGCCGCTTCGGCGGGACGGCCCAAAAACAAAAAACCCCGGCCAGGCGGCCGGGGTCTTCCAACGGAGCTGGACTTTCGACAGAGTCGAAGGCCCGGCTTGAGAGCGCCTCAGATGGCGGTCTTGCCCGTTTCTTTCGTGCTGATGCGATGCGTTTCTTCAAGCGGCAGGACGAAAATCTTTCCGTCGCCCGCCTGGCCCGAATAGCACACTTTTAAAATCGTATCGACGGTGGGCTTCAGGAACTCGTCGTTCACGGCGACCTGGATCTCCAACTTGTTCACAAAGTTGATCATGATCTCCTGACCGCGAAAGACTTCCTTGTGGCCCTTCTGCCGACCGTAGCCGCGCACGTCCATGATGGTCATGCGCGTTACGTCTACCTTGGCGAGCTCCGTTTTGAGCTCTTCCAATTTGTGGTGGGGAATTACAGCAATTACGAACTTCATATTTCAACTCCTCAAACGGCCCAGGTCTCAGCTGGCCTTGGTGGTGAAGTTCGGGTACGCTTCGTTGCCGTGCTCCCCGATATCCAGACCTTCGATTTCTTCCTGTTCGCCTACGCGGATGCCGATGGTGAACTTCAGGACAAACCACAGAACCAGCGAAACGACGAGCGTGAATGCGCCAACCGCGCCGATGCCCTGCAATTGCACGAGGGTCTGAGCGCCAGCCGTCAGGCCAGTATCCAGAGCGGCCACCGTCGATGCGATGGCAACGCCTTTTGCGTCCGCTTCGGACATGCCGCCGGCCACATAGCCTGCGAAACCGTCATAGAACAATCCGAGCGCCAGAGTGCCCCAAATGCCGTTCACAAGGTGAACCGGGATCGCGCCTACCGGGTCGTCGATCTTGAGTTTGTCGAGCAGCAAGGTGGCGAATACAGCCAGAACGCCGCCGATGATTCCAATGATCGCAGAGGATCCGATCGTCACGAACGCGCAGGGCGCAGTGATTGCGACAAGGCCTGCCAGACAGCCGTTCAACATCATGCCGATATCCGGCTTTTTCAGGACGATCCACGAAATGACGGTCGCCGCGAGAGTTCCCGTAGCTGCGGCCGTATTGGTTGCCACAAGAATATGCGCAATTGCCGCGCCATTCATGGCCGCCATGGTCGAACCGGGGTTAAAGCCGAACCAACCGAGCCACAGGATCAGCACGCCCAATGCGGCGGAGGTCATGTTGTGACCGGCGATCGGATACACTTTCCCGTCGCGGTATTTGCCAATGCGCGCGCCCAGCACGAGCACGCCAGCCAGTGCGGCCCAGCCGCCGACCGAGTGAACCACAGTCGAACCGGCGAAGTCGCGGAATCCGGCCAGACCCAGCCAGCCGCCGCCCCAGATCCAGTGACCGGTTGTCGGATAGATCAAAGCTACCAGTATGAAGCTGAAGATCAGGAACGCATGAAACTTAATGCGTTCGGCAACCGCGCCGGAAACGATCGTAGCCGCCGTTCCGGCGAATACGAGCTGAAAGAAAAACTTCGCCCACAGCGGAACCGGGGTCCAGTTGATCGAATTGTACACGCCCGCGTATACAGCGGTGGAGAACGGATTCATCGCTTCGTAGCCTGCGCCGAGCGCCGGGCTATTGTCTGCGCCGGACACGAAGAACAGACCCTGCGTGCCGATAAACGCATTGCCGTCGCCAAACATCAGGCCCCAGCCGATTACCCAGAAGGAAATCGAAGAAGCGGCGAATACGATGAAATTCTTCGACAGAATGTTCACCGCGTTTTTGGCGCGGTTAAAACCGCTTTCGACCAGGGCGAAGCCTGCGTTCATCCAGAACACGAGCATGCCAGCGACAAGGACCCACACGGTGTCGAGACCGACGCGCAGGTCGCTCATGGCGCTGAGTTGGGCGTCGGTGGCGCCCGCTGGCGCCGCCGCGTCTTGAGCGGCCAGCGGGGCCGCCAGAAGTAGCGCAAGCGCGCCTGTAAAGAGCAGCGCGGGCATCCAGCGGGAGAGCTTACGCTCCCGCGCAGGCCGCGCTCCCGTTTGAAGACAATTATGCATATGGTGCAAGCTCCTGAAGGAGAGTTTCCCCGCAGATTGCATAAAGGGCGCCACGCTGCGAAACTTCGGGCGCCGGGTGGAATTTCCTTACTTATATTAGGTGTATTAGTGGAATGCGAAGCTTTCTCCCGCAAAAGTACGAATTTTTTTTTCAAGCCCGGGGATCGGTGGGCGGCCTACTGATGAAATTGCGGACTGCGGAGCGCCATCCCAACCAAGGATGCCGGAGTCCCGTGCAGCGTACTGCTTATAAACCAGGCAATCTGAAGTGTTTTTGTACGGAGGCGGCGACCCGCTCAGCGCCAACCGGCAGGCTCGGCGCGCCCGGGGAGGGCCAGCGCCCCGAGGGCCTCATCCAGGGCGCTGAGCGTGCGATCGAGGCTGAAATGCCGCAGGCGGCGATCCTGCGCCTCCAGGACGGCGGCGCGCAGGGCGGAATTCTCTACTAGTTCCGCCATCATACCCGCCACGCGCGGCAGATCCTTTTCGCGAAACAGCACGCCGCTCTCGCCCAGGGTTTCCGGTATCACCGTCGAATCGTAAGCGAGTACTGGCAGGCGAAAGTGCATGGACTCAATCAACGGCACAAAGAAGCCTTCATGTTCGCTCATGCTCAGAAACACGTGCGCGTGCGAAAAATACGCCCGGACGTCTTCGCTGGATACCATGCCGGGAAAATACACGTTGTCGGCGACGCCCAGTTCGCGCGCGAGGTTCAGCAGTTCTCCGGAATAGGCGCGCAGCTGGGGATGAAAGTCGCCCACGAGGATCAGCCGCGAACGCGGCGCAAATTTGCGAAACAGGCTGTATGTCTTAATAATGTCCTGATGGCGCTTATTCGGAAATATGCGCCCCACAAACAAGATGTTGATCGTTCCGTCTTCCAGAAATTCCAGGCGCGCCGGGCGCGTGCGCTCGCCCAGACGCTGAAAATCCACCGGCACCGGCATCACCCGCACGTCGCGAAACCCGTAGCTATGCAAATCCTGCGCGTTGTAGTGCGAGTCCGCCAGGTGCAATTCAAAACGGTTTGTGAGTCCGGCCAGACGTTCGCGCGTAAGGGCCAGGCGGCGCGCCACCTCGCTGCTGTAGGGCGCCACAAATTCCGGCGGCGTCGTATTGTGATGAATGAGGGCCATGCGCGCGCGAACCTGGTCGATTCGCTCGAGAAAATCCGAATAAAACGAGTGGTGATAGATTAACAGCGCATCCCGGCGGTTGTTAAAGCGGCGGTAGTGCTGCACCAGATCGGCATCGCGGTCTGAAAAATGCTGACAGTAGATTTCGGATTCGTAGCCCAGCGCCCGCAGGCGTTCCTGTAGAATCAGCGCCTCATTGGAAATGGCGTCGCCGAGGGAAAAACCGGCGCAAAACTGATCGATGCGAGCGACGCGGGCCACGGTCAGGGCTCGGTCTGGATCAATTTCAGACGCGCACAATCCGGAAAGTTGCGATACGCAGCCTGGCGCGCCCGGCAGTCGCTTGCGGCGGCCACCGCGGCGGAGCAGGCGGAGTAGCTCTGATAGATGGCTTCGTCGTCCAACGGCGCGGATGGGCCCACGTTAACGCTGGCCGCTCCGATCAGACTGAACTGCTCTTCCTTACACAGATCGCGCGTCATGCGTCCCAGCAACATATCCCGGCGTTCCGGACGATCCTTCAGGCGCTCGCTTACATCGGCTTTGAGGCAATCGACAATCGCGTTGCAGAGGCGCGCGGCGTCGACATCGTAGCGCGCCCGCAGAGCCGGGGCCAGGTTGGGTTTTTCTTTGCAGGCGCCGGCCAGAACAGCGGCGCCCAGCAGGGCTGCGCCAACCAGGCGAAGTTGGCGGGAGCGAGCGGTCATTGGATCAGCCGAACCGCCCCGGCGGCGGCTGGCAAGTCCGAATCCAGGCGGGGCCGCCGCCGCCCCTGCAAGCCGCGCGTCCGGTTCGGACCGCTGGCGCCGGTCGGGCGGACTGGCGTTTGATTTGATTGACGCAAACTCCCCGGCGGCCGAAGGGGACGGAGGGCCTGGCGATGCATGCGCGCCGCCCCACTCCCTTCCCGAGAGACCTATGACTGCATCCAGCCAGACTTCCAAATCGCTTCCGTACCACCTTTTTGCGCTCGTCGGCGCGGCGGCGGCCTTCGCCGGATTGATCGTGTCGGCCGTCCTGGTCGGCAAACACGAGGGCGTGCTTGAGATAAGCGCCGGTTGCGTCATCAATGGCACGGACGGCTGCGCCAATCTGGGTAAACTGCCGGCCTCGCGCTTTCTGGGATTTGGTCCGCACATCGCGTGGTTGGGGTTCTTCTATTATGTGACACTGAGCGTGCTGTTTCTGGTGATCGCGTTCATTGAAAAGGCCCCGCGTCCGTCCCTGATCGGCTTTGTCTTTGGGCTGGTCGTCTTCGGCGTCTTCTACGATCTGTTTCTGGCCTACACGAATCTGTTCGTCCTCGAAACGCCCTGCGTGCTGTGCATTTACACCTATGCTGCGCAACTGGGCGTCCTGCTGGCCGGCGCCGTGCTCTACTGGGGCGTGCGCACCGACGCTCAGGCTTTCACGCTCAAGGCCTTTGTCGACGCCGCGCTCGGCGTCTGGTACGCGCCGGTGATTGCGCTGGCGGCTGTGCTTTTGTTGTGGTCCGTTTATTTCGTCGGCATGCGCGGCGCAGCCAGCGGACAGGGCGGCTCAGGCGGCGGCGATCAGGCCGGGGTGCAGGCGATTCTGCCGATGGAATCCGTCAGCGGCACGCTCGCCGAATTGCGCGCGCTCAAGCAGGTGCAGGTTTCCGCGCAGGGTCTCGATCAATACGAGGGCCCGGACGACGCCTACATCATCATTCACAAGTGGGCCGACTTTCGCTGTCCGCATTGCCTGCACGCGAGCGAATACTTGCAGCTGCTCATGCGCCGCTGGCCGGGCCGCCTTCGCGTGTACTATCGCCACTTCCCGCTCGACGGCGCGTGTAATCCGCATGTTCAGGGCCAGCGCGGCGGCTATTCTTGCAATGGCGCCCAGGCCTCGCTGTGCGCCGCCGAACAAAAGCTCTTTGCACCGTATTACCACGGCCTGTTTAACTTTCAGAATACCGGCGAAGAATTGGGTCTGCGCGAGCTGGAGCGCCTCACTCAGAGCTTGAACGGCGACTGGGGTCGCATGCTGCGTTGCATGGGCTCGGCCGCAACCAACCAGAAGTTGCAACGCGACATTAACGACGGCCAGGCGATCGGCCTCGAGGCTACGCCCACGCTTGTCGTCCAGGGCGCCTATCTGCGCGGCGCGCCGCCGCTCGACTGGTTCATCCGCGTCGTGGACGCCATGGTGCTCGAAAAAGAAGGCGCGGCGGCGGTTGAGGACTTTAATCGGCGGCAACCCCGCTGAGGCGGGGCGCAGAGCCGGGGCGAACCCAATGAAAGGCGCAAAATTTGGAGCCGGCCAGAAACACGCGGTGCTGGTAAGCGACTGGAACGATTTTATAACCTCGCGATTAAAGGAAGGCGCTCTGGCGGCCCTTTCCGATCATGGCGTAGACGACGGCGATGTGAGCCTGTTTCATGCGCCGGGCGCGTACGAATTGGGCCCGGTTGCTAAGCGACTGGCGGACACGCGCCGCTACGATGCGGTTACCTGTCTCGGCTGCGTAATCCGCGGCGCCACGCCCCATTTTGATCTGGTGGCGGGCCAGGCGGCGCGCCTCGTCGCTCAAGCGTCGTACGATACGGGTCTGCCGGTAATATTCGGCGTGCTGACGACGGATACCATCGAGCAGGCGATTGAGCGTGCCGGAACAAAAGCGGGAAACAAAGGCTATGAGGCGGCGGTCGCAGCCATTCAGATGGTTAATCTCTACCGTCGCATCGGCTGAAACCGACGGGAGTCCGGTCGCGGCGAGCGCGTTGGGTTTGCGCACGCATGTAGTTTCGCGCCCTGTCTGACCCTCAGCCGCCCACGATACGAAGCGTACCTCTCATGTCCGAACCCAGGCGCAAAGCGAGTCTCAAAAAGCACAAAAACTCGCACGCCCGCGAGGTTGCGCTGCAGTCTCTGTTTCAGTTATCCCTGGTGGATCGACCCGTGCAGGAGATTCTGCAATTTGGCTGGCTCAACGAACCCATGGAAGCGCCCGTGCAGAAACACGCCGAGTGGCTCATTCGCATGGTCGATATGCGTCGCGACCATTTCACCGAAGTGTTGCGCGAACTGTCCCACAAGGATCTGACCCAGCTCTCCACGATCGTGCGCTGTGTTTTAATGATGGGCATGGCCGAGCTGGACCGCGGGGAACTCGAAGCCGATGTCATCCTGGACGACATTCTGAATTTGACGCGCACCTACGACGGCAGCGAATCCGTGGGCTTTGTGAACGGCGTTCTGGACGCCTATATGGAACGCCAGGGTCTCAAACGCCGCGCTCCGGCCGGGGTCCCGCAAGCCGACGAGTCGGACTGAGCGGGTCCGACGGCCGACTGGCCGCAAACAAAGCCGGGTCGGGACATAATAAATTGTCAACTTCCGGCCAAAAAAGCAGGATATATAACCTGTATGACCGATCCGATCAAGAACCGCTTCCGGCTGGATGATGAGCTCCCGCCCGAAAACCGGCCGCGTTCGCGCTGGGCGGTAAGCGAGCCTGGCCCCGCCGACGCTTACGCCGATGCGGACCCCATTTATCTGGACGAGCCGGACATTCGGCGGCGCGGCCGGCATCGGCTGCGCTGGATTATCGCCGGAGGCGTCGCCTTGCTGCTGCTCGCGATCGGCGGCGTGCTGATCTACTATAAGTTCTTTCGCGAACCCTCGGCGGATGAACTGGCGGCCGGCGACGCGGCGTTCCAGCGCCTGGACGGGGGCGCAGTTCAGGATCGCTATTATTTGCCGGAGGGGCCCTTCAGTCCGCCGCTTACCCGGGCCATCGAACTGTATCGCTCCCTGGAGCGCGATGCGGCGCGGCGCGCCTTCGAAGGCGTGGTGAATTCCGCAGCCGATGATAAGGAAAAATCCATCGCGCTGGTTTATCTGGGCGTCATGGCGCTCGAAACCGAACGCTACGAACTGGCGAAACACAATTTGTTCCGCGCCCTGCGTTACGACGGCGAATCCATTCCGGCGCTGGTGAACCTCGCGATTGTCGAACGCAAGTTGGGCAACATGGCGGACGCAAAAGAGTACGCGGATCGGGCGCGCGAACTTGCGCCCCAGGATGCGCGCGTGGCGCTTTTGCTGGGCAACATTCTGGCGGAAGGGCAGGATCCGGCCGCGGCGATTGAAGCGTACCGCGAAGGCCTGTCCAGTTCGCCCGACGAACCGCTGCTCTATTACAACATGGCGCTCTCGCTCTTACGTGCGCAGCGCTACGAAGAGGCATTGTTAAATTTCGCCCGCGCGGCGGAGAAGGCCGGCGCCGGTTCGATCGCCGTGCAATCCTATGCGCAGATGGGCCAGATCTATTTTCTCCAGAACAATCTGGAAATGGCGGCGGATCACTTGAAAAAAGCGATCGCCTTCGCTCCGGACAACGGCAAGTACCGCTACAATCTGGGCGTGGTGCTCTTGCGCATGAATCGGCCTCAGCAGGCTGCCGAGGAATTTCAGCGCGCCCTGGATGCGGGAACCAACGACGCGCTGGTATACCGCTCGCTTTCGCGCGCGTTTCAACAACTCAACCAGCCCTCGCTCGCCATCAAGTCCCTGGAAAAGGCGCTGTATTTGAATCCGGACGATTTGCCGGCGCTGTTTCAATTGGGTGTTTTTACTTCCGTATAATCCTTTAAAGAAAGTTTGGACACATTTAAATTAGAA
>JAVHPJ010000039.1:0-4198 GCA_036170535.1 Leptospirales bacterium | reverse complement strand
ATTGCCGTCATGCTCTGGTCCGGCGGTCACGATGTCCTGGCGGGCAAAATCACCGCCGGCGAACTCGCGGCTTTTGCGTTTTATGCGGTGATTGTGGCGTCGTCGGTGGGCGCGATCAGCGAGGTGATTGGCGATCTGCAACGCGCGGCGGGCGCGACCGAGCGATTGATGGAGCTGCTCGCCGCCGAAAGTAAAATTGCGGCGCCGGAAAATCCGCGCACGCTGCCGGAGAAGTCCCCGGGCGCGTTGCAACTGCGCGGCGTGAGGTTTTGTTATCCCTCGCGGCCGGATACGCTGGCCCTCGAAGACATCAATCTGGCCGTCGCGCCCGGGGAAACCGTGGCGCTGGTGGGCCGTTCCGGCGCGGGCAAGTCGACCTTGTTTGAACTGCTCTTGCGCTTTCACGATCCGGCGGCGGGCGAAATCGTTTTTGACGGCGTGGATTTGCGCGAGCTGGACCCGCGTGAATTGCGCCGCCGCCTGGCGATTGTGCCGCAACAACCGGCGCTGTTCAGCGGAACCGTGCGTGAAAACATTCGCTACAGCCGGCCGGAGGCGAGCGACGAAGAAGTGCGCGCCGCAGCGCACGCCGCCTACGCCGACGAATTTATTCAGGAACTCCCCGACGGCTATGATTCCCATCTGGGCGAACTGGGCGCGCGTTTGTCCGGCGGACAAAAACAACGCATCGCCATCGCGCGCGCCATTTTAAAAGACCCGACCGTGCTGCTATTAGACGAAGCGACCAGCGCACTCGATTCCGAAAGCGAGCGGGCGGTGCAACAGGCCCTCGATCGCCTGATGAAAGGCCGCACAACGCTCGTCATCGCCCACCGACTTTCCACGGTGCTGGATGCGGACCGGATTGTCGCCCTGGATCGCGGGCGCATTATAGGAATTGGCGCACATCGTCAATTATTGGAGACCTCGCCGCTCTATGCGCGGCTGGCGGAGCTGCAGTTTAACGATCGGCGGCCTGAGGTCGCTCTCGCGCCCGGCGCCGGCCCGGCCTGAAAAAAATCGCGGAACGATTTGACCCGCATGGACCCCAGTGCTACTATTGGAGGGTGAGCATGCAGGAATCGGTAGCGGTGATTCTCGGGGCCACAGTTATACTATTTACGGCCTCGTTTTTTGTAGTTGTCTACGTTCAGAGCGGTCGCGCGGCCAGGCGACACCAGGAGCACCTGCTGCATTTAAGCAGTTCGGTGGCATCCTTTCAACGCGAAAGCCGACTGGAACGCGTTGAGCTGCGCAATGTCTTGAACCAGATGCTGACGCTGCAACGAATGATTCTCGAACGCACCGATCGCAACGGCCGGCCGGACTGATCGCTCTCGAGCGCCCGGCGCCGCTCAGGGCGCCTGAGCGCGAAAAACCGCGAGCCCGCCGCGCGTGCCGGCGATACGCAATTCGCCCGACGCAGTTTCGATGACGAGCAGGGCCTCGTAGTCGGGCAATTTTTCCAGCATCGCCAGACCTTCGGTTTCGCCCAGCACAAGCAGCGCCGTGGCGAGGGCGTCGGCCGTCATGCAGTCGGGCCCGAGCACGCTCGCCGACAACACGCCGGTGCGCGCGGGTCGGCCTGTGCGCGGATCGATCACATGGGCGTAGCGCACGCCCTCGATGGTAAAAAAATTCCGATAACTGCCCGAGGTGGCGACGGCGCGTTTTGTAAGTTGAAACTCGCCGAGGGTCGCCGCATCGCGCTCTGCGCGCGGATCCTGGAGCGCCACCGTCCAGAGGCCGCGGCCGACGCGCACCTCGCCGCCCAGTTCCACAAGAAAGCTCTGCACGCCGCGCGCCGCAAGCAGCGCCGCTATGCGATCAATCGCGTAGCCTTCGCCAATCGCGCTGAAATCGAGTTCAACGCCGGGAACGCGTCGCAACAGACGATCGCCGGAGAGGGAAAGTTTTGTCAGGCCCGACCGGGCGCGCGCCGCGGCCAGGGCCGACTCCGCCGGGATTTGCGGCGGATCGGCGCTCGTCGCCGCGCCAAAGCCCCATAGATCAAACAGAACCTTTGCGCCCGGATCAAAGGCACCGCGCGTCGAGCGAAACACGCGTTCGCTTTCGCGAAATACAAACAACACGCGATCCGAGACGCGCACGGAGGCGAGCCCCGGCGTCCGGTTAAAGCGCGTCAGTTCGCTATCGTCAGACCAGGTCGAGAGGGCGTCGTCGATGGCGTCCAACTCGGCGCGGACTTCCCGGGACAGGGTCGGCAAAAGGGCGCGCCACGCATCGGCCTCGGCGGGCGTCTCCGGACGGAGCAGGATGCGGTAGTTTGTCCCAAAGGCCGCGCCGTCGATTACAAGATCGCGCGCTGGCGCGCCGGAGTTTTTGCAGAGCGCACACATTCCTGACAGAGCGAGCAGCGCGGCAGACCGAAAAAACCGCGCGACGGGAAACGGGCCGACCCTTTGCATAAACCGAGACTGGCGCACAACGCCGCACGGACAAGTCGAAGTCGTGCAAACCTGAAACCCCATGCCCGATTCCGATGAAGGACTGATCGAAGGAACCCTGGCGCGACTTTTCGCCCTGGGCGGCGCGGCCGGCCGCACGGCGACGGCGCTGGCGGGCATGAAACTCAAAAGTGCGTTTCGCGACAGCGGCGCACGGGAGTTCGTCGAAGCCCAGGCCTGGGCGCGCATTGGCGCCGTGTTAACCGAACGCCTGGGCCGCTTAAAAGGCGCGGCGATGAAGTTAGGGCAGATGCTTTCCGCCCAGGAAGGCCTCTTGCCCGAGCCGGCCCTGCGTGCGCTCGCCCAACTGCAAAACAGCGCGCCGCCGCTGCCGCTCGAAAAACTGCGCGCGCAACTGGAAGCGGAGCTGGGCGCACGCATGAGTGCGCTATCTGAACTGGAAGAGACCGCCTTTGCGGCGGCGTCGATTGGACAGGTGCATCGCGCGAAGCTCGCCGACGGCCGGCGCGTGGCGCTGAAGATTCAGTATCCGGGCATCGATCGAATTGTAGCGAGCGACTTTAAACAACTGCGCGTGGCATTAGGCCCGCTGCTTGCGCTGGCGACGCAGACCGATCTGGATCCGGTATGGGAAGAACTCGAGACGACCGTGCTCGCCGAGCTCGATTATCGCGCGGAGCTGGAACATTTAACGGCGATGCGCGCCCTGCACGCGCACGATGCGCAGCTCATACTGCCGGCGCCTGTGCCGGAGCTCTCCAGCGGGCGCGTGTTGTGTCTGGAATACGAAGACGGCCAGACGCTTGCGGAGGCTGCGGAGGCCGACGAGACGGAGCGCGATCAATGGGGCGCAACGCTCGGACGCATGATTGCGGAAGGCGTGTTTGTGCACCGACGCCTGCACGCCGATCCGAATCCGGGCAACTTCGCCTTTCGCCCGGGCGGAAAAATCGTGTTGTATGATTTTGGCTGCGTGAAGGCGATCCCGGACAATATAGCGCGCGGCTACGGCGCGATCGCCGAGGCGGTGTTAAACGATCGCGACGGCGAAGTGCCGGCGATACTCCAGGGCATCGGCATACAGAAGCGGGGCGGAGAAACGTTGAGCGAGAGCTTGATCGCGCCGCACGCCGACCTGGTGCGCCGGCTGTTTCCGGAAAGCGGCGAATATCGGTTTCTGGCCGATCGTAAACTCTATGAAGAAATTCTGAAGTTAGGCCGCGAAAGCTGGTTTGAAACGATCGGCGTCGAGTTTCCGCGCGAGATTCTGTTTATCCACCGCACCTTTGCCGGACACCTGGGTAACCTGCACCGCCTGCGCGCCGGCGCGCCGTGGCGCAAGATCCTGCTCGACTCGCTGAAACAGGCGAAGAGCGCGCAACCGTAAAGCGCACAAATTCACACAACGCGGCGCGGAATGGGAAAACTTCTACCAGGGACGCCAAAAACAGTAATTGCGTAGATTCATCAGAAAATGAGTCGACATCGGGGGAAATAAGGAGAGAACCCGGGCCTGGAGACAGCCATGCCCGCAAAAGACGCGATCGTCGATTATTATAATTTCACACATCCCAATCGATGGGCTGCAAAAACCGCATTTAAACACCGCCTGGGCAAGTTTCAATGCCTGGGAACTGGAAGCCGTCGCCTGGGCAACGGGCCGATCCCGTCGCTTGGCGTCCTGCATGTACCGGTAAAGGACATGCGGGCGAAGGATCTGGCCGCCGGCAAAGAAGACGATACGGCCGAGTGGGTGGCCGCGTACCTGG
>JAVHPJ010000038.1:0-20065 GCA_036170535.1 Leptospirales bacterium | reverse complement strand
CTTTCTATCTTCGACAATTCAACGTTCTACAGTGATTCCCTGAACGACTTGAGGATTGGTTGATTCGCAGTCCCGTGAAAGACATGGTCTTTTTTGGCGGACTGTTCGTGCTCAAGCCAGGCGTGGATTCGATTGCTCTCGACAAACAAGGCGAGTGGCTCTACTTCTCGCCGATGGCGCACGAAACAATGTTTCGCGTGCGTACGAGCGACTTAAACGATGCAAGTCTCTCGGTCGCGGAACTATCACAACGCGTAGAGCGCTTTGGACCCAAGCCGCTTTCAGACGGTCTGAGTATGGATCACGCAGGGAATATTTACATCACGGACGTCGAACACAGCGCAATTCTTGCGTTGAACCCGCGCGGAGAGCTGTCCACGGTTATTCGCGACAACCGGATGCGTTGGCCCGACGCCCTCTCCTTTGGCCCTGACAACTACCTCTACATTGCCGACAGCGCCATTCCCGATTTGATGTTGCAGAGTAAAGCCCACATTGCAAAAGCCGCTCCCTATTACTTGTTTCGCTTTAAGCCTGGTCCGTCCGGCGCGCCCGGGCAATAAGCGTCGGCCAGGCGCGCGCCTGAGTTGACGGCGCTCCGGATCGCTCCCATAACGACGGAGAACGGAGGCGGCACTATGAGCGTATTGGTTACAGGCGCCACAGGCATGATCGGCGCCAGTATTGTGCAGCAACTGATTGAACGCGGCGAAACCGTGCGCGCGCTGGTGCGCTCTCCGGAACGGGCCCGCGCGCTGTTGCCGGAGCAGTGCGAGTTGCGCGCCGGCGATGTAACCGATCCGGCCAGCATCGCCGCGGCGGTGCAGGGCTGCCGCGCCGTCTACCATGCCGCTGGATTGCCGGAGCAGTGGCAGGCCGATCCCGAGATTTTTCAACGCGTAAACGTCGCGGGCACGCGCAATGTTCTCGAAGCGGCGCTGGCGGCGGGCGTTCAACGCGTTGTCTACACGAGCACCATCGACGTGTTCAAAGCCGCGCCCGGCGAAATTTACGACGAGTCGGTTCTCGACGATGCGCCCAAAGGCACCTATTACGAACGCTCCAAGCAGGATGCGGATCGCATCGCCGTGGAGTTTCTTGAACGCGGACTGGACATCGTATTCTTGCACCCGGCCGGCCTCTATGGCCCGGGTCCGGACAGTTCCCCCGGAACCAATCACTTTATCCGCGACTTGATTCGCGGCAAGATTCCCATGTTGTTGCCGGGCGGCTTCCCGCTCGTGTATTCGGCCGACTGTGCGCGCGGACATATTCTCGCCGCCGACCGGGCGCGCTCCGGCGATCGGTTCATACTGAGCGAGTCGTACCAGTCGCTGGTCGATCTTGCGCGGCGCGTGGCGGCCCTCGCCCCGGTTAAGAAAATTCCGCCCGTTATGCCGCTCTGGTTTGCGCGCTTGTTTTCCGCCGCCGGCGAATTCGCCGCAAAACTCACAAAAAATCCGCCCCTTTTACCCGGCGGACAGCTGACCTTTCTCTTGTGGCAGGCTCGGCCGAACAGCGCGCGGGCGCAATCGACGCTCGGATGGAAGCCCGTTCAAATTGAGCAGGGCCTGAGGCAGACTATTGAATTTTTGAGATCCAGCGGCGCCCTGTGAGCGAGGTGGCGGCAAAAGATCCGCGCGAAATTCTGCGCGCAGTATTCGGCTATGAGGCCTTTCGCGGGGCGCAGGAGGACATTATTCGCCGCGTCATCGCCGGCGAAGACGCCCTGGCGCTTATGCCTACGGGCGCCGGCAAGTCGCTGTGTTATCAGATTCCGGCGATCGCCCGCGCAGGAACCGGCGTGATAATCTCGCCGCTCATTGCGCTCATGCAGGATCAGGTGGACGCCCTCAAACAGAACGGCGTGCGGGCCGAACGCTTGAATTCAGCCCTGTCGCCGGAGGAAGCGCACGCAATTGAACGGCGGTATGCGGCGGGCGAGCTGGATTTGTTGTATGTGGCCCCCGAGCGCCTGCATTCGCCGGGGTTTCTGGAGTTTCTCGCGCGCGGGCGCATCGCGCTGTTTGCAATCGACGAGGCCCACTGCGTCTCCGAATGGGGCCACGACTTTCGCCCGGAGTACCGCCGGCTGAATGTTCTGCACGAACGTTTTCCGGACGTGCCGCGCATCGCCCTGACCGCCACCGCCGACTCGGTCACGCTCAAGGACGTCATCGAACGTTTGCAGCTGCAAAACGCGGCGCGATTTATCACCAGCTTTGACCGACCCAATATCCGCTACCGCGTCGCACTCAAGGACGAAGAACGCGTACAACTGCTGGAATTCCTGCGTTCGGAACACCCGGGCCAGGCAGGCATTGTCTACTGCATGTCCCGCAAACGCTGCGACGACATCGCCGACTTTTTAGAGCGTAACGGCGCTCCAGCGCTCGCTTACCATGCCGGCCTCGATGCTGAGACGCGCGCAGCGCGCCAGCGTCGTTTTGTGCGCGAGGAAGGCATTGTAATGGTCGCCACGGTCGCGTTTGGGATGGGCATCGACAAGCCGGACGTCCGCTTTGTAGTCCATCTGGATCTGCCAAAAAATCTGGAAAGTTATTACCAGGAAACCGGGCGCGCCGGTCGGGATGGAGAGCCTTCCAATGCGTATCTGCTCTACAGCCTGGCGGACGTCGTCAATTTGCAGCGGCTCATGAATGCAAGCAGCGATGACGAGCAACGGCAACGCATCATTGCCCGCCGGCTCGACGCGATGCTCGGATACGCCGAGTCGACCGAGTGTCGCCGTAAACTCATTCTGAACTACTTTGGCGAAGAGCGCGCAGACCGTTGCGATAATTGCGACAACTGCCTGGAACCGCCGGAAACCTACGATGGAAAAATCGCTGCGCAAAAAGCGCTCTCCTGCGTGTACCGCACCGGCCAGATCTTCGGCGCAAAACACCTGATTGACGTTTTACTGGGCCGCGATAACGAGCGGGTGCGCAAAGCCGGCCACGACCGACTGCCGACCTTCGGCGTCGGCCAGGATCTTACGGAGAAGGAATGGAAGTCGGTGTTTCGCCAACTCGCAGCGTCGGGGCTGCTCTCCGTCGGGCTTGAGGAACGCTCCGGATTTCGTCTGACGGAAAAGAGTTTTCCCGTGCTTAAAGGCGAGGTCGGCGTGCGGCTGCGCAAAGATCCCTACAGCAAGCCGCGCTCAAGCGGCCGCAGTCGCGGCCCGATTGACGACGCGCTCGAAAATGAAACTGAACTGCGACTTTTTGAAACTCTGCGCGCCCTCAGATTGCGCCTGGCGAAAGAACGCGGCATAGCGCCGTACATGATATTCAGTGATCGCACCCTGCGCGACATGGTCCGACTCGCGCCGCGCACCCGCCAGGAAATGCAGCTGGTGAACGGCGTCGGTCAGAACAAGCTGGATGCGTACGGCGACCTCTTTATCCAGGAGATTCGCACGTTTCAGCGATGATGTCCGCCATGCGCGCCAGCGCCCATTACATTCAGAAATCTCTCGCGTTCTTCCGGAGAAAGTTGGGCGAAGCGCTCTTCCATTTGTTTGTGCCAGATGCGTCGGCGAAATCCTCCGCCGCCAAAGCCGCGCCCGCCGACAAGTATGCGCGCCAGCGCAAGCAGTCCCAACGCCTGCCAGTAGTTCAATAGCGGGGCGCCAAAAAGGGGCGCGGCCAGCGCGTTCCACAGGTAGAATACGGCCGCGCCAAACAACGCAAGCAGGGTTGCGCCAAACACGAAGAATTTAATTCCATGCAAAACTTTTCGGACATTCATATTTTTACTCCTCAAGAAATTTAATGGCTAAAGGCGAGCGCTTCACGAATCTTCGACGTTGCTGAATTCTGCGTAGAGCTCTTTTAATCGTACGCGCAGGTACAGCGCAGCGTACCGTTTGCGCGAAAGCAGCGTGTTTATATTATCTCCAGTTGCAGCGGCAATGTCCTTAAAGGACTTGCCTTCGAGTTCATGTTGCACAAACACCTCGCGCTGTTCGGCCGGAAGTTCAGCGAGAGCGTCAAGCAACTCGTCCCAGAATCGTTGCTGGAGTTCGGCGCGCGCGGCGGCCACCGCCGGACTGGCCGGCTCCGGCACGCCGACTGCGTCAAGCGAATCGGTTGGTCGCCGCGCGGAGCGACGACGCCAGTCGATGATGCGATTGCGCGCAGCTGCAAACAGCCACGCCGCCAGGTTTTCAACTTCTTCGATCGGCGCATCAAGAGCCCGTAGCAAAACATCTTGAAAAAGATCTTCCGCCTCGTCCGGATCCGCAATTTGTTTGCGAATAAAGCCGCCTATGCGACCCGCGTCGCGTTGCAGTGCGGCAATTAATCGGCCTGGGTTCATAGTTGAATCGGCGGCGACCGGCGCCGGGCTTGCAAAAGACATATTCAGAACGCGCAACTGCGCCCGTTCTGAAGACGCCGGTCCGGCGGCGATATTGTAAGGAATTGCGAAACGTTCGAAATTTTTTCGCCGTCGGGTGCAGCGCTACTCGAGCAGCCAGCCGGTCTGGAAGACGGCGGCTGCGCTGATTCGATCCGATCCGGCGGGACGGCGCGCCGTGCGCGGCGGAAAGCGAATCGGCAACGACACGCCCGCCTCGTCGAGCACGCAGAAATGCAGATGCGGAGCGTGCGACATGCCGGAGTTGCCCAACTCGCCCAGCTTCTCGCCGCGCCGCACGCGTTGATTTACCGCGACCGCGACGGAGCCCTGCTTGAGGTGCATGTACCAGCCGAGGCTTCCGTCGGCGTGGCGCACGGCGACGAAATTGCCATCGTGACTGAAGGTGATGCGTCCCGGACTGCCGTCCGGATCGTTGTTCGCCAGACTCTCCACCACGCCTTCCTCCACAGCCAGAATCGCCGCGCCAAATCCGATGAAGTCCTCATTCACCGCGCCGGCGCCGCCGCGCACGGTGCGACCGTCCGCCGTTGCGCCCATGAAGTCGTAGCAGTACTTGCCGTAGCCGCTGTGCGTGCCGCCGTCATCAAAACTGGCCGCGACAAAGATCGGCCCCGCCAGCGGCGCGCCGGCCAGCCTGCGTTCGCCGCGATTTGTATTCGCCGCTTCGTAGAGCGTCATGGCCCGCCGTAACAGCGCGTCCGCCTCCGTCCGCAGGGCGCGGCCCCGCGGATCGTTCAGACCAATCGAGAGCGCATAACGATTTAAGTGTCCGCCGGCAATCGCGTGCATGCCCGACTCGCCGGAGAAGGCGCGCACACGTTCGCGCAAGAACGGCGCGCTGGCGGCAAAATCGCCCTGCATCGCATAAATCTCTTCGAGGGCGCGCAAAAGTTCGCGATCGGCGGCGAAGCGTCCGAGCAAACTCGCGCGCGCTTCCGCGGTCAGCTTCGCCAGTTCGGCCGCTTGCGCAGGCGTGCGCAATTCGCGCGAACGCCGACGCAGCGAATCTGCCAGAAGCCAGTCCAGATCACGATACTCCGGGAAACGACGGCGTGCAACGCCCAGCTCCGCCAACGCGTCGCCGTAGCGCCCGAGTTCATACAAGGCCAGACCCTGATAATAGTACGTCGCCTGCTGATCGGGCGCAAGCCGCCGCGCGCGCTCAAAAAAATCGAGCGCCTCCGCCGGCTTTTTTTCCGCCAGGCGCAATCGGCCCTGCTCCAACCAGGCCCACATCAGGGCCGGACGGAACCATTCGTAGGCCGGGAAGCGAGCGACGCCCGCCTCAAGCAAGCGCAGCGCCTCGGCGTCGCGCCCGATGGCGCCCAACGAAACCGTGTAATGGTAAAGCACGTAGTCGCGATCCGGCAGCAGTTCATAGGCGCGCAGGAAGAGGACGTGCGCGTCCGCATGTCGCTCGGCCTCGCCCAGCTCTTTGCCGCGCAGGGTCAGCGACCAGGCGAGCGAATCGGTCAGCGGAATTTTCCAGACGGAAGCGGCGGCTGCAAGGCGCAGACCTCCCTCCAGTGCGTCGATCGAAGCCTGATATTTTTTCTCCGCGCGCAAAACCGCGCCGTAATAAAAGAGCGTGCGTTCATCGCGCACGGCCGCAAGCGCCTCTTGAATTAAGGGACCGGCGCCGCCTGCGCCGGATTCGGCGAGTTCCTGAGCGCGCGCGCCGAGCGCCGTGAGCCAGGCCTCGCGCACATAAGAACTGGCCGGCCAACGAACCCGGGCCCGACGGGCGACCTCGAGCGCCGCTGCAAATTTCTTCTGTTCGCGCAAGACCCAGCAGAGATTGGGCGCGGCCCACTCATCGTCCGGATGTTCGCGCTCATAAGCGCGCAGCAGCCGCTCCGCATCCGCCCAGCGCGACGCCGCGTGCAGTTGATTAAATTCGCGCTGGTAGTCCGCCGTACTGCGCGACGCAAGCGATTGACTCAGAGTTAGTGCGATCAGCGCAGCCAGGAGCGCTCTGCGAAACGATAGACGAGACTTGCGACGGTTCATACGGGTGCGCCTCTACAATTCTCCGGTGGCGGCATAGCGCACCAGCAACGCCGACTGCGTTCCGCTGTAGGGTTCCAGCGCCGTCTTCCCGCTGATGTTCGCAATGGAGCCGTTTGCATTGCCTGCGGCGTACACGCCTCCGTCGGATGTTGTTCCAAGGGCGTTTAACTGTTCAATGCCCGCATCGCCGGCGAACGTGTACCATTCGATAGCGCCCGTGCTGTCGAAACGCATCAGAAAGCCGTCGAGCGAGCCGGTATAAGCGCGCACGGGCGCCTTTCCGCCAAGGCCGGTAATCCCGAATCCGGTATTGCCGGCGATATACGTCGAGCCGTCCGCCGCGCTGAGGACGGCGACCGGTTGATCGTTGCCGGACGCCGAGCCGGCGTGCGTAAACCAGCGCACCGCGCCGGCGGACTCGTAGCGAATGGTGAGCGCGTCAAAGCCGCCCAGATAGCTTTGCACTGGCGCGCGGCCGTCGAGGCTGAGCACTCCGGTATTCGTATACCCGGTGACCGTATACCCGCCGTCCGCCGTCGGCGCACCGTTCAGAGCGGAATCCGTGCCGGCCGCCGTACCGGCGAACGTGTGCCAGTCGACAGGCCCGGATGCGGTAAGTTTGATCAGCCAGTAGTCCGTTCCGCCCTGAAAGGGACTCAGCGGCGCAGTGACGCCCAACGCCGCAACGCCGGCGTTGGTGGAGCTGCAAACATACAGCGCGCCGCTTGTAGTGAAAGCGACGTCGCTGGCCGACTCGGAGGCGCTGCTGCCGAGCAGCGAATACCAATCCAGGGCGCCGGCCGAGTTTAACTTCACCAGTACGATATCTTCGCCGCCAGCGTAGGAATAAACCGGCGACCGGCCGCCGAGCGCCGGCAGATCCTGGGCGACCGAACCCGCCAGTGCAATGGAGCCGTCCGGACCCACGCTCGCGTGACTCAGAGAATCCACGCCGGCCGTGCCGACAAAGCCGTACCACTCAGGATCGCCGACGCTGTTCAGTTTGAAAAAGCTGCCGTCGTTAGACCCGCTGTACGAAAAGAGCGGCGTCTTGCCATCCAGCGTCGGAATATTGGCCTGGGATTGGCCGCTTACAATGTAGCCGCCATCGCTCGTAGAAGCGATCGCGCTGCCTGAATCGGCGGCGGAGGATCCCAGGAAGGTGTACCACTCGACGGCGCCGCCGGGAGCGTGTTTCACCACGAGGATATCCGTGCCGCCGGAGAACGCGCGCCGCGGCGTCGCCGCGCCCAGGCCGGGAATGTTTGCGTTGGACGCGCCGGTCCAGATGGCGCCGCCGTCCGCGGTGCTGCAGAGCGCAGACGCGCTGACCGTTGCGCCCGGCGTTCCGGTAAACGTAAAATATCCGGGCACTGCGACCGAGCTGTTTTGAGCCGTGCAACTGCGATACGAACTTGCCGCATACAGGAAGGCCGCGCTGAGGCTGCAGTCCAGATCGGACGGGCTGCAACTCTCTTCGACGAATTTGCAGTTCGGCAGGCCGATCCAGCTGAAGGTCAAGAGCAACACGAAGCGCGCGATCTGGTTTCGCATGCATGGATGCGAGCCCGGGCGCGCGCGCGGTCAATAGAAAACACTGATTGAATCGAAATTAAGCGCGGCCGCGGCGCAGCCACGCGGTCCTTATTGAACATCGCCCGCATCGAGCGCCGCCACATGATCCAGGTTGCGATACAGCCCGCGGTAATCCATGCCATAGCCTACAATAAACGGATCGCCCTCGAGGGCGAAACCGGAATAGCGGATCGGATGCGTGAGTCGTTGTTTAGCTTCCTTTACGAACATTGCCGCAATCGCTACAGAGGCCGGACGCCGGGCCGCGATTAAGTCCCACAGATAGTTCAAGGTCAGACCGGTGTCGATAATATCCTCAACCAGGAGCACGTGCCGATCGGCCAGGGAACCTTCAAAGTCGCGCAGAATACGCACCTCGCCGCTCGATTCGGTCGCATCGCCGTACGAGCTGGTCTGAATAAAGTCGATCGCTACGGGAACCTCGATCACGCGCACCAGATCGGCCAGAAACAGAAACGAGCCCTTGAGTATGCCGATGGCCGTGATCGCCTGGCCGGCATAGTCGCGATTTATCGCCGCGCCCAGCTCAAGCACCCGGCGGGCGATCTCGTCGCGCGTGAATAATGGGGTCAAAGACGGGGGTTTCTCGGAGGGCGACATTGGGACCGGGCCTCTATTTTTTACTATACGGGGAAGGCGTTCCAGAGGACATTTCTCCGTCCGGTCTATGTTCGCAAGCGCAGTTATACAGAAAGGGCTGAATCCGCCGGACGATCTGGTCGCCTGGTTCGAACGTACGGGCGGCGCCCTGCCCTGCGAAATCAGCGGGGAAAGCCTGAAGTTTTTCGCGGCCGGCCTGCCGGTGGCGCGCCTCTGCGTGGCCCCGGACCGCTTTCCCGATCTGGCCGCATCCATCCAGCGGCGTGAGCTGAGACTCCCGGATATGACGCGCGCCTTTGTGCAGCCCGGCGAGGCGCGCATTTATCTGCAATTACCGGAACGGACGGAGGAATTCCAACTCCTGATTCGCCCGGACGCCGACGCCATCGGCGAAGAAGCCCTCAGCATTGATCGTTTGCGCTTGAGCACGGACGAGCTGAGCGTACGCGGCTCGTCAGGTTCGTCGCGCGCGCCTGGCTGGCGCGGACCGGCCGCCGGCCTGGCCGACCTTGAATCGCGCACCTTACGGCCGCTGCGCCTGCCCGACGCGGCGCGCGCCGATCTAGTACTCCGCTTTGTCAGCCTCGCCGCCATGCTGGACTTTGCGCCGGCGACGGAGACGCTGGCCGCCTTTCAATCCGGCTATCGCCGCGAAGATGCAGCGGCGCTCGGTCGTAAATTTTTGAACCGGCAATTCAAACGTTTGCTCTGCGGCGCACGGCCCAGCCGCGGCTTTCTTCTTATGGAAGAGATCGGCATGCTCGACTGGTTCTTGCCTGAGTTGCGCGCCGGCCTCGGCCTCACGCAAAACCGCTATCACAAATACGACGTGTTTTATCACTGCATCTATACTTGCGACGCCGTGCCGGAGCCGGATCTCAAAATGCGTCTTTCGGCGCTTTTCCACGATCTGGGCAAAGTCGATACGCGCCGGGTGCTGCCCAACGGCGAGGCCACCTTTCACAACCACGAAGTGATCGGCGCAAAGCACACCGAACGGATTATGCGTCGCTTCGGCTTTGAACCGGATCTGTTGAAGAAGGTGCGCTTTCTGGTACGCCACCACATGTTTCATTACACGGCGGAGTGGACCGATCGCGCGGTGCGCCGTTTCACCAAAAAAACGCCGCCGGACATGCTGGAAGATCTGATCCGCCTGCGCCTCGCCGATCGCAAGGGCTCCGGAAAACGCACGGCGCTGCCCCAGGCAATTAAAGATCTGATGCGTCATATAGCGCGGATCCGCGCCGAAGAAGCGGAGCTGAAGACGCGCGACCTCAAGATCAACGGTCATCGGCTCATGGAACTCGGCATGACGCCGGGCCGACCCATGGGCGATCTTTTGCGCGACCTTCTGGAAGCGGTTAAAGCCGGCCAGTTGCCGAACGAGAGCGATGCGTTGGAGGCGGAAGCGCGTCGACGTATGGGCGCGCTCGCGGCGCTCGCCGAGTTGACTGCGACCCCGACCGGCGCAGATGCGAAAAACTAAAACGACGACCGCACACGACCATGCATCCGCAGTTCTATGAACGACTGCTCACGCGGCTTTTGGGCGCGGGCGAAAAATTTCTGGTTACGACGCATCGCAACCCGGACCCGGACGGCATTGGCGCTCAGATTGGGCTCGAACACTTATTTCGCACGCGCAGCCTCGATTGTCTGGTCGTAAATCAGGACTCGATTCATCCGCGTTACAGCTACCTGGATCCGGAGCGACGCATACACGCCCTGCATGATCGCTTTGATCGGCGGGATCTGGAAGAACGCATTATTGTGATGGTGGATAACTCCGAACCCGCGCGTTCCGGAGAATTAAATCGACTGGTCAACGACAACTGGTCGAACCTGATCATTATCGATCATCATGACGGCTTTGAGGCCGACATGAAAACGCACTTCCTCAATCCGGACGCCGGCTCGACGTCCGAAATGATTTTCGAATTGCTCCAGTATGCGGGCGCTCCGCTTTCGCTGGAAGTGGCGCGGGCTCTGTATGCCGGCATCGTAATCGACACCGGACACTTTCGCTATCGCAAGACCGCCCCGCGCACGCATGAAATTGCGGCCCGGCTGCTGGCGCTGGGCGTCGATCCGGCGGAGATGGCGGAGCTGCTGTTATCGAACTGGCGCATCGGTCGTCTGGCCGGTCGGGCCCTCTTGTATCGCAGCATGCAGGTTCGCGAAGATCTGCAGGTCGCCTGGTTCGCAATTCACCGCTCCGATCTGGATGCAGTGCAAGCATCGCCCGATGATATCGATGGAATTGTCAACGAGCTCATCGAACCCGAACGCATCAAGATAGGCATCCTTTTTACGGAACGCGAAGGCGGCGAAACGCGCGCCTCCATGCGCAGCAAAGGCGATGTCAATCTACTGCCCGCGGCCGAACGATACGGCGGCGGCGGCCACAAAAACGCGTGCGGCGCGACAATTCCGCTCGACCTCGAACGGGCGGTTGCAGAGTTTATACCGATAGCGGCCGCCTGCGTTACTTGACCCGCGCCAGATTCAGCTTTCGTCGCGGCGATTTCGTCGCACGCCAGCTCGCAATGCAAGATGCTATTTAATTCGCTGCTCTTCCTCCTGTTCGGCGTCATTGTATACTTCGTCTACTGGACGCTGACGGGAACCGCCCGCCGACGCTGGCTCATTTTCGCGTCGATCGGATTCTACGCCGCCTGGGGCTTGCAGAGCGAAGGGTGGTGGGGCCTGCGCTGGACGGCGCATTTCCTGCTGATGATCGCGTTGAACTATGGTTTCACGCGTCTCATCCTGAGTTCTGAAGGGGTTCGCAGATCGCGCTGGCTGACGCTCAGCGTCGTCGTGAATCTGCTGAATCTCGGCGTCTTTAAGTACTTCGACTTTGCGCGCAACTTTCTGCTAGACCTGGGCGTACCGCTTCCGGCGGAGGCGCGCGGCTTTAATCTCTTTTTGCCGCTGGCCATCAGCTTTTATACGTTTCAGTTAATGGCGTACGTGATCGACGTTTATCGCGGCGTGATCGACCGCGACTACGGACCGGAGCGCTTTTTTCTATTCATCCTTTTTTTCCCGCAGCTCATTGCGGGACCGATCATGCGTTCCACGGACTTCATGGAACAGATCGACGATCCATGGATTGACCGACGTCGCATGTACGACGGTTTGTGGCTGATACTTGGCGGTCTCGTCAAGAAGGTGCTGCTGGCCGACCCGATGGGACTGATTGTGGCGCCGGTATTTCGCGCCCCGGAAGCCTACACAGCCTGGTCTCTGCTCGCGGCCGGCGCCTGTTTCTCGCTACAAGTATACTGCGATTTTTCCGGCTACACCGACATCGCCCGCGGCGTCGCGCGCCTGATGGGCTACGAGATACCGGAGAATTTCCTGGCTCCATATCTGGCGCGCAGTGCGCGCGAACTCTGGCAGCGCTGGCACATCACGCTGGCGACCTGGCTGCGCGACTATATCTATATTCCGCTCGGCGGCAATCGACGCGGACGCGCGCGCATTTATTTTAACTTGATTTTGACCTTCACGCTGGGCGGCCTGTGGCACGGCGCGGACTACACCTACGTCGCCTGGGGCGCATTCTGGGGCCTGCTGCTGGCGGCTGAACGATTTGTCGAGACCGACCTGGGCATAAACCTTACGCCGCAAAAAAATCCCGCGCTCATCGCTCTCAAAACCGCGTTTATGTTCTTGTTGTTTTGCCTGGGCGCGCTCATGTTTCGCGCCCAACCGGTTCCGGAATACGGCAAGTCGGCCAGCGCCATTATGGTCGATATGTTCGCCGGACTCTTTACCCACGGTCCGGGCGCCGCCGCCGCCAATTACGCCGGCGCGGGCGGCGACGTGGCTCTTTTCGAAAGCGTGTTCGGCGCCG
Organism: Leptospirales bacterium; assembly: GCA_036170535.1. GTDB lineage: Bacteria > Spirochaetota > Leptospiria > Leptospirales > Leptonemataceae > SSF53. The sequence continues at coordinate 7,608 of JAVHPJ010000038.1, read as the reverse complement.
GGGCCTTACGCTTGAACGATATCTCGCCGATTGAAAGCGCGCTTTTGATGTTTCTCGTGATGTTCTTCTTTCAGTATATCCAGTACCGGCCGGGACTTTTTGAAAAATGGCGGCGCTATGATCCGTACTTGCTGATCATCGCATCCATGATTGTCGGCGGACTCTTGATGCCGGCCATCGCCGTCGGGTCGCATCAGTTCATTTACTTTGTTTTTTGAGCGGAGATCGATATGACGAAAGCGCCTTCGAACGGTTCCGGCATTGATCCGCAGTCCGCAGCTGCGGACGCGTCGGCGAATGCGGTCGGGCGCGTTCGGCGCATTGCGAAGTTTTTGTTCTTCCCGCTGGCGCTGCTGTTCGCCGCATATTTTGCGGATAAGCTCTTGTTTATCTGGCGTTCGCCGGACTATTTCCTGCGAACCGTTTCTTTTCTGAGTTACGAACAGAAAGACTATCTGCTGTACGAACTCGAACAATATCTTCAGCTGCCCGCGCGGCGCAAAACGCTGGTGGTCTTCGGCAACTCACGCAGTCAGTCGCTGGATCCGGTCACGGTGGAGAGTCTGCCGGACGATTGGACGCTTTTTAATTTTTCCGTCCCGGGCGGAGATTCGGCCTATTTCGCCTATCTGCTGGAGCAATTCAAATCAAAGGGGTTGCGACCCGACTTCATCTACTTCGTCGTCAGTCCGGAAGTTTTTAATCGGACTCCTACGGTGCAAATGGACGAAGTCATGTTGAACGGCCTGCCGCCGTCTTTCGTCTTGCGAAATCTGGCGAACTTCAGCGTCGACAGCGTGAGCAATTATGCGGCCAAACGTCTCTTCTGGTCTTATCAGTATCATTTCAGTCCGGCGACCATCCGCATCCGTCTGAAAGACGAAGGCATACATCTGTATCGGTTCCGGCTTTTCGCCGCCGACAGCGTGGTGACCATGCATAAGAACCGCGGCTCCACGCCCTATAATCTGGACCTGGCGCCGCCGCAGGACCCCGATTATTTGCTGCAGACTGCGGAAGGCGATTGGAATCGATTCATGACGCGCTACAGTCTCGATGAGAATCAGCTCGCCTTCGCCAGCGCAATGCTCGACGATGCGCGCGCGCTGGGCGCAAAAAGCGCGCTGATCTGGGTGAAAGTCGGACCGGATCTGCGGCGCTTTATGGACGAACGGGAAACCGCCGTTGACCCGCGCGGTCGAAAAACCACCGTGCGCGCCGCTTTTGAACCGACGCTGCGCGCGCTCGCCGCCGAAAAGGGCGCGGCTTTTCTGGACATGAATTACTCGCCGGCGATCGCATGCGACGCGTACTACGACTCCAGTCATCTGGCCGGCATTTGCATGCGCGAGTTCGCCGAGTACTTGATTCGGAACGCCCATTGAATCCGCGCCGATTCATACTCTTCACGCTGCTGGGGCCGGCTTGCGCACTGGCGCTTTTCTGGATCTTCACGCGGCTGTACAATCCCGAACCGGACTACTCCAACTTTGACGCGCAAATTCGCGATGCGGAGTTCGTGGGTCCGGACGGCGCACGCCTGGCGGGAACGCACGTCTTAATCGAGGACCCGCGCGCGCAAAGCGCGCCGCGCCTGCTTTTTGTCAGCGACCCGACTCTTGACCGCGACTGGAACTCGCCCGCCCTGCGTACCCACGCCGGGGGCCGACTCGCGCTGCAACTCGCAACCGAGTCGGGCATTGGCAGTTTTCGTTTTGATCCGCGCGGCGCCGGACGCTCCGCAGCCTCGCGCAGCACGTATCGGGATCTGGAATTGCTCGCCGGCGACTTCGCCGGCGCAGTCCGGATTGTTCGCGAATTGGATGGCGGAGCGCAACGCCGTCCGCTCGCCGTGCTGGCTCATGGAGAGGCCTGCACCAGCGTACTCTACGCGCTGAACACGGCGCAAGCGAGCGCGCATGCCGCCGCAAACGCGATCGACGGCTTGATTCTCTGCGGCTGCGCCTTCAGCGGCGGCAGCGCGCTCGAAGACTGGGGCCGCCGCCTGCTCTGGAATCTGGAACGGTCCGACCCGCCCGAGTCCGTGCGTGCACGTGCGCGTGAAGACCTGGTTCGTTTTCTTGCGCATAACGAAGTCCCCGCCGACATAACGCAAGGCGACAATCGTACTCCGCCGGACCTGATCGCCTTTCGCGCGGCCCTGCGCTATATGCAGTCGCCGGAGATGAACGGCTTCGCCGAACCGGCGCGCGCCTTCTTCCCGGTGCAAACGCTGGAGCGACTTGAGAGAAACGGAACGCCCGTGCTGCGCATTGTGGGCGAGTATGACGAGGAAATCCCCGCGGACTTATTGGCCTCCGCGCGACGCGACGGCCGCATTGCACCGGGGGCGGATCATTTTCTGAAATCCACTGACGGCATGCGGCAGGGATTCGCGCTCGCTCTGCAACGCTACAATCCGTTTCGCACGCTTTCGCCGCAGGCGACTACGGCCATTGGGGATTTCGTACTCGGACTTGATGCGTCCGTCGACGACGATTAATCTTCGAACTGATCGAGAATGAATTCGACGCTCTCTTCTTCCAGGGCGCGCGCCCAGCGGCTGCGCGACGCCTCGAAGTTATGATCGGCGCCGCGTGCAGTTTCCAGACGAACCAGGCCGGGTTTGAGTTCCTCGGCGCGCGCCTGAAAGGCCTGACTCTGGCTGATGGGCACCAGCTTGTCCTGATCGCCGTGCACCAGCAACATAGGCGGCGCGTCGCGGTGCAAATTCTGCAAGGGCGAAATATCTTTCAGCGCGCGCAGATAAAAGCTTTCGCGCAGGCGCACCGATTCGCGCATGTCGCGACCGGGATCAAACGCTGGCAGATAATTGAACAGGATATCGCGAATCTCCGGATTCTCGGATTGCAGCAGACGTTCCGGATCAAGCGGCGCATAATACGCCACCACGGCGCGCACCGGATTGCTCGCTGTGCGAAATTGGCCTGGCCGCCGCTTCGAAAGCGTGAGCCCGGTCATCACTGCCAGGTGCCCGCCGCTGGAAAAACCTACGAGCGCGATGCGATCGGCCGGAAACCCGAAGCGCGTTGCGTTCGTCTGTAAATAGCGGACCGCCGCCACAACGTCTTCCACCTGATCCCGGCCGCGATAGCGCGGCGGCAGCCGATGTTCCACCGCAAAGGCCCGCAGATCCGCGCGGCGAACCTGCTTTTCCCAGTCGGCGTAGAACGGCAGGCCGGCGCCGCCCACGCCCCAGCCGCCGCCGTGAACAAACAAAATGGCGCCCGCACTCTGATCGGCGTACGCCGGATAGACGGCCAGACGCAAATCGACCGGCGTGCGCCGATACGACTCAAAGGTCGTGCCTTCCGGCTGGTAAAACAGCGGAGCCGGAGCGGAGGCGCAGAGAGCCGCAAAGAACGCGGCCAGGCTGACGGATAATTGAATTGCGCGCACGACTTCAGTAGATGCCCAAATACATCTTCGCTTCTTCGGAGGCCATTTCGCGCGGATTCCAGGGCGGCGTGAACACCACCTCGACATGAGCGTCTGCGACGCCTTCAACGCGCGATGCGGCCGAGTGCGCTTCGGCCTTCAACTGCGGCCCATAAGGGCAGGCCATGGAGGTGAAGGTCATGGTGATCTCGGCCTTGTTCGCCTCGTCGAGTTTGAGGTCGTAGATCAGGCCCAGTTCGGTAATACTGAGACCGATCTCCGGATCGTAGATCTTCGCCAGCTCTTCCCAGATCGTCTTTTTGAGGGTCTCGGTCGCAGTCTCGGACATGGGGACAATGTAGCCAGTGCGCCTCGCCGGAGCAAGGGATTCGCTGCGAGTCCGCGCCCAAAAAAAGCCGCCCGAATTTCGAGCGGCTTTCCGGCCAACGGCGCGCCTGGGCCGCGGGCCATTGCAGTTACAAATCAGCTCTTGATTGCGCCGGCGATAACCAACGCTACCACGGACATCAGCTTGATCAGAATGTTCAGCGAAGGACCGGACGTGTCTTTCAGCGGATCGCCGACCGTGTCGCCCACAACTGCAGCTTTGTGCGCCGCAGAGCCTTTGTGGTAAACGTGTCCGTCGATATGCACGCCGCCTTCGAACATTTTCTTGGCGTTGTCCCAGGCGCCGCCGGCGTTCGATTGAAAGATCGCCATAAGCACGCCGCTGGTGGTGACGCCGGCCAACAGACCGCCGAGGGTCGCCGCGCCGAAAATCATGCCGACGAAGACCGGCGTAAATACCGCCAGCAGGCCCGGCAGAATCATTTCGCGAATTGCGGCGTTGGTGGAGATCTCCACGCATTTCGCATATTCCGCTTTGCCTTCCGCCGCATCAAAGATCTCGCGATCTTTTTTGGACATTTTGGAAAGGTCTTCGTGATACTTCTTCATCACTTCGAGCGCCGCTTTTAATTGCGGGATTTCCGTAAACTGACGACGCACTTCGAAGATCATGCTGTTGGCCGCACGACCGACCGCGCCCATCGCCATGGCGGAAAAAACGTAGGGCAGCATGGCGCCTACGAAGAGACCGGCCATAACGTTCGGGTCGGCGACGTTAATCGCCTTGAGTCCGGCCTGCGACATAAACGCGGCGAACAACGCCAACGCCGTCAGAGCGGCGGAAGCGATGGCAAAACCTTTGCCGATGGCGGCCGTGGTGTTGCCCACAGCATCGAGTTTGTCAGTACGTTGGCGAACTTCTTTGGGCAGATCCGCCATTTCGGCGATGCCGCCGGCGTTGTCGGAAATCGGGCCGTACGCGTCGACGGCGAGCTGAATGCCCGTATTGGCGAGCATGCCCACCGCCGCGATGGCGATGCCGTAGAGTCCGGCGAAGTGATACGCGCCCACGATGCCGGCCGCAATAACGAGAATCGGCAGGGCCGTCGACATCATGCCGGTTCCAAGACCCGCGATAATGTTGGTCGCGGCGCCGGTGATTGACTGACGTACAATCTGCACGACCGGTTTACGATCGGAGCCCGTGTAGTACTCGGTGATGATGCCGACAAGCACGCCTGCAACCAGACCAATCACGGTGGCAAAAAATACGCCGAGCGCGGTAAACTCGCGCGCTTCGCCGGTCAGTACGCCCGCTGCGGTCCATTGCCCCGGCAGGGTGAACTGGATAATGAAAAAGGTGCCCACCAGCATCAGGCCGGCCGCAACAAAGTTGCCGATGTTCAACGCGCGCTGGGGATCGCCGCCTTCCGTCGTACGAACAAAGAAGGTGCCGATGATCGAGCAAATGATGCCAAAGCCCGACAGAAAGAGGGGCAAGAGCACCGCGCTGATGCCGCTGAAAGCGTCCAGATGCGCTGCGCCTTCCGGTGCAAACACGCTGATAAAGCCGGCGCCCAGCACCATCGTGCCAAGGATTGCGCCCACATAAGATTCGAAGAGGTCCGCGCCCATGCCGGCCACGTCGCCCACGTTATCGCCTACGTTGTCCGCAATCGTGGCGGGGTTGAGCGGGTGGTCTTCCGGAATCCCGGCTTCGACTTTACCGACCAGGTCCGCGCCCACGTCAGCGGCTTTCGTGTAGATGCCGCCGCCCACGCGCGCGAAAAGCGCAATCGAGGACGCGCCCAGCGAAAAGCCGGACAGGATGTTCAGCACCTGATTGGTGGCTGCGCCGCCAAAGCCGTAGATCGTTTCGTAGACCACGAACAAACCGCCGAGACCGACGATGCCGAGACCGACCACCGACATTCCCATTACCGAGCCGCCGGTAAAGGCGACCATCAGGGCTTTTTCCAGGCCGGTGCGCGCCGCGTTGGCGGTGCGATAGTTGGCTTTGGTCGCGACGCGCATGCCGAGATAGCCGGCCAGCGCGGAGCACAAGGCGCCGATGACAAAGGACAACGCGACGTAAGCCGAGCTTTCGCCTGTGGCCGCTTGACGCGCGCCCTGGAAGGCAAGCAAGGCCGCTACCGCGACTACAAAAATGGCAAGGGCTTTATATTCCGCCCGCAGAAAGGCCATTGCGCCGTCGGCGATATATGCGCCGATTTTCTGCATTTTCTCGGTGCCCGGGTCCTGGCGGCTGATCCACTGGGATCGCCAGAACGCAAACACCAGGGCCAGCACGCCGGCCCCGATTGTGAGGTACGTAAATATCATTTGAGGGGTCTCCTGCTCAGGAAAACTTCTGAAAAGACGGTCGGAAGCCCGGGCGTCAAGCCGATTAATCGCCAGGGCCAGGCCAGGCGGCTGAAAAAGGGCCTGCGGCCTACATGGATGGAGGCCCATTCGCGGAGCGAATGCAAGGAATCGCGGCTTTGCTGCGATTCCGACGGCTGAAAAAGTCGATGGACCGACTTTTTCAGCAACCTGTTAAGTTCTGGCGATAATCAAAGAAACTGTAAGTATGTCCCCGTCCTGCGCCCCTGAACGCCGCCGAACGCAGATCGCGTTGTGGGTTTTGCTGCCCTTTGTGCTGGCGGGCGGCCCCCTTGCGGCCGGTCGCGAGGGGGAAGCGCGACAATACCTCGAACGCGCCGTCTACGAGTACCGCCGCGGCGTCGAGGAACGCGCGCGTTTGTACCTGAATATGGCCCGCGAAATCGACCCGGCCGGACTCGATCGTTCGCCGGACGCGCGGCGGCTTAACGTGCTCTTGCTTTTGGCCGGCGAGCACGATCGGGAGGCGATGGCCGCCCTGGTGGAAGCGCTGCCGATTTTACCGGATCCGTTTCTATTATATACGCTCGGCCGCTTCAACCTCGAAAACGGCGCCTACGATGCGGCGCGGCGCGCGTACCGGGAAGCCGCCCGGCGCGGGGCGGCGACGGCGCCTGATCCGGCCGAGGCCGAGAGCGTCTATGAACCAGCCCTGGCCCCTTTCGCCTGCCCGGCCCGCGACGCAGACGCCGCCGCGGCGGACGCCTGGCTGGCGACGGCGACGGCCGCGCCCTTTCGCGATCCTTTCGCCTACGAGAGACTCTGGCAAAAACGCCTGAGCCGCGAAGAAACCGCGCTGGCCGCGGCGACGGCATTATTTTTAACTCCTCGCAGCGCCCGGAGTCCGGACGCCGAAGAACGCGAACTGCTGGAGATCCTCGAACGTATGCGCCCCAGGGCGGACGAGGGCGCGGCGCCCAATGATTTGTTTGCGCTGCTCGAAACGCCGGACGACGACGCTCGCCACCGCGCGTGCATTCGCAACCTGGAAGACATGGAACGTCGATTGAATCTACGCATCCAGCGCGGTGCAACCGAGACTACGGGCCCGGGATTGCGCGCCCTGCGCACTGCGACGGAGCGCGGCTATTATCTGCGCATGCAACGCTTTGGCGATGTGCGCGGCGCCTTCGCCTACGGCGCCTATCAGCTGCGCATGGAGCGGCCGATCAAGGCCCTGCACGCGTTTCGCATCGCCTACCTGCGCAACCTGGCTGGCGCAGAAACTGCGCCCGGCGTAGAGTGGAGCAACCGCGAACGTACGCGCGCGCAGGCCCAGATCCTGCGTCAGCTTGAAGCGACGTATCGGAGCCTGGGCGCCGCCGCCGATGAACGCAGCGTCGGCCTGCTTGCACGCGGTCTGGAAAAATATCTGGAATCCGGCGCACAGGCGGCGGCGGTTGCGGAGGTCGACGTATATCTGTTCCAGCGCAGCGGCGAAAATCTCATGAATCGCGA
>JAVHPJ010000037.1:0-20092 GCA_036170535.1 Leptospirales bacterium | reverse complement strand
GCCCAGGCCTGCTCCCAGGGCAGATCTTTAATGTCGATCAGCAGCCGCATCAGTTCCGCCACCGCGAGAGCCGGGTGGGTGTCGTTCATCTGAAAGAAGACGCGCTCCGGCAAGCGGTTCCAGTCGGTTTCTTCCGACTCGAATTGCGACAGCGCATCCTGTACGGTGGCCGTTACCAGCAGGTATTCTTGCTTGAGCCGCAACTCCTTGCCCTGCAGTACGTTTTCGTTCGGATAAAGCACCTTTGAAATGGTTTCGCTGCGATGTTTGTCTTCCACCGCGCGCAGATAGTCGCCGTGGTTAAAATAATCGAAGTTAAAGTCCGAACTCGCAATCGCGTTCCACAGGCGCAGATGATTGACCGTGCGCGTGTTGTAGCCGGGCGTCAGAATGTCGTACGCCTGCGCCATGACTGTTTCGCCAGGCACCCAACGAAAGCGAACGTTTCCGGCGTCGTCCACGTAAGATTCGCTCTGGCCGTAGAAATATACCGGATAAATGATGTCGTTGCGCATGATCTCCCAGGGATTGCCGCGCGAGAGCCAGTTGTCCGGCGCCTCTTTCTGATGACCGTTGACTATCTGTTGGTGAAAGATGCCGAACTCGTAGCGGATGCTTGCGCCGCTGCAGGGCAAATCCAGCGTGGCCATGCTTTCCAGGAAACACGCCGCCAGACGTCCCAGGCCGCCGTTGCCCAGGCCCGCGTCCGGCTCGTATTCGCTGATTTCTTCCAGATCGTAGCCGAAGTGTTTCAGGTTTTCCTGAACCTGTTCGCGCATGCCCAAATTTACAAGGTTGGCGGTCAGCAAACGTCCAAGCAAAAATTCCATCGATAGATAGTAGACCCGCTTGGCTTTTGATTCCTTAAAGCTGGCCTGGGTTTCGTTCCAGCGATCAATCAGAAAGTCGCGCACCGTATAGGCCAGGGCCTGGTATACATCCGGGCCGTGAATGCTCTCGCGATACTTACAGACCGTGTATTCCAGATGGTGCGCGAAGGCCTTGCGCAGCGAATCTTCGTCGATATTCTGTACGCGATCCATCAGCTCCCAGAGGCGCTGGCGGGCGGTTTCACGGTCAGGAGAGTTCATGGGGGCTCCAGGTTTTGAGATCTCGGCTCAGGCTTGCGCGGCGCACACAAGCGGTCGGGCTTCAGGTGCGCTGCGCGAATCACCGGAAAATTCGACTGAAACTTTCCCGCGTCTATTCTTTTTCGGGGCGGGAGGCGGTCCGCCGTTTCGATTGGCCGGCGCCGCCGCCCGTCTTCAGATTGAGATGCTGCCTTTCCGAAACTCGCTGCCCGCAAGGTGCGCGTTGACCAATACGGGCCGCCCGGCGCGCGCGCTGGATCGGGCGCGCTCAAGGATGTCCGCAACATCCTCGTTGGTCTGAATTACAAAACCGTCGGCGCCCAGTCCCTCGACGGCGCGGTGATAGTCGCTGCGGTCCAGCCTGACGGCCACATCGCTCTTGAGCAGTTCCATCTGCTCGCGGGCGATCTGGGTCCAGCCGGCGTCGTTTCCGACGACGCCGATCACCGGGACTTTCAGGCGCACGAAGGTGTCAAACTCCGCCAGGCTGTAGCCCAGCGACCCGTCTCCGTAGAGGATCCACACTTCGGCCTCCGGTCGCGCCAGCTTTGCGCCGAGCGCGAAACCCGCGCCGGCGCCGAGCGTGCCGAAGAGCCCGGGATCCAGCCAGCTCAGCCCTGAGCGCGGTCGTACGATGTACGCGGCCGTGCCGACAAAGTCGCCCCCATCGGCAACGAGCACGCTCTCGTCCGGAAGGATCGCATCAATGGCCTGGCACAGGCGAATCGGATTGACCCGTTCCGCAGACGTTCGGCCTTCGGCGACAATCTTGATTTCGCGTTGCGCGTCGCGCGCGCGGAGCGTTTCAAACCATCCGGATCGCTCCGTTCCGTTGGCGTTCTCCGGTTCGACCTGCGCAGCCGCCAGCGCGAGCAGGGTTTCGGCGGGATGGGCCCGCACGCCGAAGCTCGGTCGTCGATTGAGTTTTAAATCGGCGGCGCTCAGGTTTACGGAGATGAGGCGGGCGCTGCGCGCAATGCTGCGCCCGTAGTCGAGGCGAAAATCGCAGGCGAGTCCCAGCAGCACGACCAGATCCGCCTCGCGCAGGGCGGTGCGCCGCTCGTGACGCATCTGTAAGGGAGAATCTTTTCCAAGCAATCCGCGCGCCATGCCCGCCAGATAAACGGGCGCGCCAATGCACTCGAACGCCCGCGACAATGCGACCGTATCCGGCGCGCCGGACACGAGCTGCGAACCGGCGACAATAACAGGCCGTTTTGCTTTGCGGAGCGCTGCCAGGATTTTTTGAACGGCGCGCGAGCCCGGCGTTCGCCGGCGGACGATGCGGGCGGCTGCGCCAACGGCTTTGTCTGCGCCGCGAAACATCCCGTCAAGATGACGTTTGAGATACGCCTGCTCGAGGCGCGCTCCGAGCGTCTTGCCGCCGCTCTGGCTCAAATACCAGGCGCGCACCACGCTTTCTTCGTATAACAGGTCGACCGGCAATTCGACGAATACCGGACCGGGAACCCCGGATTGCGCCGCGCGAAAGGCCTGCGCCAGCGCGTGCGGGATGTCGCGGACGCGTTTGAGCGCGAAGACGCGCTTCACATGCGGCGCCAGCAGCGTACGTTGATCAATGTCCTGCAGCGCGCCGCGCCCGCGCAGCACGGTCGCCGTAGCGCCGCCGAGGAGAATTAAAGGAGACTGTGCGAGCTGTGCGTTTTTTACCGCCGTGATCGTGTTGGAAAGTCCGGGGCCGGCGGTCACCGCCGCAACCCCCGGGATCCCCGACAGGCGCGCAACCGCGTCGGCCGCAAAGACCGCTGTGGCTTCGTGGCGCACATCGGCTACGCGAATGCCGCGCGCTGCGGATTCGACGAGGATCGGCGAGATATGCCCGCCGCAAAGCGTGAACACAAAGCGTACGCCGTGTTTTTGCAGGGTTTCAGCAACCAGCGCGCCGCCGTTCATAGATCGCCGTCCTGAAGTTGCTTGCGCAATTCCTTGCGCAGAATCTTGCCGACGGGACTCTTGGGCAACTCGTCTCGAAAGAGAAATCGTCTGGGCACCTTGTATCTAATCAGACGGTCTTCCAGAAAACGGCGCAGCTCAGATTCGTCCGGCGTTTGGCCAGCGTGCAAGGTCACAAAGGCCAGCGGCGCCTCGCCCAGATAAGCGTCCGGCGCGCCGATCACGCAGGCCTCGCGTACGTGTTTGTGCATATACAGCGTTTCTTCAATTTCCGCGGGGTAAACATTAAAACCGCCGCAGATGATGAGATCCTTTTTGCGATCGACAATGTAAAAGTAGCCGTCTTCGTCGTAGGTGGCGATGTCGCCTGTGTACAACCAACCGTCGCGTATCACGGCCGCGGTCGCCTCGGGATTGTTCCAGTAGCCGGACATGAGCGTAGGGCCGCGCACGAGCAGTTCGCCCGGCTGATTCGGGCCCAGCTCGCGTTCGCCGGTATCGGCGTCGACAATGCGAAACTCCATATCCGGCCAGGGCAGACCGATCGATTTTTCCTTTTTGGGCCCACGAAACGGCGCCGCGCAGTTGGCCGTAACGGACTCCGTAAGTCCGTAACCCTCGATCAACGTGCCGCCCGTCTTTTCGTAGAACTGACGCTTGAGCGTCTCCGGCACGGGCGCCGCACCTACAAAGCAGCCGCGCAATTTTGAACCGCGCAGTTTTTCAAAGCGCGGATGCTGCATGAGCGCGATGTACATGGTGGGCACGCCGGCGAACACCGTCGCGCCGTCGCGGGCCATGTGTTGGAGCGTTGCGTCTGGATCAAAACGCGGCATCAGAATCATGTGCGCGCCGTTCAGAAGCGTCATGTTCAGTCCCATGCTCAAGCCAAAGCCATGAAAGAAGGGCAGCGACCCGAGCGCGACGTCGGATTCGTTAAAATCCGTCCAGCTGGCGGCCTGCGCCACGTTGGCGACGAGCGCACGATGGGATAGCGTCACGCCTTTAGATACGCCCGTAGTGCCGCCCGTGTACAGGATCACGGCGGGCGAAGCCGGATCCACCTGCGCGTCCCGGTCGCGTTCGAGCGGTGCGAACTTCAGCTGCTCCCGGTAGCGCAATAGCGGCGGCGAGCCGGGGTCATAGTGCGGCAGCTCGCGGCCCAGGAAACGCTTCTTGACGGCAAACAGCAAATTTTTGGGAAACGGCAGGTAGTCGCAAAGATCGGCGGCGATAAAGGCGGTAAGGTCCGGGCCGGCCCGAAGCGCCTTTACTTTCTCATAGAGCAAATCCAAAAATACGACAACCCGCGCCCCGCAGTGACGCAGTTTATATTCAATTTCCGGCGGCGTATCGAGCGGGCTGGCGGGCGCGAGAATTCCGCCGACGAGCAGCGTCGCGTAATAAACGACTGGAAAATGCGGCGTATTGGCCAGCAGGACAAACACGCGATCGCCCGGTTTGACGCCCAATGCGATCAGGGCGCTCGCGAAACGTCGCGCCTCGTCGCCCAGGCGCGCGTAGTTCAGGGCGGCGCCCATAAAGGAGAGCGCTTTGCGCTCTGCATGGCGTTCAACGCTTTCGGTGAGCATCTCCGTCACCGAGCGCGCCGGATATTCCAGTCGGTGCGGAACGCCGGGATCGTAGCGCTGGCGCCAGAAAAAGCGGTCGGGAGCGGTTTCCATACGTTGAAGGAGGACCGGTCGGTCCGCGATCCGTCTTCGAGTGGCGGCCTTTTTTGGCGGCGATTCAAGTCGGATTTCGCGTAAGGCGGCGTCGCGTACTGAGACAGACTCTGATAATCGAATCTAATTAGTGCGCACACGGGCGGCGGATCTCGCTCAACGGCGGTCGCCTGACCGCGGGCTTGAGCTCTGGCGCGGCGCCGCGTGCTGCGCTCAGGCGAGACTGGATTTCAGTGCGATAGCGCGTTCGAAAATTTCTTCCAGCCGCCTGGCGGAATGGTCCCAGGTAATCAGCTCGGCCTCGTGACGACCTTCATCGCGCAGGCGTTCGCGCGCTTCGCGATTGCGCAACACCTCGATGATGCTGTTCGCCAGTTCGTCAACATCCCAGAAATCCACTTTGATTGCATTTTGAATGATCTCGCTCACGCCCGACTGCTTTGAAACGATGACGGGCACGCCGTAGAGCATAGCCTCAAGCGGCGAAATTCCAAAGGGCTCCGAGACGCTCGGCATGACATATAAATCGGAAAGCCCGTAGATGCGTCGGACCTGCTCGCGGTTCAAAAAGCCGGTGTAGTGAAAATGCTTCCCGACGCCCAGGTCGGCGGCAAGTTCGATCATGCGCGCATACATGTCGCCCACTCCGACCATGACAAAGCGCACCTTGCCGAACTGCTCAATCACCTTGCGCGCCGCACGCACAAAGTACTCCGGACCTTTTTGAAAAGTTATGCGGCCCAGAAACAACACGACCGGATCGCGTACGCCGCGCGCCTCGGCCGGTCGCTCGGCTTCGTTTAGTTCGAACTCCACGGCGTTATGCACGGGAAAGACGCGGTCTTCCGCGGCTCCGTAGCGCCGCACCAGCAGGCTTTTTGTGTAATTGCTCACCGTAACGGCCAGCGTGCAATCTTGAACGGCGTGGCGTTCCAGATCATAGATAAACTGGTTCACGTTTTCGCCGCTCCGATCGAACTCGGTGGCGTGGATGTGGCAAACGAGCGGCAGACCGGTCGCATGCGCCGCGGCGAGGGCGGCCGGGAAGGTCATCCAATCGTGGGCGTGAATCAGGTCGTAGTTTCCGCGGCGAATGTAAAGCCGCGCCAGTGCGGCAAAACTGTAGATCTCCGAGTAGATATGATCGCCGTAGCCGCCGCGCAAAAAGTGGGTCAGCGTGCGTCCTTCGACCACGCGCTTCAGGAACTCCGCTGCGCTTGCCCCCGCTCCAAAATCCGGCGCCTCGTAGGCGCTGATCTTGCCGGTTTCTGCAAGGACTGCAATCTCACGCTGGAACTCTTCAATTTCCTCCGCTGTGAGATGCTCGGCGTGCGGCGAAAAAACGCGCACCCCCTGGTCGTCGAGTTCGCCGCCTTCGAGGCGCGGCAGGAAAAAATCGACCTCAGAGCCGCGGCGCACGAGTCCGCGCGCCAGTCCGCGACAGGCGACGCCCAGCCCGCCGGTCATTTGCGGCGGGTATTCCCAACCAATCATGAATATGCGGCGGCCGCCCATGGTCCAATCGCGAGCAACGAGTATCGATCCGTTTGAGTGCGCACGCATCAATTGCTGCACGTACGACTCAAGTCAGGGCTTGATATGAAACTCTACAAAAGGCTGGCAAATAACTATTGGAATTTCGAGCGCTTTTTTTCACAAACGCGCGATTTACAGCGTAACTACCAGGCGCCAGGCGGTGATATCACTTACGCAATCTCACAAGGCGCAGTAGATACTGCGAGTTGCGTCCGTGCGTTTATAGCTGCACGTATCCGAGCCGACGCTGACGGCGCGGTACAATTCGCGCTCCGCATTCTCCAGAAATTGCGGACAGAAGTTTCGTTCCGGCGCCGCATTCGTGCGATACTCCACTAAATTGACCGCGGGGCCGTTTTTCGCCTCGTGGCGGCAGCCGCGCGGAAAGGCCAGCATGGCCGGCGTCCAACGCGGCGCCAGGCGCATCAGATATAGACGCTCGTAGGCGGTTTCGTTGAGGGGCAGCTGCGCGTCAGGCGCGGAACGCAGGCGCGCCAGGTCGACGGCGAAGGTGCGGATCAGGTCGCGGCGTCGCGCAGCGGGCAACGCGTTGAAGAGGATCTGCGCGCGCGCGCGGTCCGGCGCGGCGGGGGATTCCAGAGCGAGCAGCTGCAGGCGCTCGGGCAATTCGGCCAGTCCCGCTTCGACGGTAGCGCGATCGGGCCAGGCCGCCGCCGGATCAATCAGCCAGAGTCCATCATACTGAGCGCCCGGACGGCGCAGCCACTCCAGAGCGAGGGCGAGGTCCGGGCCGTGCGCCGCGAGGATGCGCACCTGATAGCCGGGTCGTCGTTCGCCTGCGGCGAACAATTGCTGCAGAGCCGCACTGCGGGACAAGCGGGCGGCTGCCGGCGTCGGGGGGGCCTGGCCGGAACGGGCGAAGGTGAACCACGCAAAGCCGCGCAGGGCGAGGGCCTCCAGGCCCGGTTCGCTTTCTAAGCGGCCGTCCGCGCCGCGGGGCGCGTACACAATAAGGCTCTGCACGCCGCTCGGGCGGTGAGCGAAGAGCGTATAAGCGTCGCCAGCCGCGCCAAGTTTGCGCCAGCGCGCGGGCGGAGTCTCCGCTTGCGCGCGCAGTTCGCCGCCGCGAGGCGGCGGGAAAAGACAGGCGAGCGCGGCCAGGGCCAACAACGCGCCGCCGCCGACGCGCCGCAAATTTGCATTCATAGCCGTCGGACGATCAAAAGGGTGCGGTCGTCGGGAAAGGGATGGTTCTCGCGAAACTCGTCGACGGCGTCGTCCAGGCGGCGATGAATCTCGGCCAGTGGCAGCGCGCGCAACTCCGTAAGGAGCGGATACAGACGCTCTTCGCTGAACAAATCGCCCGTCGCGTTGTGCACCTCGGGATAGCCGTCGGAAAAGGCGACGAGGGTGTCGCCAGGTTCCAGGCGTGCGCGCCGGGCCTCGAATTTCATCATGGACCCCAGTCCCAACACCGGTCCGCTGCGTTCCAGTTCGCGCACGGCGCCGTCCGGTCCGATCAGGAGGGGCGGATTGTGCCCGGCCAGAACGTATTCAAACTCGGCCTCGTCGGGGCGCAGACGGCCGAAAAATGCGGTGATAAAACGTCCGGTGACCAGCGACTCCACGAGATGGCGGTTCAGCGCTTGCGTTAGACTCGCCAGATCCGGATACGCCAGACCCAGTAGATGACAGGCGGAGTGGAATTCTGACACCATCATCGACGCGGAAATGCCCTTGCCCGATACGTCCGCCACGACCGCATCCAGCGCGCCGTTCGCGCGCGGCACAAAACCGTAGTAGTCGCCGCCGACCTCGCGCGCCGGCGCCGAGGCGCCGTAGAACTCGTAGCCGGCGAGGGCGGGCAGCGCGGTTGGGAATAACTTTCGTTGAATCTCCGCGCAAAGCACCATTTCCGCATCGATCGCTTTTTGCTTTAGCGCGATCTGGTGCAGCTTTGCATTCTGAATCGCGAGCGCGGCCTGACGCGCAAAGCCTTCCACTAACTTCTCATCCTGTAAAGTGAAGGGCCGCCGGTCCACGCGATTCATAAATTGCATGGTGCCCACGACCACTCCGTCCGCAATCAGCGGGGTGCAGATGTAGGTTTCCGTCTTTTGCTGGAGTTGTTTGTCGATTTTTTCGTAAAAGCGCGGGTCGCTTTGCACGTTGGCGACGCGCACCGTGGCGCCCGTCGTGGCGACGTTGCCGGCGATGCCCTTGCCCAGGGGCACCGAGAAATTCTTGAGCTTGTCCCACTGCGGATCGGTCGATTCGAGAAATACCAGCTCGGTGCGGTCTTCGTTAATCAAAGCGATTGATGCAATTTCCGCGTGCATCAGATCCGAGGCGCGCACCAGGGTATTATTGAGCACGACGTCGATATCCAGAGAGCGGTTTAAGAGGCCAAAGGAGTCGACCAGCGCCTGCAGGCGGCGATTTTCTTCGAGCGCCTGGTCGAGGGGCGCCAGTTCTTCCACGTTCGGGGCGCCGCTTTCGTTCACGCGGCGCCTCCCGCGGCGTTCAGATGGCGCAGGGACGGGGGCGTGTAGTACACCCGATCCGCGGCTTCCTGAATGAGTTCTTTGCTCTCCAGTATATATGCCGAGAGGGCCCGGCCGTAGACGACGCCCGAGTCGAGCCCGATCGTATTTGCGCGCAGGTTCAGACCTTTGCGCGCCCAGTGACCGTAGAAGACCGGCCGATCGCCGGAGTAAAAGTCGTACCAGGGAGGATTATCGGGATGCGCGAGATCCGCCCCGCGCCCGTCCCAGGTGCGAATGTTCAGGAGAATGTGCGGCGGAGTGCGCGAAGGGTGGCGCTCCGGCATGAGACCGGCGTGTACCGCGATAAAACGATCGTCTTCTATAAAGAGCGGCCGTCGGGCGAGCCACCGATGCAGATCCCGACCCAGGTCTTCGCGCAGTCGGCGATAGCTGTCCTTTTTTTTCCAGTTTTCGAGATAATCCCGATCGTGGTTGCCCATGAGACTCTCGAAGCCGCGCCCCGCGACATA
The DNA here is from genome assembly GCA_036170535.1 of Leptospirales bacterium. Taxonomy (GTDB): domain Bacteria; phylum Spirochaetota; class Leptospiria; order Leptospirales; family Leptonemataceae; genus SSF53. The sequence goes on along the minus strand of JAVHPJ010000037.1, from coordinate 10,889 downwards.
GCGCACGACTCCGGCCGAATCCGGCCCGCGGTTCACAAGATCGCCCAGGAGTATGACGCGATCGTCCGGCCCCGGATCGAGCCGATCGACCAGGCGACGCAGCTCCGCCGAGCAGCCGTGAACGTCGCCGATGAAAATCGTGCGCCGTCGGGATCGTTTTCGAAACCACTGGAACATGCGGCTCTCTTGCGTCGCGCAACGGGAGTGCGCGACGACTCTTATATTATACCCATTCGACGGGAAAACGCAACACGTTTAGCAGCTCTTCCTCGGGACCGCCCGGTTCAGGCTGAAAATCGTACTGCCAGGCGACCAGCGGCGGCAGGCTCATCAGGATGGACTCGATCCGTCCGCCGGTGCGCAGCCCGAACAGCGTGCCGCGATCGTAGATCAGATTGAACTCCACGTAGCGCCCGCGGCGCCACAACTGAAATGAGCGCTCGCGTTCGCCGTAAGCGAGCCCGGCCCTACGTTCCACGATCGGCGCGTAGGAGTCCAGGAATTTTGCGCCGGCCGCGCGGCTGAAGGCGAGCCAGGCCTGCGGGTCCTGATCGCGATAGTCATAAAAAAAGCCGCCCACGCCGCGCGCTTCGTTACGGTGGGGCAAACGGAAATACTCGTCGCAGGCCTGTTTCATCTGGGCCCAGTCGACAATCGCCGAGTGCTCGCGCGCGACCTCGCGGTAAACGCCATGGAAATGCCGTGCGTCCTCCGGATACAATACGTAAGGCGTAAGATCCGCTCCGCCGCCAAACCACATGCGTTCGATTGAGTCCGCCGGACCGCGGCGGATTACACGAAAGTTGGCGTGGACCGTGGGGACCTGCGGATTGCGCGGATGCAGGACCAGGGAGACGCCGCTGGCGCGAAACTCGCGGCTCTCGCCCGGCAGGCTGCGGGCCAGCTCGGGACTGAAGGTTCCGTAGACGTCCGAGAAATTAACGCCGGCGCGTTCAAAGATGCGTCCGTTTTCCAGCACGCGCGTGCGCCCGCCGCCCTTGAGCCCGAGCGCGCCGCCCTGTTCGCCGCTCCACGCGTCTTCGCGGAAGCGCGCCGGCGGGGGCGCGGCGGCGGCCTCCGGATAAAATGCGGGCGTCGCGCCTTCCAGTTGTTCCAGGCGGGTTGTAATGACGTCCTGAAGTTCGCGATAGCAGGCGGCGGCCTCGTCGAAAATACCTACAGCTTCCATGGCTCCCGGTCAGATGGGGCCGGGCTGGCGCTTCGTCCAGTTCTTCCGGGCCGCCGCGCGCTCCGCCGGACGCGGCGGGCGGGATTTCAGTTTCGATTTCGCTTGCGCGGCGCCGCTTGCTGCGGCATGTTTGCCTCCCCATGAAGCGTCGCATTGCGGGCCTGCTGATCAGTCTTCTGGCCGCCGGCGTGATACTGTACCAGGCGGACTTTCAGGAATTGGCCCGGCTGAGCGCCCATGTCCATGCGGCGTACCTGGCGCCAGTATTGGGCGTGGTGCTGGCGTCGCTGGCTCTGAGCGCGCTGCGCTGGCGGATGATGATGGCCCCCGCGCTCAGCTACGCGGATGCGGCGAAGACCACGCTGATCGGCGTCGGCGCCAATATGGCGCTGGCGGCGCGCGGCGGCGAACTTCTGAAGATCTACTATACGCGCACGCTTTCCCATGCGTCCGGCGCCGTAATACTGCGCTCGCTGTTTCTTGAGCGCTTGATGGATCTGATCCTCACGGGTCTTGTTGGAGCGGCGGCGCTGCTGCTTCTGGGCGGCAGTCGTTTGCAGCTGCATACGTCCTTCGCAATCGGGTTGATCGCCGCGCTGGTTTTTGTTCTGAGTTCCGGCGTGTTGGCGCTGAAATATGCCAATGCGGCGGTCGAGACGCTGGCGGCGCGCGGATTTGTTCTGCTGGGCTTGAAGCGCTTCTATGTTCGCCGCGTTCGCAAACATATTTTTGAATTGGGACGCATTCATTTTCGGCAGCTCGCCGCGCCCTTTGCGATCAGTGCGGCGCTGTGGTGGGTATTTTATCCGGCGTTTTATCTGGCCATTGAGGCGCTGCTGGGCGTCGTTTTCACCTACGAGGAGCGGCTCTTTCTGGTTTTTTGCGGCGCCGTGGGCGTGGCGGTTCCCGGCGCGCCTTCGAGCGCCGGCACGCTGCACGCATCCATCGTGTCCGGCTTTGTCTTGTTGGGCCGCTCCGCCGAGGCGGGATTGCTGTTTGGCGCGGCGCTGCATCTGGCGCAGTTTATAATTTATTCCTGCGCCGGATTGCTCGCCTATGCGGCTCTGGTTCTGGGCGGGGCGCGCAGCGTCGATTCGACGAACGGCCCGCGCCCCGCGTCGGCGGAATCAGATCGGCAGAAAAAATGAGAACTCGGCGTAGCGGCCCGCGGCGAAGCGGACGGCGATTTTTCCGCCCGCAGAGCGGATGCGTTTTTTTACAATGTCCATGCCGACTCCGCGTCCCGAACTTTCCGTAATTTCCCGGGCGGTGGAGAAGCCCGGCAGGAATACGAGCCCGATCAAGCGACTGACGTCCCACTCGTCCACCGCTTCGTTTCTGAATTGGGGCGACTCGCGCGCGATCTCCCGGATGCGATCCACTGCGAAGCCCCGGCCGTCGTCGCGATAACTCACCGCGAGCTGGTCGCCCGCGCGTTTCGCGGCGATTTTGATCCGACCGCTCGCCGATTTTCCCGCGCGTTCGCGTTCCCCGGGCGCTTCGATGCCGTGATCGATGGAGTTGCGCACAAACTGCACGAGAACGTCCTTAATCAGCTTGCGATGTTGTTCGGGAATATCGCGGCTTTGAAAGTCATCGCTGGCGATTTCCACCTGCTTGCCGGCGCGTTCGGCCAGACGGGTTCCCAGGCGCGCCAGCGCGCCCGCCAGAAGTTCCGAACCTGAAGGGGCGTCTTGAAACGCCTCCTGGAAACGCGTCAGGCGCTCGACCAGGCCGCGAATCTCTACAAAAGTTTCTTTGAGCGCGGCGAATTCGAAACCCACCGGAACAAAGTCGCTCCAGTTCAGATCCGAGCGAGCGCGCAGGGTCTCGAGTTTCTCTTCGAACTCATGCGTTTTCTTTACGACGAGTTCAACGCCGAGCAGCGCGGCGTCGCCCTTGATCGTATGAACCGCTCGGAAAATACGTTCCACGCGCGTCGCGTAGGTCTCGGGTTGGCCGGCCTCTTCCATCGCGCGGCCGATTGCGGCGAGTTCCACTTCCGCGCCCTCAAGAAAGTCGCGCAACAAGCGCGGATCCACGTGCAGAAGGCCGAAGAGTTTTTCAATCAACGACTGGCTGCGCGCCTCGGCTTCTTTCAGCGCCAATTCCGCCAGGGTTTGTTGGGTGCGATCTTCCGCCACGACGACAAGATGCGCCACTCCGCCGCCGTCCATTACGCGACTGAAGCGAAAATCCAGGTAGCGGGACTGCTCCGGATGGCCGTAGGCGATATTGCGCAGCGGATTCAGGTTGTTCAGCATGCGTTCCTGAACGGAGGGGCGAAACATCATTTCAAGATAGTCGGCCAGAGACCGGCGTCGCTCTGCATCGATCCGCTCGCCGATAATCTCCAGAAACGGCAGTCCGCTGATGGCGTCGGCATTGAGAATTTGCGGCAGCGCGGCGGAATAGCGCGGGCCTACTGTGAAGTCCGGGTAGACTACGAACAGGCCCTCGTTGACGTGATCGAGCACCTCGCGGACGCGCGCTTCGCTTTCCTTCTGAACCAGCACCGCCTGACTGAGCGTTGCGATATTCAGTTCGTTTTCGGCCAGAACGGCGAGGTCTCGCAGAGCTTGTTTTTGATCGTCGTCGAATTCGCGCGGTTTGGAGTCGATTGCGCAAAGAGTGCCCAGTCTGGCGCCGCTGGAATGCGTCAGGGGCTGGCCGGCGTAAAACGTGACATGCGGCCCGCCGGTGACGAGCGGATTGTCGGCGAAGCGTTCGTCGCGCGTGGCGTCCGGGACGTATAACATGTCGTCGCCCATGATGGCGTGACCGCAAAAAGACACGTCGCGCGGCGTTTCGGGCGCGTCGAGGCCCTGGCGGGACTTAAACCATTGCCGATCACGATCGACAAGACTGACCAGTACGATCGGGACATTCAGCAATTTTTGGGCGAGGCGCGTAACGCGATCGAAGCGTTCTTCGGGAATCGTGTCCAGGATGTTCAACGCATGCAGTATCGCGACGCGCTTTTCATCATCCACGGGAATCGGGGCTTTTAACATGATAGTGAACTCCGGAAAATGTAATGTAATGCGCTGCAGGGAACGAGGGGCCGGGCGCGGTCGCTTAATCGATGCCGATGACGATATACAGATCCGCGCCGCACCAGCTGATCGGCACGACAAAGCCCGGCTGTTTGAGCTTTTGAATCACAATTTGGTCCGGCGCGCCCTTGACCACGACGGGGACGGTAATGTCAAAGTCGCTCTCGAAGGCGCGTCCCAGATTGCCTGCCAGAACATTGGCGAGTTCGCCGACCATATCCAGCGCGAGCGCGTCGGCGCTTTCTGAACCGGTGAGAATACGGACCAGGCGATCCAGGGTCGCGCGCCCGGCCGTGACATAGGCCACGCCTTTGCGTCGCCCGGATACGCCGATGATGCCCGTGTATTCCAGCGCCGGTTCGCGACCATCGAGCAGGTACGGCACGCCAATTTGGGCCGGCTCGTCCGCGAGCGACTGGAAGTAGCTCTCGACGATAGAGATGAATGTCGTCAGTTCTGCTTGTTTCATAGGAGCGTTCCGGAGCTGAACCGGGATCAAACGGAGATCATCTCCAGATACGCCGCGCGCAAGGAGTCGGATGTGAATGGCTTGGTAAGCACGCTTCTGGCGCCGAGTTTCAGCGCCTGTAACGCGACGCTTTCCGTCGTGAGCGCGGTGATGACGAGGATCTTCACCTGTGGGCGGGCCTTTATAATGCGCTCAATGCACTCGAGGCCGTTCATTTCGGGCATGGTGATATCCATGGTCACTGCGTCGGGCGTGCACGCTTCAAAGAGCTCCATGGCGACTTTCCCGTTGGGCGCAACGCCGACGATTTCGACCCCTTCGTTCGCAAGTGAGCGCTCGATGGCCATGCGAATAATGGCGGAGTCGTCCGCGATCAGCAATTTCATACTCTGCAAGAGACTGATTAGCGTGCGAATCGGAACGCAAATAATCCGCAGAATTATAAGAGAAGTATATAGATTTTGCTAATTGTTCTCGAAGCCTGTCGGAGGTTTTTGACGGGCGCTCTTAAAGCGCCGCGCGCATGCGCAAAAATTCCTCGCCGGGCTGGCGTCCATCGGAGCCGGCGGAGAGTTGCGGCAAGATGCCGGCGACAAAGTACATGTCCATGGAGCCCTTGCCTTTAGCCTCCACGCCGCCGCGGTACTCGCACTGAAAAAAGCGCCGCACAATTTCAAAAGTGGCGTTCGATATGTTCAGTCGCCCTTCCGCTCCGGAGGATTCCAGTCGGCTGGCCGTATTCACGGCGTCGCCCCAGATGTCGTACGCGAATTTGTTCGAACCGATGACGCCGGCCGTTACCGGGCCGGTGTGTACGCCGATGCGCAACGACCAGGCCGGCAAACCTGCGCGTGCGCGCGCGAGAGAGAACCGCCCCATCCAATCCAGCAGCTCCAGACCCGCAAGACATGCGTCGACCGGATGAGTGCGATTGGCGGCCGGGACGCCGCCCGCGCACATGTAGGAATCGCCGATGGTTTTCAGTTTTTCGAGTCCGTGACGTTGAGCGATGCTGTCGAAGGCGGAAAAACACTCGTGTAATGTCGCGACAAGATCGGCCGGCGCCAATTCGGCGGCCAACCTTGTAAAGCCGACAAAATCCGTGAACAGGACCGTGGCCGCTAAATAGTGCTGGGGTTGCACCTGACCGGTGACCTTCAGTTCATCCGCAACCATCGCCGGGAGAATGTTAAGCAGCAGCGCGTCGGATCGGGCGCGTTCCGCCTCGGTGCGATCGCGTTCTGCGGCCACCTGGCGCGTGCGCTCGACAACTTTGGCTTCCAGGTCGGCCGTGAGATCTTCACTGGTGTTAAACGCCGTAGCCACGCGGCGGGCGAGAGTGGCGGCGTGCGCCAGGGTGAAGAGAAACAGTCCGAGGGGCGTCAAATAGCCCGGGCCGATGTAATACGCGTAGTAGATGAGGTCGTTGATGACTGTCGCGACGAAGACGCCCAGGCCGGCGAGAATCAAGCGTGCGCCCTGTTGGCGATCAAAGGCTGCGAGGGACAAAAGTACGATCGCCAGAAAACTCCCGCCTACAATCACGGCCTGCATAATCGGCAGAGTGTACGAAAATAATCCCGGCGGAAGGGCGATCACTGCGGCAAGGAAGGGCAGAGATATTACGAGCAGCGCAATCAGCACCCGGCGCGAAAAGCGCGCCGGAAAGAGGCTGTGCATAAAAAGCGCCATGGCCGGCACGCCCGAATAAAAACTCAAGTACTCGAGCTTTACGTAAAAAATCCAGGGGACCCAGCGAAACGATTCGCCCAGCAGGCGTTCGCCGCTGGTAAGAACCCGCAGCGTGATGACCAGGCACATGACGGCGAACCAGAGCGTCTCGCGGTCTTTGCGCCGGTAGATATGCAGACCAAAGTGATAGAGCCCCATGATCAACAGCGCGCCGGCGAGAAAGGCGTTGGCCGCGCGAGCGCGATCGCGGGCGGCGAAAATCCGCCCGGCGGGACCCAGCGTAATCGGGACCTGAAAGCCGCCGTTGCGATGCGAGTGATTGGATATTTGCATCACGACCGTAGCATCGCCCGGCGCGCGGCGCACGCGCGCAGTCTGCGGCAGATACTCGGGACGCTCTTCGGCAGCGCTGCGTCCGGGGACGCCATTGTGCGCAACCAGTTCTTCGTTCCAGAAAAGCTGATACGCGGAGCCCTGACCGTCGTAAATGCGCACGGCGAGCGGTTCGACATCCGGCGGCAGTCGCACCTTGAGTCGATACGTGGCGAAACCTTCGCCGGGCAAGGGAGCGCCCTGGACGATCTGACCGTTCCATACGCCTGGAACTTGCACGGAGGCCGGCGCCGCGTCCGAAGAACCCTTGTGCAATGCGTCAGGAGGCGGGAAGGCGCGCCAATAGAAGTCCCAGGCGCCGTTGAGTTCGACGGCGCCGTCCGTCGCAAAGTCCCATGTGCGTAAGTCGAGCGCGCCGTTCACCGCCCGGGGCGGAGTGCGCCGCGTCGCCTGCGTGCATGCGCCGGCGCTCCATAAAATGAGGGCGCAGGCGAGCCAGACCGGCAGAGACGAACTGCGGCTCGCGAGTTTGCGCGCGTTTCGCGTCAATGCGCGCCGCCACGCGCGCGGCCGTACGTCGCCGGGGCGAACCGGAGACGGTTTTGAGCTGCGCGCCATGGCGCACCAGGGCCTGCGGCCAAGCGAAGGCAAGCGCGAAATGGTTCGGTGTAAAAATGCCCGCCTGGCGCGGGAAAATCAGCTTGCGGGGCGGGCCCCGATCGCTTCTTTACCGGGAACGCTACGGAGTGCGGTTGTGATGCGAGTTATATTTCTATCCATAATAATCGCCCTGGGCCTCGGGCTCAGTCAGCTGCGTTGCGAGGCCCCGCGCGATCCTCAGACTGTCACCTACGCCGGGGCGTATCTGATTTTTCTTACGGAGTGGAAACGCGAACCGGTGAGCGCCGGAACGCTGAGCTTTGCCGCGCCCGCCAGCCGCACCCTGAACTACGCGCCGACCTGCGCGGGCACGCCAGGTTCCACGCGCGACTTCGCCGTATTCGTAAAGCCCGGCGATCCGGAGCGCGTAATCCTTTTCTTCCAGGGCGGCGGCGCCTGTTGGGACGGGAAAAACTGCACCGGCGCCAATACTACGACCTTTACGCAAGCGTATGACTCGCAGGATCCGTGGGTGCTGAAATACGTTTACGGCGGCATGCTCGATTATCAGTCGCCCGCGAACCCGTACAGGGAATGGACCTATGTGCTGGCGCCGTATTGTTCGGCGGATGTTTTTTGGGGCAGCGTGGACCGGACCTACGTCGATCCGGACGATGGCGTCAACGTGAGTCTCCGACATCGCGGCTTTGATAACATGCTTGCGACGCTCGCCTACGTGCGTGCGAATCATTCCGGGGCGAAGCAGATCGTGGTCGCCGGCGAAAGCGCCGGCGGTTACGGCGCAGCCCTGGCGTTTCCGTACGTAAAGAATTCCTACGCCGCGGCCGACGTGTCGCTGCTCGTGGACTCCGCGGCCGGCATTGTGCCAACTGACTTTCGCGCAACATCGTTTACCCAGTGGAACCTGGCCAGTACGCTGCCGGATTGGACCGGCGTCGACAGCGCGTATTATCAGGCGAACACCTTTGGCGATGTTTTACTGACCCTGGCGAACTTTTATCCCGGCAGCCGCATTGCGCAATTCACAACCGCCTTTGACGGGACGCAGCGTTTTTTCTTCAACGTGCAGCGTCTGTTGCCGACGCAGAGTTATCAGGATCGGCCCGGCTTCTGGCCAGGTACTTCAAATATTGAAGATTCGGTTTCCTGCGACTGGAATGCGCAAATGCGGACCGCAGCGACGACCGCGTCCGGCGCGGCGAACTTTCGCTTCTTTATCGCGCCCGGAACCGGCCACACGATCTTTGGCCGGGGTAATTTCGGCGTCGCCAGTTCAAACGGCGTGGCGCTGTCCGACTGGGTGAACGGCTTTGTGAGCAATACGGCGACCTGGACGAATACGCAGTGCAGCGATTGTCGCGCGCCGGTCAGCGCCCAGTCCACGCCGAATTCCATCAGCTGCCCGTGAGTGACGGCGGCGGGCCGGCATCCTCCGCCCGACCTGCACGCAAAAAATTGTAGACGGGTTCAAATATCAATTTCACTTCCGGGCTATCGTCGCTGCGTGCGCCCGCGTAGTCCGGGACCAGCAGGCGCCGGCCGCAGCGTCCAGGCTGCGGCGTCAATTCAGGCAGGCGCTCTTATGACCGGTTATTCGATCGAACAAATGCGAATTATTACGTTGAGTCTGGCGCTGACGCTTGTCCCGCTCGCCGGCTGTGCAAAGCAGCTGGAGTCCGGTGATCCATGGACTATCGTCTATCAGGACGATTACAACTACGCGCAGTCGGTCGATAAATTTAACACCTGGTTCTGGCGCGAGGACTCGGTCGGCACGCACGTCTGGAATGTAAGCAATGCGCCGGTCGGGAACTGCACAAGCGACACGCCCTGCGTGAAATTGACGGCGCAGCGCGATCCGCAGGCTGTAGACTACATAAATGCCGAGATGTACAATAATTCCTGCGCGGCCGAGCCGATTGCGAATCGCGATGCCGCGCTGGCCCAACAGTGCGCGGCGACCCCCTCGTGTCTCGCGGTCGCGGCGCCGGGGGCTTCGGGTGCGGCGAATTCGGTCGACGACTGGCATGGTTATCCGCCGGCCTGCTACACATGTTATGCGCATTATTGCAGCGATCCGTATCCCTACCGGTCCGTCACGCCGGCGAACCCGGCGCCGCCCGGCGTGACACATTCCTGGAATACCGGCGCCACCGGCGCGGTCTCCTTGTGGAACAATCCGCTCTACACGATTGATCAGGAGCCCAACTGGCAGTGGTTTCGCGATCTTGTATTTAATGTGCCGTACCGCGCTACTCCGGCGGCCGCACAAAAAATTACCATGGGCGTCGCCGCCGAGGGGCAAGGCGGCGGCAGTCGCGGCTGGGGTTTCTGGAACACCACCTTTGCGCCATCCGACGTCCAGATGGCCTGGTTTATGGAAGTATCCGTGCAGAATTCTTCCGGCGGAAACATCCAGAGCAGCGTCTGGCTAATGACGGTCGGCGAATCGCCCGGGACGAAAGAACCAGGCGTTTGCCTTTCCCTGCTGAATCCGTCGATTGATGTTTATCGCTACCACACGTACGCGATCCAATGGCAGGCCGATGCAGTGACCTACAGCGTCGACGGCCAGGTCGTAGCGCAACACATCGCCTATGTGCCGACTCGGGGACTTTCGTTTCACAATTGGGCGGATAATCGAAACTATGTCTCCGCCAGTCCCGCAAACTTTCCGCTATTTCAGGCGAAGACTAATTACATCAACGCTTACACGGTGCAACAGGCGGCCAATCCTCCGCGGCCGGCTGCGCCTCCGGGCAATGCCCCTTTTTGCATCAGCTATGCAGAGTTGGTAAAGGACGCCGAACAGGACATCATGCGGGCGATCATCGCCTGGTTGATTTCGCAGGGTCTCATGCCCGGGCCTGTAATTCCGCCCGCCGCCTCCGGGGGCTGAACGTCAGGCTGGTTTTTGGGCGGCTTTGCGTTCCAGCCGCGTGCGTTTACAGATTTAATCCGCTGGCGCGCAGCTCGCCGTCGATGGTCTGGATCTGCTCGCGGTACTGCGGCAGGCGCGCGGCTTCCTCCGGCGGACACACGAGGGCGTTCGTTGAATTTTCTTCGCGGCGTTCGCATACGGCGATTCGCGACTGAAGCGCGATGCGCCGCTGAATCAGGCTGCGTTGCTGGTCGCTGAGTTGCGCACTCGGGCCGCCGGCGGCCGCCCCGGCGGGATACGTGGCGGCGGCAATCCAGGCCATGCCCGCGACAGTAAGAACCACAGCGGGCAAGGTGATGGCCCAGGCCAGTTTGGTATCGCTCAGAGATTTCATTATTGGCCTCCCGCGGTATTTTCGGCGATCAGTTGGTCCAGGCGCTCGGCGAGCAGGCGCGCCATAGTCTGAGTTTCGCGGCCGGTGTTATATTCAAGGTCTTTTGCAAACAGGCGCAGCTCGGCGATTCGTTCGCCACGGCGCGCGTCATAGATCCAGAGGATCATCATGACCTGCACGTGTTCTTCCGTCAGCGACTCGGTGCGCATTTCCTGCACGCGGCCCTGCGCAAATAGCCGGCTGCCAAGTTCCGG
>JAVHPJ010000036.1:0-4278 GCA_036170535.1 Leptospirales bacterium | reverse complement strand
CGTGCGCACCTTTCCGGCGACGCGCCGCCCGGTCCTGGTTGTGCTCGATGGCGTCGGCAGTGAGGAATCCCGGGCGGCAGTCTTGTGCGCCGATTTGCTGCGCGAAGAAAGCGAGCGGCCGCTGCCCCTGGTGCTTCGGTCGTTTTCCCAGAATAGTCCGGCGGACGTCGTCATTGAAATGGCCGGGGCGATGGTTCTGCACCTCATGAATCGGCGGCGGACGGAACTTGAAAACGAATTGCTGGAAGTCCGCATCGGCACGGAACGCCACGGGCAGATTCAGGCGGGCCTCGTAACCCTGCAGGAGCTGGCCCGCACCTACGAAGCGGCCGATCGGCTGCGAAAGTCCGGCCACGTTCAGGGCGCGAATTATCTGGAAGCGCAGATGTCCTCCCTCATGAGTCAGTTGGAGTTAAACGTCGAGCGCAACATAGACGGCGCCCTGCGCGACGCGCGCTTCGGGGTCGCGAGCGTTGCGACGATCGATGTGCGGGCTTGATGAGTGGGCGCGTGGGTCAGTATTGTAGTCGTGCGAAGTGGAGCGGTGCGCACTCAACTTTGCATTGCCACAAACGTGCCAGGCGGGTTCCGCTTGGGAGGCGGCGGGATTTGAATTTTTTTCAGGCGCAGGTGCAATTCGATCAGATGATCGACACATCTTGCAAGGAGGCACCTTCGAGATCCGTGTCAACAAAATCACAGTTTACGAATCTGCAATTGTTTAAGCGTGCGTCTTTGAAGTCAGCTCGATTGAATTTGCATTGGTAGAATTCAATAACGAATAGAGCTGCGCCCCGGAAATCCGTCTTCCCAAAGTTAGAAGCCTCAAATACGCAGTCTCGGAGAGTCGTCGCAAGAAAATCAGCCCCTACAAAACTGCACCCCGTGAATCGACTTTGCGAAATGTTGCATCCGCTGAAGTCAGCACCGCTCAGGTTCTTGTCGCAAACCTTCAATTGTTCAAGATCTAAATCGTTCGCAATCAGTTTTCCTGAAGACGGGCGCTGGTGGGTGCGAGCGATTTCTTCCGCCCAATCGTGGTGTCGGTTTATTGATTCGTCAATCCCCATCTGTCATTCTCCAAACAATCACTCAAGGCGCATGATTCTATCCCGTAAAGCTGCAGCCTGATTTAACTTGAGCAGTTCCGCTTCAAATGCAATGTTGAAGGAGGCCCGATCTTGTGCGCTTAGTGCACGTAGGTCAAGCAGGATTCGCACATCCGGACCCAGCCGCCTGACGCTGTCGGCAATGTCTTCCGCCTGTTTCTGAACGCTCCTGAAGCGAGGAGGTCTTGCCGTTTTGACGTCGAACCACCCGACGCTATCCCTGAAGTCGATGTTTGGTTCTCCGGCTTCGAGTCGCGGTCGCCTCGCTTCGGAGACCAGCCCTCTGCCTTCGGCGACAATAACAGCTTCTGCCTCCGCAATGGACTTATCGTCCGCTATGCCAGTTTGTGGGTTTTTTTCAAGTTCATCTCGTCGCTTTTGCTGTTCGAGTGTAAGCCGCTGCTGCTCCTCCAGCACCAGCCGCCGCTGCTCCCGCTTCAACAGGAATCGTTGCACGCCCTGGCGCGCCATCCGCAACAGCCCGACTAATCGCCCGGCCCCGATCATCGTACCCCACAGAGCGAGGTCGGTAACGATCTTGCGGATCGGAGCGGCGGCCGCGATGAGATGTTGCTGGGAAAGGTCGGCGACTTTGCCGTCCTCGTCGATTGTGACGCGACTGAGGTGATACCCGACAACCTGCGCTTCCTGATAGATGTCGGCGGCGAAGTAAATGTCGAAAAAGTATCCGATGGCCCGCAGCGCGGCCTGGAGTCCGGCGCCAATTGCGACGAGCGCGGGATTGGAAGAACGCAGCAAGAAGGCGGCGGTCAGTTGCAGGCCCACAAAGCCCACAAAGATCGGCAGCATTTCCAGAAAGGCGTCTTTCACCTGTCGGGAAAGCCCCTGCTGCACGCGCGCATTGACGAGTTCCATATTCTGGGTGTAGAACTTCACGCCCTCGGCTACCATGCGAGTCGACTCGCCTTCCTGCCGCAGTCGATTGAGTACGATTTCAATGCCGGTTGCACCCTCGCCGACGTTGAGTTCGATCCCGTTTTCGCGCGAGGATGCGGCGCCCTGGAATCCGTCATCGCGGTAGGGGCCGCCGGCGAGTCCCGCCAGCGGCATGCCCATATTGTCGTAGAGCAACAACTCCGTGCGCCGATCCGCGATGCCGAGAATCCGGCGTTCCGGTTCCCCGTAGCCGATCTTCAGAAGGTTGCGCGCGGCATTCGGATTGCCAAAGACGATCTGTTCCTGGATGCGTTCGATCAGGCGGAAAAAGTGCGCGTAGTCCCGGCCGCGCGCTTCGCGAAACTCCGTATAGCCCTGGGTATAAATTCCGGTGAGATAATTCTCCATCGGAGTATTCAGGACGTAGGTCAATAGCTCCGTATCATCGAGACCATTGCGCGCGCGTTGCCTATCCTCCGCCGTCAGCGGTCGCCTCGCGAACTGCTCCAGAGATTGCAGAAGATGCAGTGCGAGTCGCGGGTCGCGCAGAACTTTGAATTCCGGCCGCACCGGCCGTCCATTGGCGATTTCGCCGCCAGCGGCGCCCGTCGATTCCGTTTGCGCACCTTCAGGAGCGCGGAGCGTATTGGTGAGACCGATGCCGCTCGGCGCCAGGATCTGAATCGATTCGCCGCCGGGCAAGGTTCCGGAGGCGGCGCTGCGCACGCCAAAAGTGACTGCGCCTCCGGTCGGCCCCTGTTGTTGAATTACCAGAAACTGTCCGAGGCTTTCGTTCGAGTACGACCAGTAAGCGACTCCGCGAATTTGAATCGTTTCGTACTGCGGCGTCGTGGAGCCGAAAACCTGCTGGTACGTGACGCGGCGGTTCGGTGCGCCCGGTTTCTCAATTCGAAACTGGAGGCTGTCGCGCACGCTCTCGAAAAAGATCAGCGCCATCGGCTTTGCGGGTCCTGTGGCTCCAGGGCGCTCGCCTACCGTCAGGACTCCCGAATTGAAAAATCGATATTCGCTGGCAGCGTTGCGCTGCGTCCGCGGCTCCCGCTGTACCACCTGCCGCCACAGTTTGCCCACGCTCCGCGCGAGTTTCGCAAACACGCCGCCTTTTTTCGGCGTTGCGCTGCCTTGCTGCAAGGTATGCGTCAACTCATGCGCAATCAGCCGTTGCCCGTCGCTCGTCTCGGGCCGGTACTGCCCTTCGCCTAAGACCACATCGCGCCCGAGCGTAAACGCCTTCGCCTGCACGCCTTCCGCCGCCTTCGCCGCTTCCGGTCCCGTATGCACGCGCACGCCGGAAAAATCCGCGCCCATGCGTTCTTCGAAAAATCCCGCATTCTCCAGCGGTTTCCCGCCGCTTGAAGTCACGCGCGCAATTTGCTCCGCGCTTTCCCGCGAGACGGATAAATCTTCGTCCACAGACGGAGTCCGCGAAACGCCCTCCGCAATCCGAATCGGCAAAGTCTCGCTGGCTTCCTCGTCCTCGCGCTCCCCATCGATCGAGCGCTGCACTCCGTACCCACGAGCAACGTCGAGCCCAACTCCTTCGCGCCCTTCGCGCCCTTCGCGACCGGCCGGCATGCGCATCACCCGATCGGCCATCTCATCGGCTTCTTTTTCCGCCGGATCGTTCGGATGGCTGACCGTCAGCGCCTGGCGTTGCAACGCGAGCCGCGCGAGGAATTCCTGTTTGCTGCGTTCTTCACGTTCCGCCGCGGCAGCGAAGGGATCACCTCGTCGCAGCGTCGATGGCTTCATGGCTTGCCGGTCGATCTTCTTTTCCCAGCGAACGATCTTTGAGGGTTTCATCGCCTCACGATCAATCCGGGGTTCTCCCCGGTCGATCTTCGAAGGCCCGGTCCCGCGGCGCGCATCGGTGGGCTTCTTCTGGATGCCGCGGGGATGGCTGTTTTCGATCGGCAGCGGTTCGCCAATCGGCGGGCTTTTGATGCGTCGATGAATGTGCGGCGGGGTCGCGCGAAAAGGAAATACGATGTCCCAGTCGTCCTGCTTTTCTTCGCCGGATTCGGTATTGTCGGTGCTCATACGCTGCTGGCCAGTTCGTAGTATTGGGAGAACTGTTCCGGATAGAAGAACTTGCCCTCTTTCTCAAACTCGCGCTTGATCGCCCGAAAAATCTGGCGCATATCGATCGGCGTGCCGAAGCGCCGCGCATAAAACGCCGCCGAGATGATGATGTTTTTCACAAACGCGGGCGGGAAGTCCCGAATCTTCTCCGCGAGATATTCAAAGTCCA
>JAVHPJ010000035.1:0-4357 GCA_036170535.1 Leptospirales bacterium | reverse complement strand
CGACAGATGGGCGAACATAGAGTAGAAGCCGTTGTCGTGGTAAATGACAACGGACTGTCCGTAGCCGTCGCCGCCGTAGGACACGCGGTGCACGACGCCCGCGCCCGTCGCAAAGATCGGCGTGCCGTACGGGCCGGAGGTGTCGTAACCGCTGTGGAACTCGTAGCCGGCCCCGCTGAAGGGATTGGGACGCACGCCGTAGCCGGAGGTGTCTTGTAACAGGCGCATGTCCCGAAATGGACGGCCCAGGGGGATCTGGCTGTAAATGCCAAAGCCGCCGTTAAAGGATTCGGCCAGCGCGGCCATCAGCGGCGATTGATTTAAGATGCTGTTGCGCAGTCCCTTGAGCGAGTACACCGGCGGAAGGTAGCCGGCGCGCGGGGCCGCATCGCGATTGACCCGCGCCTCCTGCTGCAAACCGGCGCGCGCTTGCTCATCGGCGGCGTCTTCTTCCGGCAGGGCCGTAAGATCCGACTCAGGCATGCCGAGCGTTTCGGCAATGCGCTCCAGATTCAACCGCAGTTCGCCGTGAATCTGACGGTTGTCTACGGAATTCGATTTTAACTCCAGCGCGTAGTTGAAGTTCAAGCCGTAGAGTCGGCGCAGCCGATCCACTTCCCTGGATTCGATCGCCTGCAGATAAACGCCGTAAAATGCAAGCGCGACGGCGAGCAGGGCCGTGCCGGTCAGAAAGAGAATCATGTACCAGTTTAACTGCAGGCTGAAGATGCGATCCTGACCATGCGGGATGATCATAATCGTCAGCCGTTCTTCGCCCTTCTGACGAAAACGCAATTGCAGATCAGCGATGAAGCCCTGGAGACGTTCGTACGGCATAGGCGGGCGTGGTGCGCGCCCCAACCCGTCAGGGACCCGATCGCGAGGGCAGCGTCAAACACAAAGCGGCCTTGCGCGCGAAACGATTTTTGTTTACCGTGCAGCGCAGTCGGCGTACCGGGTTCTCATGGCCAAAGACGAGCGCGCAGAAAAAAAGCCGGCGGCCGCGCCCCCGCCCGAGAGCGGCGCGGAAGAGGACTCGTCCGACCTCTACGAGAATCGCCTGCGTAAACTCCGCGCGCTGCAGGAAGCCGGCCGCGATCCTTATGCCGAGCAGTTTCATCCCGACGCCCTGGCGGCGCGCCTGCTTGAGGTTCCCGAAGCTGAGTTCGGCCCGGCGAAGATCTATGCGCTGGCCGGTCGCATACGATCAAAACGCGTGATGGGGAAGGCCGGCTTTCTCGATCTTGAAGACGCCAGCGGGCGCATTCAGCTCTATGCGGGCCAGAAGGATCTGGGCGAAGGCTACGCGGTGTTCAGCGATCTGGACCTGGGCGATATCGTCGGCGTAACGGGTTATCTCTTTAAAACCAAAACGGGCCAAACTACAATTCATTTGCAGACCCTGACGCTCCTGGCCAAATGTTTGCGTCCCCTGCCGGTTGTAAAAGAAGCGGACGGTAAAGTCTTCGACGCTTTCGCGGACAAAGAACAGCGCTATCGCATGCGTTACGTCGACCTCGTCGTGAATCCCGACGTGCGGCGGAGCTTTCAAACCCGCTCGCGCCTGGTAAGCGAAGTGCGATCATTTCTAACGGCGCGTGACTTCCTTGAAGTGGAAACGCCTATGATGCATCCGATTCCCGGCGGCGCGGCGGCAAAACCGTTTGTTACGCATCACAACACGCTCGATATGGAACTCTACCTGCGCATTGCGCCGGAGCTATACCTGAAGCGTTTGCTGGTGGGCGGCTTCTCCCGTGTATTTGAAATTAACCGCAACTTCCGTAACGAAGGCGTTTCGTTCAAACACAATCCCGAGTTCACCATGCTGGAACTCTACGAAGCGTACGGCGATATGCACAGCATGCTCGCGATTTGCGAAGGCCTGATTGTGCAGGTCGCCCGGGCCACGCTCGGAACAACGACGCTGAGCTACGGCGAACATCAGATTAATCTTGCCGGTCCCTGGCCGCGCTTGAAATATCTCGAAGCGGTGGAAAAATATTCCGGCGCCGCCCTGCGCCCCGACATGCCCGTTGCCGAAGCGCGGGAACTCGCCGTCAAAGCTGGAGTGCGTCGCGACGATGTCGCGCTATTAAACAGCGTATGGACCATCGCCGAGGCGATCTTTGATGAACGCGTGGAGCAGGAGCTGATCCAGCCTACCTTCATTGTGGACTATCCCAAAGAGCTTTCGCCCCTGGCTAAGTCGTATCCGGACCGACGCGAGGTGACGCAGCGCTTCGAACTGTACGTCGCCGGCTTTGAACTCGCCAACGCCTTCAGCGAATTAAACGACCCGCTGGATCAAAAAGACCGCTTTATGGAGCAGGTGCGCGTGCGCGAAGCCGGCGGGGAAGGCGGCTACATGGATCTGGACTACATTCGCGCCCTCGAATACGGCATGCCGCCCGCAGGCGGCATGGGCGTGGGCATCGATCGACTCACGATGCTGTTCACCGGCGCCCATTCGATACGGGACACGATTCTGTTTCCCCTGATGCGTCCTGAAAAAATCGAATGACAGCGCCTGTTTTCGCACGCAGCCTGGGCGCTTGATGCGTCCCGCTGGCCGGACCGCATTGCGCCGACTCAGCGTCTGGACCGGAGCGGCGGGGAGAGTGTTATGTCGGAAACCGCTCGCAGACCGCAAGTGGAGGGGCCCTTTGACGCCATTCTGATCGGGTCCGGAGTCGGCGCCCTGGCGACGGCCAGCATTCTTGCGCGCGTGCGCAACGCGCGCGTCCTGGTGCTCGAACGTCACTTTAAGCCCGGCGGCTTCACCCACGCCTTCAAGCGCGAAGGCAAGTTTCACTGGGACGTGGGCGTGCATTACATCGGCGGACTGGCGCCCGGCGCCATGTTGCGCGAGATATTTGACCTGGTCACCGACGGCGGCGCAAAATGGAACCCCATGCCGGACCCTTTTGAGAAGTTCGTTTACCCGGACTTCACTTTCGAGGTTCCCAACGACGAGCGCGAATATGAACGCCGCTTGATCGCACAATTCCCCGCAGAAGAACGCGCCATCAAAAACTACTTCCACGATGTAAAATCGGTCGCTGGCTGGTTCGGTCGGCACGTGAGCATGAAGGCGCTGCCCTCCGCTCTGGAAAAAGTCGCGCACCTGCTGAACCTTCTCGGCGAAGGCGACGCGTTGATGACTACGCGCGATTACATGGAACGCAACTTTCGCGATCCCAGGCTGCGTGCGTTGTTGCTGTCCCAGTGGGGCGATTACGGCCTGCCGCCCGCCGACAGCGCTTTTGTAATCCAGGCGATGATCGCCTCGCATTATTTCGGCGGCGGCTATTATCCCGTCGGCGGCGCCGGCGTGATCGCGGCTTCTGTCGAGAAGATCCTGCAAAAAAACGGCGGCGCGATTCTCCTGAATCACCAGGTTGAAGAAATTCTGGTGGAACACGGACGCGCGGTCGGTGTGCGCGTGAACGAGATCATCGGCAAGCGTGTTACCGAAAAGACCTTTCATGCGCCGGTTGTCTTCTCAGATGCGGGCGCCTGGAACACGTATTTTAAATTGCTCCCGGCCGCGCTCGCGCCGCCCTTTCGCGAGGAACTTGCGGCCATGCGCAACGGCGTCAGCTGCGTAACCTTGTATCTGGGCTTTAAAGACGATCCGCGCATGCTGGGCTTTCGCGGCGAAAACTACTGGATCTACGACGGCTATGATCATGACGCCATCTACGCCGCGCGCAATGAACTCATGAAAGGCAAGGTCGGCGCGGCGTATCTTTCCTTTCCGTCGCTCAAGGATCCCGAGGCGCATGCGCCTACCGGCGAGATTATAACATTTTGCGACTACGAGGTCTTTGCAAAATGGAAAGATGCGCCCTGGAAAAATCGCGGCGCGGACTACGACGAGCTGAAAGCCCGCATTGCCGAGGCCCTGCTGGCGAAAATCGAAGGGCATTTCCCGGGTTTTCGCGCGCTGGTCGAATATGCGGAGCTTTCGACCCCGCTCACCAACGAACACTTTACGGACCATCCGGCGGGCAGCATCTACGGGCTCGCGTGCACGCCGGATCGTTTTCGCAAGGAGTGGCTGGGCGTCAAAACTCCGATTGAGGGCCTGTATCTTACTGGCGCGGACGCGTCTTCGCCGGGCGTCGCCGGCGCGCTGATGGGCGGCGTTATGGCGGCGGCCACGCACCTCGGACTCGGCGGCGTCATGAAGCTGTTCAAGGAACTCAAACGTGCCAGCTGAGCGTGCAAAAAAAATCGCGGTCTTTGGCGCGGGCTCGATCGGCATTTACATTGGCGCCGCGCTGCGTCGCGCCGGATTGCCGGCCGTATTGTTCGGCCGCGCGCGGCTCGCCGAAGAAATCCAACGCTACGG
>JAVHPJ010000034.1:0-4374 GCA_036170535.1 Leptospirales bacterium | reverse complement strand
GCGCGGGCGTTCGCCGCCTCAAGCCGCCTTCCCACTACCAGCTTGCGCTCGCGCTCGGCGGAGCGGAATTGACGATGGAAGAACTGGCCCTGCTTTACGGAGCTCTGGCGCGCGGGGGTGAAACCGCCCCGCTGGAACGCTGCGCGCGCGGCTGCGACGCCGACGAGGGTGCGCCGGTGCGACTGTTCAGCGAAGCGGCGGCGTTTCTGACGCTCGATATTCTCAAAGATAATCCGCGTCCGGATCGCGGCGCGGTAGCCGGCGATCTCGCGGAGCGGCCGATTTACTGGAAAACGGGAACGTCGATGGGTTTTCGCGACGCCTGGAGCGCCGGGATCTTTGACGAATATGTTTTGATCGTGTGGGCCGGAGATTTCAGCGGCGCATCCAACCCTTTTCTGTCCGGCCGCGACGCCGCCGCGCCCCTGCTGTTTCGCATGGCCGACGCGCTGCGCGCACGACGCGGCGGCCCTGCATCCGGACCGCCCGCAGCGCGGCCGACGCAGGGCGTAAGCCGCGTAAAGGTTTGCGCCGTATCCGGCGATCTGCCTGGCGAACATTGCCCGCACCAAACGAACGTCTGGTTTATTCCAGGCGTGTCGCCGATCGCGCGCTGCTCAATTCACCGCGCGGCGCTGGTGGATCCGCACAGCGGGTTGCGCGTCTGCGGCCCGGCGCCGCGAGTTAACAGTGCGGTATTCGAATTCTGGCCCTCCGATTTATTGGAGTTATACGCGCAGGCGGGCGCCCCGCGGGCGACGCCGCCGGAATTCGCGCCGGAGTGTCGGGTTGCGTCTCAGGACGGACTCAACCCGCAAATCACATCCCCGGTCCAGAGCGCTTCGTTGCAGCTCGCCGGCGCGCGCGCCGATCGACGCCTCGCGTTGAGCGCCGTGGCCGACGGCGGCGTGCGCAAGCTCTATTGGTTCGCCGACGACGCGTATCTGGGCGAGTCAGCGCCGGCGAAGTCTTTTTTCTGGAATGCAAAACCAGGCGCATACGTACTGCGCGTGGTCGATGACCATGGTCGAACCGATTCGATCGAGGCGATCATTGCGCCGGATGGAAACTCCGCGCAAAACTGAAGGGGCCGCCGCTCAACGCGCGAAAGTCTGGCGACGTGTGTTCAGCCGCGCCGCATGCGCCGCAATTTGTTTGGCGCACCAGTGAAAGGGTTCGCCCCACGGCACGATTTCAAAATTTTCGCGCCCGTCCATCTCGTGGTGCTCGCGATGCCGGGCGACGGCGCGCTGGTACCAGGCAAAGCGATCCATCCAGGACCGCGGCCGGTGGTATTGATCGCCCAGGTAAACGCCAAAGATATGAGCCAAACCAAATCCGAAACAGAAGCCCGCATAATTGAACCGGGCGATATCCAGGAGCGCCGTCATGCCGAGTGCGAAACTACAGAGCCCCAGAGCGATCGCCGGGGTGAAGACCTGCTCGGCAAACCAGGGGCGAAATGAATACTTGAGTCGGCGCTCGGGGGCGAAATTCGACGCGTGAATTACATGGTGATGCGTGGCATGCACCCCGACTCCGATCAGCGCCGGCCAACGATGGCTGGCGTAGTGCACCACGCCCATGGATATCGGGTAAAGCGCCAGAAAACTGAGACCGGCCCAAAATACAAATTCCATAGAATTGCTCAACTTCGAGGACGCGCCGGCCCGAAATGTCCGTCCGCCGGAAATTTGTCAGTGGCGGCGTTGCGCGCCTGCGCCAAATTTGTCCAGGCTTCGGCAACAGCGCTGGCATCAGCGGAATAGAGAGAGGCCGGCTCCGACATGCAACAAAACGAAATTCGCAAACAAGTGGAACTCCTCACCAACGAGGGAACGTTAGTAGAAGAAGGCTGGGCGCGCAAGCCGCTATGGAAATATGATCGAAAAAAAATCGCGGCAACGTGGTTGCGCATCAAAGAGTGGGATTATTATCATATTCTGTCGAGCGACCGCAAATACGGGATAAACTTCACGCTTTCCGACCTTGGCTATATTTCCCTCGTCGCCATCACATGGGTCGATCTGGAGAAGCGCACGTTTCATCAGACCGACTCAATGGGTCTCTTGCCGCGCGGTCGTCTGGGCTTTCCGCCGGACTCCCTCGCCGGCGACCTTCACTACTCCGACTCGCGCATGTCAATTGATGTAACGATCAGCGGAAATGAACGCCGCATCGTGGCCAATTGTCCGCGTTTCGCCATCGGCGGCGAGAACGTAGGCTTGCACGCGGATATTTTGCTTAAAGGCGACGTAACGCAAAATAGCCTTGCGATTGCAACATCATGGAAAGAGAATCGCACGGCATTCTACTACAATCACAAAGTGAATTGCCTGCGCGCGGAAGGCGCAGTCCAGATGGGCGCGGATCGTTATGATTTTCACGCTGACCGCAGCTTTGGCGGCCTGGATTGGGGTCGCGGCCGCTGGACTTACAAAAATCGCTGGTACTGGGGCAGCCTGTCGGGCCTGTTAAACGGACAGCTCTTTGGATTTAATATTGGTTACGGATTCAGCGATCGTACGCCGGCTTCTGAAAACGCAGTCTTCTATAAGAATGAACTGCACAAGCTCGACCAGGTGGAGTGGGTTTTTGACGAACGCGACTTCCTGAAACCGGTTCAGATCAAAAGCAACGACGGCGCCTTTGAAATGAGCTTTGAGGCGGCCCTGGATCGCAACAGCGCGGTAAACCTGCTCGCGATCAAATCGATTCAACACCAGGTTTTCGGCTATTTTACCGGAGAGATCCGACTGCAAAGCGGCGAGCGGCTGCGCATCGAACGCATGCCGGGCTTCATTGAAGACGTGTTGAATTGGTGGTAATGCGATTCAGCCCATGCGACTGAGCTGCTTGCCCAGCCGATCCAGGTCGCCCAATACCTCGCGCGGCGTCGGCTTGATGCGGTTGGCCAGGCCGGTCGCATCGTCAATCAGTCGCAAGAGCAGGGTTTTCTCCGCCGCGCGCCGCGCCTGCGGCATGCGAGCGTACTGATCCTTGTACAGCGCCGCCTTTTCATCGACCATTGCCAGAATTTGATTTAAAGCTTGAATTTCTGCGTCCGCCATTGTTGCACCCCCGGTTTTCGGCTCACGGCGCCAGTAGATCGAACCTTGTCTGAGGCGCGCGGCGTTCCACGGCCCCTTCCGACGCCAGCGCCAGCCGCAAGAGCAAATCCTCTTCCCAGTGACGGCCAATCGCCTGCATGCCGATGGGCAAACCCTTTGCATCGTAGCCGACCGGGAAACTGATCGCCGGGTTGCCCGTAAAATTCGAGGCGACCACAAAACGCATAATTTCGGTCAGCGTCGACAGGTCGGACTCGCCGGCGCTGAGGGCGTCCTTGCGAATAAAAGGCGCCGTAACCCCGGTGGCGGGCGTGAGGATCGCATCGACTTCGTAGAGCGCGCGCGCAAAGTCCGCCATGGCGACGGTCCGGACGCGCTGCGCGCGAATAAAATCGCGACTGCTGAAGGTGCGCGCCAGCGCGAGATTGATGCGCGTATCGGCCGAAAAATCCCGTCGGTGCCGGCGGTAATACGGTTCCATGGACGCCGCCATTTCGCTGGCGATCGTAATAGCGTGCCCCACGCGCACCGCTTCGAGGTTCTCAATTTCAATGCGCTTAATGCGCGCCCCGCGCTTCTCAAATTCGCGCAGCATCGCCTCGTTCGCTTCGACGATATCACGACTCGCATGGCGAAACCATGGCTCGTATATCCCGAGGGACACGTCCGAAAGATCCACAGCGTTGGAAAACTTCGCCAGACTCACCGTCGGCTGGCGCTGCGAAACCGGATCAAGCTCATCCGGCCCGGCCATCACATAATAGGCGAGCGCCAGATCCGCCGCGTTCCAGGCCAGCGGCCCCACATGCGCAACGCTCCAGCAAAGCGGAAACGCGCCCGCTTCGGAGATTCGACTGTAGGTCGCCTTCAGCCCGTAGACTCCGCAGAACGCCGCCGGGATGCGCACGGAACCGCCGCCGTCCGCGCCAATCGCAATCGGCCCCAGGCCGGCCGCAACCGCCGCGCCGGAGCCGCCGGACGAACCGCCGGCATAGTGATTCAAATCGTAGGGATTGCGTGCGATGCCGTAGTGCGGATTGTTACCGGTCACGCCGATGCCAATCTCGTGCATGTTGGCTTTAGAAAACAACAAGGCGCCCTGAGCGCGCAGTCGCTCCACCGGCGTCGCATCGCGCACGGCGGCCTCCCGGCCCAGAAAGGTCGTGCCGGCGTCGGTCGCGTACCCGGCCAGATCCAGCTCGTCCTTAACCGCAATTGGCACGCCATCGAGCGGCCCGATCGGCTTGCCCTGAGCCCAGCGTTGGGCGGACGCCAGCGCCTGACGACGCAGGTCCGCGTCGGT
>JAVHPJ010000033.1:14601-66834 GCA_036170535.1 Leptospirales bacterium | reverse complement strand
CCGGGGCCAGCACGGATTCCAGCAGGAATACAAAGCTCAGGACGGCGGCCGTGGCGCGGCGAATTCGGATGCGCTTGAAGTAGGACATGAGCGTTCTCGTTTCCCCGGTTTGGGGGTACGCTAGTGGCATTTATTTCTGGCGTGGGACAAGCAAAAAAACTGTAGTTTTACGAGGTCGGGCGCTTTTGCGCCGGAGTTTCTTCTTGACCGGGTTCCGGGTCGGCTATTGTTACTTGCCCATGAGAACTCTTGCAAAAATCACCCTGGTGCTCGGAATTTCACTCGTTCTGGCGACCGGCTGTAGCTCCGACGATTCCAGCGACGATTCTACTCTGCTCTGGCTGGCGGCCCTGAGTCAGGTGCCAACATCCGCTTGCACGGCCTCCAATCTTGTTACCGTTTCGGGTTCTGCGCAAGCAGTGACAATGGCTGCCAATACAGTGGCGGGCGCCGGAAACTTCGCGGGCCATGTAAGTGCACCGGGTTTGACTGGCGCCAATACAATCCGTTTTAACTCGACTACTACTACACTCAACGTATCCGCACAAACATTTTCTGCTTTTGCGTACCGTGGCACTGGCTGTGCCGATCAAACTGCCGCAAATCTGTCCGCATCTGCATTGAGCTGCACCAAAGCTGCTAACCAGATCAATTGCACTGTAAACACAGCCGGCGATTACCTCGTGGTTTTGAACATGGGTGTGGGTAGCGCGCCTCCAGCCAGCTCTGCCCCCACGGACATCACCGTCCAAAAACTCTGATTCTTCTTTCGCCTCGCCCGACCGGCCGCGTTCTGCGGTCGGTTTGGGCTTGACCCGTCCGGTTTGCTGCTTTAGACTTCCAGCATGGGCGAGATCATCACGGTTCCCCGTCGCCTGCGGGATCGTCTGGGCGAAGACGGCGCTGACGATTTAATCGGGCTCCTGAACCAAATCGGCGCCTCCCAACAGGCGGAGGTTCTGGCGCTGGCGGACGCGCGTTTTGCAAAGACCCTGGCGGAGGTCGGCGCAGCGCTGGAACTGAAGATTGCAGACAGTAAGAACGACCTTGAGCTGAAACTCGCGGAAAACCGCGCCGATCTCGAAGTCAAGATGGCGGAAAGCCGGGCGGATCTGGTCGCGGTCAAAAGCGGCCTGGAAGTCAAAATTGCGCAGTCTGAGAGCCGCCTGATCAAGTGGATGTTCATTTTCTGGATCGGTCAGGTGGCCGCTACTCTGGCCATTGTCAGCCTGCTCTTCTTTCGCTCCTGAGGTCCGCGTTTTGCGGTCGGTTTGGGCTTGACCCGTCGGGTTTGCTGCTTTAGAATTTTATCATGGGCGAGATCATCACGGTTCCCCGTCGCCTGCGGGATCGTCTGGGCGAAGACGGCGCTGACGATTTAATCGGCCTCCTCAACCAGATCGGCGCCTCCCAGCAGGCGGAGGTTCTGGCGCTGGCGGACGCGCGTTTTGCGAAGACCCTGGCGGAGGTCGGCGCGGCGCTGGAGCTTAAGATTGCAGACAGTAAGTACTACCTTGAGCTGAAAATCGCGGAGAGCCGAGCGGATCTGGTTGCGGTCAAGACCGACCTTGAGCTGAAAATCGCGGAGAGCCGGGCGGACCTGGCTGCGGTCAAGAGCGACCTTGAGCTGAAAATCGCGGAAGTCCGGGCGGATCTCGTTCCGGTCAAAAGCGGCCTGGAAGTCAAAATTGCACAGTCTGAGAGCCGCCTGATCAAGTGGATGTTCATCTTCTGGATCGGCCAGGTTGCCGCCACCCTCGCCATTGTCAGCCTGCTCTTCTTTCGCTCGTAAGGTCCGCCCTCAAGCTCCTTTGATCATTACCGCCGCCCGTCGTTCCCGCTGAGTTCGTCGTCGCGCCACTCGCCCGCCGCTTCCATTTGTCCGCCCGCATTGAGCTGCACGCCGCGGCCGTGGCGTTTGCCTTCGCGCCATTCGCCAATGTATCTTGAGCCGTCGTCATAAATGTACATGCCGGCGCCGTTCCAGATCCGTCCGTCCCGATATTCGCCCTGCAGGGTTTCGCCGCCGGGCAGACTCAGCGCGCCCTTGCCTTCCGGCTGTCCGTCTTTCCATTCGCCGTCGTATTTTGTGCCGTCCCCCCACACATACGCGCCGCGGCCATTTTTTTCGTTTTCGCGGAATTGTCCCGTGTAACTGGCGCCGCCTGGATACCGGTACACGCCGTAGCCGTCTTTGTCGCCGTTGCGCCATTCACCTTCGTATACATCGCCGCGGGGCGTGCGAAAGCTGCCTTTGCCGTCCGGCTTGCCTTTGCGAAAGGCGCCGCTGTACACCGTGCCCGAGCGAAATTCACGGCGGCCCTGTCCGTTTTCACAATCCCCGCTCACGCAGACGCCGGGGTCGCGAAAGATCCAGGGTCGCAAGACGAGAAAGCCGATTACAATCGCCGCCAGTCCCGCGCCGATCAATATCCAGCGCATGCGTCGTGACATTTTCATTCTCCCGCCGCCCGCAGTTCAAAAGCTTGCGCAGCCGACCGTATGGTTGGATCGCCGTCAGACAGATCCACCGCTCGCCGGAATTGTTCGCGGGCCGCGTCTTTCAAATCTGCGCGGGCGTAAAGATCCGCAAGTCGCAAATGCACCATGGCCAGCTTGCGGCCCTCCGCCAGCGCCGCGCCGTAGGCGGCCATTGCGCCGGCTGTATCGCCGCTTTTTTCGTGCAGCTCGCCCTTGACCATCCACGCGTCGATATTTCCGGCATCGCTCTGCAACGCGAGTTCCGCCAGCTTCAGGGCCTCGTCGTTTTGATCCTGGGCGGCGAGGGCGCGAGCCAGCCATACTTGCGCGGCGAGGGAATCGTCCGTCATCCGGCGCAGCTGCGCCTCGGCGCCGGCGTAGTCCTTATTGTAATACAGAATCTTTGCAGCCATCAGGCCGGCGTTAGTGTAGGCGTCGTCCGCGTCGTACACCTTGCGAAACTCGGCCAGCGCCTCGCCGGTATTCCCGCGTTGGTACAGCTCAATGGCTTTTTTGTAGTTCTCTTCCTGCGTTGCGCCGTCCGTGCAGGCGATTGCGCACAGTCCCGCAACGAGGCCCGCCAGCAAGCCTCTCATTGACCCTGCTCCAGCCCGCGCAGTCGCTGGCGCGCATCCTGGATCTGCTGCGTTAAGTGCGGCGGAACCAGCCGCAAATAGGTGCGCAGGGCCTCGGCCGCCTCGGGCTTGCGGCCCCGCCTTTCCTGAATCAACGCCAGGTTGTAATAGCTCGGATAATACTCCGGATTGGCCAGTATCGCGCGCTGATAGCTCGCGGCGGCCTCCGGCAGCCTTCCGGCGCGGGCCAGGGCCACGCCAAAGTTGTGTTGCGCCAGAGCAAAATTCGGATTGGCGCGCACGGCCTCTTCGAGTCGCGCGAGGGCCTGCGGCAACTCGCCGGCCTCCATGTGCAACACCCCCACGGAATTTAGAACATCCGGATCTTTGCGCAGCGTCAGCGCTTTTTGCCACGCAGCCATGGCTTCGGCTTTTTTGCCCATTTGAAAGCGCACCACGCCGAGCCGCGCCCAGGCGTCAAAGTAGTCGGCCTGCAATCCGGCGGCGGCGGCGTATTCGCGCTCGGCGTCGGCGAGTTTCTGAAGGTTTTGAAAGGCCAGGCCCGCGTTCTGTCGATACAGCGCCACATCGGGCTTTAACGAGATGGCCTGAGCGAAGTAGCGCAGGGCGAACTCCGCGCGTCCCAATTGCAAAAGGGCCATGCCGGCATTGTTGACGTACTCGGCCTCGCGGCCGTCGAGGCGCACCGCTTCTTGAAAGGCCCGCAACGCCCCTTCAAAGTCGCCGGCCGCGTAGGCCTGCAGTCCGCGCACATTCGCCGCTCGCCCCACGTCTCGACCCGCCCCTGGCTTCATCGGCCCCGTCTGGGCCGCCAGCGCGACGCTTCCGAGCAATGCTATGATTGCTATACCAATGATTCGCCGCTCCATGCTCATGGGCGGAGTTGATGGCGCCGCCGGGCGCCGTCAAGAACGCCTTGCGCGCAAAACCTTTCTTATGCAGATTGGACGGCGATGCTGTTCTTTGAATCTGTTATAAAATTGTTCGACGGTCTCGTGCGCCCGGCGCGGCTCCTTGCCGCGGGCGATCTATCCGACTTTCGAAGTACAATCGAGCGCGCCCTTCTGGTAGTATTGCTCGCGCTGTCCGTGATTCTGTTTACCGTTTCAGCGCTGAACTGGTCGGCGATTCGCGAAGCGGAACAGTCCATTGGACCGGCGCTCTCCGCCCGCTCGGGCGCGGAAAGCGGGTCTTCGCCGATCTGGCGTTTCTTTTTTCCTCTGCTCTGGCTTCTGTTCATCGGCTATTATGCTCTGGTGCGGCAGGGCGCCGTGCGGCTCTTTGGCGACAGCGGTCTGCGCTTTCGGGATATGTTCGCCTGCAGCGCCTTTGCGCTCACGCCGGCGATTGTGTGCGGCGGCCTCGCGGGCGTGTGGAATGCGCTTGTCCCGCTTTCGCTCTCCGCCGGGAATCCGGAATCGATTCAAATCCGGCTCTACCTCGTTCTTGTGACCACCCTGTTCGCTTTTTTCTGGGAAGGCTGGCTGGCGATTAAGTCCTTCCGTCATCATCTCAAGCAGAACGCCGGTCGCGCGGCGCTTACCTGGCTTGCGCCGTTGATCTTCTTATTTCTTTTCTTTTTTCTGTCGGGTCGCCTGATCGATCTGTTCGCTCCAGACGAGGGATTGTGAAGACCGCGATTTCTCGCCTGCCGCGGATCCTCGGCTGCGCACTGGCTGCGGCGGCGCTCGCCGCCTGCGCTACGCCGACCCCGCGTCCCGTGCAGTTGGCGCCGCCGCTGGTTTTTGCGCGTCCGGTGTTTCTATCGCCCCTGGCCTGGACGCGCGAGCGTACGGTTATGCAACGTGCGCCGCAAGGCTACGCGGGCTTCGGCGTCGCCTTTCCGCAGATTCAGTCGCTCGAACGCGCTCTGCGCGAGTCGCTTGCTCTGAACGGCGTAACGCTGCATTCCAACCCGGACGATCCCGGCGCGCTCGGAGTGCAGCTTGAACTGCGTCAGTACGCACTGGCGGCGAATATCGCTGGAACAGGCGAGTTTCACAGTCGGATTACCGGCGCCGGCTTTACTTGCGAAGAGCGCTTCTTTGCCGCTGCGCGCGCAGATTCCTCGGAGGAAATCTTCGCCCGAATTGGGGAGGCTGCGATCTCACGCACCCTGCTCGCGCTCGCGCGTTGCGTTGAACCCGCGTCGGCGCCGCACGATCCGCCGCGTGACTTTGACGGCGGCCGTACGCTTTACTTCAGTTCGCGAGCGGAAGCGCTCGCCTTTCTCCCGAAGACTCTGCCGCACATGGAATGCGCATCGTATATCACGGACGCCTATGGGATGCGCTGTGGCGCTTACATTTTTCGCGACATGCCCGTCGCGGATTGGTCCCAATATTTGACCGACTGAGAAAATACGCAAAACTGCGGTCCGCCTGGCCGATATATAGCAGGAAGCCTCGTTTGTAGAGGCTCTGTTACGAAACCATGAACGGGCGGCTCTGGATTCTACGCGCGGCATGCGCGGCGCTGTGCGTCTGCACTTCCCTCGGCGCCCAATCCGCCTCCGCGCCGCTGCGTCTGGATCTGGAGACCGCCGTCCGCATGGGCGCCGCCAACAGCTTTGCGCTCAAGTCTTTGAACTTCGAAAACGCCGCGGTGCGCTCGCTGATCACGGAACGCTGGCGCGCGTATCTGCCGAACCTTACGGCTTCGCTGAATCGCGTGCGGACCATCACGGACAACGAAACCGATTCGCTCACCAACGAGGTTCGTCTATCAATCGAACAGGTGCTCTTCGACGGCGGTCGGCGCTCGCTGGACCTGGACCTGGCAAAAATTGATGCGCTTCTGAATCGGGCGGATTTTCGAATCACGTACAGTCAACTGCGCCTGGATGTACAGCAGGCGTATTTGCGCGCGCTGTCCGCGCGCGGAAAGATTCTCCTGAATCAAAAATCGCTCGAGCGCGCGAGATTGCAACTGCGCATGACGCAACGCGAAGAACAATTAGGATTTTCGCGCCGCGTAGACGTGTACTCCGTGGCCGCCCGGACGCGCGAGGTCGAGCTGCGCGTCGCGCAGGCGGAAAACGAATATCGTCAGGCGATCGCCTCGCTTAAAGGCGTGCTGTTTCTCGATTACGATGCGCAGCTTGAACTGGAAGGCGATCTGCTACGCGACTACTTTCTCAAGCCGCCCGCCGTTAATGTGCAGGATGTCATCCTGGCCGGGTTGGCGCGGCGCCCGGAAGTCCTCCGTTCGATGACCGAAGTGCGGCGGCGTACGCGCGAGCGCGAAATCGAGGAAAATTTCTGGATGCCGCGCGTCGCCCTGAACGGCTATTATTCGCGCACGGGCCCCGAGTTCCCCGTGCGCGATCAGAATTGGGGCGCGGGCTTTTCGGTTACACTGCCGCTCGGTTCATCCTCCGCCAACGGAAATTCAAATCTGGACGTGTTGAACAATGGCGCCAGCCAGTCCGGCTCGACGCGCGCCCAGGTCGGCCTGCTTGACGATATGGGGCGCGAGCGACGTTTGCTGGAAAGTCGCGTCGCCGGCGCCCGGGCCATCGATGACCACAACCGCCTCAAAAACGAAATCGCCATCGAAATCTCCAGGCAATGCGACGCGCTGCGCGAGGCCTGGGAGACCATTCGCATCGGCAACGGGCGCGTATACTTCAACTACGCCAGCTTTCAGATACTGATCCAACGCTACCAGGTCGGCGAAGTGCGGCGCGACGAAATTGTCGAGGCGGAAATCGAACTCGTGCGCGCGCAGCAAGAACTGGTGGATGCGATCGCCGCATATATGAACGCAGCGTACGCTCTTGAGTTCGCCGGCGCCCTGGAACCGGACGAGCTTGGTCTGATTGAAACGCGGCGCGGTCGCGGCAATATCATTCTTTCCAATTTGTTAGATGAGAACTTTGAAGATTTACGGAATGCGCGCCCGGATCCGTCGGACCCGCGCTCTCTGCGAGAAATTCTCGAACAGGACGTAAAACCTTCGAGCGAAGATAAGGAAGAATACATGATCGAAAAGGTGGAATCGCAATGAAGCTCAAGGCCGTATTTTGCATCGCATGCGCCTGTCTGTATTCGCTCCAGTGTTCGGAGCTGGAAAACAAAACCGGCGACCTTTTGCCGCTGATCGGAGCGGTTGATGTTCTGCGCGTAACCGGTTCAATCCCGTTTCCCGGTCAGCAGGGCGTGAGCCAGGCCACTCGCATCGGGTTCAGTTTCAGCAAGGACATCGACGTGCAAAAGTGCATCAGCGCGTTTACCATATCGCCCTCCGTGGCCGGCGGCTTCAGCGGCGGCGGCGTCCTGCTGGAGTTCATTCCCAACGCCGTCCTTGCGCCGGGATCTTATGTTGCGACTTTATCGCGCACCTGCGAGGACACGGGCGGACGCGATCTGGAAGCGGAGTACACCGTTTCTTTCGGCGTCTCAGCGTCGGCGCCCTCGATCACCCCGGCGGTGCAGGCGGTCGGTCTCGCCAGTCAGACCTGCGCCGCGTCGTATCCAGGAACCGGCGCCGCCGCCGGCGGCGATCATACGCTGGGCTCGTGCTGGTGGGACAGTTCGCTGCCCATACTTTCGCCCACCGACTACGAGTTTCGCGGCGATAACGCGTGTGCGGACGTAAATACCGACAACCTCCGCATTATCTTCAACACATATATGAATATTGGCGCCACCATCAACGCCATCAATGTGACGCGCCAGAGTCCGCCGTCTTCATCTGTAAAAAAGGCCACCTGGACCTGGAGCGACTGTCTTGCGACGGCGCCCTTCGGCTGTCGCGTTGCGACCATCGCCTTTACAGAAGAAGCCAACGCCTGCGGCGGCGCCGGCTTTGGCGGCAATGACTTTAATCTGCAGCAGGATACGCCGCTGGCGGACTTTCCATTCTATCTACTGGAAGTCGACGGCACGGCCGTCAGCTTTGACGGCATCGCGCTGCCGGAGACATTTACCTTTGGCTTTGAGGGAGATTGAGTTTATGAAAGCGAAGTTTGCGTTATTGCTCCTCTTATTTCCAATTCAGTGTCAGCTCCTGTGGGAGCGCGGCGAGGTGCGCGTTGCGGCCCCGGGTCAGACGGAGCGCGCGCGCATCGCGTTTGGCGCCTTGCTGGATCGCGGCAGCAGCTTTGCGCCGTTTGCGACGGACAACCTGGCGGACATGTTGCGCTTTGAATTGATGGAACGCAACTACCGGATCGTAGAGACCAACTATGCCGTACTGACCCCGCCGGCGCCCGCCGCCGCGCCCGCGTCCAACGCTTCGGGCCCGGCCAATGCGGGCGAACGTCGCCCGGCGCCGGACGGCGATCCCACGCGCTCGCTTTTGCCTGATCGACTGCGCGCATCCGCCGGCGAATACTCCGGCTTTGTGCGCCCGGATGATCCGTCGACGCGGCGTTTGCTTGGCGCGGAAATTGCGCGCCTGGGCGAAGCCAGCCAGTTCGATTTTTTTATCCAGGGCGCCGTCTCCGCCGGGGAGTTGGGAGTATTGTTGGAAGTCGAGGAGAATGCGCTGATATTTCTGGATGTTTACAATCGCAAAGGGGAGTTGCTGGGAGCGATCAACTTTACCGTCGACCGCGAGTCCCTGCGCCAGACTGATTTTCTGAAACGTACCTGCGCGCGAATTGCCGACGGCTTTTTAAACCGCTATCCCGGTCGCGCGAATTAAGCGGCGCGCCGGCCTTTTATTCGTCAATGGCCGTACGTTCGTCCGGATCTTCGGGCCAGCGGATGGCTGCGCCGCCAGCGTTTCTCTGGAGCGCCAGCTCCAGGGCCCGGTCGCTCATATCGAGCAGCAAGTCTGCGCCGGAGCTCTGCTCGCCGCGCTCGCCGTGCTGCATTCGATACGTTTGCAGCGGGCGTAAGACGGCGTAGCCGATCGCCAGCTGTCCGGATTGCTTGCGCTGCGCCATTTGTTGCATCCGTGTGCAAACATGTTCGGCGCCGGCCGCGTCCGTTTCCGAAAGCGTCGCTGCGAGAGTCAGTCGTCCGCGTCGCGTGATGACGCCCAGCGCGTCGCCAGGCCGGTGTACGCTGTCTTCCAATGTACGTCCCAGGGCTTTTAGAGTTGCTGCGTCGACGGCGTGACCGGAGACTGACTGCGGCAGAACCTGAATTAGCGCCAGCGGCCATTCATAGCGCAGGCAGCGTTTCCACTCTCGTTCCAGAAACGAAAAAAATTCGAGTTCGCTCAGTTCGGAGCGGCCGGCCGCAGTGCGGGCCGCGCGTTTCAGCTCGCTTTGCAAACGAAAAATTTCACGTTGCTGGCGACTGCGGGCGAGTGCGTTGTCCGCGCCGCTGATCAGTTGCGCCGGATCGGCGAGATCCACGCGCAATGCGGCGCCGGGCGCCTCGCCAGATTCAGGTAGAAAGACCGGCGGGGCCGCATCGATCCAGAGCGAGTCGTCCGAAAATCGAGCCGCATTCATAAACGCGGGCGGCATTGCTTCCGCGTCGCGGAGGATCGCCCCCTGAGTCTCGCCGGAATCCTGCGCTCTTAATAGCAGCAACTGCTTTAGCTCGCCTTCCGATTTACAGCGCACAACCGGACCCAGGTCGGCGTCGCGCAGAATTGTTTGTACGCGCGCGGCTTGCGCATCGGAGCTGATCCGTAAATAAATCATAGCAGCCTCAGGATAAGCCAGCCCGTTGCGCGGGAAACAAACAATTTGCCTTGCGCAGCTGCTTATGGTAGTATTTCGAGTCCGATACTATAAGACCGGGAAGCCGAATGCCACTCCGTGATAAAATCCGCCAGGTTTACCAGGCCCTCCGCGCGCGTGCGCTGCCTGCAGCGGACCGGGCAGTGCAATTGTACCAGAGTGCGCCGCGTCCGGTGCGCCTGGCCCTGGCCGGAGCGGCGGTCGTCGGCGGGGTTTATTTCACGGGCTATTTAATCCTGCGCCTCGCGCCCCAAAGCTACTTTGACCGCGTCGAGCCGTACGCCAACGTACTTTATGCGCCGGCCGAATGGACAAGCAGCCTGTTCGGACTCAGCCGCGATCAGCTGAAGGCCTCGGGCGGGGAAGCGGTAACGGTACAGGGGCTGCGTCTGACGACGGAGCAAATTGAACCGCTGATCGCCGCGTCCGGAAAAATCGAGAGTCTTGAAACAGTAAACGTCGTATCGCAGAATTCGGGTCGCATTCAGACGATCTTCGTCGATCGCGGTCAGCGCGTAACCCGCGGCGCTCCGCTGCTTCAGCTGGAACGCCTGCCGCTCGAACTGCAACTGGCCCAACAGCGCGCCGGTCTCGAGCAGAGTTCCGCCCGTTTGCGCCTGGCGCGTGAGCGCTACGAAAACGCGCGGCGCGGAGTGGAAGTGCGGTGGGCGCAGATCGAACAGCGTCGCATAGAAGCGCAACGGCTGCGCGCCGAACTGGACCGCGCCCGGACGCGTTTCGCCGGCCAGGAAACGCTGTACCAGGAAGGCGGACTCAGTCGCGACGCCTATCAGGCGGCGCGTACGGAACTGATCGGCCGGGAAGCCGCTTATTTGAATGCGCGCAAGGAATACGAGATCGCCAGCGTGGGCTTTCGCGACGAGGATTTGCGCGCCCGGGGCCTGCCCACGTCCGCCGATCCCGCCGCGCGCTTTCGCTTTTTTGTGGATTTGAACACGCGCGTCGAAAAAGCGGAAGCGGAGGCCGCCGCCGCCGAGGTGAGCGCCAGCGATGCAGCCTATCGCTCGACCGGTCGGCTGCTGTCAGAAACGACCATTCGCTCGCCCATCGAAGGGTTTGTCGCGGAACGTAATCGCAGCGCCGGAGAAGAAGTGATCGGCGGCGGCGGCATGCAATCCGCCGAGCCCATACTCGTGCTTGTGAATATTCGGCAAGTTTATCTTACGATGGATATTCCCGAGTCCGAATCCGTCCGGCTTGCGCCGGGGATGGAAGTGCGCTGCGAAGCGGACGTTTTTGCAAATGAGGTGTTTAAGGCGGAACTCAAGCTGATCAGCCCGGTGGTTCAGGAACGATCGCATACAGTGGAGGTGCGCGCGTTAATTGATAATCCCGAATTTCGATTAAAGCCCGGCATGTTCGCCCGCGGCCGCATCGTCACCGGCCCGCCCCGCGACGCAATCATGGTTCCGGAAGACAACCTGGTTCCGCAGGGCGAAAACAAAGCGGTGTTGTTTGTTGTGCGCGAAGGCAAGGCCTACCGCGTGGAAGTCGAACTCGGGCAGCGGCTGGATGGTCGCTACGAGATCAAGGCCGGCGTTAAACCCGGCGATGTTATTGCCACGGAGAAATTTTCCATACTTCGCGACGGATTGCCGGTTCTGGTTCAGCTGCCGCGGCGATGACTCATGCTCTTCCTGCAACGACTTGCCATAACGCGTCCGGTCGGCGCCGCCATGGTTCTTCTGGGCCTGTCGCTGATGGGTCTGATCGCGCTCCTGCGAATCGAGACCAATCTTTTGCCGGAGATGCGCTTCCCGCGCGTCACGATCGTAACGCGCTACGCCAATGCATCGCCGGAAGAAATCGAAACGCTGATAACCCGCCCGCTGTCCGAGGCGATCAGCTCCGCCGGCGGATTGGAAAAAATCACATCCGAAAGCATTGAAGGCGCCTCGATCATTACCGCCCAGTTTCGCTGGGGTCGGAATGTGGATTTTGCAGTTATGGAGCTGCGCGAACGCGCCGACCAGATACGCAACGCGTTTCCGCAGCAGGCGGATCGTCCCATCGTCAGTCGCTTTGATCCATCGGCGCGGCCATTTTTCGAGATCGCTGTATTTGCGCGCCGCGACTCGGACGAACGCGACCTGCGCTACACGATTGAAAACGAACTTCGACCGTACTTCGAACGCGCCGACGGCGTTGCGATGGTCGAGTTGTCCGGCGGTTACCGCAAGGAAATACAGGCCGACGTCGACATCGATCGGCTCGCGCAATACGGACTTTCTTTTGAGGAACTCGCCGCAAGCATTCGGGGTTCAAACGTCAACGTGCCGGCCGGACATATCACGGCGGGAAATCAAGACGTCCTGATTCGCACCATCGGCGAATACGCCAGCGTTGAAGAGATCGCCGACACGGTCATCCCCCTCGGCGACGGAGCGCCGGCGACTCGCCTGGGACATATCGCCGCCATTCGCAGCGGCTACGCTGAACGGCGCGGCTTTGCGCGGTACAACCAGCGCGAGTGCGTGCTCATCTCGCTGCGCAAGGAGTCCGGCGCCAATTCGATTCGGGCCTCAGAGGAGGTGCGTGCGCAACTGGCGAGGGTCAATCAAGAATACGGCGCACGTATTGAATTGCATCCGGTTTACGATGAAGCTCGCTTTGTCGAAGAGGCGGTCGGAAATATCACGTCTTCGCTGATCGCCGGCGGCCTGCTCGCCTTTGTTGCGCTGATCCTGATACTGCGAAATTTTTCCAGTCCTTTGATTCTCGTCTCGGTGATTCCGGTCGCACTCCTGACATCGATACTGCTCATGTACATGCAGGGTCTGTCGCTCAACATAATGTCGCTCGGCGGACTGGCGCTGGGCATCGGCATGTTGTTCGATTCCGGCAACGTGATACTTTCGGCGATTGAGCGTCAGCACATGCTGGGCCTGCCGCCGCGCGAAGCGGCGCTGAAAGGCGTTTCAGAAGTCACCGGGTCGGTCGTAACCGCCGTTTTGACGACCGTGATCGTCTTTTTGCCGGTAGTTTTTCTCGAAAGCCTTGCGGGCATTGTTTTTCGCGAGATGGCGCTGACGGTCACGTATTCCCTGCTGGCCAGTCTCTTCGCCTCTTTGACCATGATCCCCATGCTGGCCGCGCTGAGAAAACCGGGAAAGGGGCGACAGTTTCTCGCTCGCCGCGCAATAATTCAAAAGGCCGCCGCAGCGGAAGACGCCCTGCAGCACGCGTATGAAAAATCGCTGCAGAGCGTAATGTACAATCCGCGAAGGCTTTTAATAATCACCGCGCTGCTATTTG
The DNA here is from genome assembly GCA_036170535.1 of Leptospirales bacterium. GTDB lineage: Bacteria > Spirochaetota > Leptospiria > Leptospirales > Leptonemataceae > SSF53. The sequence continues at coordinate 53,838 of JAVHPJ010000033.1, read as the reverse complement.
CGGCTGCAATGGCGCTGTTTCCGTTTGTGCATAAGGAATTCTTGCCGCGCGTGGATTCCGGCGAAGTGTCGATCGAGGTGAATGCGCCGGCGGGATCCAGTCTCGATCAGAGCGCGGAGCTTGCGCGACGTCTGGAAGAGACGGCGCTTGCGATTTCGGAAGTGCAGCACGTTATCTCCCGGGTTGGCTACGAGCAGGATAACCTGCTGGCCGCGCGATCGGGCGACGCCGGGACGCATCGTGCGGAATTGCGGATCATTCTGGCTGCGGACGCGTCGCAGTCGTCGGATTCGCTCGCGGAGCGCCTGCGTGAGACCGCCGGCCTGCGCGAAGATATTCGCGTCGAATATCGACTCTCCGGCGATGTGCTTACGGAAATACTGACTCCCGATACGCGCCCGGTCACGATCGAAGTCGCCGGCGAAGAGCTGGAAGCGCTGGAGCGCATCGGCGGCGAGGTGAAAACGATCGTCGCCGCCGCGGAGGACGTGGTGGATGTGCGCAGCTCGCTCGACTTCCGTCCGCCGGAGTATCGCGTGTACTTTTTGCCGGACCGAATGGCGGAGGCCGGCGTCAGCGTCGCAACAGCGTCCGACTATCTGCGCACTGCCATTGACGGCAGCGTGGTAAGCCGCTTTCGCGTGGGCGACGATGAGATTGACATTCGCCTGCGGGGGGCCGGCGCTCCGCTGGCGAGCCTCGACAGCCTGGATCGTTTGAGTCTGAAGGCGAGCGGCGGGGTGCGAATTCGCGTTCTGGATTTAACGCGGGTGCGCCTGGAGCCGGGCCTGTCGGCGGTGTACCGGACCGGCGATTCGCGCGTGAATCGGATCACGGCCGGCGTCGCCGAAGACGCCAACCTGGGCGCCGTCTTCAGCGATCTCGATCAAAGACTCGCCGCGCTCGCGCTGCCGGAAGGTTATCGCATCGCCTACGGCGGCGAGCGGGAAAATATCGAAGAATCGTATCGCGACATGGGTCTCGCGTTCGGCCTTTCGGTGGCCTTGATCTTCATGTTGCTGGCGGCGCGGTTTGAGTCGATCACGCATGCGCTCGTCATGCTGGCGACGATTCCGTTGATTTTGATCGGCGTTACGCCGGCGCTTATTTTAACCGGCAACGGTTTGAACGTGAGTTCGTTTACGGGCGTCATCTTGCTGGTGGGCATCGTGGTGGACAACGCCGGACTGCTATACGAGTACATGGAAATCCTTCAGCACGAAGGCTACTCGTTCAGCGATTCCATCGAACAGGCGAGTAAGATCATTCTGCGTCCCCTGGTATTAAACAACGGCACGACCGTGCTCGGACTGTTGCCGGTCGCGCTGGAGCTGGGGCGCGGCTCCGAGTTCCAGGCGCCCATGGCGGTCGCGGTGATCAGCGGCCTTTTGACCTCGATGTTGTTGTCGCTTTACGTGGTGCCCGCGCTGTTTCACATGATCGGCGAGCGTCGAACGCAGTCATGATACTCGCGCTGCGCAAACTGGTTGCCCGTCGACCGATTGGCGTGTGGATGTTCTGGGCTGCGCTGGCCTTGTTGGGCGTCGTCTCGCTGACGCGCATGCCCGTAGCGCTGCTGCCGGATCAAAACTACCCGGGCGTGACGATACGGACCGAGTACTCGGGCATCGGACCGGAAGACATCGAAAAGCTGATTACGCGTCCGCTCGAGGATTCATTGTCCGTCATCGGCGGCGTGATTCGCCTGTTCTCTTATTCGGAAGACGGCCGTTCCACCATTGAGGTGCAGTTTGAAGCGGGCGAAGACATGGATCTGCGCTCGCTGGAAATTCGCGAGCGCATTGACGCCGCGGCTGCGGAATTCCCGGCGGATGCCCACAAGCCCTCCGTCGAGGCCTACGATGCGGAAAAAAGTCCCGTCTTTATTGTAACGCTGGATAGCGCCGCGCTGGACCTGCCGGCGTTGCGTGAGATCGCTGAGCGCGACATCAAGAAGAGCTTTCAGGCGCTCGATGACGCGAGCGAAGTGATTGTCGCCGGCGGACTGGAGCAGGAAGTCGTGGTCGCGTGCGACAAGGAAAAGCTCGAACGCTACGGCGTCTCGCTGGCGGAAATCGTCCAGACGATCCGTGATGAAAATTTGAATCAACTTCTGGGGCGGGTGCGCGAAGGCGGCGGCGAATATGCGATTATCGCGCGCGGGCGCTTTCCCTCGCTTGCGTCGCTGCGCAGTTTGCCGATTCGCACCCGGGAGGATCACTTTCGCCTGGAGCAAGTGGCGGACGTAAACTTCGCGTACCGTGAACCGGATTCGGCCGCGCGACTGGATGGAAAAGATCGCGTCAGCATCTACGTGCACAAGGCCAGCGGCGGCGACTTGCTCGGGCTGTCGGACGGACTACGGCGCGAGCTGCAGCGAGTGCAGGGCGCCGATTGGACGTACGATGTCGTGTATGATCAGGGCGCCGTGGTCTCGGCGGCCTTTCGCAATTGGGCCCTTTTTCTCGCCGCGGCGCTGGCGGCGTATTGTCTCTGGCATGTGCGGCGCGGGGCCAGCGTGCGCACGGCGCTGTTGATCGGCGGGGCAATCCCGCTCGCTGCGCTGTGCGCCGCCTTTCCCTTGTTTCTGGCCGGCGTCGGTCTGAATCTTGTCACCGCCGCCGGAGTCCTGCTTGCAATGGGTTTGCTTGCGGCGGGCGCTGCGGCGGACGTGCATGCGCGCGAACTGAGCGGCGCGGCCGGTTCCGCGCTCGCGGGCATGTTCGCATTAATGCTGGCGCTGCCCCTGATCGCCGGCGATCCGCAGGTGCGAACGATTTATCTTGAGCTGGTGATCAGTCTGGTCGTCGCCATGCTTTGCGGGCTCGGCCTGCTGCTGAGTCTGCCGCCGCCGGCGCCGCGGAGACTCGCACCGATTCCGGAGGCGATGGCGAAACCGGCGCCGCTGGTCGAGTATTATCGCAGGTCCGGCGCCCGCGTGATGGTGCGCCTCGCGCTGCATCGCGCGCGCAATTTCGCAAAGCAGCATTATAAGCCCTGGATGGCGGCGACATTGCTGTTCATCGTCGGCCTCGTGCTGCTCTTCCAAATTGACAAGTCCGTCTCCGGCGCGCTGGAAGAAGAGCGTCTGGATGTCAGCGTGGAATTGCCCTCCGGCGCAAGTTTCGAAAGCGCCAATGAGGCGTCGCGCAAAGTGGAAGAAAAACTGGCGACGGATGCGCGAGTCAAACGGGTGATCAGTCGCGTCGACGCATCGCGCGGCTCGCTGCGCGTCGAGCTGCAAGACGGGGAGGAAGCGGACGATGACTTAATTCGCGATTTAAAGCGCGTGATCGGCAGCGCTGCGCCGGCGAGCATATTTATTAACCGACCGGACGAAGTGAAAACGCTGCGCGGCGTCACGGTGGAAATTCTGGGCGAGGATCTCAAGGAATTGCGCCGCATCGTCCAGGAAACCTCAAAACAAATGGAGCAGACGCAAGGCGTGACGGAGGTGATTTATCACTTCAAACCGCCGCGCACGGAGCGGCTGCTGGTGCTGGATCGTCAGAAGGTCGTCGACGCGGGTCTGAGCGCCGAAAGCGTGGGGTCGAATATTCGCTTCGCTGTGCAGGGCGGAATCAGCACGCGTTACGTGGACGCTCGACGCGAGTACGACATCCGTATCCGTTACAGCGACCAGTTTCGCCGTTCCCTGGAAGCGCTGGGGGGATTTACTGCAAAATCGGCCAGCGACGACTTTGTCGCCGCTCTGGAACTTTCCGAGATGCGCGACTCCGAAACGCCGGTGCGCATTTTTCGCACGGATCGCAAGCGTTCGCTGTCCTTTTCGCTGCGGCTGGACGAACTGAGTCCCGTCGAATCGATCGAGCGCATTGACGAGGTGCGCAACGCCATTCAACTGCCGGACAACTATCGCATACAGTTCGGCCATGAAGCCCGGCGCGCTCTGTCGGCGGAACGACGACTGCTGGGACTGCTGCTGGCCGGCGCGGCGCTGGTCTGCATGTTGCTGGCCGCCGTCTACGAATCGCTGCGAATTGCGCTGGCGCAAACCGTCTTTCTTCCGGTGCTCGCGGCGCCGGGGCTGGCGCTCCTGGCGCTGACCGGAACCTCGCTCAGCGCGGCGGCTTTGTTGGGTCTCCTGGTTTCCGTTGCCGCGACGCTGGCCCTGGTTACAATGAATCACAAGCAGCAAATAGCGCCCGCCGACGTCCGTTTGAACTGCCGCATGGGCGGTTTCGCCGGCGCCGCATTTTTTGTTCCGCTGGCCGCGGCGTTTGGCGAGGGCGGCGCCCTTTTGCGCAGCGCGGCCCTGGGACCGGCGGCCGTGTTTCTCGGCTTTGTTCTCACCGGCCCGCTCATTCATCGCGCTTCGCCGGAATTTGAAGCGCGTCTGGCCGGCCTGGCGGCCCGTGCTGGCGAATCTGCGCGCGCTGCGCTGCGTAAGCTGGCGCGCGCCATGGAGCCGGACGCCCCGCTCGGGCGTTGGCTGCGCGAACTTTACCGGCGCGTTTTATCTTGGCGCGGCTTCCGGTCCGACTGAGGGCGTCCGCGCATCGTTGCGAATCGCTTCTACATACGCGCGTAAATCCGGATCGGAGCTCAGCGCCAGGGCGCGTTCAAAATAGCGCTCGGCCTCGCTCGGGAGACTCGCCTTATGATACACCGACCCCAGTTGCAGGTAGATTAGCGCGATCTTGCCGGAATTCTGTAGTCCGGATTTGTAGGCCGCAATCGCGGCGTCCATCTGCCCGCGTTTCTGGTGCAGCAGACCTTTTGCATACCACGCTTCGATGTGCGCGCTGTCGAGGCTGATAACGCGTTCCAGAATCTGCAGGGCCTGCTCGTCCGCCTCGTCTTCATTTTTCATCATGCGCGTGCGCGCTTGCCAGAACATGGCGTCAATGTGGTCGGGATTGCTATTTGCTGCGCGTTGAAAGCTCGCTGCGGCGTCTTGGTAGTTCTGGCGGTAAAAGTGAATTTTCCCCTGCATTACGTGCGCGGGCGCGGAATCGGGGTCCGCTTCCAGCACAATCTTGAGCGCGCGCTGCGCTCCATCGAGATCATTGGCATTAAAGCGTTCGACCGCTTTTGCGTATTCCTGTGCGGCGCGTTCCTCCGCTTGCGAGCACGCATTGCATGCTGCAGCAAGCAGTAGCAGTGTGAGCATGAACGCGGCGCTTATGCGAAATCCCGGGCGCGTCGTGGGCGGCCGCGCACTACGCTGAAGATCCATCGAAGATGTAAAGTTCACAAGTTTCGCTCCTGCGGTTGACTCGGTTGCGAAGGGATGCGTACGCCGCTTACTATGTTCTGGTGAGACGCAAGCAGCGAAACAGAAATCAATTTATAAGCGCAATGTTGCATAAACTCTTGACTCAAAATGATAAAAGTCGTCTATCACAATTATTGTAGCGAACCAGCGCGCCAGTTTCGCGCCCTCGATCGCGCGGACTTTCGCGCAGGAACAGCTTATGTCCTCGAAACGCAAACATGCCTGCACTAATATGGGTCGCGCTTTGCGCAGCGGTCCGGGCCGCGCATCCGGAAATTTCGCGCGCGCGCGCGCTGCGACGGCCGGCGCATTGGTTTTAGGCTTATACGCTTCCGTCTTCCCTGGCGTCGGCTGGTCGCAATCGGTTCCTGTGCCGGCGCTGGATCGGCCGGCCTTTCAAAGCCAGGATCTGGACCCGTACTTCGCTGTCGCGCGCGGCGCTGGATCGGAAACCGGCTGGGAGTGGATCGTCGCTCAGGGGCGCGCCGCTCTGGCGGCGCAGTGGGAAAACTATCTCGATGCGCAGATCGCCGCTCACGTAAACGCAGTCAATACCCAGGATCAATTTAACTCGGTGAACGAGTATCGCGACTATCTGCTCAGAGAATTCCAACTTCAAAAACAGGCCGCACGCAACGATTGGGAACTCGCGGCTGAACTCAGCATACAAAGCCAGCGCGATCCGTTCATGGAAAACCTGGCGGCGTCTATTAGCACCGGCGCCAATCAGGATTCGCGCGCTAATTTGAACACCGCGCGCGATACACTGGAAGAGGCGCCGGCGAATCTGAGTCCGGAACTGGCCCGCCAGCGCGAGACGTGGCGCGACGATTTTGAAGAGAGCGTGCGGCAGGGCATGGCGGAATACGGCGACGCCCTGAGTAAGGTACAGCTGGATCACGAAGCGTTTCTGGCGGAGCTGGCGCAGCGCGAAGCCGAGTTTGAACAGCATCGCTTGCAGATTCAAGCCTACGAAGAAACCGTCCGGAACAATATCGCATCCACCGTGACGGATTTGTCGGCCTATCTGGCGTCGAACGGACTCTTTCACCAGGAAACGTGCGATCCGGCGACCAACATTTGCACGATCAATCCGAATCAATTAAACGGCGCGGGACTTGAACTGAAGACGTTTCTGGATTCGATTCAAGACAAGTTGAACACGGACGCGCCCCTGTCGGAAATTACGCAGCTCATGACGGAGTTTGTCGAACTCCAGCACAGTCTGGCCGGTCAGCGCCGCCAGTACTGGACGGATCGTAAAGAGGGCGACGCCGACTGGGTGGGCAACGGCGGACATGCGACGGAGATCTCTCCCCATGGCGGCGCGTCGCCGTACGTGAATTACAGTACGGGCAATGACGCCTGGTTCTGGGATCCGCACAACATCTCGGCGCGCAGCGGCCTGCGCGACTGGGGCGCGATCTATGGCAACAGCGCGCTGAGTTCGTTTATGAGTTATGCCAATTCCGGCGGCGCCTCGCAAGATCCGCTGAAGAGTTATATTCGCTCCGCCGCCGGACTCATCGGTCAGGTCACGTCCATCTCGGATGTGGATCTCTGCGGCGAGGGGCGCGGCGGTCACGGCGCCACCGGCCAGAACCGGCAACTCTTCGGCCTGTGCTACTATCGTTCGATGTACCACACGAATTGCGGCAACTCCTGCCTGTATCCGATGTACGAGGAGGTTTTCACCACCAGCAACGTCGGCTGCCATCAAGGTCACTGTTATCACACCACGACGCGCGCGGAACAGTTTTTCCGCTTAAAAGTGCGCTTCCATTGGTTCGACGAAAAGGCCTTTGACAACGAGCAAACCTGGCAAGGTTACGTGAACGATATTGATCCCGTGATGGATCGCTGGCGGCTGGAGCTGTTGCCGGCGATCCAGAACTGGGAGGCTCAAACGGCAAGCTTCGAGGCGAACTACGCCGCCTGGCGCGCGGAAGCCGCTCAAAAAAGCGCCGATGCGGATGCACAGTACGAGGCGACCCGGACGGCGCTCTTAACCGATCGTTCGCGCTGGTTGGGAGAAATGGACGCCGACTATCGCGCCGGCGTGCGTCAGTGGAGAACAATTGAGCGCGAGAGCGCCGCACTCACGGCGTCGGGCGCCGCCGCGACAACGCCGCCGGCGGGACCGGATCGCAACGGCCCGGGCGCCGCGATTCAAAATCAACTGCAACAATTTCAAAACAGTCTGGCCGGCGCGGCGCAGTTTCAAAACAACCTGGCCTCGACTCCGCTCGACTACTCCGCCCTCGCGAAAGTCAATCAGGCCTTTGGCCAGACCGCGCTCGGCCTTCAACAGTTTACGCTCGCGCGCACGCTCGACGATGAAATCCGCGCGCAGCAGCAATCAATTCTTGATTCCCAGGTGGAGATGCTGAGCAGCCTGGACAGCGGCGTCGAGCGCCTGACGGGTCGCATAGATCCCGCAACGGGCAAAGAAATTACGGAAAAACTGGGCGGTTTTGTAGTGGAGACGCTGCCCAACGGCGCCGTGCGCGCCACGCGCCAGATTTACAGCGGTCGCGCCACGCAAAGCGGCGGCGACGGAACCGGCCTGGGCGATTACCAGGCGGATATGACCACGCAGGTGGTGGAGTTTACGCCCGCGCCGACGATCGCCGCGCCCAAGACGGGCAATCTTTTTGAACAGTGGGATACGCGCCAGGTCCTGGACGACTTCAGCGCCGCTCGTCAAGACGCGGCAAAGGATATCGCCGCCTACTTCAAGGCCAGTCAGGCCCAACTCATGGATGCGTTTTCCTACAGTTCCCTGCAGGAACAACGCTTTGTAACGAATCGTTCGGAATCCATGGCCGGCGCCGCAGCCGCCAAAAAGAAACGCGAAGCGAACAGTCTGGGCGGGTTTCTGAAGTCCGTCGGCATGGCGATGTTCACGGGCGGCATAGGCGTGGAAGCGGCCATGCAGCAGGAGATCCAGAATCGTTTTTCCAGTCAGATCTCGGAAGCCCTGGGAATCCCCGCCTCGTTCACGCGCAACTTAGTAGGCGGCATGCGCATCCAGGACGCTCTGGACACGTACGTTGCAACCGACCTGCGCAATGAAATGATCTCCGAAGGCGCGGCGGCGCTCGGCTGGCCGGAGACGCTCGTGCGCGGACTTGCGGACGGCAAAGATATGAAGACCGCGTGGAAGGACACCACGCAGGAACTCGTCATGGACGAGATCGAAAAGCGCGTGGACGATCCGGCAATGCAGGCGCTCTTGAAGCAGACCGTGCAGGGCCTGCGCGCACGCGAAGATAAAAAAGCCGCGTTGGCCGAAGCGCGCACATTTCATAACGAAGACTACGCTACACTCGGCGCAACCTACGTAATGCGCGAACTCGACGCCCAGGGCGTAACGGAGGTCGGGGGCAAGGTCTTTCCCGTACTCAATTCGATGCAATCAGTGTATCGTATGCATCGCGAGGGCGTTCCCGTGGGCGGCAAAATGCTCGCGGAGCTCGCGGAAGGAAGCTTTAACACTCTCGGCGGCGGGTACGGCGCAAACATCGATCTCGAGGTGACGGACCGCGGTCTCAGCGCGTCGGCAAGCATTGGCATGCCGTTGGGCATGGGGCCCACGCTCCTGAGCGCCGACTGGCAGGAAGGACGCGGCGTTACGGAAAGTCATGTAATCGAAGGCGATGAGTGGAAACAGTTCGGCTCAAAGAGCATCGTCGGCGGTTTAAAGACGACGCTTATGGACGGCCTGAGTACCGCCATGCAGGGTCCCTCAACCTTGATCAAGATGTTACAGGGCGATGCGGATCTGCACGCCCAACTCGAACAGGGGCTCGCCGCCCGTATGGAGGAGGAAGCCTACAAATCGCTCGCCGCTTCCAGTAACCTGCCCGTTTCGCTCATCAAGGGCGTCGTGGACGGCGCAGACATGAAGCAGGTCTGGAAAGAGACCACCGACGAACTGATTATCGAGGGCGTTGTCACCGAGATGGACTGCGGTTCAAAGCCGCGCGACGAGGTCCAGGCCTGCAACATGATGGCTGCTAACATGCAGCAGAAGTTCCGCGACTGGCGCAAGGAACAGAATCTGCGCGATGCGCAAAAGATGCGCAGCGAAGATTACGCGACCGGCGGACTCACGATGGTGTGGCGAACCGCCCAGTACGACGAAGACACGGCGCTCGCACTCAGCGTAGCGGAAATGGCGGGCGGCGCCGCGGCGGCCGCGTTTCCCGGCGTCGGCACCGCCGCGTACATCGCTTACACCGCCTCGAAGCAAGCCTACGGAAGCTATCAGACTGCGGAAAAAGACGAACGCGGTCAGGCGGTTCTGGCCGGCCTGCTCGGCGGCGCAGTGAGCGGCGCGACGCGCGCCTACACAGAAGGTGCGGTTGATGTCGGCCTCAGCTATTCTGCGGAAGAAGGTTTTGGAACCAGCGTAACGCTGGGAAAAAGTTACGGTAACCTGCAGGCGGGCGTGACGCTCGACTTCAATCAACGCAAAGGGTATACGGGCGGCAGCGCCGGCGTAGACTACAAGCTCAGCGAAAATGCAAAACTCACCGCCAACGCGGAATTCAGCAAGGAGCGCGGCTTTGAAGGTGCGCGCGTGGGACTTGCACTGAACAACGATTCGCGTCAACAGCCGCCTGCGACGGGCTTGAGCGGCGAGATAGGCCTGCGCATCAACCGCGCCGGACAATACGACGGAACCTATTTCAGCGGCGCTACAGGCGGCGGCGCCGCTGGCGCGACCTTGAGCGGAGGTTTTGATCGGAACGGCCGCTTTACCGGCGCCACGCTCGGCGGTCGTGTGGGCAACGATACAGTCGCCGGGCGCGGCTCGCTGCGCATTGGTGCGGACGGCGAATGGTCGCAGCTGCAACTGGGCGTGCAGGCCAGCCTGATGAAAAAAGCCGGCGATGAGGTCGGCCAGCAGTTCTCTTACGCTCCCGGGGCGGGTCTGACTCTGAATCGTAACGGCTCGTTCAGCGTGAGCCTGGAAAGCGCTGTGAAGTGGGAAGATTCGTTGCGCGCGGGTCTTTCGGAACTCACCCCGACCAACACAACCACGTTCAGTTATGACGCGAACGGTAACTTCCAGAGCGCGAGTACTGCCGCGCGAATCGATTCAGAGTTTCGGTCGGAAGAAAAGAGTCGCGAAGCCCACTTGCGGGCGCAGGCCGCTCAGCGTGCGCAGATGGATCCGGAGACTCTGGCCGACTACGAGGCGATCCGGGATGATTTGCGGCGCCGCTATCCGGAAATGCAGGGCGATAGATTTGAAGCCCTGGTTCAGGCGGAGTTGCTCGACTACGCCGCCGAGACCGGCATGACTCCTGCGGAGCAGGCCGATCTGGAAAAACTCGCGGCGCTGGATGAACGCTACAATACGGAAAGCATGGGTGCGCAGGTGGAACTACTCCAGCGCCTGGCCAACGAGGGAACGATTCGCCCCGATCAGATCGGGCAATACCTGGAGGATCCGAAAGCGCTGCACGATTTGCTGAAGGCGAAACAACTAGTCGGCCAATTGCCGGACTATGTCCGCACAGGCGATACCCGCGAAGGCCTCGATATTCTGACCGGCGCATTTGGCGACGCTTGGAACTTTCTGGCCGGCAGTTACAGCGACCGAAACGGTTACATCGACTCGGACACCGGACAATACGTGGTGAATACCTGTTTCGTTGCGGGCACTCCTGTGCGCGTTGCAGCGGGCGTGTCGGGCGCGTATCGATCGGGCGGACACTGGTACAAGCCCATCGAAAAAATAGAAATCGGCGAAACAGTGCTGAGCTGGAACGAGTCGAGCGGCGCTCTGGAAAATCGAGTCGTCACGGAGACTTTCGTTCATAAGACAAATTTGATTTTTGAACTACGTTACGCCGACGGCTCCCGAGTCCAGACGACCTGGAACCATCCGTTCTATGTTGAAGGTCGCGGCTGGGTGCAGGTGAAAGATCTACGCGCGGGCGACATTTCGCACACGCGCGACCTGATTGCGGCGCGCGCGGAGCGCGATGATCTAATCCGGGCAGTTTTCGGCGCCGCAAATTCCGGCGCGCTTGCGCAGTCCAATCTGGCCGCCTCTGCGGGGCTGGCTGCTCGCGGAGGCCTCGTCCTCGCGGCGATTCGCAAAATCCGGCGGGATGATCTTGTGTACAACCTGGAAGTGGATGGTACGCACACCTACTTCGTAACTGAACGCGATGTTCTGGTGCATAACTACAACTTCGAGCAAACAGCCCCGGGCTTACCGGCAAAAGTGAGCGCACCAGTGGCGTTCTCGGGCCTGTACGGGTTGCAGCAGACTCTCCAGCCCGGCACTGTGATTGAGATCCTCTCCACCAAACCCCTCATGATTAACGGCAAACCCTATTTGCGGGTACGTGCGGGCGTCTTCTACGGCTACATACCGTTCGATGCGAATGGCCCGACGCCATATACGATAACCGGGCAAACAAACATCGGGGAGTCTAACCAACCTGCCAGCGAAGACGGTAAGCCCAACTATACGCAGCCTTCCGATGGAGGCGGCGACGCGATTGACCAGCTTACGAAACCCCAGGCGCCGCCGACATGGATGGACGAAATGCTCAATTGCGAGCGCAACGGCAGAGATGAGTTTGGCCGTTGCGACAAACGTAATCCAAGTTCAGGGGTCACTCCAGAGGAGGTTCGCAATTGGGGAGAAGACTTCTTGAAGTTTCTGGATCGATTGACATCGTTTAATGATAATGACGGCGCTGCGGAAGAGGAGATCCTATTGGCCCAAGGCTATGCTCCCGGTTTAGATCCCGAGCCGCATCAGCCAGACGAAAAAGCGCCCGAACAACCGGAAGAAGACAAAAAATGCGGCTTCTGGTGTCGCGTGGAACAATTTGGAAGGCCGGCGCCGATCCCGGCGCCTCCCGCCATCAGTCCGCGTGCAGATGGAGAAGAGGCGCTCGAGGGCGACACGATGCTCGCGTACGGCAGCGGGGGCGGGGGCGGGGCCGGAGGCGAGGGGCGGGCATCGGATAATTCTGAATCCGGCCAACAAGAGCTGGCTCTCGACGCGGACAAAGGAATGAGTGAGCAAGAAATTCGTGTTCGAAATGCCACAGAGTCGCACTATGATGCTGGTGTATTCTCAACTGCAATTGACTACATTGCACACTTTCTGGAATTTGGAGCGCCAACAAGTTTTGAGTCGGCTATGGAAGATCTGAAGAGCGGGCACGTAGAGACTCGAACGGATGCTCTTTCTTATTTGAACACGAACTACGGAAGCCTCGCACAGCACGAAAGGGCGCTCTATGACCTGCATTTGCATTATAGCGAGCTGGGGCCCCGCCTTACGTCTGATGCAGTTGATGAGCGTGTAATCCAGCTCATGGACAATAGTCGCGATATAGCAATGGCTCAAGGACATGGAACTGCCGAAATCACACCGTTCGACCGCGAGAGTGTGCGTGCAGATCTTATTCGAAACGGCCAGTCGGGACGTTATGTGGATGATGCCGATGTCTTTGGCGGATTGAGTTGGCTGAGCGTCTTTACAGATGCGATTGCGAAGGTGCAATTTGCAGCCAACGATACAATATTGGATTTCTCGATAAATGAATCCGCGCATAGTGGGAGTCGTGGGGATAGCGCAGAATTCTTTCGGCTACGTTCTCAGATTATTGCGCACGAATTGTTTCACGTATACCAGTTTAATCGAGACAATGAAAGCGCAGAGCGCGCCGGCCCTTCAAGCGACTACGAAACTCAAACGGATTTGGATGTGAACAATGAACGAGCGCTCTTTGACGATCCGTATGGAATCGGAAAGTCTTATACAATTGAAAGCGCAGCGGATATGTATGCGGACACTTTTTATTGGAAACGCTGGTTTCGGCGGGACTTGCTCAAATAGGCCGATGTTTCATGGGGTGCCATGCTTATTGGTGTAGATTTCAGCTTTGCGCCCATTGCTGCTGGATGCTTGCCCTGCTCCTCGCCTGTTCCCCCGCGCCGGTCTGCGTCGCCGGCGACTGCGAAAACGGAACGGGCGCGGCGACCCTTGCTGACGGCGGGCGCTACGCGGGGCAGTTTCGCACGGGCGAATTTCATGGCCACGGCGTCTTCACGCATCCGAGCGGTCACAAGTATCAGGGCGCCTACCTGAACGGCAAACGTCACGGCTACGGCGAATACACCTCGCCCGACGGCGTTTACGCCGGCGAGTTTCGCAATAACGAGCGCCACGGACGCGGACGCTTTACCTGGAACGACGGGACGGTGTTGAGTTGCGAGTGGAGCCAGGGCGAGCCGGAAGGCCCGGGCGTGTTGAGTCTTCCGGACGGCAGGGATCTGCGCGGGGAATACAAGTCGGGCGCAATATACGCCGGCAAAGGCATTCGCGTCTACGAGGACGGATCGCGTTACACGGGCGAATGGAGCGCTGGTAAGCGCGAGGGTTACGGGTATTTCACGGCCGTATCGGGCGAGATCCAGGCCGGGGTCTGGCGGGCGGATGAGTTCGTCGGCGCCGGCCTGCCGCCTGCTGAATAAAATAGTAATAAGAAGAATCTATAAATAAAAGAATCCCGGGCCAACCATGACGCATATACTCCCCGCCTTAAAAACCCTGTTCACCGTCGCCACGCGACCCGCGCCCTACTTCACAACCGTGGAGCGACGCGAGATGATTACGCCCGCCGTGATCGGCGTTGCGGTGCTCCTCGGCGTCGGCCTGGTATTGCTTTTTGTAACGGCCCTGGTGCATTTCCACGAAATCTCCATCGCGCGCGCCGGAGTTTCCGAATACTATGCGCGCGAGGGCGTGATTCCGCTCATTGACGATCCGTCGCCCTGGCGGCATCTGACCTTTCCGATAATCTGGGCGACCCTGTTCGCCCTGGTGGCCGGTCTGCGTTACGGCGCGCTGGCGCTTTTTGGCGATGCGCGCGATTTTCTCGTGCTGCTCGCAATCAGCATCTTTGGACTCGCGCCGATGGTTGTCATCGCGATCCTGCACGGCATCGGCAATAATCTGTTTCCGTTCGCCGCGCCGCTCGAAGAAAGCAACGCGCTCTTGATTCGTTCGTATGCGATGATTGCGCTGGTTCTTGTTGGCATAGCGTGGGAGGGGCATATCTGCGTGCGGGCCTTTCGCATCGTGTGTGCGCAAAACGCCGGCCGCGCGGCGCTTACGTGGCTTACGCCCTGGTTTGCTCTGGTTGCGTTTTATGCTACGTTGCGGTTTTTTGGAGGCTGAGGCGTCATGTCGTTTCACCGCTCTGCACTTTCGCGCAGGTTGCGCGGCCCAATGATCGCTGTCGCGCTGCTCGGCCTTATTTGCGCGTCTGCTTGCGGCCAGAGCGGCTCCGGCGCGGACGAGTCGGCGACTGAGGATCCGCACGCGCAAGCGGCCGACTTGAATGCGCGCGGCATTCTCCAGTATCGCGACGGCAGTCTGCCCCTGGCGATCCAACTGTTTCGCCGGGCGATGAAGCTGGACGCCGGCAACGCCGAATATCCCAACAATCTGGGGATGTGTTACCTGCGTCTGGAAGAACCCGCGGCGGCGATCGATCCTTTCAAGCGCGCCGTGGCCATTCAGGGCGAACATCCGCTGTATCACTACAATCTCGGGCTGGCCTATCGCGATCTGGGCTACGCGGATCACATGATCGCTGCGTTCGAAAAGGCGATTGAGCTGGATCCGCGCCACTTTGATGCGCTGGCCGAACTCGGTTTGTTCCTGGCGCGAAACGGCCGCGCGGCGGAAGCGGAGCCGATCCTTTTGCGCGCGTCGCTTTTGCGCGCGAACTTCGAGTTGGAAAATCAATTGGGCGTGGCGCGCATGGAGCTGGGTCGGCTTGCGGAAGCGGAAGTCAGTTTGCGCAAATCGGTCCAATTAAACCCGCAGTTTTATCTTTCGCGCTACAATCTGGGCGTGTTGTTGCAAAAAAAACAAAGTTATGCGGAGGCGGAAGCCCAATACCTGGCCGCCCTGCATGCCAACCCGGAGTATTTTCTCGCGCGCTATAACCTGGCGATTGTGCAGCAACGTCAGAGCAAGACCGCTGCGGCGCGCGCCAGTCTGCGCGAGTTTTTGCGTGAAGCGCCGGCGGCGATGTATCGCGAACGCAAGGATGCGGAGGCCCTGCTCGCCGAGTGGAATTGACGGGCTGTGGCTGTCGCGGCCCCCCCAAGACCCCGTACGCCCCGCAGCGAATTCCGTCTTCGCCGCCCGTAACTTTCCGCGCGCCCCGGAAAAAAAGGCGGGCCAACTGTGAATTTCGGGTTACTATTAGATTAGACTGAGTCTAAAAAACCCGGGGCGTCCGCCGCCGGGGTCGCCAGTCGCCTACGGAGGAAACCTATGAGTCAAGAAGAGCAGACCGGCGCCGCCGGCCGGTGTCCCGTGCATCACGGCGCCAACACGGACGGCGCCGTGCGCACCAATCGCGACTGGTGGCCCAACCAGCTCAATTTGAAGATCCTGCATCAGCATTCCCCGGCTGCCAATCCGCTCGGCGAAGCGTTCAACTACGCGGATGAATTCAAAAAACTCGATTTGAAGGCGCTCAAAAAAGATCTCTTTGCGCTCATGACCAACTCCCAGGAGTGGTGGCCCGCCGACTACGGGCATTATGGGCCGCTCTTTATCCGTATGGCCTGGCACAGCGCCGGCACCTATCGCACGAGCGACGGCCGCGGCGGCGCAGCCACCGGCACGCAACGCCTGGCCCCTACCAATAGCTGGCCGGATAATGCAAATCTTGACAAGGCCCGGCGCCTGCTCTGGCCCATCAAACAAAAATACGGCAATCGCATCTCCTGGGGCGACCTCATGATCCTCGCCGGCAATTGCGCGCTCGAGTCCATGGGCTTTAAGACCTTCGGCTTTGGCGGCGGTCGCGTGGATCTGTGGGAACCCGAAGAAGACATCAACTGGGGCATGGAAGAAACCTGGCTGGGAGATAAACGTTACAGCGGAGAACGCAAACTGGACCGACCCTTTGGCGCGGTGCAGATGGGTCTCATTTACGTGAATCCCCAGGGTCCCAACGGCAATCCCGATCCCGTCGCTTCCGGACGCGATATCCGCGAAACCTTCGCGCGCATGGCGATGAACGACGAGGAGACGGTCGCGTTGGTCGCGGGCGGGCACACCTTTGGCAAGGCGCACGGCGCCGGCGCGGAGTCGCTGATCGGTCCGGATCCGGAAGGCGCGGATATTGAAGAGCAGGGACTCGGCTGGAAAAACTCGCTCGGTTCCGGCAAAGGCGCGCACACGACGACGAGCGGCATCGAAGGCGCCTGGAAACCGAATCCGACGAAGTGGGACAACGGTTACCTGGAAACGCTCTTCAAATACGAATGGAAGGCGGTAAAAAGTCCGGCCGGCGCGTGGCAGTGGATTCCGACCGATCCCGCCGCAGCGACGCTGGTCGAAGATGCGCACGACAAATCCAAACGCCATGCGCCCATGATGACCACCGCCGACCTCGCGCTGCGCATGGACCCGATCTACGAACCGATCGCGCGGCGGTTCCTGAAAAATCCCGCCGAATTTGCGGACGTTTTTGCGCGCGCCTGGTTCAAGCTCACCCATCGCGACATGGGTCCGCGCGTGCGTTACCTGGGCGAAGAAGTCCCGGCCGAAGTCCTCGTGTGGCAGGATCCGGTTCCGGCCGTCGATCATGCGCTTGTCGACGATAAAGATGTCGCCGCGCTGAAGACCAAAATCCTCGCAGCGGGTCTTTCCGTGACGGAGCTGGTCTACACAGCGTGGTCTTCGGCGGCGACCTTCCGCGGTTCCGACAAACGCGGCGGCGCCAACGGCGCGCGCATCCGGCTTGCGCCGCAGAAAGATTGGGCAGTCAATCAGCCGGCGCAACTTGCAAAAGTCCTCGCGGCGTTGGGCAAGATCCAGCAGGAGTTTAACGCTTCCGCCGGCGGCGGCAAAAAGGTCTCGCTCGCAGATCTGATTGTGCTCGGCGGATGTGCGGCGATCGAAGAGGCGGCGGCCGCGGGCGGTCATTCGGTAAAAGTTCCCTTTTCACCGGGCCGCACGGACGCGACGGCTGAGATGACGGACGTCGAATCGTTCGCCGTGCTGGAACCGGTCGCCGACGGATTCCGCAACTACAAAAAGAGCGACTACGAAGTGCGCGGGGAAGCGGCGCTGCTCGATCAGGCGCAACTTTTGACGCTGACGGCGCCGGAGATGACCGCGCTGATTGGCGGCCTGCGCGCCTTAAATGCGAACTACGGGCAGTCGGCCCATGGCGTGTTTACGACGCGTCCCGGAACCCTGTCGAACGACTACTTTGTGCGGTTGCTCGGCATGGATCTGAGCTGGCATCCGGTCGACGCAAAGAACGAACTCTACGAACTGCGCGATCGCAAAAGCGGCGCGAAACAGTGGACCGGCACGCGGGTCGACCTGGTCTTTGGTTCCAACTCG
The DNA here is from genome assembly GCA_036170535.1 of Leptospirales bacterium. Classification (GTDB taxonomy): domain Bacteria; phylum Spirochaetota; class Leptospiria; order Leptospirales; family Leptonemataceae; genus SSF53. The sequence goes on along the minus strand of JAVHPJ010000033.1, from coordinate 36,175 downwards.
CAACTGCGCGCAATCGCGGAGGTCTACGCGCAGGCCGACGGCGAAGCGAAGTTTGTCCGCGACTTTGTGGCCGCGTGGCACAAGGTGATGAATCTGGATCGGTTTGAGCTGGCTTGAAAAGCCGGATTAGCTGAGACACTCCCACAATGCTGCGGCGCTGTGCAACGCACGCCGCAGCATCACCCTGCGCCGCGCTGCGCTTCCGCGCGCAAACGCTCCCAGAGTCCCAGATCGTTCAGTAAAATCCGCGCCATGCCGGCCAGCAACGGCTCCGAGTTCAGCAGGGCGGCGCTGAGTTTTCGGTGCGCTTCACTCGCTTCCATGGCGGCGTTCATCAGTTCCTGATTCAAATTGGGCGATTGACTGAATTGCTCGCGACTGTTATTCAGCGCCTGTTTGCGCAGTAGCTCCGAACCCGTCATGATCGTTTGCATGTGACTTACAAAATTGCGCGTATCTTCTTTTTTAAACCCGCCGGTCTCGCTGGCGTGTTCGTTAAACAGTTCGTTAATGCGTTCTACAATTTCTTCCAGACGCGCCTTGTCGGCAAGGTGCGTCTGCCCGGATCCCAGATCCGTCAGCGGGTCGAGTTTGGTGCGTTCGCCGCCGCCCGCCGCCAGACGGCCCTCCGAGACTTTCCGAAAATTATGACGGACCAGTTCCAACTGGGATAAATCGAGACTGGAGCTTTCGCGTTCGTAGTCCAATCGAATGGATAACAGCCGGCAGAAGATGGCGCGTTTTTCGATGTCGGTGTTTTTGTAATCGTAAATCTGCGACAAAAAGACGTACGCCCGCCAGTAGGCCCCCACGTCGCGCCGGAAGAGTTCCAGCGCGTCCATGGTCGCACGCGCGGCCTGCGCAGCATTGACATCGGCCTCCGCTTCCGCAATTTTGAACGCTTCGCGCGCGCGTTTGTAGCGTTCCTTGAGCCGAGTCACCACCGGTTGCAAGGCCGCGTCAAAGCGCTTTGCGGATTTGCGCGGTGCGGGTTTGCGTTCTTCTTCGATCCAGCAGCGCACTACCGCTTCCAGTTCGGAGCGATCATAGTTGCCCGTGGCGTCGAGTTTTGCGCCCAGATCGAGTATCAGGTTGGGATCGGTTACGCCGGAGAGTTCGGCGGTGTCGTAGTAGGTGCGAAAGGCGGCGAGGATTTCGTTCGGGTTATTTACAAAATCCAGCACGTACACGCGCTCTTTGCCGGGCGGCTTGCGATTCAGGCGCGCGAGGGTTTGCACGGCCTGCACGCCGCCCAGGCGCTTATCCACATACATTGCGGACAACAGCGGTTCGTCAAAACCCGTCTGGAATTTGTTGGCGACCACCATGAACTGATACCGCGGGTCCTTGAAGGCGCGGCGCAGATCGCTCTTTTTTATATGCGGATTCAGCGCGGGGCTGGTTTCGTTTACGGACTCGCCGGTATCCGGATCGGCAATGTCGCCGGAAAAGGCTACCAGACTTTCCAGGGCGTAGCCCTGGGCGGCGATATAACGCAGCAGGGCGCGCTGCCAGAGCACGGCCTCTTTGCGGCTGGCGGTGACAACCATCGCTCGCGCGCGACCGTCTAAAAGCGGCTGGACCACCTCGCGAAAGTGTTCCACGACAATTTCGACTTTGCTTGCGATCGTTTCCGGGCGCAGACGCACCCAGCGCAATACGTCGCGCATGGCGCGATTGCGTTCGACTTCCAGTTCCCGGTAGTGTTCGCCGCGGATCGTCAGTTCAAAAGCGAACTTAAACGTGATATAGTTTTGTAAAACATCGAGGATGAAGCCTTCCTCGATCGCCTGGCGCATGGAATACACGTGAAAGGGCGCCGGTATATTGTCCGGGCCGGGCGGGCGCGCCGGATCGGGCCGGCGGCCAAAGAGCTCCATGGTTTTGGCTTTGGGCGTGGCGGTGAAGGCGATAAAACTCACGCGCCGCAGTTCCGCGCGCGCGGCCATCTGCTCGGCCAGCAGATCTTCCACGGAGACTTCGCCGCCGTCTTCGAGATCGCTCTGTTCGCTTGCGTTTAAGAACTCTTTCATGCGCTTTGCAGCGTCGCCGGTTTGCGAGCTGTGCGCTTCGTCGGCGATGACCGCGAAGCGCTTTTCCCGATCGCGGCTGAGTTCTTCGATGATTTTGATGGCGGCCGGAAAGGTTTGCAGGGTGCACACGACGATCTTACGATTGCCGGCGAGCGCCGCGAGCAGCTCGCGGCTTTTTGAACCGTGATCGCCGGTGATCGCCTGGACCACGCCGCGCACGTCTTCCGACTGATAAATCGCCTCGCGCAGTTGCGAATCGATCACCGTGCGATCCGATATCACCAGCACGCTGTCAAAGAGCTTGCGGTTTTGTGCGTCGTGCAGGTCCGCCAGAAAGTGCGCGGTCCAGGCGATCGAATGCGTTTTGCCGGAGCCGGCCGAATGTTGGATCAAATACCGCGCGCCCGGTCCGTCTTTCAGGATTTCCTCACGAAGCCGGCGCGTTGCATCAAGCTGGTGGTAGCGCGGAAAAACGAGTCCGGTGATTTTGTTGGGCTCGGCCTCGTCTTTTTCAAAACACAAATAGCGCCCGAGGATTTCGAGCCAGCTTTCGCGCTCAAGGACCGCTTCCCACAAATAGGCCGTCGCAAAGCCGTCGGGATTGGGCGGATTACCCGCGGCGCCCTCAAACCCGCAATTAAACGGTAAAAAGCGCGTGGCGGGTCCGGCAAGGCGCGTCGTCATGTAGACTTCCGCCTGACTCACGGCAAAATGCACCAGCGCGCCGCGCAAAAATGTAAGCAGCGGCTCCGGCGGCGCGCCGGGCGGACTCGGATGGCGATCGCGGCGGTATTGCGCAACGGCATCCTGCACGCTCTGGGTGTATTCGCTTTTGAGTTCCAGCGTGGCCGTGGGCAGGCCGTTGACAAACAACGCCAGATCGAGCGAGTTTTCGTTGCGGCTGGAGTAGTGCAACTGACGCACCACGCGCAGGCGATTGGCGGCGTAGTGCGCGCCGGTCTCCGGATTAAAGCCGTGCGCCGGTTTAAACTCAACGAGTCGCACGCGCTCGCGCACGCCCACCAGCTCCACGCCCCCGCGCAATACTTCGAGCAAACTCGTCCGGTGAATGGCAGAGCGCACCCGGTCGACCAGGGCCTCGCCCGCGCCAGCGCCGTGGCTTTCGACCAGCGCCGCCCAGGCCTCCGGCTGGGTATGCTGGACCCAACTCAGAAGATCCGGCGGATATAGCGCGCGCGAACGATCGTAGTCGGCGGCGCTCCCGGCCTCGTAAATCCAGCCGCGCTCCGCGAGGGCCGCGCAGATTTCGTCTTCGAAGGTTCGCTCGGTATGCAGGCTCATGGCGCAGCGGGACCGGGCGCGCCGCGCGACCCCGACGCAGACTTTGCCGGCGCGTCAGCTTACGCAAAGTAGAAAAAACGCACCGGATAACCAAAAATTGGCGGGATCATGCGCGAGGACGGCTCAGGTCGCCCGGCCGCGCACATCGATCTGGCCGGTCACAGCCGCCGAGATCAGTGCGCTGCGCCGCTCGCGCAGCAGGGCGATTGCGTGCTCCGCCTCCGCCACCAGGCCGTCGAGTTTCGCGGTTTCGCGATCCAGATACTCGACGATGGCGGTTTGTTCGGAAACTGGGGGGAGGGGGACGAAGAGTTCGGTGATAGTTGATTGTGCGATGTTGACCATCGACGCGCTTGCCCCGGTTGCTTCAAGCTCAATGCGACTACGCGCCGTATCACAAACCAGATACCGCGCCGCATATTCTGGATTTAGTGAGCTGTACAGTCGTAGGCGGTATAGCTTGTCGCTAATCATGAGATTCGGATAGTCGCGGTCGACTACGGCCGCCCCACCGACAAGTTCTCGTGTGTTCGCACGAGATATCAGCAAATCCCCTGCTATCAAGGACAAAGCCCGCTCGGGAGCTAAATCCGTAGGCAACAGTTTGTTTTCATTTGGCGAAAACCTGCCGCCATTCACGCACCCGACTTTTAGTACGCCCCACTCTTTTTCGAAATCGGCGGGAGTATTCTCACATTGTGGGCTCCATCCTTGTTCAAGGTGCCGAGTCTGCCGCTTCAACCGCACCACCTCCCAATGCGCCGGCACATCGCCCAGCCACTCCACGCCGGAGTCCTTGCGCGGCGCATCCGGATTGAGGCCCCGGGTCACCGCGTGCGAAATCACCGCCTGGCGTTTTTCTTTCAAAAGCGCGATCAGACGCTCCTGGTCCGCCACAAGCGCGTCGAGTTCGGCGGTTTCGCGATCGAGGAACTGCGCGATGGCGGTTTGTTCGGGCAGGGGCGGGAGGGGGAGCGGGAAATTGGCGACGTAGGCCTCCGGAACTCGCTTTTGCCCGCCGGCGCCGTACATTTCCGCTTCTCCTCGGCTGCGAAACAAGCGCGAGTGAAAGAAAAGGTGCAAGTAATCCGCATTGATTCTTGCGGTGTCCGTTCGGACGACTATCAGCTCGGTAGTGCCAAAACCGATTCCGTTAAGCAGTCCGCGTGCTACGGCTCCTTTGCCGTTTTCGAAGCAAGGCGTGATCTTCGCGAGTATTACATCATTGTCACGAAAGAAGGTATAACCAGTTTCAACTTCTTCCAGTGTTTTTACCGCGGTCAAATCCAGTGAACCGTCTTCTCCAATCGCTTGCATGGGTAGGAAGGAAACGCCAGTATCGCGTGGCAGTGATTGAACTTCTCGTTTCGCAGGATTCAACAAGCTTACCTGACCCAACCGCACCACCTCCCAATGCGCCGGCACTTCGCCCAGCCACTCCACGCCGGAGTCTTTATATGCGGGATAACGCGGGAAGCTCACGGTCTGGGTTCTCCTGGGGCGCGCGCGTTTGTTTGGGTCGACGGGCTGGCGATCATTTCAGTCGGAAGCGTTCCTGCACGCCAATAAGATCAATCGCCGCACAAATTTCGCGCAGTCGCTGGCAATGGTCGCGGCGGGCAACGTCCAGGCGTTCGCGGGTAACTTCGAGCAAAAGCGCGCCGTCCGGCATTTCGTGAGTTGCGGCCCAGGGCGCGGAAAGAATCCGGTCGCGGCCGATGTTCTCGACTATCGTCTGGTTCCAGTAGTTGATCCACCAGACGGCTTTCGGGGCCATGCGCAGGTCAAATTGATGTTCGTAGAGTATTTGGGGCAAATGCAGCTCCGGATCTTCCGGCACGAGCAAGGGCGCAATTCGCTCGTGTTCTTCAATCGGTCGCGCTTTTATTGCCTCGTGGAACGCGCGCGGACTCACAAATAGGTCCTGGATTCGCGTGTCATAAATGAATGCCTGCGTGGCCACGACGTTGCCAGCCAACCTACCAAAAAACCTGGCAAATTCGCCGGATTCGACTCTCGGGCCTGAATAGCTCTCGCGTGCAGCGAGATACACCTGGATACGATGTACGCCGGGGTTGTCGATGTGGGCGAGATCCAACCAATCGAGAGCATATGTAAATTTCGTAGAAGCAGTATCCTGTAAGTTGAACACGCTCAAATGAATGTCTTCCAGGCCAGTTAGTGCCAGGTTTTCGGAAACATACGTGGCCACCGCCTCGACGCTATAGGGTATCTCTTGCGGAGGATGCTTCCGCTTTCCGGGAAGGCCTTTGAAGAGCGCCTGCGGCGCACCTGTCCACGCTCGGACAGAATCGATTGCGGAGAAGAGCGCGGCCGGCAACGTCTGGGTCACTTCCTGGGGCCGCATCACGGTCAACAAGAGCGACGCTGAGGCTGTAGAATTCAGCCATTTGTTTGTATTTCTTTCAACGAATGACATCGATTTCGGGATCACTTCCCCAGAGTCGCCTCAGATCGAGAGCCAATGCCGGGTTCTGGACAGCCCATTTATGCTTAAGACCGCATGCACGGGCAATCAATATTCCTCTTCGACGCTGACCTTCGAATCGGCGCAAAACCTCCTCTTTCAAGCTCCGATAGTCCGGGAGATCCCACCACCAGTAACGGACTTTACATTCCCAGACCAGGGTTGGCCGTGTGAGTCCATCATAACTTATGTGTAAACCGGTCGCTCGCGAAAACACAAAATGATCCCGCGGCGAGCCGGTGACGCGGGTCGCGTAGGCGTCGTGTTCCCGATGACCGCCCCGGCGCGGGACATCGCGCCGCTCGCAGGTTGGCGCCGCTTCGCCTTCCCGGTCGGCGGAGACGGCCGTCTGGTCTTCCAGTCGCTCCTGCGTTTCCTCGATAAGGCGGGCTTCGCCAAAGACGCGATCATCCTCGCGTTGTTTCAGCTCCATGAGATATTGTTTCTGACTCTGCGAAAGCGCGGACCACCAGCGCTGTTCGAAGCCTGCGAGAAAGTCGCCGGTGAGTTCGTTGCGTTCTTCATCCTCGTTCAACGGACCGCTGGGTAGGATCAGGGCGAGGATGATTCCACCGCGCACGAGAATGCGGGCGAGAATGCCGCCGCCAGCGGACGCCGCGCCCGCAGTCCGCGCAGTTTGGGCCGCCACGGCCTTCTCCAGTAATTCTTTGGTTCCGGTGACTCCGGTAAAAAGCAGCGCCGTCCGCCAGTGCGCCGCTTCCTCAGGCGTAATCTGAAACTCAGGGAAGGGCGGCACGCCCGCGGGCAGGCGGGTTTCCTGCAGGAGACCCGCTTCCATCCAGCGCGCGACCTGCGCGAATAGCGCGAGTTGTTGCGCGCGCGCCAGCGTCCGCGGCGGCTCCGTACGCGGCTCTCGTTGAATCTGTGCAATGCTCTGTTGCAAGCGCGCCTCCGGGCGCACGTCGCGCGTCACGCGGTACCGCTGCACGCCGTCCGGTCCGACGGGCAATGCTTCGATGGTTTTCTTTCCGCGCGCGTCAAACGCAACGACAGCGTCCGGCTGGTAGCGCGCCGGCGGCGCCAGGTTTTCCTTGCGCGCGACGCGCGGCACGGGGTCCGCCTGAGCGGGTATTTCTTCCTCGGCGATCGGCCGCGGCGTTTCGGCCTGACGCTCGACTTCCTCCGCCGGCGTCGTGTCGCGGGCGACGACCGTTGGCGCAACCATCCCGATTTGTTCCTTTACGGAGCGGGGCAAGTCGTGGAAGCAGCCTTTGCAAGAGCTTTTTCCGCTCAAGGAGTTTTTGCCGTGGAACTGGGGCTGGGTTCGATCGGATTGCGGCGCGCGTTCGAAGATCATGGCGATTGATCCGGACTGTCGATCGCCGAACACTTCCCCGCAAGCAAAAACTCCGTTTTACAAATTACGAGCGGAAAGCGTCGTCCGTGAAATTCTCGAGATGCCGGCGCGCATCGCCGGGCGCGCGCCACTTACTGCGTCAGCTCGCCGATGCGCTTCACAATGCGATCGCTGACGAGCTTTAACTCGGCGTCGATTTCCGCCAGCGGGCGCGGCGGTTGAAATACGTAGAAGTGGCGATTAAACGGAATTTCCCAGCCGATTTTCGTCTTCTCCCGATCGATCCAGGCGTCCGGCGCGTGCGGCTTCACCTCGCGCTCAAAGTACGCGTCAATGTCTTCGCCCAGCGGCACGTTTTCCGTATCGCGCAGGTTTGCATCCGGCGCGGGTTGGCCCTTGTTCTTGCCTTTTTCAAGCAGCACAATCTCGCCCGCGGCGTTGCGCAGCGGCCGTTCGATGGTGATAGTCTGGTAGCCAAAGTCGTCGTTCTTAAAAACGCGACTGATCGGCCGACCGCCGCGCGTGAGATCCTTTGCGTCCCGAAAGATCTGCACAATGTCGTCGATGTGCTCCGGCGCGAGCTCCTTGCGTTTGCTGCCGAGACTCTTGCGCATCTTCTGAGAAAATCCGCTCGCGTCGATGAGTTGCACTTTTCCGCGCCGCGCGGCGGGCTTGCGATTGCTCAGAATCCAGATGTAGGTGCTGATGCCGGTGTTATAAAACATGTCCGTCGGCAGCGCAATGATCGCTTCTAAAAGATCGCCCTTTAGTACGTGACCGCGAATCTCGCTTTCGCCGCTGCCCGCTCCGCCGGTAAACAGCGGCGAGCCGTTTAACACAATGCCGATGCGGCTGCCCTCGTTCATCCCGCGGCGCATTTTAGAAAGCAGGTGCAGCAAAAATAGCAGGGAGCCGTCGCTTACGCGCGGCAGGCCCGGTCCAAAGCGGCCGTCAAAGCCCAGTTTTTCGGCTTCCGCGCGGACTTCTTTTTCGATTTTTTTCCATTCCACGCCAAAGGGCGGATTCGAAAGCATGTAATCAAAGCGCGTATCTTTGGGCAAACCGTCGTTGGAAAGCGTGTTACCCAGGATGATGTGCGGCGCTTCTGCGCTGTTTTTGATCAGCATGTCGCCTTTGCAGATTGCGTAGGATTCCGGATTGACCTCCTGACCGTACAGCGCAAGTCGTGCGTCCGGATTCAGGCCCATGAGATATTCGTCCGCCACGCTTAACATGCCGCCGGTGCCTGCGGCGGGATCGTAGAGCGAACGCACCTTTCCGGGTACTTTTAACTCCGCCTCGTCTTCAATAAATAACAGCCGCACCATCAGCCGGATGACCTCGCGCGGCGTGAAGTGCTCTCCGGCCGTTTCGTTGGAAAGTTCCGCGAACTTGCGAATCAATTCCTCGAAGATCTGACCCATCTCGGCATTGGAGACGCGGTCCGGATGCAGATCAATTTCATTGAACTTCTCCACAACTTGATAGATGAGGCCGGCCTTATCCAGCCGTGTGATCTGCGCCTCAAAGTCGAAACTCTGGACAATATCTTTGACCTCGTCGGAAAAACCTTTGATGTAGGCTTTCAAATCCTTTGCGACATTCTTAGTGTTTGCCGTTATGCGCGCAAAATCCAGCTCGGATGTATTGTAAAACGCAACGCCCGACTTTTTACGTAAATACGGGTCCGGATTTACGCCTTCCTTTGTGCGTTTTTCGAATTCCGCGAGCACCGCCTTGCGCGTGGGCGCGAGTACGCAGTCCAGCCGCCGCAGTACGGTGAAGGGCAGGATCACCTTGCCATATTCCGATTGTTTGTAGTCGCCGCGCAGTCGATCCGCAACCGACCAGATAAACGAGGAGAGATTTTGTTCCGCCATGCAGGTACGGGCAGAGTCGCGGTACGGCCGCCCTGGCGGCAAGCCGAAAGGGGCGGCGGGTACGATTACGGAACGTTCAATGTGTGCGTATGCTCACTTCCGAGGCGCGGATACAATCGGTCGCGAATTCGACTCGTTTTTGAAAATAGAATGAGGCGGCGCAAACCATACTGCATTGCGATGGTCTGGCGCACATAAACGAAGTCTTTGCCAAAAACTGGCGCAAATTCCTCCGTATCCCAGGCAGATTCGGAAAGTATGATGGCGTCGCAGTGAGGGGCCGCTAAAAATAACTGGCGCCCAAATTCAACCTGCGCCTCCAGGGGCGGCCGGGGTAACCAGGGACGGATGTGCAGAGAGATCAAATGCGGTTCGGCTTCTGGAAGTTGACGCTTCTCTCTATTGAGGGCGCGCCATATGCGTTCCGGTTCACGGTTCGGCATTAGCCAACCCGTGCTTCCGTCGCTCATTGGTCCAGTAGCATGACACTCTTCGAGGAGTTGGTAGTCGGCAGGTTGCGTCACGTGCAATCGAATCATATCGTTATCAAGTATTTGCAGTCCGCCGGTTTTATGCAATTCAAGCAAGCATAAGTGGATGAATTCGAGAAGTTGAATGATTTCATCCTTCCGGATTCTTCGCTTCAATTCATATTTGTAACTGAAGTGAATGCCTTGTGCATCGAGGAGGCATTCGATTGCTTTCATGACCTCCCATGCTTCTGAAGATTCCTCCGGCTCTTGCAGCGATGAGGTCTCTACAAGAATTCGCGAATGTGTGTCGGACTCGGAAAGCGCAAGATCCGGAATTTTCCGAGACTTGCTAAGGCGGGGGAAAAAAGAAATGCTGAATCCGGCTTGCTGGAAGAAATGATGATCCTTAAGCAGAGTTAACGCCTCATCACATTGACTTTTGTTCTTGACTTTCTTGATTAACTCGCGGCCGGCTCTCTCGTCTTGTTGCAGGATTTCTTGCATTGTATCAGCGAGCCAATAGAGTCGCTGCCTGGACCAGAACACCGGGTTGGAACCAAATTCTCGCAAGGGATGCCTGCGATTCTCCGGCAACCGAAATATAGAGTCTGGAAAGGATTCCCTCAGAAAACGAAAGCTGCGGTACAGTTTGTTTAGATCTGGATGTCCATTCTCCCGAAGATGGCGCCTGTGTTGATATTGATGGCCAGGCCAGGAATTGCGAAAGTTCCAGTGTCGCTGAATATTGTTTGATTCAATCACATCGTTCACTAGAATCTTTTTTCAAAGAATGAATGCTCAATAGCCAATACCAGGAGCCAACTCCCCAACGCAGACGCGGTGCGGATATTGGGCCCGTTTTTCACAGCTCGTGCACGCGCACGTCCTTAAGCATCTCCCCCGCCGCATCCCGCAAGCGTTCCTCTTTCGTCAGCAACACCACCTGCCAGCCGTGCTCTTCCTGAAATGCGCGCAGATACTCCAGGCAGTTGCGTTCGCGCGCTGCATCGAGGGTCAAAAACGGTTCGTCGAGCGCGATGAGTTGTGCGCCGCCCGGGCTCGATCGCAGCGCCAGGGCGAGGCGCGCGGCGAAGACGAAGCTGTCGCGCGTGCCGGTACTCAGGGCCTCCAGGGGGCGCGCGGTTCCGGCGGCGTCGTGCACCACAATGTTTCCAAAATCCAATGACGGCTTGAGAAAGCGCAGGTCGCGCGCGTCGGGTATAATGCGCGTGAAAGATTCCTGCAAATCGAGGGCGAGGGTTTCGAGCATCGCATTGGCGTCGTTTTCGAGCGTACGCAGGGCGTTGATGGCAAGTTTCGCCGCCTCGCGATCCAGCTTCAACTGATCCAGACGTTCCGCCAGCCGCAGGCGCCGCTGATCCAGTTCGACAATTTCGCGGGCGATTGGTTCCAGAGAGCCCTGCATCTCGCCGGCGAGCCGCGCGCGCTCTTGTTCCAGCTTGCCCAGCTCCGTCTCGAGGATCTCGCGTTCGCCCTGCAGCTTGCGCAAATCGCCAACCAGACGCGCGCGTTCCGCGTCCGGGAGCGCCTCTTCGCCCACGCCTTCCTCGTCAAAAATTTTCAGTCGACGTTCCAGTTCGGTGCGGTGTTCGGCCGGTTTGCGCTCGCCGGCCAGGCGCTCGAGTTCCGCCGCGAGTCGTCCCGCGAGGGCCTCGGCCGCTTCGTAACGCGCCAGCGCCGCCAGATATTCGTCGCGCGAGCCAGCGCCCAGTTGTTGCAGGAGTTCGGCCATGCGCCGATCGGCGTCCGCGAGAGCGCCGGCGGCGTCGAGACGCTGGCGTTCCAGGCCCTGCAGGTTACGATCGCGTTCAATTAACTTCTGCTGCAGACGTTCTAAGCGTTTTTCCTGCTCGTCGCGTTCGATCTGCAGGCGTGCGAATCCGTCTTTCAAACCGTCAAGCGAGCTGGCGGCCGGCGCCGGGCGGTCGGTCCGACGCTGCCATTCTTCGCGCAGCCGCTGCAGGTCTGCGGAATGGGCCGAGTCGTCCGGGATTTGTTCCACGCTGCGCGCGAGGAGCGTGAGCAGCGCGGCGCCCGCAAGGCCGCCCACAATCAGAGCGATGCGCACAAATTCGTCGCCGGCGAAATAGCCGCCCGCGAGACCGGCCGCGAGCGCGAGTCCCGCCAGGGCCAGGCGCAGCGGATTCCAGCGCGTCGCAGTGCGCAGGTAGCGATTGCGCACGGTTGCGGCAATTCGATCGATAAACTGTCCGGCGAGATCGGCAGCTTTGCGCAGACCCACCAGCGCCGATTCGCACTGACGCGCTTCTTCGCGTTCACCTTCCACTTCTTTGAGCAGGGCGTTGCGCTGCAGTTCGGCCGCGGCGAGTTTTTCGCGTACGGCCGACCGTTCCTGCTCGAGTTGATCCAGCTCCGCCGTACGACTGCGGGCATAGGCGCTCAGCCGCTCCGCTGCCGCGCGCGCCTGATCGTATTCAAAGTATTTGCGCAGCGGCTCGGCGAGGCTTTTGCGCTCGCGCACCCGATCGTCGGCGGCAATGCGGGCTTCCAGGTCGCGCTGCCGCGCTAGACTCGCGCTCTGCCGCAGACGCTCAGCTTCGATTTTGCGCTCGAGTTCTTTCACCTGCGCGCCGCGCCGCAGGGCCGCCGTGCGTTGTTCCGTGCGCGCGGCGAGGCGCTCTTCCGTCTCGGCCAGGTCCGTCTGGACGGCGACCAACTCCCGGGAGGCGCGCGAATTCTTGCGTTCCGTTGCCAGTTTTTCCAGATACTCGATGACCAGCTCGGGGTCGAGGTCGCCGGAGAACAGCCGCGACTTGACGCGATCGAGCCAGGGCTGTCCGCTCTCCAGTTTTACATCGATATCGCCCGCGCGAATTGCATACAGGCTCAGAAATTCGTCTTCCGGCAGTTCCGCTGCAATGGCGCCGGCGGCGCGTTCAATCCGCGCGGCGGCTTTTTCGCCGTACCGTTCGCGCAGGCGCTTGCCGGGGAGCCGGTTGGCTTTGGGCGCGCAGAGTGCAAAAAAAAGCGCGTCAAACAGCGTGGTTTTGCCGGCCTCGTTGGGTCCGTAAAACACGGTCGCCGGTCCCAGCGGGAACTCGCGCTTCTGAAAGCGGCCAAAATTATCCAATATAAGACGTTCGATCATGGCGGTATCTCCGACTGCGGGCGCAAGTTTCGCCGGCAGCGCAGGTTCAGCGGCGGGCATTTAAGGCCTCCCGGATGGCGGCGAGTCCGACTTCGCGCGCGCGGCGCCAGGTGCGCACGGCGCGCTCGTTATCCGCCGCGGGCGCGGATTTTTCCCAGGCCTCGAGAAAGCGCTTCGCCAGCGGTTCGGACTGTATTCCCGGCAGCGCGTAGACCTCGTCGCGGTTAAAGCGCAGCTCGCGCACGCGGCCGGCGTATTCCGCGCTCAGACGCGCTTCCAGCTCGGCGAGGCTGCGTTCATCTTCCACGAGTCCGGAGAAGAACAGCTCCACAAAATCGGCCGGCTGCCAGGCGCGCGCTGCGTCGGAAAAATCCGCCGGCGTTCCGTCAAAGCCCAGGGGCGCGGGCACAGCGCGATATTCGCCAGCGCGCTCCAGTCGCACAAATTCCGGCGACGCATTGCCTACCGCCGGATCAATTTCGAGTTTGATACATCCGCGCGGACCCGTTTCGCCGGAGCGCCACACGCGCGCCGAACCGGGATAGGAAAACATGCAGTCATTCAGAGTTTCGCGCCGCCGCGCGTGAATATGACCCAGCGCGGCATAGTCGACGTAGTGCGTGTGAAACAACGACGGATCGATGGCGCCCGCATCGCCTTCTTCGTCGGGGCCCGTGTAGGCCAGCCCGCTCACGATGCCGTGCGCCACAGCGATGCGCAGCTTCGCCGTGCGTTGCGGCACAGCCCACTCGCGAAAATCGCCGTAGGAAGTCTGATGCGGAATCAGCAGAAGTTCAATCGGCAGACCCTGGTACTCGCGCACCGTAAATTCAAACGGCGTTGTGCGCGCCAGCTGCAGGCGGCCAAAGTCGAGCCGATCCAGCGCGCCGCGGCCGCGGCCCAGTTCCTCGTGATTGCCGGGCACATAGATCGCATCGCCGGCAAAGGCGTCGAAGCGCTCGCGTACAGCGCCGCGCAGGGCTTCGGCGGCCTGGAAGGTATCGAACAGATCGCCAGCGATAAGCAGCAGCGCCGCGTTTTCGCCGGCGGCCCGCTCGAGAATTTCGTCCAGGACGGCCAGGCTGTAGGCGCGCAGACGGTCGGTCTCCGCGGAGAGATGCAAATCCGAGCAATGGTACACAATGATCATAGGGTTCGGTTCAGGCTATCACGGGGGTGTGACATAATTCCTGAGACCCGAGCCTGGACGGACAAAAGGCGCCGGCAAGTAAATTCGGCTTGTTGCGGCCCCGGAAGTCGAAAAGCCTGGGGCAGGTACGTCGCCGGGACGCCTGCAAGGCGCGGTCGGGCGACTCCGGCAGGCAGTTATGAGCGCATCGGCCTCGAATGTTTCCCCCCCGGATCTGGATCGTCTGCGACGGCTCAGCGCGGCCGGTCCGCGTTATACCAGTTATCCCACGGCGGCGTCGTTTACGGAAGAATTCGGCCCCGCCGATTATGCGCGCGCCATCGCCGAGCGCAACGCGGCCGCCGCGCCGGTCTCGCTCTACTTTCACATCCCCTTTTGCGAAAACATCTGTCTGTATTGCGCGTGCAGCGTCGTTTACACCGCTAATAAAAAGCGGGCTGCGCCCTATCTGGAACTGCTGAAACGCGAAATTGACCTGACGGCGAGTCGACTCGATTCGCGTCGTTCGATCGAACAATTGCATCTGGGCGGCGGCACGCCCACGTTTCTTGCGCCCGACGAATTGCGTGCGCTCATGTCCGCTGTGCGCGACCGCTTTGCCATTGCGCCGGATGCGGAAATCTCGATTGAACTGGACCCGCGGGTTACCAGCGATGAACACGTTGCGGCCCTCGCGGAGTGCGGCTTTACGCGCGCGTCCCTCGGCGTGCAGGACTTTGATCCGGCCGTGCAGGCGGCAATTCATCGAATCCAACCAGCGGAGCAGACCACGCGTCTCATCGAGACTTTGCGCGTGCGCGGCTTTGGCAGCGTAAACATCGATCTGATCTACGGCCTGCCCAAACAAAACCTGGCAAGTTTTCAAAATACCGTGAGGGGCGCCCTGCAACTTCGGCCCGAGCGCATTTCCCTGTTTCATTTTGCTTATCTGCCGGGCGTGGTTAAACATCAGGAGCGGATCAACGCGGCGGATCTGCCGGAGACGGACGTTCGGCTGAGCCTGTTCGAATACGCCACGCGCGCCTTTCTCGAAGCGGGCTATGTGTACATCGGCATGGATCATTTCGCTTTGCCGGACGATGAACTGGCCCGCGCTCGCGAACGCGGGGAGTTGCACCGCAATTTTCAGGGCTATACCACGCGCGGGGACTGCGATCTCTACGGCCTGGGCCTGACTTCGATTGGCGATTTGAAGATCGCGTACGCGCAAAATGCTAAGAAAATGGATGAATACACGCGCCGCATTGAAGCGGGCGAACTGGCCACCGTGCGCGGCTATCGGCTGAATCGCGACGACCTGATTCGGCGCGCGGCGATCATGGAGCTGATCTGTCAGTTTGAACTGCGCGTGGGCGCTTTTGAAGCACAGTGGGATTTGAATTTTGCCGACTATTTTGCTGCGGAACTGGGCGCTCTGCGTGAACTGGAAGCGGACGGCCTCGTGGAGTTGCATCCAGATCGAATTCAAATCAGCTCCATTGGCCGCTTTGCTGTACGCAACATCTGCATGGCGTTTGATGCGCATCTCAGCGGCTTAGCGGCGAAGGGCCAAAAGTTCTCCAGGACAATTTGAAAAATCGATCGCTTTTTATGAGGGCTTTGTTAGAAATCGCGCGGTATGGCGCGCTCGGACGACAGGCAACCCGGTAGAGTCCTGGTCCCGGGTGCTCTTCTTCTTCTCCTGCTCCTCTGCCTGACACCGGCCCTGCGGGCCGATTCGCTTTTTTTGAAAGACGGCGCGCGCATTGACGGTCGCATCGTCGGGCAAGACGAAATATCGATTATCATCGAAACCGCCGCCGGTCGACGGCGCGTGCCCAAAGCGCAACTCAGTCGCGTCGAATATAACGATATCCGACCGGATCCGGCCGCAGTGGAGCGTGAACGGCGCGCGCGCGAGAAGGCGGAGCAGGATCGCCGCGTGCGCGAAGCGGCGGAAAAGGAAGCGCGCGAGCGCGAAAAGGCTCAATCGGCGGCGGAGCTGGCGCCCGCGCCCCCCGGACGGGATCTCGGCGCAATCTGGCGGGCGGCGCTTTTGCCCGGCTGGGGGCATTATTATTCCGGACGTGAAGGTTCGGGCGTCGGGATCGGTCTTGGAACCGGCGCCCTGTTGCTCGCCGCATACTACGAAGCGCGTGCGGCCGCGCAGGAACGTTCAGTTTATGAACAGTCGGCGAGTCTGAATCTCGTTTTGCCTTTTACTGTAACGTCGGATGCGCGCGCCGGGCTGTTTGCCTATGCGCTCAGCGAAAACGCAAGTCGCCAGAGCGTTTACCAGCGGCGCGCGGATCGCAGCGCCCTGTTGCTCAATCTGGCCTTTCTGGCGTATACCGTGCAGCTGGCGCATGCGACTTCGTTTACGTTGTTCGCGGCGCCAGCGTCGTCCGTCGGCGGCGGCTCAGAATTTCGGGCGGCGGTGCAATATGCGTTTTAACAGGAGAAAACTGCGAATCCAGCCAGCGCTGCGGAGTCTGACCCGCTTCGCACTGGCCGCGCTGTTGACGACGTCGGTCGCGTGTGTTGACGATCCGGACGCGCTGGATCCCGCGAATAACGAATCGGCGCTGCTCGTGTGGTTGATCGGGCTCGGCGCTGTACAGGTAAATGTGCCCGAATGCGGATACGCGACGCCCGCCTACCGCGTCAATAACGCGAGCGACGCCAGCACGCTGTTTTTGCTTAAACACGCGCGCGACAATACGACCTTTAACTTCGCGATGTATCAGTTGTCCGGTTGTACGCCGCTTACCTTGACCAACTCCGTGTTTGCGGCGACCTTCGAACTGCGCTATTATCCCAATCGTTTGATCGAGTCGCGCGTGGAAGTCGGACCGGGCAGCTCATTGACCGGGACCTTGAATGCGGAGGGTCTTGCTACTCGCATCCGCAATGATTCTTCCTGTATGGCCGGCGACGCGATCGTTCACGAGCGCACCTACGACGCCCTGAATCGCGTGGTGCGTCAGTATTCCCCGCCCGCTCCGAATTGCGGCGGCTGGGGCGGCGAGGAGTCGCTTCTTGAGTATGAAGGGCTCAATCGCTTGCCGTCGCGATCTTTCTACTACGACGGCCCCACGCTGTTCACCGATTCGCTGAGCGCGTATACGTACAGCAACGGTCTGCTCGTCGGCGTGGAAAACAGCTGCCTCGGCGGTTCGAGTTGTTCGGTGCAGAGCCTGCGCTATACGTACAATTCCGCCGGTCAGATGATTCAGGAAGAAGAGGTTTTCCCGAGTTCTTCGGTTGCAACTTACACGTACGATGCGGCCGGGCGCATCCTGACTGCGAGCGCCGGCGCCAATACTACAACTTACACGTACGACGCCCAGGGTCGGATCAGTCAGGTTGTGGAATCTTCGCCAGCGCTGACTCTGAGCTTTACGCATTAACGCAGACTATTCAGGAAGCTCCCGCCTTTTGGGCGCTGATAATCATGTAGCTGTACTTGCGCCGCGCCGCGCCTAATAACAGCGCCGCCAGGGGCGCGAGAGCGTTGTGAATTCGCTCCGGAGTAAGCGGTTTACGTTCGATTAAAATCTCGCGCAGAAAAAAGCCCAGTGTAACAAAGGGCACGTGCAGAAACGAAGGCGCCACTTTCCAGGAAACGTCTTCCACCCGAATGTTAACAAAACCCGCTTGTTCCAGGGCGGCGACAAAGGCTGCGCTGTCGGCCAGCTCGGCGATTTTCCAGCTTTTCAAGACATAGTTTGCAACGGGCCGCAAAAACCAGCCCAGGCGCGCGCCGGGCTTTAGAAAACCGTCCGTTACGCAGACCTTCGCTCCGGGCTTCAGCACGCGGTGCAGTTCGTCGATCAGCTTGTTCTTCCCGGCGCCCGTTGCATAACACGAACTTTCCAGCAGATAGGCCCCGTCGAAGCTGGCGTTGGCGAAACCCATGCGCTGATAATCCATTCTATAGAAGCGAACGCGCCTTGCGAGCCGGCGCTGCGCCGTGAGGCGCCGCGCGCGCGCCACCTGCCAGGGCACGGGCGTGACGCCGCACACCCGCAGTCCGGGCCGATCTTCGGCCGCCAGGCGTGCGCTTGCGCCCAGCCCGCAGCCGGCGTCGAGCCACACGGGCGCGCGGGCGGCGGATTCGATGCGCGTGAACGCGGCGCGCGCCATCTCAACCAGCATGGCCTCGCGGCGCAGTGGACTGAGGCCGCGGCGCCAGAGGCCAAAGTGCATGTGCAGCCCCGGGCTCCAGACGGCGTAGTCGGGGCCGGCCTCGGTGTAGTATTGTACCAGCGCCGGGTCTTCGAGCACCAGGCGTCGGGCCAGTCGCCGATGCTCCAGCGCCGCAGCAGTGAGGGCGGGGCGCGGGGCGCGCACTCTTTCAGGGTCGACGCTTCGAGTCATGCAGCCGGGTCTCCGTCTTTCTGACGGCAGAGCGGGGCCCGGGGTTCAGGCCCTGCAATCTGAAAATACGTCTCTTGCGCGGCCGCGGACAAAAACTCAGTTCCGGGATTCTTCCGCCTGTAAGCTGATGCCGCGCATCATCTGGACAAAGGCCTTGCGTGCGGCCGGAGTCATGCGCTCGCAGGCGAGCGCAGCGGCCATCGCTTCGTCGCTGATTTGTTCCAGACCTTTGGGCCGCAAGAAAATGGGCGGTTCGCCATCCAGGATCCAACGTGCATTGACGCCAAAGCGCGCCTGCAGGGCGAGCGCCGTCACGTCGCGCAGAGCGCTCGCGCCGCCAAAGTTCATGGCAATCAAGGAAAGGGAGACGCCAATTTCGCGCGCGGCCTGGCGTCGGTTGACGCCAATCCATCGTAAAGCTTGTTCTGCGCGGGCGCCGGGATTCAGTTTTCGCATTCCGTTCTCCGTGTTATTATTCCGCTCAGGCGTGCAAAAAGTGACAAAAAAGCGCCGCATCTGTGGTATTTTTTTTAGGGCGCAACTCAATGGAACTAATGCATTTTGAGTACCTACTACTGCGTAGTATTGCTCTCCGGACACTCGGCGTCGCCAGCGGCGTCGGCTCTTCGCGCAGTCTGAACTTTTTCTGTCACACTTCCGGTTCTTCTTCGGATTCACAGATAGAACCGGCGATGGATTTCACAGCGCTGTATAGACGGCTCCGGCCGCGATTGCTGCGTATCCTCAACCGGGATGGACGACGATCGGACGCGGAGGACATTGTTCAGGACGCATTTGCGCGCCTGCTGATTTTACACGAGATGGGCGGCGTGGTCAGTCCCAATCATGCGTGGAATCTGTTGAAAGAGATTGCTCAGGGCATGGCGATCGACCAGTTCCGCCGGGCGAAAACTGCGGAATTCGCCCTGGAATCCCTGGCGCGGCGTCCATCCGTGCAGCGCGAACCGCAATCCTCTGCGGCGATTCGCGCCGTTTTTGATGCGACGGTCGCCAATCTGCCGGCGCGGCAGCGCGAGTCGATGCGACTGCGCTACGTCGACGGGTTGAAGATCGACGAAATTGCACAGCGACTCGGAGTCGCTCGGCGCACCACCCTGCGCGACCTCAAACTCGGCGCTCGCCGGATGCAGGCGGAATTCCGCGCGGCGGGCTACGAGCCGGACTCCGAAGGAGAGTTCCATGAACGGCGCTGAGTCGAAACGCACCAGGATCCCCTGGTACTGGAGCGAAGATCGCTCCACCTGGCCAGCCGCTTTTCGCGAGCTGAAGGCGTCGCGCGCACGCCGGCGTAGCGAGCAGGAGCGACTCGCGGAGGTGTTTCGAAAGTCCGCAGTGCTCCGCCACGATTATAAACTCATGCAAGAATTGCGGCGTCTGGTGGAGCGCGATCGTGAGCGGCGCCGCCGGCGTCGTCGGCGCGTCGTTCTGGGCGCCGGACTGTTTTTTTCGGCCGCGCTGGCCTTGCTCCTGTTCGCCCGGGATCGGGAATTAAGCGTACGCGCCGGCGAGGCGCGCTCAGAGGAGCGGCGGACGCTGGAAGCGCCCGCGCAAATCGCGCGCCCGCTGGAGTACCGGGCCGGAAAGTTTCAAGAAACGCACGAACGCCGACGTTGAAATTCCCAGCTGCTGCGCCGCCGGGGCCAGATCGCCTTCGGCGGCGGCGAGCCCGGCGAGCGCAAGAAACGCCGCATTCGGAAACTCGGGGTGGTCGGGATTGATCTTTGCGCGAAAGACGGGCCACGTGTCGGGAAGTTGCGCGCGCAGGATGGCCGGATCGCGCTCGGCCTGGTTCGCGATGAGCGCCGCGGCTTCCAGCGCCAACTGCAAGCGCAGTTTTTGCAGCGCATCGCTCTGGTTTAACGCAACCTCGCGGCGCGACTTTCCTTCGGCTCTGAGGCCCGTTGGCGGATGTTCCAGACGCACGGCAGATAACACGCGATTGCGTTTTTGACCGCCCGGACCCGAGGCCTGAAAATTCGTGCGCTCGCAGAGTTTCAAAAAACTCTCCGGGGGCAGGGCCAGCCAGTCCAGGCGACGTCGGAGCGCGGCTGTCGGATCGGCGCTCAAGTTCCGGCCGAATATTGCGCCACGACGCGATACAGTTCAAACAGTGCGATGGCCGCCGCGTAATTGCGAATTCGTTCACGATCAAAGCTGTAGTTCAAAACGCGCTCCGCAACTATTCCACGCCGATCGGCGATCGCCATAAACACCAGACCGACGGGCTTTGCCGCCGTGCCGCCGTCCGGGCCCGCCACGCCGGTCAGCGACACGGCGAAATCCGTATCGAGTACGCGCTGCGCGCCCGTCGCCATCGCCCGCGCGCATTCCGCGCTTACCGCGCCGTGTTCGATCAGCAGCGATTCGGGCACGCCCAGCAGGGCGCGTTTCACGTCGTTGTGGTAGGCGACAATTGACCCGCGAAAATACGCCGAGGAACCGGGTCGGTCAGTGACGATTTTCCCGACGAGCCCGCCGGTGCAGGACTCCGCTGCGCCAAAGGTGAGTCCGCGCGCGGTGCAAAGCGCATGCAACAGCGCCTCCGCCAGATCCGGCGCATATTCGTTCGGATACTCGCGGATCACCGCATCGGTAATCTGATCCAGCAGGCGCTCGTCCGTGCTTTCAAAAAACGCTTTGAGATGGCCGCTGGACGCGGTAATGCCCCAGTTAAAATCAGCGGGCAGGGATGCGCGCGGAAAATGGGGCGGAGTTTCGGACTCGCGACGTCCCCCTCCGAACAGCCGCGCCTCAAAGTTCGATTCGCCCACGCCGTAAACGTAGACGACGCGGCGTTCGATGTCCGGCGTCGGATAACGCGCGACGATCAGCGGCAACAGTTCCGCGCGAAACATCAGTTCCATTTCCTGGGGCACGCCGGGCATTGCCGCGACCCATTTGATCCGCGCCTCCGCCGGCAGTTCGACGAACACGCCGGGAGCGAGTCCGCGTTCGTTGGCCAGGACGCGGTGGTCTTGTAAGACGCGCGTTTGCCGACGTGTGTTTTCAAGTACGATTCGATTGGGATAACGCTTCGCCAGGAGCATCAGCTTGCGCAGCGCCGTATCGTCTTCGATGACCTCTGTTCCGGCGAGCGCTGCCAGCACATCGATCGTCAGGTCGTCTTCGGTGGGACCCAGTCCGCCGGTCATCAAAATGCCGTCAACTTCCGCGCGGCCCAGCGCGTGCTGAATTTCCTCGCGCAGGATGGTCGCATCATCCGGCAGAGTTGCAAAGCCGGAAATGGCAAAGCCGCGCTCGGCCAGGTTGCGCGCCAGGAAAGGGGCGTTGGTATCGATGCTGCGACCGGTCGAGAGTTCGGTGCCGGTGGAAAATATAAAAACGGAGGGCCGCATCCGGTGCAGGCTGTCGGCTGCGATTCACCCGGCAATAAAAAAGACTGCCGCCGCGCCGCCGGGC
>JAVHPJ010000033.1:0-14591 GCA_036170535.1 Leptospirales bacterium | reverse complement strand
GCGACGGATGTGCGGTTCAGTCCGAACTTTTCTCCGAGGGCGTCAGCATGTTGCCGACAAAGTACAGCGCCGCGCCGCCGACTACCAGCGCGCCGCGAATAATCCAGGCCGTCGTCGGTCCCCAGTTTTCGATCCACATGAGTATGCGCAGTTCATAGTCGATGAAATGCAAGCCGCTTGATATCAGACCGGCCAGCGCGGCAAAGCCGCCCAGCCGCGAAACCCATTCGCCAATTTTTTCCATGCTGTAAGCCGTAGCCGACCGGCGGAGGACGCAAGCGAAAATGGAGGCGCGGCCCCGCGGGCTGCGCGTGTCAGAGTCAAGATTTAACGGCGATCATAATGGCGACGCCGATCGACGCGAGCGCCATGGTCTGCCCGACGAAAAAAGCGAACATCCAGCGTATTATGCTGATTCGGCAATCGTCGATGCGTTCCTGCATTTCCTGCCGCAAGCGCGCTTCGACCGCAGCGATCTCGTTGCGCAGGTTTGCTTCGACCGCAGCGATTTCGTGGCGCAGGTTGGCCTCGGTTTCGCTGAGTTTGTACCGGAAACTTGCGTTTGTTTGCGCCATATCCACGCGCAGGCGGTCCATGTCGTCTTTCATTTCCGTTCGGGTATGAATAATGCGGTCTAAAATGTCCGTACGCGTTTCGTTCAGGCGCGCATCTATGTGAGTCTTGAGCCGGCCCTCGGAAATCTCAAGCCAATTCCGCCGTTGCTCTTCCCCTTGTTCCAGAAATAACGCCATAAGATCTTGCGCCGCGGGATCGCCCAGGGCGCTGCGCAGGCTCTCGCTGATTCTAAGCATGGTGCGGCCTCCTGTAAAGTCCGATATCCTCCAGGGGTTCTGCTTTTGCCGATCGTGCCGCGTTTTTTGCTTCAAGTGCGCCAGAATTCGCGGACGCCTTCG
Source organism: Leptospirales bacterium (assembly GCA_036170535.1). Classification (GTDB taxonomy): domain Bacteria; phylum Spirochaetota; class Leptospiria; order Leptospirales; family Leptonemataceae; genus SSF53. The sequence continues at coordinate 13,677 of JAVHPJ010000033.1, read as the reverse complement.
AGCAACATTTGTACGGCGATGGTGGTCAGGATCATGCCCATGAGTTTTTCCAACGCCGAAATCATGCGATCGCCCAGCAGGCGGCGCAATTGATCGCCGGCGAGCAGCGTCACGGCGCTGACGGACCACGCGATCAAGAGCGCAAGAAACCACAGCCAGATGCGGTCCGGTTCGCGGCTGCCGAGCAACATCACGGCGGTCATCGCGGATGGACCGGCGGCGAGGGGCACCGCCAGCGGAGTAATGAAAGGTTCGCCGCGCTCCTCGCGACCAAAGCCCATGCCGCGCGCGGGGAAGATCATATTTATTGATACGAGAAACAATACAACGCCGCCGGCGACCGACAGCGCCGGACCGCTGATATTCAGCGCGGCCAGCATGCGTTTCCCGAAAAACAAAAACAGCGCGAGGATCAAAAGGGCGATGCACATTTCGCGCAGGATGACGCGACTGCGACGTTCGGCCGGAGTGTTTTCCAGCGCCGCCAGAAACGCCGGAATGTTGCCAATCGGGTCGATAACCAATGCGAGGGTGATGGCGGCGCTGAGTAAATCCATGCCGGACTCCTGCCGCAGGCTGGCGCCGCGGCGCGGTCTGGCAAGTCCGATCATGAGCAGCCAGCTTGACAGCCGGGGCCGGGCAAGCGTTCTGATCCGCATGCCCTTTATTGAAGTCAAAGTCGCCGGACCGCTTACACACGAACAAAAGAGTCGTATTGCCGGTCGAATCACCCAGGTTATGCAAGAGGAAGCCGGCAAGCCTCCGGAAGCCACCTACATCGTAATTGAGGAAGTGTCTCGCGAAAACTGGGCCAAGTCCGGCCGGCTGCTGGCGGACTCCTGAAACCCCGGTCTAATTTCCGCAAGCCCCGTCGCGAAAGTCCGACCGAGGCGGCGCAGGCCGGCGCCGGTGCGAGCGCCGCCGCTCCGCCAGCCCGACCCACCACGCGCTGTCGCCACTTTCCGCGCTGCGGCGGCTGCGATTCGCTGCACCTTGCCTATCGTCAGGAATTGGAACGCAAACGCGCCCAACTCGAAGTCCGGTTCGGCGCGCTGGCGCAACGCCCCATTGCGCCGCTTTTGCCGTCCGCCGAGCCCTTTTACTATCGTCACAAGTTGCAGGCGCCCTTTGGCCGCAAGCGCGTCGGAAAAACGGAGCTGATCACGCTCGGCTTGCTGGCCCGCGATCATTCGGAATTGGTCGATCAGACCGAATGCAAAATCCAGGAAGAATCGCTGACTCTGGTCCTGCGCGAAGTTCGGAGCTGGGCGCGCGCCGCGAAACTGTCCGTCTATAACGATCGCAGCGGCGCGGGTTTGTTGCGACATCTCGTGGTGCGCAAGTCCCGGGCTACCGGCGAGCTGCTGGTAATTCTGGCGACGCGCGAGAAAGATTTTCCCCGTCGCGAGGAACATTTTGCAAATCTGCAGGCGACGCTCGACGCGATTCTGAAGCGCAGCGGTCGCAATGCGCGCCTGGCCGGAATTCTTCAAAACGTAAACCCGCGCCGCACCAGCATGGCTCTCGGCCCGCACACGCATCTGATTTACGGGCGCGAAACCATCGAAGAGCGGGTAGGCGAATTGAGTTTTCAAATCGGTGCAGGAACTTTTTTCCAGGTAAATCCCTTCCAGATTGAGCCGCTGTATAACCTGGTTCGTCAGCACCTGCCGCCCGGCGCCGTTGCGCTTGATCTGTTCGCCGGCATGGGAACGCTTTCCGCCTGGTTGGCATCCAGCGCTACGCGCGTCTTTGCCATCGAAAGCAACCCCGCATCCGTGCGCGCGGGAATCGCCGCACTGCAGACGAATCAGATTACAAACGTGCGGCTGCAATGCGCCAATGCGACGGAGTTTCTCAAACGTGCGCTCACCGATAGGCGCAAGTACGACTTCATTTCGCTTGATCCGCCGCGCGAGGGTCTGGAGCCGGCGGGTTGCGAAGCGCTTGCGGCGCTGAACGCGCCGCGCATTGTATATGTATCCTGCGATCCGGAGAGCCTTGCGCGCGACATCAGTCGATTGGCCGGCGCATACCGTCTGGTTTCAGTACAGGGCGTGGATATGTTCCCGTTTACCGATCACATCGAAGCGGTTGCCTTGCTGGAACGTCGCTGAGATCGGCCGCTGATTATTCGACATCGGAAAGCGTGAGTAGAATCTCTTCGCCGCCGCTTTGCAGGGGCGTGGCAGTCAGACTTCCGCTGAGACGCCGCACGCAATCCGCAACTTCGCCCAACCGTTTGAGGGTTTCGTCGCGTGCGGAGCGTTCGCTCTTGTCCAATTCGGCCGCGAGGAAACGCGCTATATCGGATGGCGCGCGGCCGTTGTGTCGAACGTAAATTTCGGCCATAGAATCGCTGCGACGACACTCGATTTCCAGCTCAGGTCGGTCCATGGAGCGCAGCGACAGTACGGCGCTGCCGATCAAAGCGTCCAGCGTGCGCTGCAACAGCCGGCCGTCCGTGCGCAGGCTGCGCGCAAAACCAGTGACGGTCAATCGCGCACGCCGTCTCGAGAGTTCCGCGCGATGGCTGGCGAGCGCCCGGTCGAGAGCGTTTTCCAACCACACGTCCGAGTTTTCAGCGGCGCGATCATCGCGTTTGAGCTTTCCTATCAGACTGTCCAGAGCCCTGGCTGAGCGTTCGGCGGCGTGCAGCAGATTAGTCGCGTACACCCGGGCGCTCTGGGGCGTTTCCGGGCCCAGCTCGCTCTGAAGAAAGCGACTGTTGGCAAGGACGCTTTGCACCGGTTGGCGGATCTCTGTTTCGACCATTACGACGGAATATCCGATCTGGCTCAAGCGGCGACCCAGTTCTTCATCATAGAGTTCCAGTTCGCGCGCGTGATTTTCAACAATTCGTTTCAGGCGCAGTCGGCTGTGCATCGAAAAAATTCCGGCGGCGGAAAGCAGCCAGAGAATGCAAATGAAGAGAGCGCAGTTCGTCACCGCGATGGCCGGGTCAATGGCGCCTTCCAGTTGCGGCGACAGAAAATAACCCACGACGATTAAAAGGGAATAAAATACCGCCGGACCGAACAGCGCTGCGTACAGCAGCGGGGGATGCGCAGATTCCAGGCGACGAACGGTTACATGGACTCCGAGCGCATGAATCAACGCATACGCTGCGCCAACGGCGTAGCCCAGCGGCGTAAACGCATCAATCAGCAGCGTTAAGCCGCCCACCGCCAACGTGACGGCGACGAACAAACCCGCCCGGCGATTCATGCCTGCACCGCCTGAAAAAATACGTCGAGGATTCGCTCTTCGAAGAGCATCACCTGGCGGTGCGGCGCTGCATTACTGCGAAATTCGCGCTGCAGATCAATCAGAAAATCGTAAATGCGCGCCAGGCGTTCGGGGTTGTAGCGATTGATTTCAAGCTTCAAACGCGAAACGATTTTCTTTTGTATAAATGGCGGTCGATTCTTCAGATCCAGGTAGTCGATCAGCTCCTGATCGTTCATACCCATAGCGACCCCGGCCGCTGCACGCCGGATTTCATCCGCCCGATTCAGAATCAATTTAAGCGCGCCAAACAGACTGTCGGCTGCCGGATTGTAACGGATGAGTTCGCGTTGAATTGAGTGCATATCCAGAGCGAACAACGCATCGACCAGAGAGAAGCTGTTCATGCCCTGGCCGGGAAAAAGGACCTCGCGCACTTCTTCGATGCCGATGGCGGCGGAACGCGCCGCGTCGGGGAGGCTGAACTTTAAACGCTCGAGAGTTTGTTCAATAGCGCCGGCTTTTGGATCCAGCCGATCGCTCATGAGATGAATGGCTTCCTCGCTGATGTGCAGGTGCATGCGCTTTGCGGCCGCGCGAATCGTTTCCACCACCTGATTGGCGTATAACTCCCGCGTCGCCAGGTGCGCCTCGCGTCCGTGAAAAATCTTAAGCAGCTTCTGGGACGGCGCGCCGGAATGAATGACTATCAAAAGCGTGCGGCCTGGAAAACGCTGGAAGTCGTCCAGGTACGCTGCATACGATCCGCGGGACGCCAGCACTGCGCGAAACAATTCTTCGCCCTGTCGCACGAGCAGCACGCGGTACGGCGAAAATAATGGAATGTTAAAGATCTCGAGGTGCAGTCGCTGGTCGTCGCCGGTTTCGCCGGAGAACACAATGAATTCCGCCGGGCCTACGTCGCGTTCCACTTTCTGTCGAATCCGGTCAATCAGCGTGTCGGCGATGGCGAGGTCCGATCCGGAAATCAGAATAATATCCGGCGCGTCCAGGTCGAGCTTCTCGATGTGTTTTTGAAAGACTGCGATTTCCTTGAATTCCATGGCGGGGAAGGGGACGGACTGCGGCCAGCGGGCCGGCTTCCGCTGACGCGGTCAATCGTTCCCGGCGCCCGCCGCGCGGCGGGCCAGGGCGGCGTGCAGCTCTGCGGGTTGGACCGGCTTGGTCAAAAATTCAACAATGCCGTTCGCGTAGGCTTGATCGCGAATTTCCGGCACCGCGGCCGCCGTAAAGGCGATAATTCGGGCGCTCTTCCGGCGGCGCCGGGCTTCATCGATTATTCGGCGCGCCGCTTCAAACCCGTCCATCACGGGCATCTGCAGATCCATAAGTATTACGTCAAATTCGCCCGACTTGTAAAAATCCACGGCCTCGCTGCCGTTTTGCGCCTCCGTCAGCCGCCCGCCCCAGCGTTCCAGCAAGCGTCGCAACAGAGCCATGTTGTCCGGGTTGTCTTCCGCGGCGAGGATTCGCAAACCCGCAAGCGTCCCGGTGCGGCTTTCGACTCGTTCGGCTGCGGGCGGCGGCGCGGCGCTCTGCAGGGGCAGCCGCACCGTAAAGCGCGAACCGCGGCCCGGTTCGCTTTCGGCGCTAATGTCGCCATCCATCAACGCGACCAGTCCCTGGACGATTGCGAGTCCCAGGCCGGCGCCGCCGTAACGCATGCTGGTGTGCGCATTTTCCTGCGTGAACTTATCGAAAATCGCTTCGAGCCGATCCGGCGCAATGCCGACGCCCGTATCAGAGACCGTAAAGCGGAGCATTGCGCCAGTGGCGATCGGATCGTCGCTCTCCACGCGCAATTCGATAATGCCGCCGCGCGTGAACTTAATCGCATTCGAAAGCAGATTGGTGATGATCTGTCCCAGTTTGATTCGATCGGCCAGAACGTAGCGCGGCGTCTCCGGACTGAACTGCACCAGCAGTTGATTTCCGCGTTCGGCGGCGCGCGGACGAAACGCGGCCGCGATCTCCTCCAGCTGTTCGCGCAGGCCGAACGCGGATGTTTGCACGAGCATCTTGCCGGCTTCGATGCGCGCCAGATCAAGAACGTCATTCAGCAAGGCGGACAGACTTTGCGAAGAAGCCTGCACGGATTCCAGAATGCGGCGTTGCTCAGCCGGCAGATCTTCTTCCAGCAGGAGATGCACATTGCCGAGCACGACGTTCAACGGCGTGCGCACCTCATGCGCCATGGTGGAAAGGAATTGCGACTTGGCGCGCGACGCTTCGATCGCTCGTTCCGTTTCGATCTTTAACTCGCGGGTGCGCTGCTGAACGCGAGTCTCCAGGCTTTCATTCAGTCGCTCCACTTCGCTCAGGGCCGAGGCGAAACGTCGCGCCAATCCAAACGCCTGCAGCACGATGAAGACGAACATGCCGATCGGCGCCAGATAACCGACCGCGCTCAAATTCTGGGAATACAGCATGTCGTTTACGACCGCTCCGGCGAGTATCAGCACGCCCGTTAAAAACAGACGCGCATCTTCAAAACGTGCGCGAGCGGCCCGCGCGAAGCCCCATACGAGCACGACTATGCCGGCGCCCATCCAGATTTGCGCCGCGGTGAGAGTCCGCGTGAACCACTCCGGCGGCGCAAACAGCGCAAACAGCGCCAGCGCCAGCGCGCCGCCGATGACAATGCGACTGCCAGTGCGGGGTTGTTCGCGCCGGAACAGGGCCGCGCCGTAAGCGAGGAACGCCGCCAACGCGAGATTAAAATTCATGTATTCGAGCTTGAGCCGCCAGAGCCACGGCGCGCCGGGGAAAATCTCAAGCAGCGCCATTTCGCCGGTGAGGCTGGTCCGCAGCGCCATCAGGATGCAGAAACAGCCCAGCCATAAGGAGGATTTATTACCGCGCCGCAGGAAAAAAATGCCCGCGTGATAACAGCCCATCATCAGCAAGGACCCGATCAGAAAAAAATCTACATACAGGCTGCGCGCGCGTTCGCCGTTCAGCGTATCCAGCGCGCCGAGCGTCGGACTCCGCCATAAACCGCCGCGATGGTGTTGAAAATTGGAAACGTGAATTATCAGCTCAAGGCTGCCGGCGTTTGGCGGCAGTGCGACCACGCGCGGTCGATAGTCGGGAACTTCGCTTGCGTCGAGGGCCGGCCGACCGGCGGCGTAGATTTCACGCCAGCCGGCGCCGTCGCGGACAAAGTATCGGCAGGCGGACGAACAGGTCAGCAGCTTGAGACCCAGGGGCGGGGCGTCGGCCGGCAGCCGAACGGACGCAGCGTAGGTTCCGGCGCCCTGTCCGCCGAGCCGCCGATCGCCCGCACGCTGGTTATTCCAGGCCGCCGGCGCCCGCAGGTAGCCGGGCGGACGCGCCAGCGGATCGGCCGGAGTGACGAACTCGCCTGGAAAAAACGCCCACTCGCCTTCCAGGGAGGCCGCCGATCGGACCAGATCCGCGCCGCTCAAATCCAGGCGTCCCGCCTGCAGAGTCGCGGACGAGGCGCGGGCGCCGCCGCAACCTGAAAGCAGGAGCGTCAGGGCGGTCAGCAGTAGCGCGCGTTGCATGGCGAGAGCTCGCCCCGTCGGGCCAGTCATGTCGACGTTGGCCGGGCGGGGACCGGGGCGTCAATTCGAAGCCGTGCGCTCCGCCGCCGAGCCTTCGGAATGCGGGCGGGACGCAGAGCACGGCCTTTTTGGACGATGGGTTGCGCGTTTTTCCTTTGCGTACAGGCGCTTTTTGTCGACCTTGACTCGATCCGGTCGCGCAGGCGGCGCGGGCGAACGGCAGGCTGACGCAGCGACTCGCGCGGGCGGCCCGGTCGGGATCGCGGGAACAAGCAAGAGGCGTAATCGATGAAAAAGACAGGCGCGCAACTACTGGTGGATCTGCTGCAATCGCACGGCGTGGATCTCGTCTTTGGCTATCCCGGCGGCGCAATTCTGCCCTTCTACGATGAGCTGTATCATTCAAAAATTCGACACATCCTGGTGCGCCACGAGCAGGGCGCCATGCACATGGCGGAAGGATTCGCGCGCGCCAGCGGCAAGACCGGCGTGGTCGTTGTGACCAGCGGTCCCGGCGCAACCAACACGGTCACCGGCTTGTGCGACGCCAAGATGGACTCGATTCCCGTATTTGTCGTGTCCGGTCAGGTGCCGGCCACCGCGATCGGTTCGGACGCCTTTCAGGAAGCCGACTTCTTTGGCATCACGATCCCCGTTACCAAGTACAATGCTCTGGTGAAAAATGCCGACGATCTCGCCCAGCTTTTTGAAGAAGCGTGGCTCATGTGCAGCACGGGTCGCCCCGGTCCGGTCGTATTTGACCTGCCCAAGGATGTGCAAACGCAGCCGACCGAAGTCCTGCACGCCCAGCCGAAACTCGCCGCGCGCTTTATGAAGCGCGCCGAGGTGCAGGGCGATCTGCGCGCATTGGCGGAAGCGCTCAACCGCGCCGAACGCCCGCTTTTTCTCGTCGGCGGCGGCGCGATCAACGCCAATGCCTCGCGCGAGATTCGCACGTTGGCGGAAAAGGCGATGGCCCCGGTGACCACGACGCTGATGGGACTGGGCGCCTTTCCCGGAACGCACATTTTGTCGCTGGGCATGCCGGGCATGCACGGCACAGCGACCGCAAACAAAGCGATTCTTGAATGCGATTTCTTAATCAGCCTGGGCGCGCGCTACGATGATCGCGTGGCCGGCAAAGCGGACGCCTTCGCCAATCAGGCGGTGCGCGCGCACATTGACATTGATCCGGTGGAAATTAACAAACGCGTTAAGGTGCAGCACTACGTGAGCGGCGATCTGCGCGACGTCTTGCAGGCGCTTGCGCCCTTCGTGGAAAGCAAAGACCGTTCGGAATGGGTCAACCGTCTCGAAACGTATAAGCAGGAGTTTCCCCTCGACTACGAAGAGAGCGAAGAGGTAATCAAGCCGCAACGCGTGCTCAAACGTTTTTACGAGCTTTCGCGCGGTCGTGCGATAGTTTCGACCGACGTGGGCCAGCATCAGATGTGGGCCGCTCAGTACTATCAGTTTGACGAACCCAATCGCTGGCTGACCAGCGGCGGGCTCGGCACCATGGGCTACGGATTGCCGGCGGCGATCGGGGCGAAGTTTGCTAAGCCGAACGATCTGGTCGTCTGCGTCACCGGCGACGGATCGTATCAAATGTGCATTCAGGAACTGGCGACGATTCGTCAGTACAATCTGGGCGTAAAAATTCTGCTCTTAAACAACGACTTTTTGGGCATGGTGCGCCAGTGGCAGGAACTGTTCTACGAAGAGCGCTTTGCCGAGTCCGAATGGCAGTTTAATCCCGACTTTGTGAAACTGGCCGAAGCGTACGGCATCAAAGGCAAGCGCATTGTGCGGCCGGACGAAATCGAAGAAGGTCTGAATCTTATGCTGGCCGACGACGAACCTTTCATACTGGAAGTTGTCATTCCCGCTTCCGAGAAGGTGTTTCCGATGGTGGCGGCCGGCAAAGATCAGCGCGAAATGGTGCAGTTCCGCGACCTGCAGCGTTTGTTAGCCGAACGCAAGAAACGCTAGGGCGGATTGTTCAGGAAGCTCCCGCCAGGCTGCGGCTGCGCCGCTATTTGTTCAGTGAGCGAGGCATCGATCGGTGGCGCTTGTTGCTTTTCATTCAAGAAAAGCGAAGTCGCCTGTGGAATACGGACGTGGGGTAAACGGGCCCGCCACCGTGATTTCAATAAGCACTTTGTCTTGGGGGGGCGTGTCATTATTTACAAGAAGCAGGCGGCACTGTACAGCCCGATTCTGGAGTAGGCCGGGGGCGACCAATTCGCGCGCGTAGTGCTCGGGGACGTAGCCAAGGCGTCGGTTTGCGTGAAGGACCAGTACGGCAGCGTTGCTGAATTTATTCTCTGGATCCCGTGCCAACTGTAATTCAGTTCCGGACGGCAAGGCAGTCCAGTTGTCCGCAGCATGCGCAAACTGCTCCCGGGATTGTCCTGCCACAAAGCAGCGCAGCAAAGCTGTACCTTGCGAGAATTTCGGTTCGAGAAACATTCGAAACCGGTCGGTGGCCTTGCGACCACCGGAACGGCCGAGAACTTCCAGCTGAAAAAGCTTGGATTCCTCATGATCCAATTGAAGCGTCCGCAGCAAGCGCGAATAGTCGGCACGTCGCGGCGACATAAGACGATTTGCAAAAAGCGGAAAGATCGTTTCTGATTGATAGCGCCCCTTCAGATCAGGAAATTCAACGAGCGGCGCGAAGCCAAATTTCTCTGCGGCGTGCACTCCGCGAATGTATCTGAAGACAAAGAGATCGCCTTCCAGATGCAGACAACCGACCGGCAGTGACTGCCCACGATCATCATCTGCTTTCCAGATCAGAAACAGCCTTCTCGAAGCGGTCTCCAAGGAGGCCGGCCGAGTGTCGGAGGTAAGCGCATATGAAACCGACGTCATCCCCTGCTACAATACCCGGATGGAAGGCATCCATGCAAGCTAAAATATCGGCTACGTCAATGGTTAGTATAGATCCGATGACCCGCCGACAGTGGTCTACGCGACCAGTACGGGTATGTTCAAATCGGATACAAGCTTCGGCAAGTTCCGGAAAGCGCAGTATTTTTCCAGAATCATCGTAAATAGCGGACGCCCCTTGCGCGTAAAACCGAGGAAGGTTTCTTAGTGCGTCTGCACGCCCCTTTGTATTCCGCCCTGCAGCAAGCGCTGCCCCATGATCAAAGGTCGGCGCCAGTCGATATTCCTGACCTTCGGGTTTATTGATCTCGAGAATTCCCCAGTTTTCGTGGTGGCGATCCGTATTTCCAATCCAGCAGTCGAAAACAAGATACTCGAGTATATTCAAAGCTTCTTCTGTTGGTAGTAGCGTCTCAAGCGAACTGAAAATGTTCAAGAGTGAATGTTGCGACTGCTTGCGCATTTTGTCCATATCGTATTCTGGATAAGTCCGCTTCAATACCTGGTTCCCGAGTATCAATGAAATCGTCTCTCGCTGCCCACGTCTCTTGCGTAAGTTCTTCGGTTGCTGATCTCTGTGCAATCGAGTGAACGCAAGCGACAAAATTCCTGTAGTTGCCTGGCCATCTGCCAGAAGTTCGATGGAGGCGCAGGGAAGGTTTACCATGCGAGCAAGTTCGGCGCAGAGTTTTTCGACTTGTGGCTCAAGCGTGTCAGGACGCCCAGTTTTAACGAGCAATTCCACATGTGGAAAGTTCTCCGGCGAGTACCAACCTTTGGTTTTGGAGCCAAGTTGTTCGTCGTATGCGAGGAGCAGATTCGAGAAACTATGCATCCGGTATTTGCTGCTTAGTTCCAAAACTCGTGCCAGCGGTTCTGCTACTTCAAATAGGCTGTCAAGACCGGATTGGAATAAGGGTAATAATGATGCAACGATAGGCGAAGTGTGCGACACGAATACCAACTTCAATCGCGCATCGCGATCCAGCAGGAATGTTACACAATCAACTCTTGGTTGAAATTCCTTCAGTATGTCATGGACACGGGTGCTGTAGTAGAGGCGGTATTCGGAGCGTGGGCGCTTTCCCTTACGAGCGTCATACAAATACACGTCCACATATTCAGCTTTTTTCGGGTCCGCCTCATTTCCGAAACAGATAACGTCGGCGATCAGCCTTTGTTCCTCAAAACGCTTAAGGAAACCAAGGGCTTCCTTGGGAACATTAAGTTCTCGCTGATTGGATCTGCCGACAGGTAATTCGCAGGCGGCGAGCTGCTTGGTGGCCGCTCCCATGATTAAATCGCGCCACCGCATACGGATCAAAGATTCTAATAGCGTAGGTCGAGGCAATAAGATTTGATAACGATTGTGTAGGTCTTGGGTTGTGTGCAAACAACGCGGAGAATATCCCTTGCTGACGGCGCGAGCTTCCACCGCCGGTCTGTCGCGGGCGATATAGCCATTTATCAAAAGTATAAGAAAAACGGATTGAAAATTGCCCCATCTTGCGGCGTTTAAGCTTATGCCCTATGCGATGGTTCGAAATAATTCCCGCGGGTCATGCGCGCCCGCATTTCCCCGACTCCTTACGGCGGCCGTTTTGCTGGCGACCGCAGTCAGCGGCTTCAGCTGCGCGCAACTCGAAAAACGGCGCAACATCCAGAACTGCAAGTTCGAGGTGCAGAATCTCGAAGTTGTGGATCTCAGTTTTACCCGTCTCACTCTGCGCGTTTTTCTGAGCATTGAAAACCCCGGCGCCGATGAAGTCATTGTCGACCGCCTTGCCTTCACCCTGAGCGTGGAAGGCAAACGCGTGGGCGAGGGCAGCACGGCGGTGCAGCAAACTATTCCGCCGGGCGGCAAGCAGGTCGCGACCGTTGATTTTGTAACGACGCCGGCCGAACTCGGACTGCAGGTTGTCAGCGCGCTCGGGCGCGACGGTCAGGTCAACTATCGCATTGATGGAAAGGCATACGCGCCTTTGTTTTTAGGCCAGGAATTCTTTTATCCCTTTTCCATCGACAGCCGCGACCAGGCGCGCTGAGGAGTTCAGACATGTTTTTCCAACCTTTCGCCTCGCGTCGTCTGGCGCTGGCCTTGCTCGCCGTTGTTGCGATTCATACCGTGGCCTGCGGCGAGATGGATCGTCGCCGGAACATCCAGAACTGTAAATTTTCCCTGGTTGATATTGATCTGGTAGAGTTTGGCCTCGAAAACATTAAGCTGCGCGCGGTTTTGGAGGCTTTTAATCCAACCGAATCGGAGGCGCTGCTGGACAAGTTTGATTTTTCCCTTTCGCTGAATGGCAAAAAAGTCGGCTCGGGAACCAATCAGCTCAGCACGCCGATTCCTCCGGGCGGCAAAGCCTCGCTGACTTTCGAATTCAGCGCGGCCCTGGCGGAACTTGGTTCGCAGCTTTTCAGCGCCCTGGTGCAGGGCGGCGCGCTGCAGTACCGCATCGACGGTCTGGCCTTTGTGCCGCTGATTTTTGGCCAGCAACTGGAGATTCCGTTGAGTTTTGAGGACAAATTTGAACCGCTTTCGAGCGAAGACTCCGGTCCGGGCTGGCCGTCGCTTACGCCAGGCTTTTCGGGAGCAAACTGATCGGCGCGGCTGCGCCATTCGCCGTCAGGCCCCTCAGGCGTCCGGCGCCGGCTGGAGCTGGCGCATTTTTCCGGATGCGTCAAAGAGAAAGCGTGCGCTTTCTTCCACCAGGCGCATGCCGCCGGCGAGGGCTGCGCGCCGCCATTTCACATTGCGCGGAGTAAAACAGTTTTTCAGGTTCTGACGAACTGGATGCGACGGGTCATCCGCACCTTGATGAAATTGACGGTTCTCTTCGCGCAGCGCCGAAAGCAACTGGCGTCCGCCGACCGTGCCGAACTCCTGGGTCACAAAATCGACCACCGCGCCTTTGATGCCGCGCACGGCGCGTACAATGCCTGCATCCAGGCCGCCGGTGGTGACGTAGGCGCGTCCGGATTCTCCGTCCGGCGTATCGATGCGTTTTGCGCCGTAAAGGGGCTCCAACAGTTTGTGGAAGCCGCCGCCGCGATTGCGTTCAATAATTAACCAGTCTTCGCCGGGATCGCCGGCCCCCGTATGAACGTCGATGGCGCAAACGTGACGCGCGCGCTTGAGTCGCTTTTTGAGCCAACGCATCAACAGTTGCGGACCTTCTTCCAGGCCCAGCCCGCCGAAAAAGAGACCGTGCGGATAGATATACTGGCCCTGGCCGCCCGCCTGCTTGAGATATTCAAAGCCATGGCGCAGGGTTTTCCAGAGCAGGCGCAGAGTGAATAAATCGATCAGTTCCTGTCGCCCGGGATTCAGGATCGGATGCAGGATGTGATAGCCTTCGTGGGCGCCAGCCCGACGCCATTCCTTGCGACGCAAGAAATTACGATTCAGGTCTACATTGGACTCGTTCACCCGCCGCAAGTGCGCCATGCCGTACGGATTCACGCAGTGGATGAGCGCAATGGCCCCGTCCGGACCGGGGTCAGGCGGGTTTTCCAGGACCTTGAGTTGAATTGCGGAACCGGCGAAACCTTCGACGCCGTGTACGCCTGAGCTGTGCACCAGGACGCGTTCCGGATTTTTTGCGCCCAAAAGGGCGACGTCAATGCTCAGTTTTTCGCCAGCCGGGCCGCGCAGGCCCCAGTGCAGCTTGTCGAGCCTGGCTCCCGCGCGTTTCGCCGCGTCGCGAAAGCGCTTGCGCGAAGTGCGGTAGTCTTCGGAAAAGTAGGCCTCGTCGTCCATGAAGCAAGCGCGGCGGCGCCGTCCCGTCGACACTCCGCGCAAGGTCGACAGCGTCGAGCGGATTCACGGACAATTCTGTGCAAAGTCACAGAGATGAAATATTCGCGCGCGCCCTGCGGCGCACGGCCGCCGGGACATAAGTCCGACTGGCCCGGATTATTCATCAAGCTCGCCCCATGCTGCGGCGCCGCGCAACGCTGGCCTGTTCGCACGAACATCCTTGTCCGAGCGAACAGGCGCTTC
>JAVHPJ010000032.1:2925-21046 GCA_036170535.1 Leptospirales bacterium | reverse complement strand
GTAACGCGCGCCGCCAGATACACGGCGGGCACATTGCGACTGCGAATTAAGGCCTCGCCCGCGAATACAGGGCCGGAAAAATCACGATCAAAATTTTCCGGCGCAAAAATGCCAAAGCTGGTCGGCGAATCTTTGAGTAGGGTGCGCGGATGAATCAGGCCCTGGTCAAAAGCGAGTGCGTATAAGAAGGGTTTAAGCGTGGAGCCGGGCGAGCGCTTCGCGCGCACCCCGTTCACCTGGCCCTGAATGGAATCGTTTTGAAAATTCGCCGAGCCCAGATAGGCGAGCGGCGCCATGGTGCGATAATCAAGCAGAATCGCAGCAAGGTTTTCGACGCCTTCGCGGCTCGCCAGTTGCAAATGCAGCGCGGCCTGGGTTTCCAGCAGCGTCTGCAATTCCAGATCCAGCGTGCTTTCGATAACCGGCGCCGAACTTCTCTCCAGCAGCAACTGCGTCCAGTGCGGCGCCCGAAAGGGCGGCAGCGCCATTCGCACGCTCACATCGGCGAGCGCACTCTGCGCACTTTCGTCTTCGGGATAGCGGGCGAACCAGCGTTGTTGCAGGCGATCGCGTGCGCGTCGCAACTCAGAGTTGTCGTTTGCTCCGGGCGCCCGTCGAGTCGGATTCTTGGGTATGCAAGCGAGCAACAGGGATTCTGGGAGGCTTAATTCCGCTGCGCGTTTCTGAAAATAAATGCGACTGGCGGCTTCCAGGCCTTCGATGTTGCGACCGAAGGGCGCGAGTGCGAGATAGGCCTCAAGAATCTGATTTTTCGAGAAGCGCGCCTCGAGCCACAGCGCGGCGACGATCTGCAGCAATTTACCAGGCGGCTCACGCGAATTCAGACGATAGCGCAAGCGCGCCGTCTGCATGCTGAGCGTGGAGGCGCCGCCCGCGTCCGTTCCGCTCAAATAACCGCGCAGGGCGCGCAGCAGCGCGACCGGATTAACGCCAGGATGCCAGTAATACCAGCGATCTTCCTGTAGAAGCAGCGCCGCGACCGTATGCTGGGGCAGCGCGTCGACGTCCACGGGGAGGCGGCGCATGCCGTCCGGCGCCAGCGCCAGGCGCAAGAGCCTGCCCTTGCGATCGTAGACTGCGCGCGAGTATTCCGCCTCCGAAACCAGTGGAAAAAGCGCGCCGGATGCGCGCAGCAGCCCAAAACACACGAGACCCAGCAGGACGGCGGTTGTAAGCGGCCGTCGTTCCGCGATGCGTCGCGCGCGCTCCATTAACGTCTCTGGTCGGGACTCGCTTTCCATCCTGGAAAACTAGGGCGCCGCCTGGACCCGCAGTCGCTCCTGCTGCGGAACGCTCTGGGCGCGCACGCCCGGATCGTACATGCTTTCGGCATAAATCGGCGGGATCACGTATTCGCCGGGATTCGACGCGCGCATGCGATAGCGAAACTCGCGCAGGTCTTCGTCGGCGGGGCCGTAGAGAATCAAGCGATCCTCGCGCACGTCGAGGTATTCGGGAACCCAGCCGTTCTCATCGCGGGCGGAGGAAACTTCCGCCTCAAAACCGCCTGGCAATAGTTCCGTTACGGCGATATTGCGCAGATCCCGACCGATGCCGCGCACACGCACAATCACCTCGAGGTCTTCGCCGGCCAGCGCCGTTGTCGTCGCCTCGCCGCGCAGCGTGCGATACTCGCGAAAAATTTCCAATCCCTGCGTTACGCGCTGCGGCGCCGGCGCCAGATCAAAGCCGCTCACGCTCGCCTGGTAAAAGATCGGAAAGCTCGATCGATTGGCGAGTTTGAGCGTGGTCGCTTCCGGATGAAAGGCGAGATACGGAAAAAGGCCGGCGGGCGGATTCAGCGCTTCCGGCGGACGTCCGGCGAAAGTTTGTTCTACGATCAGCTGCAGACTTCCGTCCGCCGTTGCGCGCGCGGCCAGGGCGTCCAGGGCGAGCACGCTGATGCTGGCGGACAGGCTGTTAAAGCGGCCGCTGTAAAGCGCCGGAACAAAGGCCTGCTGAATGAGTCCGCCCGGAATCGCGGCGAGTCGATCCGGGAAATGACGCGCGACAACATAGAGGTAGGTCGCCCGCCGCAGCAAGTCATCGTAAAAGTTGTCGTAGTCCGGATCCGCGTTGCGACTCAAATCAAACGCGCCAATGAGCGCGGCCGCTTCGCGCTCCTGCTTCATAAGTTGAAACGCCGCCGCCAGATAAACAGCGCTCGCGTCATGGCGCCAGTTGCGCTCATTGGCGTCGCGTTCCAGTTCGCGTCGGAGGGCCTGCGCCTCGTTGGACACCACCTGACCATTGCGGGCGAGCACATACAACGCGTAGGCGCGGGTGCGCGCATCGGCGCGGATTTCACCCTGACCGGCGGAAACTTTCTTTAAATATGCGAGGCCGCGTTGCAGGAGCTCGGGCGGCAGGGCGCGGCCGCGTTCGCGCGCCTCGGTAAGAAAATGCAGCGCATAAACGCTCTGGTAGGGCGAAACATACGAATTCGCCGCCCAGAACCCAAAGGCGCCCTCGCCGTTCTGGCGCGCGCGTAAAACGCGCACGGCGGCATCGACGCGTTCAACGCCAGCGGCGGCGCCCGTGCGAAACTCCGGTCGATTTGCAAGAATCAGCTCGGGCATGGCGCGCGAAACCATTTGCTCCGTGCAGCCATAGGGATAGTCGTCCAGATAACGCGTCAGACCGCGCGCAAGGCCGAGCGGCAGGCGCGAGGCGCTCAGCTCCAGGCGCCGATGCTCGACGTACATGCGGCGCGGCGTGGCCAACTCGGCCTCGCCCGGGCTCAACACGCCGCCGCTGATCGTGGTTCGATAAATGGTCGCCGGACGCACGCTGAGCGTGGTCGGCATGCGCGAGCTGCGGCCCGCGCCCTGTACGGTGAAGGTAATTTCCGCGGGGCCTGGTTCGCCGCTCGCCTGTACGCGAAAGCGCGCCACGCGCTCCCGTCCTTCGGGCACGCTCAGGATCTGCGTCGCCTCGCCGACGAGTTTTAACGGTCCCTCAAGCTCGGCGCGCAGACTGAGCTGCGGCGTTTCGCCGGAGCCTTCCACGTTATTGGCGACGCCGACGGTGATCTCGGTCGAATCGCCCGGCGCAAGAAAAAGCGGGGCGGACGGCGAAATCACAAACGCATCCTGAATCAGCGCACGCCTTTCCGCCGCGCCCAGGGCCTGATCCGAGACGGCTACCGCCATAACGCGCAGCGCGCCGTTAAAATGCGCGGGCACGTCAAACCGCACGGTGCGCGCGCTTGCATCCGCCTGGACAATACCGGACCAGAAAACGGCCGGAGCAAGGTTCCGGCGGCGAAAGGGATTCAGATTACGTCCCAGATCGGCGGAGTCGCCCCCGCCGGGACGCGAACGACGCAGTTGTGAAAATTCCGGCAAAATCAAATCGAGAATCTGCGAGGTCTTTGTTTCCAGCGCTCGTTTGCGAAAAAAATGTCCGAGCGGATCCGGCGTGCCGTAACGCGCTACCTGCAGGATGCCTTCGTCTACGGCGAACACTGCGATGCGCCCGGGGCGGCTCGTGCTGTAGGTGATGGGGAAGGACTTGCCGGGCTCGGCTTTGTCCGGCGTCGACAGTTGAATGCGGTTTTCGCGCCGCGCGCGACTGATCGAAAAGGGCTGCACGCCGTACGAAAGCGGCGCAGTGAACACCTCCGGACTTGCGGCCGAGCGAATAAACGAGACGCTTACGTAGGCATTACTCTCCAACGCTTCGGGAACCGTGATGGTTTCGACAGCGGAGTTGGTAGTCGTTTGAAACCATTTGTGCGCGTACACTTTATCGCGTTCGATGGTAATGAGCCCGGCGCCCACGTAGGGCGCCACGATGCTGACGCGCACCGTTTCGCCCGGCGCGTAATCTTTTTTGTCGAGTCGGACCTGCAATTCGGCGTCGCGATCCATGCGGCCGCTCAGGGCGGCGGCGCCGGCGACGGTAAAGCCAATCCGATTAACTTCGACCTGTTTTGCATCGTAAATGTAGAGCACGTATTCGCCAGGCTGCGCAGAAGGCAGAGCGATTCGCAGGCCGGCTGCGGGAATTTGCAGTCGATCTTCCTTGACTGGCGTTTCCCGACGCACGCTGGTATAACGATATGCGCCGTCCGAACTGCGCGCGAGCACGGATACGTAACGCACCTCGACCAGTTTAGTCGTGAGCCCGCCGGCCGCCGCGCGCGCTCCGTCCGGGCCCACGGCGATTAATTCCACGGTGCGCGCCGCGCCGCGCTGGATAAACTCCAGCGAACCGTCCGCGCGAAAGCCAATGACGCGTTCCAGGCTGGAAACCAGCACGCTCCGCAAGGCCGAGACCGAACGTCCGCCGCCCGCCTCAAAACCCTGGGCGAGAAAATTCAGTCGATAGGTGGCCGGTCCAAAGCGTTGCAACTTAAAATCAAACTCCGCGCGGCCGGCGGCGTCGGTTCTGGTTTCCGCGAGGGTTTCGCGGACCCGACGATCCACGCGCGCCGGATCGTGAAACGTGAAGCCGCGGTGTTGCGGAAAATCAAAGGCCGCCGGAACAATTTCCATCTCAGCCGTCATGCGGTGTTCCGCCGCCGGTTGACCGAACAGGTAGCGCAGTTCCGTGCGTCCGCGCAGGTTATTCGGCGAAACCCAACCGGATTCCGACTCCTTTGTAAACTCGGAGCGGATTTGCAGGCGATCCGGCTGGAATTCTTCCACGCGAAACGACGTGGAGCCGAGCAGATTTGCCCGACGCTCATCGCGCACCGTATAGAGATTCACCTGATAAACGCCCGTGGGCGCGCTGGTTTCGCTGGCAAACTTGAGTTCGTGAAAGGCCTCGCGATTCAGGCGCAGGGGCGCGCGCTGCACTTCTACGCCGCGCGCGTCGAGAAAGCTGGCTTCCAGCGGCACGCCTTCGAGACGTCGATTCCAGTCGCCGGACTTGACGATCACGCCAATATGCGCGGTTTCGCCCGGTCGGTACAATCCGCGGTCGGTGAATAAAAACGCCGTCAGGGTTTCCGGACGGTCCGCGCCATGTACGCCGCCGATGTCAAAGCGCGAAAGGTTTAACTCGCGATCTGCGCGCCGAAAGGGCATAAACGAAACATCCGTTCCCTTGCGCAAAAGAAATGCGACCGGCGTGCGTTCGCGGCGCAGTTCATTCAGCGCGGGAAAGCTCACGCGCCCGCGGGCGTCGGTTTTGCCGTCGGCGACGGGCAGGCCGTTTTTTCCCAGGGCCTGTACGCTCACATCGGCGACCGGCAGCCCGCGCGATACGCTCTGGACAAACAGATCCTGTTCTCCGGTGGAGGCCTCTTTGGCGAGCAGACCCAGGTCGCTCACCAGCACAAAGCGCCGTTCCATAATGGGCCCGGTTTCTTCTTCATCGTCCCCGGATTCCTGCGCGTCAGTCGCTGCGCCCACCGTGTGGCGCGTTATCCGCAAAAAGAATAGGCCGGTTTTGTCGCTGCGATTCGCGAGGTAACGTGAAAAATCAAAAGCGAAATACTGCATGCCGCCGCCGGAAGGCGCGAGCCGCACAATTTCTTCAAAATGCTCCGCCAGATTGGATTCATCAAAGCGGTAGTTCATAAAATACGGATTTTGAAAATCGCCGCCGGTCTGGCTGACGAGGTGATTGATCTGATCCGGCAAAACCCGATCAATTTCGATCTTAACCGCCTGCACTCCGGACACGGCCACGCTGATCTTTTTTTCACCCTGCAAACTCAAAAGAGCGCCGGGCGTTTGAATGGCAATGCGCGTGGGGAACGGCTCCACCAGCAAAACGCGCTGGAAGTCCTCTTTAAGCACATAGCCGGCGAAGTTGCGTGCGCCGCGGGCGATGCGCACGTAGAGCCGCCGGCGCGGTTCCGCGTCAAAGCGAAAGGCGTGACTGCGACCATACTCGCGCTCCGCCGGCGCGAGTTCGAAGGCGACGCGCTGCGAACGCGCCAGAATTTCCGGTCCGATTTCTTCCGGCGTCCATTCATGATTCCGATTGGAGCTCACGCCGGGCGATTCCGGACGATCGCGCGGCAACAGATACGCTTCGAGTCCTGTCAGGATATCCGCGCCGCGCGCCTCCGTTCCGGTCTCGATGGCCAGCACGCGTTCAATTTCCTGGTCCTGGGTGGTGATGTTCACCAGGGCAGCGGCTTCGATTTTGAACATCTCGTCGCGCGCGGGGATTAATACCGCGCTGGCGACGCGTTCGTCCAGAGCTTCGCCGCCGAAGCTGCTTTTTATTCCAGGCTGGATGCGCAACTCGATTGAGTAGGATTTGTCCGGCGGCGGAATGTTCTCGGATTGGACGTAAGCCTCCGTACGGCTTTCGTTGAAGTCGAGCGTGTAGGCGAACGGACGGCCCGTTTGTCCGGGCAGCGGGCCGCGTTCCAGCAGTTGCACGTTTTCTTTAACCGTGGTTGCATCCGCCGGATAGTTAAAGCTGATCGTCGCGACGATGCGCTTTAATTCCGGATTTGTATAATCTACATAGTATTCAAGACGCTGCACTTTAGCGACAAACGGCGTCACTCTAAAGCCAAAGTCGTAGGACTGGAGTCGGAACTGCGCGGCGTGCAGAATCGGTTCCAGTTCGATTTCGTATTCAACGCCGGGCGCCCAATCCGCGGACGGGAAAAATGTCAGGCGCCGATCGCTTTCCCAGACCCAGCGTCCGGCGAGGGGCGGATCAAGTCGCACGCCCTGATCGACCGGCAGCCCGATTCGATCCAGCGGCGCAACGGAATTGGAAAATTCCAGAGCGAGCGGCGGCGGCGCGGTTTGGCCCGGACGAAATGCGGCCGGCGCCTGCAGTTCCACGCGCACGGCGGGCGCCCGCGGACCAAACAGGGCGCATACGCCGCCGCTCAGCGCCAGAAAGCCGAGCAGAGTTCCGGCGGCGATGCTGCGCACGACGAGACGGGGGCGTTCCCGCCGCAGGGATTGCACTTCGTCGGCGACCCGGGCGCGCAGCGGTTCGACGCGCTCGCGCGCGCGCGCGACGACGCGATCGGTCCAGGGCGGCGCCTGGTAGCTTACCGCGCCGGCGTACTCGCGGATGCGGGTTGCGATGAACCTCGCCCGATTGGCGAACGCTGCGGCGCGCCGCCTTGCTTCCGCGCTGAAACTCAGAACGGCGGCCGCCAGCCAATCGGCGAAGCGGTCAAACTGAGCCAGAAGTTGAAGAGCGAAGAACTGCAGGCGCGCGCGCAACATGGACGCAGACTGCGCGCGCCGTCGGGCGGAGCAAGCGCAAGTCGGTTGTTGGAAGCGCGCTACGGACCGGGAGTTTTGCTATCAATCGCGCACTCAGCTTGTGAACTGCGGTCATGGACTCCAGGCCCGATCCGACCGACCCCGCTGCGGCGCCGCTTCCGTCCGGACCGCCCTCGCGATCGGAGTTTCTGCGCACCTTTCTGCAAATTGCCGCGCTGAGCTTCGGCGGCCCGGCTGGCCAGATCGCTGTAATGCATCGTATTCTGGTCGAGGAGCGCCGCTGGATCTCCGAAGAACGCTTTGCGCACGCGATGAACTACTGCATGCTGCTGCCGGGCCCGGAGGCCCAACAGCTGGCGACGTATGCGGGTTGGCTCCTGCGCGGTTGGCGGGGCGGCCTGGCGGCCGGGCTTTTGTTTATCGCGCCGGGCTTTGCGGCGATCCTCGCGCTGAGTTACCTCTATGTATATTTGCACGAGTTGACGATCGTTGCAGCCTTGTTGTCCGGATTAAAGGGAGGCGTATTTGCAATCGTCGTTCAGGCGCTACTGCGCATCGCACGGCGCAGCCTGCATGCGCCGGAGCTGAAAATCGTCGCCGCCGCCGCTTTTGCGGGCATTTTCTTTTTTGGGGTTCCCTTTCCGGTAATTGTTATCGGGGCGGGCTTATTCGGCCTTGCGTGGCAGTCTCGTACAAACGGACCGCCCGTCGCTTTGCGCACAACTGCATCCGGCGCGGCGGTGCCGGAATTCGCAGCCAGCATCGAAGCGCATTATTCGGACGCATCCAGAATACCGCCTTCCGGCGCCCGCTTGTTGCGTACGCTCGCGTTATGGCTGTTTATCTGGATTGCGCCGCTGCTGCTTGTCGCGCTGCTGCTCGGCGCGGACCACACGCTGTCTGTGATGGCGTTATTTTTCAGCAAAACGGCGTTAGTAACCTTCGGCGGCGCGTATTCCGTGCTTTCGTACATCGCGAGTCGCGCTGTGGAAAGTTACGCCTGGCTTTCAGCGAGCGAAATGCTCGACGGGCTGGGACTCGCAGAGACGACGCCCGGGCCGCTGATCATGGTTGTGCAGTTTGTCGGCTTTCTGGGCGCGTTTCGCAATCCGGCGCCCTTTGATCCCTGGCTTGCGGGTCTTTCCGCTTCGATCGTCGTAGTCTGGGCGACATTTGCGCCGTGTTTCTTGTGGATTTTCGCTGGCGCTCCGTACATGGAACTGCTGCGTCGCAACGCCCGCTTGCGCATGGCGCTCGCGGCCATAACGGCGGCTGTGAGCGGCGTGATCCTGAACCTGACCTTGTGGTTTGCAATTCGCGTCGCGTTTACGCGTCAGATCGAAGTGACTGCGTTTCCGCTGCAGTTTTTTGCGCCCGATCCGAGTAGTGCGGATCCCTTTATGCTGATCGTGATGCTGGTCGGCTGCGTGCTGGTCTTTCGTTTCCGGCTCGGGCTGTTTTACACTCTGGGCATCTGCATGACCCTTGGCGCCCTGCGCGCGCTGGGCGGCGCGCTCTTCTGAAGCGCAGCCGCCCAATCAGTCGTCGGTTCGCCGCAGCCTGGCGGGAGCTTCATGAATAATCCGGGTTAGAGCATGGGCGCGCTGTCGGCGCCTTCGCCGACTTTTTCTTCAGGCTTCGGCGCCGGAGCCGGCGCGGGCGAGGGCGCGGCAGGGGCCGGGGTTGGCTCTGCGACGGGCGCCGGCGCTGGCGCGGCCGGCGTGTCGCCCGACCGGGGCGCTGGCGTCGTAGACGGCGTACCGGGCGCAGGCGTTTCGACTACGCCGCCGCGCGCTTCTTCGGCCAGCGCTTCCTGATAAAGCGCGGAGTTGGCCTCAACATCGCGGACCAGTTCCTCAATGCGTTTTCGACCCTCTTCCGTCAGGCCAACCAGACTTTCGCTCAATTGCGCGAGTTGCGTCGCTTCAACCGGCGCCAGGTTTGCGACCGCGACGTTCGCGCCGCTTATGTTCGCCTTCTGACCGGCGCTCAGGTTTTGCTCCTCGCCGCCGGCTGCGCTGCGCACGCCGACGGCGCCCTCGCGCACAAGCGTCGCCGATTCGGGCCGATCAGGGAAATTGCAGCCGCCGCCCTGGTTCACCAGAAACTCCGTGCCGCGCACGGATGCGACCGCCGTTGGCGTGGTGATGGAGTAGTGCGAGTTGCGCTCGAGGCGCGGACTGCGCGTGAATACGCCGCCCTGCTGCAACTGGATCTCGACGCGACTGTAGCCCTTGTCCAGGACGATGCGCGCGGCTTCAAGGGTCAGGCGCGAACATTCCGTAACACTCAGCGTGAGTCCGGTCGTAAATGCGAGGTCCGCTCGCGCGCCCCGGTCGACGGCGAGGCTGACGCCGGGTAAAAGCAAAGCCGCCTGGGTGTACAGGTCGGATTCTTTGATGGCGCGCCGCTCGCCGTTGGCGAGCAGGACGGTCACCTGACCGGCGACCTTTGTAATTACGGCGCCCTGCAGGGGTTCTTTTTTTGCGCAGGCGCCGGCGGCCAGGGCGAGCGCCGCTATCAGCAGGGATGTGACGATGTAGAATAATAGTATGCGCAAGCGATGCCAGGGTTGGCGATTCATAACAGGTTCTCCAGTCGCTAAAACGAGTCAGCGCATCACGCGCCCGACTCAATCCGACGTATTATTGCACCGAAACATTTGCGAAGACAAGCGTTGCCCGGAAAATCGACGGGATACGCGGATAAACGACGGCTGCTGGCGCGGATGCCAGGGTCCCGGCGAGTCCGGCGGCGACGCGCGGCCCGTGTCAGGCCATAATCTCTTTTAAACGCGGCAGATAGGCGCGGCCGACAGGCAGATGCGTTGCGTCCTCGTCCTTCAGATAAATTGTGTAGCTCCCGTTCTGGTCGCTCTGCACCCGTTCGATCAAATGCACGTTTACTATGTACTGCTTATAGATACGCACGAAGTCGCCAGGCGGCAGGCGTTCTTCCATCGCCTTCAGCGAGCAGTAGGTGACGTAGTCGCGATCCGCCGCGTGGATGGCGCAGTAGTTTTCGTGCGACGATATATAGATGATATTTGCGAAGCGAACGTAGTAGTTGTTTTCTTTTTCCGCGACGAACAAACCGTGGCGACGCTGCGGCGCAATCGCGGTCGCTTCTTTTTTGAAGAAGCCCAATACGCGCTCAACGGATTTTTGAAAGCGATCTTTTGCAACCGGCTTTACCAGAAAGTCCACGGCGCCCACTTCGAAGGCGTCGAGGGCGAAGTCCGCGTGCGAGGTGGTGAATACGACGTAGGGTGATTTTGCCAGGCGTTCCAGGACCCCGAATCCGGACAGACCGGGCATTTCGATATCCAGGAACAGAACGTCGCATTCGACGGAATCCAGCAGCGCGACCGCCTCTGCGCCGTCGCGCGCCACGCCCACCAGCTTGAGTTCGGGGCGGCTGACGACCAGAAGCGTCAGGAGTTCGCGCGCCAGGTCCTCGTCGTCGACGATAACGGTCCGCAGCTCTTTCGAAAACTCGATCAGACTCGCCCCCTGCGCCCCCCGAAGAGGGCGCAGAACTACAGGCGGGTCGGCCCGGCGATCCGGAAAGCAAAAACCGCCCGGGAGTTGATCAGAATACCTGCGCCGTCATCGCCTGGACGTCGTCGATGGCACAGGCATAGCTCAGACCGGCGGCCGGTCCCAATCCTGGCCTTTTAATCCGCCAGGAAGCGCAAAGCTGCTGTCGCCCGGGCGCCGAAACCGAACCAGATTAATGTCCTTGTGTTCCGCTTTCAGAAAATCTGCGTGGAAGCGCTGATTGTGAAACCCTTAAAGATGTCGCGGGCGCCGTCTACGGAGTACTGAGTCTGCAGGCTGCGCGGCGTGATCGGGATTGGAACGGATATGCCCGAAAGCAGGGCGAGACCTTCGTTGTTTGGCGCGCGCGACTGAATGGTAGTCTCCTGATAAAACACTCCGGCGCGCAGAATGACGCTGCCGACCTTGTAGCGATAGTCGACGCGTACCGTGTAGCCTGGCATGCGCAGCCGGTCGGTTGTTTTGTCGCTGATGATTGCGTTGCCGGCCGGGACGGTCGAGGTGAACGAACCGACGGTTGTTTCATAGGCTCCGAGAGCGATAGTGTTGGTTTCCTTGAGCTCGACCGTGCCAAACAAAAAGACGCCGCCAACCTGCGCGCTCAGGGCCTGCACATCGTCGATGACATAGGTGTAGCTGAGACCGGCCGCCGGACCCAGGGCCTCGCTGCGATATTGATATTCAAAGGCCGCCAGACCGACGCTATCGCCCGAACCGGTTGCGCCCGTGCCGGGATTGGTTACCGTCCCCGTGCGAAAGCTGGGGCCGATCGTGAGGGGCGTGGCGTATTCCCAATCCTGGCCCTTAAGGCCGCCAAAGATTGCAAAGCCGCTATCGCCCAGGCGCCGCGAAAGTATGAGGTCCAGATCCTTGCGTTGTGCATCCACGCGGTGCGCCACTTCCGAGAGGGAGCGCGTATCCGTGCCGAGCGTGGTTGAAGTGCAACTCGGGCCGCAACTCGTAATGGATCCGGCGTTGCCGGTATTGTAGACGGTCGTGTGGCTCGAGTCGAAGCCCGTCTTGCCATAGGTCAGGTTAAAGCTCGCCGACCAATCCGCCGCAAAGGTGTACGCGCCAAACAGACCGTAGTTGGTCAGATTTGCGTCGGCGGGCGCGTTTAAGAAGAACGTCGTAAAAGTGAAGGGACTGCCCGTAATTGCGCGCAGGCCAATGTTACTCAGCGCGCTGGTGTAGGGGGCCTGGGCCAGGGTGTTTTCGCTGTTTTTATCGGCGACGCCGACGTTCCACTTCGCTCTCCAGATGTTTGCGCCCACATACAATGTGTCCGCGGCCAATTCGCTGGCCGACAGGGCGACGAGGACTGCGCCGGGCAGCGCATATTTACGCCAGGAAAATTTCATGCTCGTGTACCTCCGTTAATCCGCGCTGCGCGCGGCGTGCCGTAGAAGACGAGTTGTACAGGAAAGGTTTGACGCTTTCAAGAGGGCGAATGACGAACTGCGGTATCTTACAAAGAACGGCGGATCCGCCGTGATAAATAGCGCGGGAGCCGACTGACTTTGCGCAGCATCAGTCGACTCTCCGGAAGGCCCAATACGAGCCGGCTTGCTCAGAAGATCTGCGTTGAAGCGCTGAACGTGACGCCCTGAAAGACGTCCCGCGCCCCGTCGACGGAGTATTCCGGCTGTTGCGCCCGTGCGCTGGAGGGGATTGGGACGAGGGAACCAAAGTCGGACGTCAAAACCGTAAAGGCGTTGTCGTTAGGCGCCCGCGATTGGATACGGGTTTCCTGATAAAAGACGCCAGCGCGCAGTATCACGCTGCCAATCTTGTAGCGATAATCCAGTTTTGCGGTGAAACCTGGCATGCGCAGGCGGTCAGTAATGCTGTCGGTCGTGAAGATCGTGTTGCCGGGCAGGGTGCGATCCGTCGCAGAAGGCGCGGAAACAGTGACTGCTTCCTGACGAATCAGGCTGGTTTCATCGAGATTCAGAGTTCCGAACAAAAAGATTCCGCCCACCTGTGCGGATAGGGCCTGCACATCATCGATTACATAGGTGTAGCTGAGGCCGGCGGCAGGTCCGATCGCCTGGCTGCGGTATTTGTACTCGAAGCCGCTGAGCGTGACGCCGCTGCCTGTTGCTGTTGTTACCGCTTGCAAATCCGTGCTCTGCCCGTTTACAAAACTCGGACCAAAACTGAAGGGCGCCGCATAGGTCCAATCCTGGGCTTTTAAGCCGCCGAATATGGCAAAACCGCTGTCTCCGAGGCGTCGCGCGAGGATGGCGTCCAGATCCTTGCGTTCCGCTGTGACACGGTGGGAAACATCGCTGAGGACCTGGCCTTCATTGCTTGTGCGGTTGACGAAACATGACGCTCCGCAGCTGGTCAGCGACGCCGGACTGCTGAGGTTCAGCACCGAAGTGCGGCTCGAACTGAATTCGGTCTGGCCATAGGTCAGGTTAAAACTCAGCGACCAGTTGTTGCCAAAATTGTAGGCGCCAAAAAGGCCGTAGTTAGTGAGGTCAGCGTCCGCAGGGGCGTTAAGAAAAATTGCACCAAAGGTGTTCTGTGATCTCGTAACCGCCTGCAGGGCGGTGTTTGCGATAGTTCCTGAGTACAGCGCGTGTTTGGTCGCATTCTCGCTTTGCTTATCCGCGACGCCGACATTCCATTTCGCGCGCCAGACGTTGGCGCCCATGAACAGGGTATCGGCGGCAAGTCCATGGCCGGCGGCTGCGAGCAGGGCCGCTGCAAGCGCGAGTCTGCGCCAGAATTTTTGAGTCATACTGTCTCCTTACGCCTGCGCAGCAAGCGGCATTGCGTACGAGACGGAAAATACACAGAATCCCCGCACCAATCAATGGGGCGCGGAGGAACGACTGGATTGGAACGGAAATCGGCAAAAAGGCGTCGAAATACAGATGAAGATCCGGCGCAATATTTGTAGCAAGTTCCTCAATCCGCGATCGGCGCGGTAAACCAGAAACGACTGCCTGCGCCGGGTTCGCTGTCAACGCCCGTGCGGCCGCCGTTTTTTTCGGCGAATTCGCGGCACAGGATCAGGCCCAGTCCGCTGCCGCGCTCGCCCTCCGTGCCGGGCGACGACGCGCCGCGCGCGTCCAGCCGGAACAAGCGTTCACGCCGCTCCGGCGACAGGCCGACGCCCGTATCGCTGACGCTGAACTCGGCCTGTCGGCCCGCGGCGCGCACATTCACGCTGACCCGGCCGCCGCGCGGCGTGAACTTGATTGCATTGCTCAAAAGATTGCGCAGCACGACCGATAACATGCTGAAGTCGGCGTGGATCTGCAAACTTTCATCCGTCGAGATGTTAATACGAACTCCTTTTTCGTCCGCCTGGGTTTGAAAAAGACTTACGGCGTCGCGCACGGCGTCCACGGCGAGAAAACGCGTCGGCCGCGGTTCGATTTCGCCGCGTTGACTCCGCGCCCAGGTCAGCAGTTCTTCCAACAGTCGAAAGCTGTTTTGCGCGGTGCGGCGCATGGCGGCCAGCAGCGGCGGCTCCACGCGACCGTCCTCTTCGACTCCGTCGCTCAGCAGCTGCGCGAGCGTTCCGATAGGTCCGCGCAAGTCGTGCGCAATTGTGGAGAAGAACTTATCCTTGGCCGCGAGCGCTACGCTTAACTGTTCGGTGCGCTTACGCACCAGGCTTTCCAGTTCCGCCGCCGTGCGCTGTTCGTTTTCGAGCGCCCGCCGGTCGGCCTCGGCTTTTTCCTGGCGCAAGAGATTGATCCGATCAGCCAGCGCGAAGGAAAAAAGCAGGAGTTCGGCGATAAAGCCCAGCTGCATCCAGTTGGTAGTGAGCGGAGTGGGCGGGAAAAAACCCAGGTTCACCAGGCTGGCGCCAAACACGCCGCTCAGCACCATCAGCCAACCGGCCAGAAAAAAACGCGCCGGCTTGTAACCGGATGCCGTGCGAAAAATCGCGCATGCAAACGCGTAGAGAACCGTCAGGGCGCTCGCGGTGTTCGCCTGCCTGGAGGCGAAGGGCATGGTCGCGTCAAATAACGCCAGGATAGAGAGACCCGCGATCAACGCCATCAGTCCGAGGCCAGGCCAGCGTAGCCAGCGCGAGGTCGCCTGCATGAACAGGAAATTTCGAGTGAAAGCCAGCAGCCAGAAGCCGGCGCTGAATCCGAAAAATATCGGCGCGCGCCAGTCCAGCCACGGCGGACTGTTTGTAAAAATCTGAAAGAAAGAGCCGTCAATGGTCGTCTGCAGACCGGCGAAACTGAGCACATACGCGGTGTAATAGGCGTAGTTTACATCGCGTAAGGAAATGAGCAAAAACAAGTTGTAGGCGACCAGGGCCAGAATGATGCCGTAGTAGAGTCCGAGTCGCGCTTCGCTTTCCAGTTCCGTTTCGTAAAAGGCGGCGCGCGGCCACAGCTTCAGGGGAATGATTACATTGTCCCGCGACGCGATGCGCAAGTAGTAAGTCCGCGGCCGCGCGTCCAGATTCAGTTCGAAGAGGATCTTGCGATGCTGAATCCGGCGTGAATGAAACGGCGCCAGCCTTCCGGATCGCTGCACGCGCGCTTGCTGATCCGTTCCCACGGGACCATAGAAGTCGACATGGTGCAACAGGGGCTCGTCCACTTCCAGGAACCACACGCTTTCGCGTTCGGCGGCCAGATCGAGTCGCACCCAGATGGCCGATCGGGTGAACCCAAAATACGGCGTGGGTTTTTCATCGCGGCGAAAGCGCGCGCTGATTGCAGGTTGGACAACGTCTTCCAGCCCCAGCGTCGCGCCCTCGTCCTCAAAGAGCGAAAAATCCGCCCCGCTGAGCGCGCGTGTTTCGTGCGTCACGCGCAGGATCGATCGCTCCGCGTCGCCGCCGATTTCCGCAGCGAGCGCGCCATTTAAGCCGAGCAGCAGACTGCCAGCCATGATCCAGTGCAGAGCGTGCAAGCGTTCACATTTGCGCCTGCGGGAACTTCGTCAAGACTATCGCCATCGGCGCGCAGCCTGGGGAAATTCTCCCCAGGCCCGAAACTCAAAAAAACCTTGTATTATCGCCGACTGAATTCATGCGGCAGGCATGCTCGCAAAAGTTTCACCCGGCCGTCACAGATTCGACGTCCTGCGCCGATGCGCACCGGCGGTCCTCGGCGCCTTCGCCGGCGCGGCCTGCTTGCAATCGGAATGTTTCGCTTCCGATCCGGGCTGTTCCGCCGCAGCATTGCAGGCGCTTTACCCGGCGGGGGCGGCGGCGGCTCTCGCGCCGGAGCGCATCTATATAAGCTCGGGCGCAACGGACGCTATCCTGAGGCTGAACGATTTCGCGGATGCGGCGCCGGAGATCTATCAGCCAGGCGCCGGGACCCTGGACGGGCCGATCGGCATTGCGCAGGATAGCCGCGGGCGGATCTACATCGCTTCGCAACTGACCGACGCCGTGCTGCGCATCGACGATATGAGCGGCGCCGGTCTTACGATTTACCAGCCCGGTGCGGCGACTCTGGATGCGCCCACCGGAGTCGCCGTCGACAATACGGATCGCATCTATGTTTCCTCTTCCGCCACGGACGCGGTGATCCGACTGGATGACATCAGCGGCGCCGGCCAGATTATTTACGCTCCCGGCGGAGGATTACTGGACCAACCCAATCAATTGGCGCTGGATTCCAGCGGTCGTATCCATGTAGCCGCGAGTGCGCTCTCGCAGGTGATTCGCATCGATGATATGAGCGGCGCCGGTTACGTCGCCTACGGACCGATCACGGCGCCCACCGGTCTCGCGCTGGATGCGCAGTCGCGCATCTACGCTGCGTCATTTTCGTCGGACAGCGTGATCCGCATCGACGACATGAGCGGAGCGGGGCTGGCGGCGTTCACGCCGGGCGCCGCTGCACTGGACGGTCCCGTCGGGATGAATCTGGATCGGCAGGGAGCCGTGTACATTTCTTCGCAAAACACGGACAGTGTTCTGCGCATAGCGGACATTAACGGCGCAAATCAGGCGACCTATGTCCCCGGCCCGGCAGTGTTGGACCAGCCGTTCTACGTTTTTATCGGGCGGTGACTCTGGCGTCGCGTCGCATCGAATCAAGTCGACAGACGCGCTGCGCAGAACTGCATCTCAGGCCGGCGCTCCTTGAAAGCGCCGGCGAAATTCGCCCGGCGTCTGGCCGACCACGCGGCGAAACTGTTTGCGAAACGCACTGACGTCTTCGTAGCCGCACTGCGCGGCGATCGTTTCGATTGCGTAAGTTGTTTGTTCCAAAAAACGCCGCGCGCGTTCCATTCGCATTCGTTGCAGGTAATCACGGGGAGTCAGATTCAAGCTCGCTTTCATGCGCCTCAAAAAGGTGCGTTCCGTCAGTTTTACGACCGCGGCCATATCTGCAATCGTCCACGGGTCTTCTGCGTTTCGTTCGAGACGGCGGCGGAGCGGGGCCAGCCAGCGGGCCTCATCGTTCGCCTCGCGCAGACTGCGAAAGGCCGCCTGGTTGGAGCGCCGGGGTTCAAAAGCCAGCACGTTGCACAACGCGCGTTTGACCCTGGCGCCGCAACAGCGTCCAATCAGGTGCAAGGTAAGATCGATGCAGCTCGTCACGCCGCCGGACGTTAGCACCTTGCCGTCGTCGACAAGGAGTTGGTCTTTTTCGCAGACTACTTCCGGAAACTCCGATTGAAACTTGCGCGCCAACCACCAGCTCGTCGCCGCCCGCGCGCCCTGCAGGCGTCCCGCTCGAGCCAGCAAAAACGCCGCGGAACAACTGGCCGCGAAGGCGATCCGGGGCGCGGGAAACGTTCGCAGGGCGCGCACCTCGGCGTCGAGCCCGCGCAGCGCCGCATCAAATTGCGCCACGGAATCGTGGTCGATGCCGGGAATGATTAAAGCCGCGCAACCGCGGGCTTCGCGGAGCGGTCGCGTGTCAAAGACCAGGCCATTCGAGGCGCGCACCTGGCCGCCGCGGACCGAATAAATCCGGCACGTCAGGCGCGGCGACCGAGTCTCCGCAGCGCCGCCGAGCGTATCGGCCATGCGCACAATATCCAGACTCGCCGTGACGCCGGTGGCAAGACAGCCTTCGAAGGCCAGCACCGCGATGCGAATCTCTCGGTATTTCGAAGCGTCTCGCCTGTTGTCAAGAACAACCCTCTTAGTGGCAGATACGACTCTTGCAATCCGGGCCATAATGAAGCTAAATACGCCAGTAGCAAAAAAGTCAAGCGCCTGCGCGTAATACGGAGAATCGTCATGGAAGTGCAAGTTAACCCGGCCGGCGTGATTGTATACGACCCGGATCTGGAAGCCCTCTTTGCGGCGGCTGGCATTCCCGCCGCGGCGCTGGCGCCGTACCGCGGTCACGCGTATCGAGTCCTGAATTACTGCGTCGTTCAACTGGCTCCGCAGTGTACGGCCGACCCGGTCCTGGGGGGGGG
>JAVHPJ010000032.1:0-2915 GCA_036170535.1 Leptospirales bacterium | reverse complement strand
CAGGCCGTGCCCATTGTCGTCGGTGCCTTCATCGTGGCGGCACTGGTCGCCCTGGCGGCCGGCGCCGATGGTGCGACTCCGGCCGGCGGTTGGTCCGCCCGAAGAATTCAAGGACTACATAAGCTAGGAGTCAGCATCATGAAAACATCCCTTGCGTTTCAATTTGATCCGCAGGCCCTGCCTGATTCGCAGCTGGCGCGCGAAACATGCGAACTGGCGCGCGAACTGCAGCCGCCCTTTTTGTTCCTGCACTGCGTGCGCAGTTTTGTCTTTGCCGATGCAATCGGCCGGGCTCAGCAAAAGAAGTGCGACCGGGAGCTTCTATTCGTGAGCGTCCTGTTGCACGACCTGGGTCTTGCGACCGCTGATCCGCTGCCGGATCGCTTTGAGGTCGTCGGCGCAGATATGGCGGAGCGCATATTGCTGGAGCGCGGCGTTGCGCCGGAGCGCCGGGCGATTGCCTGGGATGCCATCGCCCTGCATACCTCGCTGTCGATCGCAGTGCGCAAGGGCCCCGAAGTCGAACTGGCCGCGCTCGGCATCGCCCTGGATGTCGCCGGCGGGCCGCTGCAGCGCGTCGTCGGCCGCAAGGCCGTGATGGAGATTGTCGAACGCTATCCGCGCCTGGCCTTTAAGGCGGAGATCCAGAAACTTATGGCGGAAGCGATCCGGCGCAATCCGCGCACCATTCCGCTGACCTTCCTGGCGGATTTCGCGCACACGCACGTGCCCGAGGCGAAGTGTCCCCATCTGCACGAAATGATCGAAGCCAGCTTCTTTGCCGAGTAGAGCCCGTGTCTGCGCTTCGAATCCGCTCAGGCGGTCATCCGCGCGTCCCGGGGCGCCGACGGGCCCAGCGCTCCTCGATCCGGGCCGGGTCGACGGGAACTCCATCCAGATAATATCGCGCAAAATCTCGGCCGACAAATTCACCGTCCGGATCGTCGCTCGCTTTGCCGCACCACAGGACTTGAAAGGTCGCGGCATCGGCGGCGCTCAGAAGGCGCTGCGGCCCCCGCTGAGAATAGACGTGCTTTGAGTCGCGACCGTAGCCGGCGTTCAACAGAACAAAGGCGTCGGGTTCCTGCACGTTCAACGGCATCCAGTAGAAGCCCGTGTAGTCCGGACTCCCGCAGTTTTCGCCGCCGCACGAAGCTGGCCGCCTTATATAGACATCGCGGACATCCCTCACGAAAGTATCCGCCCGCAACTGGCAATCGGCGGCGCGCCACGCGGAAAATGAGGCCGGATCAAAGTTGGTGCGACTGCCGCGCTCGTAGACGCTGCACTGCAGCGAGTCGAGTGGCTGCGGCGCCGGGGCGGTTAGCGGGGCGCCGCCGGCGGGTCGTTCGCAAGTCGAGGCTATGGCTATAACGAGCAACAGATGGATGCGAATAGGGCGCCTCATGGGACAAAAGCTGGAAGGCAAGGGTGCGATTGCGAGCGTTTGCGAGGCAAGACCGGGCCCCTGGCGAGCCCGGAAAAAAACCCGACATAATCCCCCAACAGCCCAGAATTTGTTGACTGAATATAAGACTGCCTGACACTTGTTTACCATGAAGGACTTGACCGAGAAGCAGCAGGCTATCCTGAAATTCATCGAAACCTACATTCAGGATCAGGGCTACCCGCCCACCATCCGCGAAATCGGCGAAAAGTTTTCCATCACCGCCAAGGGCGCCTACGATCACCTCAAGGCGATTGAGAAAAAAGGCTATATCAAGTGCGAAAAGAACCGCAGTCGCGCCATTGAAATGCTGAAGACCTCGGCCGGGTCCGCGCCCATGGCCACCGGGCGGATTGTCAATATCCCGCTGCTCGGTCGCGTGGCCGCTGGCGCGCCCATCCTTGCAGAAGAGAACATTGAAGAATACCTGGCGTTCCCGCGCGCCATGATCCCGAAAGAGGAAGGCGTGTTCGCCCTGCGCGTGGCCGGGGATTCCATGAAAGAAGCCGGCATTTTCGACGGCGATGTGGCCTTGATTCAAAAACAAAGCGTCGCGGAGAACGGCGATATTGTCGTCGCCCTCATCGACGACGAGGCCACCCTTAAGTACTTTTATCGCGAGAAAAAGCGCATCCGTCTGCAGCCCGCGAACAAGGCCTACAAGCCGATTTTCGTGAACGATGCGATTGTAGTGGGCAAGCTGGTCGGCGTCTACCGGCAAATGTAAGGCCGCAGGACCGCGGGGCCGCGCCGGTCAGCGCGCCTCAGGTCGCGTCTGGCGATTTACGCAGGAAGCCCAGCCGTTCCAGAGTCGCGCGCAAGGTCTCGTCCGCTTCACAGAACAGATGGATGCGCCGGACCTCCGACGGTCGGCCTATGTGAATTGAATAACCGGTCCGCAGCGCGAGCGGAGTCGCCAGCTCGCGCAGCAAATTTCGCGAACTTAAGGCGAGCAGGTCGCCATCTTGCCAGACCTCCGGCAGGACTCGGGCCGCTTCGCCGCGCAGAATCTGGAAGGACCACTCGGCTTGCGCGCGTTCAGCGGCGGCGGCCAGTTCAGCGCGCAAGCGATCCCCGTAAATGCGCAGGGCGCGCAGCATCTCCGCAGGGGCCCAGCTTCCGGACGCGCTATGGATACTTTGCACGCGCGTTCGCGGCAGCGCCAGCGCTTCCAGGATGCGCGCATCCTCCAGAAAAATCCCGGTCAGTTCGGCATCCAGCTTTGCGGCCAGGTTAGCCGCAATCTCAAGCGCCGGCCGGTCGCATTCTCCCGCATCGAGGGCCAACACGACACGGACTCGCGATGACGCTTCCCGACGAATCATGCCGGCGTTCCTCCGCGCGGTCCGCTCCCTGCATCGCGACCGCCGGCGCGCGCCTTTTCCGCCAGCTCCAGCAGGCGGTCTTCCACCACGCGATTCACCGAATCGAAGGGAAACTTACCGTCCGCTCCGCGTTCGCCGGCCAG
>JAVHPJ010000031.1:0-4451 GCA_036170535.1 Leptospirales bacterium | reverse complement strand
CCTCGCCGATCGCCTGCGCGCCGCGCAGTTGGACCGCAGCATTGCCGAGCTTTCCGATGATTACGGCGAACAATTGGAATATCTGGAAGCGGCCGGCGATCCCGAGGTCGCCACGACCACGCTCGATCAGTTTATCACCGCACGACCGGCGCTCAAGTCGAACGAACTCTACGACGGCTTAAACGGCGTGGCGGGCGATGCGGACTTCCGCAAAAACGCGCGCGACTGGATCGAATCCCATCCGACCGCTTCGCCGCTATATAAAAGCGCAGCGCTCGCCGTATTAAATCGCAGCCAGAGTCAGGGCGATGCGCTCAAACAGGAAGCGCTGGCGGCCGTGTCCGGACTGGAAACGGATCTGCGTGCGCGGCTGGGCGTGTTGATCGATCGCGACCTGGCGGTGTATCGCGAGGTGCAGAACACGGAAGTCACGACGAGCGTGGCGGATTTTATCACGGCCTACGCCAATCGCAGCGCGAGCGCGCGCACGGAGCTGGATCCGGCGCTGGCAGCGATACCGGATGCGACGGATCTCGCGACAGCCAGAACGCAGATTATCGCCGCGATTGATGCGGAACTGAGCGCGGCGATCTACGGCACGCTGCGCGGCGACTTAAAGCGCGTAATGAACGGCTTTTCCGGCACGACAGCGGATTTGAAGGCCGCATTGCAGGCGCGCATCGACGCCGAGCCGACGCTGAACGCCGGCGAACAGGCCGATTTGAGCGTACGCACGGTCGCCCGCACCATGCTTGCGGCCCTCGCGCGGATGAGCCTCGAAACCGAGTACGATCCGGACAACTATCCGGCCGAGCTGCGCAACTTGATACTGCTGCGCGGATATACCCAGGCGAACGAGCGGCTGGCGGAGTATCAGGCCTTGCGCAATTCGGCGAGCGAGGCGGAGCGCGAAGCCGCGAGCTTGAATTTGGCCGGGTTGCCGGCCTGGGCGACACGCAGCCTCTTGATCGAGGATTTTGAGGACTATGCGACGGCGAATTCGGCTGCGACTTATCGCAGCACGCAGCCGGATGGGGCGACGCTTTCCGGATATGTTAATGAATATTTAAAAGATCGGAACGCAAACCCGGCCAACCTGCCGCTCGGCGCCGCCGACATTGTGGAACGCGCGGGCATTACGGAGTTTGCACGCCTGAGCGCCAACGCAGCCGGCAATCCGGCGAGTCTGGATGAACGCGAGTATTTCCTGGATTTCCAGAGTTATATCCTGGCGGCGATGGCGGCCGAATATCGCAGCGCGAACAGCATTACGCTGAGCGGCGCGACGCTCGCCGACCAACGCGCGAACTATCGCACGCAGTTTGAACAGTTGCTCGACAGCGCAAGCTACGCGCGCGGCGGAAAAACGATCCGCGAACGCCTGATCAGCGAAGATCAGATTAACGCGTATTTTGAACAGAGTTTTGCGCAGCTTTATTACGGCACGCCGCTCGACAACTACCTGCCGAACGCGCTGGCCGACGTGCGGCTGCGCGGCGAATTGGGTCAGCCCGCAAAAACGGCGGAAAGTTATCTGCCGCAGGCCCTGCGCGACATCGCCAACTATCAGACGGCGGACTACAAGGCGATCGCCACGACGCTCGGCGACGAGTACCTGGCGACGCTCGCGCGCGTGGAAGTGTTAAACGAAGGCGCGGTGGAGTTGTCCGGACTCGGACTGTATCTGGACAACAGCGAAATTGACCGCGTGCTCGGCGAAGCCGGCTACGCGGGCGCGAGCGCGGCGCTGCGCACGGAGTTGGAAGGTTATCTGCGCGAACGCAGCACGGCCGAATACGTGAGCGTATTTGGCGGCGGCGTGGACGCAGCGCTGGCGGTGCTGCGCGCCGAAAAGGCGCTGCGCGACTATTACGCCACCGAGGCCGATCGCGAAAACTTAAGCGACTTTGAAGCCGCCCAGGGGCCGGCGATCGATGAGATTGAGGCGAAGTTTTTTGAAAAACTCGAAACTCGCCACAACGATCTGCGCCAGCAAGCCCGAGAAAACCGCGGCGAATTTTTCCGGTCGTTGATTGAACTGGGCAATGGAACGCAGGACGCGTATTACAACAGCCTGAGCGCCAACGAACAGGCGGAGCTGAATGCGCTGCGCGACGCGCTCTACACCGCCGGAGACGGCTTCAGCGCCGACCAGAAAAGCGCCCTCGCCGCCAATCGCAGCGAATACCAGCACGAATTCGCGCATCGCAGCGCCCAGGAATTCATCGCCAGCGGCCTGCCGGATCAAATTGAACAGCGCATGGTGGCGCAGTACCAACGCACCGGCACGCCGGCCGAACTGGCGCAGGTAGAGCAACACCGCAGCGCACTGGGCCGCGCGTACGCCGAAACCCTGCAAATTAAGGCGGGAACGCGCGCCGGCTACAGCGCGGCAGCCGCCGCAGTGCTCGCCGCCGTAGCGGGCAGTCAGGCGAAACTGGAAGCCGCCGCACAAACGGCCGACAAAGACTTCGCCGAGGTCGCCGGCAAACAACATGTGTTGCTCGATCGGTATTACACAACCCACGCTGAGACGGATGCGGAACGGCAAGCGCTGAGCGGCAATCAACGAGACGCCGGACGCACAAATCCGTGGGCCGCGCTGGACTGGCGCAGCGACGCAAGCGGCGCGTATGCCAGAGCGGACCGCGAAACCCAGGAACTCGCCGCAGCGATGATCCTGAGCGCAAAAGAACAGGAAATCGATATAAATCGGACCTTGCGCGAATACCAGCAGAAGCAGGCGATAGCGGAGGCGATGATCAAATTCGCAACGCAGCGTGGCGACGATCTGCGCAAAAGCGTGTACACGAACTACCGGACCTATCTGGGACAAGAAGACGTTTATCTCCAGCAAGATTACAACGACTACCTGGCCGGAAACCCGCCGATGCCCAAAAGTTACGAGCAGATGAACGGCGGCCAGGTGCTGGACGGAAACACGCTCGCCGTAGATCCGAACAGCCTGTTTGGCAATGCAAACTGGGAAGACAACCTGACGAGCGACCAGGCGACCCACGGCGCGCTGGTGCAATTGGGACAGGACACCGGCACGCCAACCGACGATCGCGACATCTACATCAAACGACTGAACACAGCGACGAACGCCGGCACATTAAGCGGACTCGGCGGCATGGCCGGACTGGAATACGCGTACAACTCGCACCTGGCGAATGAATATATAGAATCCATCAGCCAGTTAAATGCGGCCTTTGCGGGAGTACTCCGCGCGGCCGGCATGGCCGACGAACGGCGCCAGGACACGGCCGAAGAGCGACTGGCCGCAGCGCTGGCCAGCTACAACGCCGACGCAGCCGCCAACGTAAACGACCTCACCGGCCTGTTACAAATGCAACAACTGGCCGCCGCCGATGCAGCGGCCAATAGCGATACGGAACTGCAGAGCCAGCAGGGCGATATACAGGATCAATACCGACTGCAAAACGACACGGCGCGCAAATACGCCGATGCGGCCCGACGCAAACAGTTGGTGGGATCGGATCTGCGGCAATACGTGATCGATCAATTTCAACCGATTGCAAACGAATACCAGACGGCGCAGACGGACGTAAACGCGCTGGCGCTGGCCGGCGAACAGTTACAGCAAGACTACGCAACAGCCACCGGCGATCAGATCGCCGCCTACAACGACTTAGCGCAAAGACACCAGCGCTTCCAGCATTCAAACGACGAATACGAAAAACGCCTCGCGATTAAAGAATACGCCGAGACGCCGTATCTATATACAACCGGCGACGACGAAGGCGGCAACTTAGAAGAATGGAGTGCGAGCGCCGAAGAGGAATACGAACGCGCCTACCAGATACTGCAAACCGCTAACGACCGCTTAAAACAAGCCGGCTATGCGATCCTGGAACAGGATCAACTGCCGGAGTTTAACGCGCTGGTCGCGCTATACGAAGCCGGCACGCCGCCGAGCGCCCTCACCGGCGCGGACGTGACGCGCATGACGGAGCTGCTGACAAAACAGTACAGCGACGGCGGCGGACTGGACGCGGCGGAAGAAACGGAACTGGCGGCACTAAAACAACGCCAACAATACATGCGCTACAGCGAACTGATCGCAACCCGAGCGGATCACATAAAACACACGCTGCGCATGGTGCGCTTGCAAAAAGCGCAGCAGATATTAAACGGCGAAATCGAAAAAAGACGCGCGGTAGTAAACGAAAAAGAAGCCGCATTCCGCAGCGCACTGGACAACAAATTCCCGCCGCCCAGCCGACCGGTGCCGGGCAAAACGACGCAGGAACTGGAAGACGCACGCCTGAGCGTATACGCAAGATTCGCGCAAGCGAATGAAGCGGGAAAAACGAACTTTGCCGATGAATTCCAGGGCTGGTACTGGAGCGGCGCCAACTGGATGAGCCAGTTAGGCGTGAGCGGAGCGTATGCGCTGGCAGCCGGACAGGCCGTGGCCGTGACGCCCA
>JAVHPJ010000030.1:0-21426 GCA_036170535.1 Leptospirales bacterium | reverse complement strand
GCCGGCCGGCGGGGTGCAATCCAGCGGACGCGCCAGCGCGGCGATGAGGCGCGCGTGATGCGTTTCAAAAAACGCGCCAAACGCGGCCGGGCTCTGGCCCGCCGGGGGCTGATTTTCCCATAAGGCGCGGGCCAGGGTTTGCAGATCCTGATCGCCGCCAAGATCGCGATCCGCGGCCTCCGCGGCGCTCAGTTCATAAAATTTCAGTTCCACTTCGCCGGCCGCGGCCAGTGCTTCGGGAATTTGCAATAGCAGGGCGCCGCCCGCGCTGGAGGGGCCGGCGTCGAGCGCGGCGGCGGGAAAAGTGAAACAGGCGCTGGTATGTCCGTCGCGATACAGCCCTTCCGGTATGCGGGCGCCCTGATAATAGCCGTAGCTCTTCAAGGGGGCGCGCCATTCGAGGCGAAAGAGCAAGGGATCGTACCACTCGCTTTTGAAACGCGTAGCGTAGAGCATGCTCCGGAAAAACAGAGTCGCGCGGCGATCGAGACCGAGCCACGCGTTATCGCGCGCAAAGGCGCCCGGATAAAACAATCGCGCCGGCAGGCGACTGTCTATATAGCGCTCCGCCGCCGCCGCCGCGTAGTCGGGGCCGGCTTCCCAGGGCGGGGTATAACGCTCAAGATCGAGATCGGCCGGGCCGGTGAGCAAGACGACCAGATCGGGATCCAGGGCGCGCACTCGCTCCGTATAGTAGAAGAGATCGGCCGGCAACAGCGAGGCATGTTGGACAAGTTCGACCTGCGCCGCTCCGCCCAGGCGTTTTTGAAGCAGCGCCTCGAGCAGCGAGCGCTGCACGGAATATTTGGAGATGCTGGAACCGGCGATCATCGCCAGCGGCGGTTCCGGGGCGGCCGCCCGTCGGGCGCGCGCCGCGCGCGTCTCATACTCAAAGTTATACCAGGGAAACGAGTCCCAGCCCGATGGATTGGCGTGGGCGAAGATCAGGGCGCCGTAGAGCGCGCGATCGAGTACGAACACGGCGGCCGTAACAGCCAGGACGATGAGCAATAACTTCAGGCGCATGCAGGCGAGCAGTCGAATTGTTCCCGGTTGCTGAAAAAGTCGGCCTGCGACGATTCCGGCCGCCGGCTAAATGCGACTGATGAAGAGCGCGCGACCGCGCGACCGATAGTCAAGCCAATTCCCGAGCAGATTCGTAAGCTCCGCGCCGGAAACAGCGCGGAATTTCTCGGCGATCTCACGCTGCTCGCTCGAGTTAAAGCGGCCCGGCGTGAGCAAAAGCGCGTCTCGCGGATGGAACTGCCCCTCGACGATTTTGACGCTGTCGATGCGGTCTGACTTGCGATCCTGGGGCGCGGAATCGGGAATGAGGAACGCCTTGCCGTGACCGGCGCGAAAAAACACCGGCGTGAGTCCGGCCGCGATGCAACGGAAACGGCCGTCGGCGAGCACTTCCAGGCTGAGACTCGCCGTCTCGCCGGCGCCGGAAGCGCGCAACATGTCGCGATGGGCGAGCACGCCGTCTTCGGAAAACTGGAGTCGATCGAAAAACTGCAGAGCGTATTCCGGATCGATGCCGCGCCGCGACGACAACATCGAAACCCGCAGGCGGTCTTCGTCCTTCTTAACGTAGAATTTTCGCGGCGGCCCGCCGCGGCCGGAACCGATGACCTGATAGCCCAGTTCGCCCCAGGGGTGAAACTCGCCCGAAGCCGCCGCCGATTTTGCGGAGCGCGCCGCGGGCGCCTTGACCCCGGGAACATTCGCCGGAGGGGCGCCCGGCGCTTCGAGCGGCGCGGCCGGAGGCGTTTCGCCAGGGACGCGCAGGGCGCGCCGCGGGGGCATAACGACCAGATCGCGCGGTGAAAACGCCAGCAGGTTGGCGTTTTCGAGAGCTTCGCCGGGTCCGGGCAGGGCTTTGCGAAAGGCGCGCTGCGTCGTCACCGGTCGCGCCAGCGCGCGTTCGGTCGGCGAACGTTCGCTGCGCCAGACCAGCACCAGTAACGCTTCGTAGCGGCCGAGGTGTTCCGCCAGAAAGGTTTCGTCGCCGGCGATAATCAGACGAAAGTCGTCGTCGCTGCGACCGGAAACGTTCAGCCACTCATAAAGTTGGCCGGAAAGCTCGCGGCGCGCCTCAAAGGGCGGCGAGGACTGCTTGCGCGATGCAACCAGAAGACCGCTGCGAAACTGGCTGCGGTCGTGTAAAAAAAAAGGTCCGCGTGAAATGTCGCCCAGTCCCTGCCCGATCAGTTCCTCGCGGGCCGGACGCGGCAGGTCCGCATCCTCGATGAATTCGAGGGCGCCCGGAGCGCGCGTTTGTATAAAACTGCGCACCAGCAGCGGCAGAGGCAATCGTCCGGCGAGAAACTTCGAAACGACGCCCGCGTCCGCGCCGGCTTGCAGACTAACGGGAACCATAGAACGTTTCGACCTGGGAAAAAGCGGTAAGGATGCGCCGGCTGAGCGCCGAGAGAATCTTAAACGCCCAACGCGGATGACTCTGAAAGATCATTTCAAAACTGCGCGGTTCAAGAGCCAGCAACTTGGTGGGAGCGGCGGCGATCAGCGTGGCGGAGCGCGGGGCGTTTTCGATCATGGACATTTCGCCAAAGATTTCGCCGGGACCCAGACTGTTTAATACCCGGTAAGAACCCTTGTGAACCTTTTCGGTGACCACCACGCGACCGGCGATAATCAGGTACACTTCGCGACCGTATTCGCCCTCGCGAATAATGATCTGGCGGGCCTCGTAGGTTTTGCCGTATTTCATGAAGAGCTCGGCGGTAATCGCCTGCTCGCCTTCAAAGCCTAACTTAACGAGATCGACGTCTTGTTGCGGTTCCATGGTTTCCCTCGATAACGGACGTCGGACTCAGGCCAGGGTCTTGATGCGGTCGTTCGCCTGACGCAACATGCGACTCAGGGACCGAATCGCCATCAGGGCGAGTTTAAGATCATGGGCCATGTTGCGCTCCACTTCCTGGCGCGAAAAGCCCAGCGCGCGCACGTCGGACTTTGCGACGGCGTCCGTAACGCGAGCGCCGCCCGTATAGACTTCCAGCAGGCCGACCAGCTCGCCCTTGCCAAAGCGAAAGACCTCTTTCTGGATGGGGTTGTACTTGCGCACCACTTCAATCTCGCCTTCGAGCAAAAGAAAGACGCAGGGGTCGCCGACGGAATAGTCGGACTGATAAAGCAAATCGCCGCTCATATAGGTTAGTGCACGGCCTTTTTCAATTAGCGTAAGCGACATGATCCCGCCCTGCCGACGGTCGGACGCGCGCGCCGGGCGCCCGCTTCCGCCGACTACATACTATAGACTATCGGATTCGGGTAAAACGCCGCTTGACCGGTAGCAAGCGAAAATCGGCTGATTGCGGGGCCGCCGGCCGTCTTATTTTACGGACCGGCCGCCCGCACGCGAAGCGCGGCGTTATGTAGACGTAAAGAAAGGCAATCCGTCGCCTGCCAGGATGAAACCTGCAAAGTTGGCGCACGTCGCAGCCCTGGCGGCGACGCTCAGTTCGTGTTTGCCCCGCGCCGATTGCCTGCCCGCCGACCTGAGTTGCAGTCCGGCCGCAGCGTGGCTCTATTTTCGCCAACCGATCGCATTTCCCCGCTTTTTGTACGCCGTCGCTAATGGGCCGGGGACGCTGCTGACCTACGCCATCGATCGAAATACCGGGCTCTTGTCTCAGATCGCTTCCGATGCGTTGGGCGTCGCGCCCTACGACATTGCGACCAACGCCTCCGGCTCCGTGCTGGTCGCCACCGATCTGACGGCGAATCAGTTTCATTCTATTAGAATCAACGTCGACACCGGCCTCGTGAGCGCCATCAACTCGCCCATGCTCGGTCTTTCCAACCCCGTGGGCGCCGCGATCGATCCGGGCGGCGCCTACGCCTATGCCGTCTCCAACAGCGCGCCGAACAGCGTACACATGTATGCGATCGATGGTGCGACGGGAGTTCTGAGCAGCCTCAGCCCGCCGACCGTAAATGCGGCCGCCACGGTCCGTTTGATGGCGTTTGATCCATTGAATCGATTTGCTTACGTCGGTAATCAGACGACGCCGGCCGGAGTCGCGCAGTTTGTCGTCAACGCTGGAACCGGCATACTGAGCGCAAACGGCAGCGTCGTGCTGCCCGGCGGTCTCGCCTATGGCATCGCTGTGGATCCCGCGGGGCGATTCGTGTACGTGACTGAGTTTGCCGCAAACGATGTCGCCGTGTTGGCGATCAATTCGGATGGAACGCTCGCCGCACCGGCCGCCGTTTTTCCGACTGCGCCGGGAACGGGCCCCGCGGATCTCGCCATTCACCCGGGCGGAAAATTTCTGTACGTGCTGAATCAGACCGGGCCGCCGCATTACATTACACAATATTCGATCAACGCGGTCAGCGGCGCCTTGACTTCGCTGGGCGTCACGCCAGTCAGTTCGACGGGCGTCCGGCTGCGCGTGGACCCGAGCGGTCGCTTTGCCTATGCGGCCAGTATATCCGATATCCGGGCGTATGCAATCGACCCGCTGTCCGGGCTGTTGACGGCGATCGGAACGCCGACGAGTACGGGTCTTACGCTGAACTCCATTGCGGTCGTCGGGGGGATTTCGTATTGAGCCGCGCCCGAACATCGCTTTACACTCTGGCCGCCGACGGAAGCCTGTCGCCAGTCGACCCCACAGCGGACAGTTATGAAATTTTCCTTTGATGAGTGTTTCCAGAGTTTCCCGCCCCTGCCCCAACCGGAGAATCTGGACGGCTTCTGGAAAAAAGCGATCGAGAGTCTCAAGCGCGTCCCGGTTGATCCGCGCCAGAAACTTCTGATCGGCAAATCGCTCGGATGGGAGTCGGTCAGCGAAGTCAGCTTTGCCAGTTT
The DNA here is from genome assembly GCA_036170535.1 of Leptospirales bacterium. GTDB lineage: Bacteria > Spirochaetota > Leptospiria > Leptospirales > Leptonemataceae > SSF53. The sequence continues at coordinate 16,583 of JAVHPJ010000030.1, read as the reverse complement.
CGGCGGCCAGCGCCTGCACGGTTTTTTATCTATCCCGCGCAAGCGCGGCCGCACGCCGGCGGTTGTGAGCTTTCACGACTATCACGACAGCTTCGAACTGGACCGCGGCTTCAGTCAGGAAGGCCTCGCACGTCTGGCGATTTTTTTGCGCGGACACGAACCGCAAGAAAGCGCGCCCGGCGCGGGGACGCCGGCCCGCCCCCATTTTATAGAGGCTGCGGGTCTCGACGAACCCGAAAAAAGCTACCCGTTCGCCTGTTATCTCGACGCGATCCGTTGCGTGGATTTTCTGCGCTTGAACAAGAGCATCGATGCGGCGCATATCGGCGTGCTGGGACGCGGCTTTGGCGCCGCGCTCGCCGTGTTTGTCGCCGCCACTATGGAAGAAAATGTCCGGGCCGTCGCACTGGAACGACCCGGCTTTGTCTGGCTGAGTCGCTGGATTGAGGAAGCGGGATCCAACGCAGCGGCGGAGATTCGTGCGCTTAACGAACAGAGCGCCCGGGCGCGCGGACGCATTAAAAAAAGCGTCCAGTATCTGGATGCGCTCAACTGGTCCGGCAAACTCAAGCAACCCGTGCTCTGTACAACCGGCCTCGACGACGAATTAAATCCGCCGCCGCTGGCTTTCGGTTTTTTTAATCGGCTGCAAACGGACAAATCGATGGAGATTTACACCGCCGAACAGCCCGACCCCGACGGCAAAGAGGAACGTAAAAAGTCTTTAAAGTTTCTCTCGGAGCAATTACAGACGGAAGACTGAGCCCGGTCGACCGCCGCTTTATTCTTTGGGGCTTTCGTCCAGATGCTTGCGCAGAATCTCCGCCACTTGCGGTAAATCGTACGGTTTCGCCAGAAAATTTACGCCTTCCTTGAGCTGCGTATTGCCGGCGGCGGACATTTCGCTGTAGCCGCTTGTAAAGATGATCGCAAGATCCGCTTTTTCTCGTTGCGCAATCGCCGCCAACTCCACGCCGCTCATGCCGCCCGGCATGACGATATCCGTCATCAGGAGTCGAATATCGGCTTTGCGTTCGTGGAATATTTCCAGTGCGGAAGCGGCGTTGGCGGCCGAAAGCGCCGTGTAACCCAGGCGTTCCAGATAGCGCACAAGCATTTTCCGAATGGAATCTTCATCTTCAACGAGCAGCAACGTCTCCGTTCCGCCGGGCGTGGCCGGCCGATCGGCGTTCACGACGCGATCCCTCGAAACTTCGTGACGCGCCGGCAGATAAACGCGAAATATTGAGCCCCGCCCTTCTTCACTGTATGCATGTATCCAGCCCCCATGTTGTTCAACTATGCCAAAAACGGTCGCCAACCCGAGGCCGGTTCCCTTTCCAACGTCCTTTGTTGTAAAAAACGGATCAAAAATTTTCGGAAGCGTCTCACGCGGAATTCCACAGCCAGTATCACTTACAGCCACGCAGACAAAACGTCCCGACTTTACGCGCTGTATATACGAATGTTCGACATCGCTGAACTCCGCTTCGGAGGTCTCAATTAAGAGCTGACCGCCGGACGGCATTGCGTCGCGCGCATTTACAGCCAGGTTTATCAGCACCTGGTCCAGCATGCCTTCGTCTGCGTCGACCGCAAGCGGACGTCCCCACGGCGAAAATACCAGCGCAATGTCCTCGCCCAGAATGCGTTCCAGCATGCGCGTCACGCCGCGTACGGCCTCGTTCAAATCAATGCGATTCATTTGCAGCGGCTGCTTGCGCGCAAACAACAACAGTTGCCGCGTCAACGCCGCCGCCCGTTCGCCGGCGCGCTTGATTTCCTCCACGGCCTCGGCGCCGTCCTCCGACAAATCCTGGAACTCAAGAACGCGCGCGTGTCCGAGTATGACCGTCAACAGGTTATTAAAGTCGTGCGCAATGCCCCCGGAGAGGCGGCCGATGGCTTCCATTTTTTGCGCCTGACGAAATTGTTCCTCCAGGCGAATCCGTTCGGCCACCTCGCTCTTGAGCTCCTGCAGCGCCTGCTCCGCCCGATCGCGGCTCAGGACTGCGTCTTCCATCATGTTGAGCAAAGCCGACTCCGATTCTTTCAGCATCCGCGTGCGTTCAGCCACCTGAGCGTCCAGTTTTTCCAGCGAAACGCGCAATTGCTCGCTCCCGCGGCTGAGAACATCGTATTCAGTCGCCAGCCGCCCCTGCAAACGGCGCGTCGCTCGCGCAGTGAAGGCCCACGCCGGAATTGTCAACAAACCCAACGCTGCGGAGATCCCGGTGAGGACGAACACCCGCGTGCGTAGCGCAGAGCGCGTGGCCGCTATATTCTGACGGCACTGAATCAACGCAGCGCTCACGCGCCGCTGTTTTTCTGCGCCCTCCAGCAGATAGTTCGCGTCGCGCAGGGCCTTCGCCGCCTCGGCATGCCGCCCCGCGCGCACCAGCGCGGCGGCGGCGCTCTCAACCGGATGCGCCGCGCTGAGCTCCAGCACAGATTCAAACGCGCCGCGCGCCCAGAGCGGCTCGTGGGCGGCCCTCTCCAGATCAGCGGTCAATTCAGCAAAGTGAGCGGCGTTACGACGGTAGGCTTCGGCGCGCTGCGCGTCTTGAGTCAGGGCCGCAATCTCGATTTCGATCGGCAGAGTTTTTGTCAGCACGACCAGCGCGTCGTGCAGCTCGTCCATATGCGTGAGCGCCGGCAGTTGATAGACGACATAGCGCGCTGTTAAGTAAATAGTTGCAGTAAGACTTGCGAGGAATGCGCAGGTCAGCGTCGCGGATATCCACAGACGTCGATCGAGACGACTTTTCTCATTCAGGTAGAACGCGTTCATTCCGCGCTCTCCGCTTGTGAATCCGGCGCTTCTTCCATAACGCTCGCATACGGCGGCGCCCGGCCCAGATCCGCCGCAAGTCTGTTGACCTCGCGTTTCAGTTCAATCATCCGGAGTTCGCGCCCCACGCTGACTCGATGAAATCGTTCCAGCTCGTGCGCGCGTTGCCGGAGCGCCTCTTCCGCGTCTTTCCGCTCCGTGATATCCGTAGCGACGCCTGCAACCCGATACACGCGGCCGTCTGCATTGCGCACGGGGAAGGCGCGGTCATGGATCCACCGCACGCAGCCGTCGGCTCGAATTATCCGATACTCCACGTCGTAGTCGCCCGAGGCCTGGCGCAAGGCCGCCCGGTAAATTCGCTCGCGGTCCTCCGGATGGATCGCGTCCATCCAGTCCTGCGGCGAACGATACAGACTCTCGACGCTGCGGCCCCAGATCGTCTCGTACCCCGGACTCACATATTCGATGTTCTGCTTGTCGAGATCCGTCATCCAGAAGACGCGGCCGATGTTCTCGACCACCTGCCGGAAGCGCTCTTCGCTTTCGCGCAGCGTCGCCTCGCTGCGTTCTCGATCCGAAATATCCACCGATCGAATCAGAATGCCCTGCGGATCGGGTTCGATGGAGAGTTCGAACCAGCCTTCCGAGCCGTCCGGGAACCGAAACGGATTGCGCAATTGGCGCGCGACGCGTTCGGTCATTACGAACTGCAAAACGTCGAATAGCGGCGTGGTCTCAATGCCGGGATACTGTTCCATCATTGTCCGGCCGGCCAGATCTTCCGGCGCCGCTTTGCCCTGCCTTGCGGCCGCGCGATTCACATACACGTAGCGCCAGTCGGGAGCCACCACTTGAATGCCTTCCAGCATACCGTCGATGGACAGCAACAAATTGCGCTGCCGCTCTTCGCTGGCGCGGAGCCGCTCGATCGCCTCCGCCAACTCCAGGTTTTTCTCTTCCAGCTTTAAGACGAGTTGCTCGCTGTATTGTTTGACCACCTGCGTATCGTCGTTGATAAACAGCGGCAAGGCGGCCGGCCGCGGTTCGGTTTGCAGCGCAATCTGCAGCGCCTCAACGATCTCAGCGGCGCGCGCGGGTTTGCGCAGATACCGGTCTGCGCCCAGGTCGTAACAGAGTTTTTCGTCGGCGGGGGACGTATACGTCGCCGTATAGAAAATGAACGGAATTTTACGGAGGCGTTCGTCGCGCCGCACTTCCGAGCATAAGCGATAGCCGTCCATGCGCGGCATGAGTATATCCGAAATAATTGCGCTGATCTCCGCCGAGCGCAAGCGCTCGAGCGCGTCGACTCCGTCCGTCGCCTGCATGACTGTAAAGCTGTCCGCTTCAAGCACAGCGCGCAGCAGGCGCAGATTCACGATCTGGTCGTCGACAATGAGCACAGTCATGGCTGAGCTCCGTCGCGTGCGCCAGCGTGCGAAAGCGGCGCATCAAAGATTTCACGCAATTGCTGAGAAAGCTTGCGCGTGTCGATCGGCTTTACAATGTACCCGTCGCAACCAGCGGCCAGCGCTTTTTCACGATCGCCCGGCATGGCCAACGCCGTCATGGCGACGATTCGTAAAGAATGGTACAGCGGCTGCGCCCGAAGCCGGCGGGTGAACTCCAGACCGTCTTCGCCCGGCATCTGAATGTCCACAAGCACCATGTCCGGAGTAATCTGTTCCATAATTTTTCGAGCTTCCTTTGCGTCGCCAGCGCGCAGTACGGCGAAGCCTGCGCTTTCCAACACGTCGCCCGCGAGTTTCAGATTCGCCGGATTGTCATCGATGGCCAGAATAAAAAGAGCGCGTTTCATCACGCGGTGCGCTCCTGATGCAGAGGCATTTCGACGCTGAACTCGCTGCCGCGTCCCGGTTCGCTCGAAACGCGAATTGCGCCTGATTGCGCCTCAACCAGCTTGCGCGTCAGTGCGAGTCCCAAACCCGTGCCGGCATACTGGCGCGCCGCGCCGGAATCCAGCTGCTCGAACTCGCGAAAAAGTCGCGGAATATCCGATGCGCTTATGCCGATGCCGTTGTCCCGTATCGAAATTTCAAAACGCTCCTCCGGCAAAACGCGTCCCGATATTTCTATGCATCCATCTTCATAGGTGAACTTTATTGCATTCGAAAGCAGATTATATAATACCTGATTGAACTTCTGCCGGTCGAGCGTGGCCGTCTGCAGCTCGTCCGCCAGACGGATTTTCATATCAATGCGTTTCTGCTGCGCTAACGGCGAAAGCGCCGCGCACAATTCCTCAATCGCTTCGGGCAAAAAAACCGTCTCCGGAAAGAACTCCATCTTGCCGGCTTCCACTTTGGATAAATCAAGCACGTCGTTTATCAGGCCCAGCAGATGACGGGCGCTGCTCAGCACGTCGCTCAGGTATTCCTTTTGCTTTTCGTTCAGCGGTCCCGGTTTTTCATCCGCGAGGAACTCGGAAAAACCGATGACCGCATTCAACGGCGTCCGCAATTCGTGCGACATGGTCGCCAGGAACTCGCTTTTCAACCGATTGGCTTCGCGCAGTTTCTGTTCCAGGCGCTTGCTGGCGGTTATGTCGCGGATTGCGCTCATTACCATCACGCCCTCTTCCGTCTCCAGCGGACTCAAGCTGATCTGCACGGAAAACTCGGTCCCATCCTTGCGCAGGCCGTAGAGTTCGAAGCCGTCGCCCATGGGACGCGCGCGGGGTTGCTCAAAGAATCGCGCTCGGTGGCCCACGTGCGCGCCGCGAAATCGCGTCGGCAACAAAGCTTCAATCGGCTGCCCTAAAAGTTCGGCGCGTTCCCAACCGAACACGCGCTCCGCCTGCGAATTTACGAGGACAATCCGGCCGGTGATGTTGACCATTACAATTGCATCAGGAGTCGACTCCAATAAATTGCTGAAGCGCGCGTCCAGATAACGGGCGTCGCGCAGCGCTTTCAGATGCGTAACGTCTTTGAGCGTGGACAAAAAATACAGGAGCGTTCCGTCTGCGGTGCGTATCGGCTTGGTCGATACGTTCACGTGCACCAGCGACCCGTCCTTGCGGCGGCGCAGCGACTCGTAGACCGCCAGGCCGGACCGCAGCGCGTCTTCGAAGAATAGAGTTTCTTCGCGCACTCGATCGCCGGGCGTGAGCAGGCGGGCCAGTCCGGCGCCCAGCGCTTCCTCGGCCGAATAGCCGAAAATCGTCTCGGCGGCGGGATTCCAGGAGCGGACCAGGCCCTCGCCGGATACAGCAATGACTGCATCCGGGATTTCGATTGTTAAATTATGTAAAATTTCTCCGTGCATGCGCGGCCTTACTCCGTCGAACAAAGCTGACGTGCGAAAGTGCGTTACGCAGTACGAGTACGAGGTCGCCGACCCTGGTTTCGCCGGTCGCTCTTCGTTCGCTCTGAGCCGCACGAAGCGTCGCGTCCCCGACGCCTCAGTAGACGTCAACGCGGGAAACAAAGCGACTCATTTTTTATTTTACCCGATTTATCGCCGGTCGACTCCGTTCCGCTCGCGCGAAAGTTTTTTTAACAATTGCCCAACAGAAGCGGGAAAAAGGAGCGCAAAATCGGAGCGGTTCACTCGTAAGAATCACTATTTGAAACCGATCGAGGGCCGCGCAGCGCCGCTGCTCGCTGCTCGCTGCTCGCTGCTAACAATTTCGCAATTTTTCCGGCTACGCGCGCAGCACCGCCGCGTCTTTCGCCGGAGTGACGCCGAACAGTCGCTTGTACTCGCGATTAAACTGCGAAGCGCTTTCGTATCCGACCTGCGTGGCGGCGACGCTGGCATTCAGGCCGTCCTGAATCATCAAAGCGCGCGCTTTATGCAACCGAACATTCTTGATATATTGCAGCGGCGAAGTGTTTGTCACCGCCTTGAAGCTGCTGTGAAAGGTGGAACCGCTCATGCCGGATTCGTGCGCCAGTTTTTCGATATCGAAGTCGCCGCTGTAATATTCGTGAATCCTCTGCAACGCCCGGGAGATTTGAAAAAAGCGCCGATTGCGCCGCGCCAGGGCCTGCAGGATTTCGCCCTTTTCGCCGCGCAGCACCCGATACAATATTTCGCGCTTAATCATGGGCGCGAGCGTTTTTGCATCCTGAGGGTCCCGCATCGCCTGCATGAGCCGAATGACTGCGTCGTGCAGGGCGTCATTCATGGGCGCGCTGTACATCCCTCTGGGCAGGGCGTGGATTTCAGTCGGGCTGTCTTCCATATCCAGCAAGATCTCGCCGACTTCGATGGGATCGATGGCGATGCTCAAACCGAGGATCGGTTCGCCGGGGCGCGTCCGGCCTTCGCACTCGACCGGCAAGGGCACCGGCAGAACCAGGTAATGGGCGGGGTCGTACGCAAAAACGTCGGCGCCGAGATACGCGAGTTTTTCCCCCTGGGCCAGCAGGATGATCTCGGAGTTATACGAGTACGGCGTGCGCGCAAAGGACCGCTCGATGCGAAACAGCTGCAGCCCCTTGAGCGATGTAGCCAGCACAGTTTCCGCCGGCAGTATTTCTTTGAAAAGGGCGATTAACTCGGGTTGTCGGGGGTGCATCGGCTGCGGCCAATTCCGCGGAGGGTTACAGAAACGTATAACGTACTCCGCCGATTCGCAAGATTTTTTTCCTTAATCTGGAGGATCAGGCAATAACAAACAGGATCAGGTCTTGTAAAGCGCCGGCCGATCGGGTAAGTTCCGGGGGGCTGCGCCGGATGCGCTCCGACGCCAGACGGCGGCGCAAGATGCGCCAGGAGGAAAAACTATTATGAAAGAAATCAAGCTGGGATCGCAGGGCCTGCGCGTACCTGCCGTCGGTTTAGGCTGCATGGGCATGTCGGAATTCTACGGCGCCTCATCGGAAGCGGAGAATCTGCGCGTACTGGATCGCGCCGTGGAAATCGGCTGCACCTTCTGGGATACGGCGGATATGTACGGCCCATTTACTAATGAACTTCTACTGGCGAAAGCCCTGCAGGGACGGCGCGATCGGATCACCCTGGCTACCAAGTTCGGCGTGTCGCGCACCGCGGACGGCGGCTACCTGGGTTTGCGCGGCGGGGCCGAGTATGTGCAGGCCTGCTGCGACGCGTCTCTCCAGCGCCTGGGCGTAGACCACATCGATCTGTATTATCAACATCGCCTGGATCCGGCCACGCCCATCGAGGAAACCGTCGGCGCGATGGCGCGCCTGGTCGAAGCGGGCAAGGTGCGCTACATCGGCCTTTCGGAGGCGGACCCGGAGACCCTTGCGCGCGCGCACGCCGTGCATCCGGTCAGCGCCTTGCAGACCGAGTATTCCCTGTGGTCGCGCGACGTTGAGACGGAAATTCTGCCGACCCTGCAACGCCTGAACATCGGCTTTGTGGCCTACAGTCCCCTGGGCCGCGGATTTTTGTCCGGCGCGATTCGCTCGCGCAGCGATCTGGCGCCCGGCGACTGGCGCCTGGACAACCCGCGCTTTTCGGAAGCAGCCATCGCAAACAATCTTCGCCTGGCCGAAGGCGTAACTTCGATTGCGCAGGAGTTAAACGTCAGCGCCGCCCAGGTCGCTCTCGCCTGGCTTTTCTCGCGCGATGCGTCAATTGCCGCAATCCCCGGCACGCGCAAGACGGAGCGTCTGGAGGAAAACTGGGCGGCGCAGTCGATCGTTTTGCAAAAGTCGCAACTCGATCGGCTGGACGCACTGATCCAGCAGGGCGTCGTCGGCGATCGCTACTGATGCCGCGCGGCGGGGGCGCGGGCGCCGCCCCCTACCCCCGCGCCGCGCGCGCCGCATCCAGGTCCGCACGCTTTAACACAAAGCCGATCTTCGTCCGATCGGGATAAAACACGGGTTTGAGCGGATGTTTGTCCTTGCTGAGCCGCCCCAGCACGGACAAGACCAGGTTGATGCCGAGTCCGGCGCCCTCGCGATCCGGGTCCTGGCCCACCTCGTCCAGATTTTGTTCCGAAAGATCATAATTTAACCGATGCAGGAGCCGCAGCTTTTCCTTGCGGCTGATCGTGGTGTAGTTCAGACTCCAGCAGGAAATCTGCGCGTCGGTCGACTTGAAGTGAATTTCAAGAAAGCGATCGTCCTGTTCGGCGTAACGGCTGAGCGCCTCGTCGCCGTTTTGTTCCAGCTCGCGGCGAAAGAGTTCGGCAAAACGTTCGTATTCCAGTTGCGGATCCACGCCGGCCGGCAGGGCGACATGTTTTTCAAACAACTTCTTATAAGTAGCCTTCGACGCGTTAATCGCCAGCTCCTTAAAAGCCGTATAGATCTCGCCGGTGAGAAATTCGAGATTCTGTTTGCGCAAGAGGAGTTCCAACAGATCGCGAGTCAGCTCGGCGATGTCCGGCGTGAGCCGATAGGTGCGGATAGTCACCTGCCAGGCGAGATCTTCCACCTTCAGGCGCGCGGCTTCTTCCTTTAACATGGCGCCCAGACCGGCTATGTCCCCGGCGCGGCGCAGATCCAACAGCTCAATCGTTTTCAGAAAATTCAACTGTTCGGCGTGGAAGGGGTCGCGCAGAAAGCGGCGCGTGTCCGGATCATAGATCCACTTGCGCTTGCCCAATAAATTGATGAACTCGTCGCGATAAAGCAGCTTCAGCGTGGAATCGTAAACAAACAGTCCCTCGTTTTCGAGCAAATGCTCAAAATACTCGACCACGCGCTCTTCCGTGCCCAGAAAATGGATCAGGGCCTCCGCCGCCGCATGACCCGGGATGGCAATCACCGCGCCAAAGCCGGTCGCCTGGCGTATGTCAAAGCGGCGATCCATGCGCTGCGCAATGGCGTTCACCTGGTCGGAATTCATCGACACCGCCACCAGATCCGCGAAGAGCTTGCGCACGTCTTTGTTCATAAGCCTGTCAGTTCCTGTAAGGGGCGGGCCAATTCGCAAGTCCGTTCCTCCTGACGGGTCCAGGCGGCCCGTCAGAATTCTGCGAGCGACCGGCGGCGGAACTGCGCCGGGGGCATCGGCGGCCCGCCGGGCCGCTGCCGCGCTTCCTGAGAAGCCCGGGCCGGGCGGGCTATTGAAATTGACTTTACCGCGCTCCCGGCCCTCCCAGCATGGCCCTACAGGCTATGAGCGACGAACAAGTACGATCCCACGAACCCCCGGCCGAGGAAGCCGGCCGCCCCGAAGGCCCGCGCGAGCGCGAAGACGGCCCTGGCGGCGACGGCGACGCCGGCAACTATGAGCGCAAAAAGCAGCGCCCGCGCTACCGCAAAAAAGTTCTCGATACTCGCAACCTGGTCATCGACTACAAGCACCCGGAAGTGCTGGAGCGTTTTATCTCCAAAACCGGCAAGATCCTGCCGCGTCGCATGACCGGCGCCACCGCCCGCATTCAGCGTCAGATTGCGCGGGAGATCAAACGCGCCCGTCAGATCAACCTGCTGCCCTTTACCCGTCGCTGAAGTCGACCGGAGTCGTTCGCCGGCGCGCATCCCCTGCGCGCCCGGCGTCGCAACTCAGCCTTTTTTCCCCGCACATGCGCCCCGCGCGGGCCCTTGAAAATTTCTGGTTTTCTTCCCCGTGACGCAATTTTTACTGTGTATCTGAGGTCCAGCGACCTGGCTCCGCCTGAACGCCCGGCTGGTCGTCTTCCCGGTTACCGAGTATGCAAAACAACGCACCGTCTTCCGTCCTGACTCCCGCAAATCTCGAACTGCTTGAAGAACTCTACAGCCAGTACCGCGCAAATCCCTCCGCGACAGCGCCGGAATGGCGCGCCCTGTTTCAGGATCTGGATCGCGCCGGCGACATCGCCCCCGCCTCAAACGGCAAAAGCGCCGCGCCTCTGGCCGAGTCGCCCGCCGAACTCGGCAAACTGACGGAAACCGAGAGCCGTAATATTTCCGATCTACACATGAAGGTGCTGCTGCTGATCCAGGCTTACCGGCGCCACGGTCATTTTGCCGCTGATACCGATCCGCTCGGCTTCAAAAAAACGCATCGCGATCATCTGGGCCTGGACGACCATCGCCTGACGGAGGCCGACCTCGACCGCGAAGTCACCGCGTGGATTGCAAATAAGGAAAGCCGCACCACCGTGCGCAACGTCATCGCACGCATGGAGAAGATTTACTGTTCCTCCATCGGCGTGGAGTATTTTTATATCCGCGACGAGTCGCGCCGTCGCTGGCTCATGGAACGCATCGAAAGCGATCAGCATCTCGCGACGCTGCCGCGCAACGTGCAGCTGATGATTTTCGAAAAACTCTATCACGCCGAATACTTCGAAAAGTTCATCCACACGCGCTACGTCGGCAAAAAGCGTTTCTCGCTGGAAGGCGGCGAGTCCCTGATTCCCGCGCTATCTTCGATCGTCGAAAACGCGGGCGGCTACGGCATCGGGCAGATTGTGCTCGGCATGGCCCACCGCGGCCGTCTGAACGTGCTGGCAAACATCATGGGCAAGGATCCCGCGCAAATCTTCGCGGAGTTCCATGAAAACGTCGGCGAAGACGAAGAGATCGTGGGCGACGTAAAGTACCACCTGGGCTACTCCACCGACGTGATGGCCCTCGATGGATCAAAGGTCCACCTGAGCCTCGCTTTTAACCCGAGTCACCTGGAAGTCATCAACGCGGTCGTCGTCGGCTCCTGTCGCGCCCGTCAAACCCGCAGCCGCGATAACACGCGCACCAACAACCTGCCGGTGCTGATCCACGGCGACGCCGCTTTTGCAGGCCAGGGCATCAACTACGAGGTCATGAACATGTCCGGTCTCGAAGGTTATACGGTCGGCGGCGCCATTCATATCGTTTGCAACAACCAGATCGGCTTTACCACTCAACCCGAAGACTCGCGCTCCACGCCTTATTGTACAGACCTCGCAAAAATGCTGCAGGTGCCGATCTTTCACATCAACGGCAACGATCCGGAAGCCTGCTATCGCGCGATTATTCTCGCCCTGCAGTGGCGTCAGGAGTTTCGCACGGACGTCGTGCTCGATATTGTTTGTTATCGCCGCTGGGGCCACAACGAAACGGACGAACCGGCCTTCACCCAGCCGGTCGTATACAATCGCATCAAGTCCCTGCCCTCTGTCGTTAAACTCTACGAGGACAAGCTGCTCGCGGAGGGCGCGTCGGCCGCCGAACTGGAAGCCATCAAGGAAAAAGCGCACCAGAAGATGGAAGCGGCCAACGAGCGCGTTCAAAAAGACGGCGTTAAGGTCGAACTCGAATCCCTGCGCGGTCAGTGGAGCGGTTTCACCCGCGCCGAAGAAGGCGCCGCGATCACGCCGGATACGCGCATCACGCGCGAACAACTCGAACTCATCGCCGAACACGTGACGCGCGTTCCGGAAGGCTTTACGCCCAATCCCAAAATCGCGCGTCTGCTGGAAGCGCGCCGGAAAATGATCTTCGAGCCGGGCGAACACCTGCTCGACTGGGGCATGGCCGAGACTCTGGCCTACGGTTCGCTCTTGCTCGAAGGCACCGGCATTCGCATATCCGGCCAGGACGTGAAGCGCGGGACATTCAGCCACCGGCACGCCGCCGTTTACGATGCGAACAGCGGCCAGGAATATATTCCGCTCGCTTCGCTCAATCCCGAGCAGGCGGAATTTGAAATCGTAAACAGTTTGCTATCGGAAGTCGGCGTACTCGGCTTTGAGTTCGGCTACTCGCTCGCGGACCCGCATACGCTGGTCATCTGGGAGGCGCAGTTCGGCGACTTTGTAAACGGCGCCCAGGTCATCATCGATCAGTTCATTTCCAGCTGCGAAGCCAAGTGGAATCGCCATACCGGCATCACCATGCTCCTGCCGCACGGCTACGAAGGCCAGGGTCCGGAGCATTCCAGCGCGCGGCTGGAACGCTTCCTGCAACTTTGCTCGCAAAACAATCTGCTCGTCTGCAACGTCACCACGCCGGCGCAGTATTTCCATCTGATTCGCCGACAGATGAAGCGCAACTTTCGCAAGCCGCTCGTCATTATGAGTCCCAAGTCTCTGCTGCGTCTGCCGGAAGCCGCGAGTGCGATCGGCGAGCTTGCCGACGGCCGCTTTCAGGAAGTCATCGACGAACGCGACGCCGCCATCAATCCCGCGCTGGTGGAGCGCCTGGTATTTTGCACCGGGAAAATCTACTACGACCTCGTCGCGGAACGCAAAAAACGCGGCGTAAACAATGTGGCAATCGCCACCGTCGAACAGCTCTACCTGTATCCGGTTAACGAAATCTCGAACGTGCTCGCGCGCTATCCTAACGCGCGCGAAGTCGGCTGGGCCCAGGAAGAGCCGCGCAATCAAGGCGCCTGGACCTACATCGAAAACCGTCTGAACTCGCAGCTGAAAAGCGAGCAGACTCTGCAGTACTACGGGCGCATGGCCTCGCCCAGTCCGGCCACGGGATACTTCAAGGTTCACCAGCGCGAACAGGCCGCAATACTCGACGCGGCCCTCAAGGTGCGGACGGCGGCGATGAAATAATCTCCGCAGCCCGACGCAACGCGGCGGGCGAACGACGCAGTAGCGCAGCACTATTACTCACTCAGGACAGACTTACAATGGCTCAAAGCATCAAGACCCCGCCCATGGGCGAATCCATCACGGAGGCCACGGTCGCAAACTGGCGGGTAAAACCCGGCGACGCCTTTAAGGCGGGCGACGTACTGGTGGAACTGGAAACCGACAAAGTGACGATGGAAGTGCCCGCGCCCACGGCCGGCGTGCTTAAAGAAATCAAAAAGAACTCGGGTGAAACGGTACGCGTGGACGAGGAGCTGGGCCTGTTCGAAGCGGGCGCCGCGCCCGCCGCTGCGCCGTCCGCTCCGGCCGCAGCCGCCGCCTCGGCTCCGAGCGCAGCGCCTGCGTCCGCGGGCGTGAAAAACGAAACCCTCCCGCCGGGCGCGCGCCGCCTTGCGGAAGAAAGCGGCGTCGATCCCAAACAGGTGCAGGGTACGGGCCTGCGCGGCCAGGTGACCAAGCCGGACGTGGTGAATTACCTCGCCTCCGGCGCTGGCGCTCCGGCGCAGTCCGGCGCCGCCAGTGCGTCAGCCGCGCCGCGCGTGGAACGTAAACCCGGCGAACGCGAAAGCGTGGTTCCCATGTCGCGCCTGCGCCAGACGATTGCTGCGCGCCTGGTGGAGGCGCAGCATACGGCCGCCATCCTCACGACCTTTAACGAGGTCGACATGCACAACGTCTTGGATGTGCGTTCGCGCTACAAAGATCTCTTCAAAGAAAAACACGGCGTGGGCTTGGGGTTCATGTCCTTTTTTGTCAAGGCCTGCGTGCGCGCTCTGCAGGAGATCCCGGCGGTCAACGCCGAGCTGCGCGGAACCAATCTGGTTTATAAAAACTACTACGACATCGGCGTCGCTGTCGGCGGTCCCAAGGGTCTTGTGGTGCCCGTCGTGCGCGATGCGGATCAACGCAGCTTCGCCGGCGTGGAACAGGAAATCGGCCGACTCGCCGGCCGGGTGCGCGACAACCTGATCGGCCTGGATGAGATGCAGGGCGGCACCTTCACGATCTCTAACGGCGGCATCTACGGTTCCATGCTTTCAACGCCGATTCTCAACCCGCCCCAGGTCGGCATCCTCGGCATGCACAACATTGTGAAACGTCCGGTCGTGGTAAACGACCAGATCGTGATTCGCCCGGTAATGTACCTGGCTTTGAGCTACGATCATCGCGTAATTGACGGCAAAGAAGCCGTGACCTTTCTGGTGCGCGTAAAAGAAGGCATCGAGAATCCCGAGCGCCTGCTGCTCGAAGTTTGATTTGATTGTTCCAGGGCGAGATTGATGAGCGACACAACATTTGATCTGACAGTGATTGGCGCCGGTCCGGGCGGGTATGTCTGCGCGATTCGCGCGGCGCAGCTCGGCATGAAAGTCGCGCTGATCGAAAAGCGCGCCACCATCGGCGGCACGTGCGTGAACGTCGGCTGCATCCCCTCCAAGGCCCTGCTGGACACCTCGCACAAATACCACGAGGCGCAGCACGGATTCGCGGCCCACGGCATCACGGCGAAAGACGTCAAAATCGACGTCGCAAAGATGATGGAGCGCAAACGCGCCGTTGTCAAAGAACTCACCGACGGCCTCGACTTCTTAATGAAGAAAAACAAAATCACCGTCTTTCGCGGGCACGGTTCGTTCAAAAGCGCCGCTCCGGATGCGATTCAGGTCGAAGTAAAAGGCGAATCAAACGCGCTGATCACGTCCAAAAAATGCGTTATCGCCACCGGTTCGGAAGTCATCCCCCTGCCCGGCGTAGCAGTGGATCGAGAATCCATCATCACCTCGGATGAGGCGATCGCCCTGGACAAGGTTCCGGAAAGTCTGGCGATCATCGGCGGCGGCGTCATCGGCCTCGAACTCGGCTCGGTCTGGAATCGCCTGGGAGCGAAGGTTACGATCATCGAAGCCCTGCCGACTTTGCTCGGACCGCTTGACGGCGCCCTCCGTCAGCTCGCCCAACGCTCTTATGAAAAGCAGGGCCTGAGTTTCTTGCTGGAACACAAGGTCATCAAGGCCGAAAAAAAAGGCAAGAAGGTCGTTGTGTCCGTGGAAGACAAGGCCGGCGCCGGCAAACAAATCGAATGCGAAAAGCTGCTCGTTGCAGTCGGCCGGCGTCCCTACCACGAGGCCCTGAACGGCGAGGCGATTGGCCTCAAGTTGAATGCACGCGGCCGCATCGAAGTTGACCCGCACACCCTGGCCACAAACGTGCCGGGCGTTTACGCCCTCGGCGACGTAATTGAAGGCGGCATGCTGGCGCACCGCGCGGAAGAAGAAGGCGTAATGATTGCGGAAAACCTGGCCGGAAAAAAAGGCCACGTGAACTACGAGGCGCTGCCCTGGGTCATCTACACCTGGCCGGAAATCGCGTGGGTGGGAAAATCAGAAGAAGCGCTTAAGGCGCAGGGCGTGGAAGTTAAAACCGGCCGCTTCATGTTCAAGCCCAACGGCCGCGCCAAAGCCATGAACGAAGCCGACGGCCAGGTCAAATTTATCGCCGACGCGCGCACGGATAAGATTCTCGGCGTTTTTATCCTGGGACCCAACGCTTCGGAACTCGTCGCGGAAGCGGCCATCGCCATGGAATTTGGCGCGAGCGCCGAAGACATAGCGCGCAGCTTTCATGCGCACCCGACGCTCGCGGAAGTCATGAAAGAGGCCGCCCTGGACGTGGACAAACGTTCGCTGCACAGTTGAACGCTCCGGCCGACAGACCGCCGCCGCGGGACTACTCCCACGAGCTGGATCTGCACCGGAGCCGGGCGGTGCGTTACGCCTACTTTGCCGGCGGCGTAGTATCGCTCGGGCTCGGCGTAATCGGCGTGTTTTTGCCGGTTTTGCCCACGACGCCGTTTTTACTTCTGGCGGCGGCGTGTTTTGTGCGCAGTTCGGCCCGCTTTTACAACTGGCTGTTAAATCATCGTCTGTTTGGATCTTCCATCCGCAACTGGCGTCGCACCGGGGCCATTCCGCTCAAGGCCAAGCTCATCGCCATCACGCTGATCGCGCTGACGATTGGCGCATCGATTCTCTTTGTGATTCCGCTCTGGCCGGTGAAGCTGTTGCTCGCCGTAATCGGCGTGAGCGTCAGCGTGTACCTGGCGACGCGCCCGACTCTCACGCGCGAGGCCGCCGCAGAGCTTGAGGCGGAAGACGCGCGCGCGATGAATCAGCCCGAGTCCTGATCGGGCGCCGCGCAATCAGACCAGCGATGCAAGCCAGGCGAGACCGGCAAGGGCCGCGGTTTCCACTCGCAGTATGGTTTCGCCGAGCCGCGCCGACTGCACGCCCGCGGCGTTCGCCGCCTGCAGCTCAGCTTCCG
>JAVHPJ010000029.1:0-21545 GCA_036170535.1 Leptospirales bacterium | reverse complement strand
CGGAAAAGAAAAAGGTCAATCCGGCGAGTTCGGTGCCCAAGAGCATCGAGATCCTCGAAAGCATTCAGGTGGGCGATCTCGCGCGCAAACTGAACCTCAAGCCCAGCGAGGTCATCGGCCGGCTCATGAAGATGGGCGAGATGGTGACCATCACCAAAGCCATCGATGCGGATACAGCGACCCTGCTTGCGGCCGAATACGGTTGCGAGGTCAAAGTTGTTTCGCTCTACGACGAAACGGTCATTAAAGAAGAGTCCGATGCGGAAGAAAACCGCATCAAACGTCCGCCGGTTGTGACCATCATGGGTCACGTTGACCACGGTAAAACGAGGCTGCTCGATACCATCCGCAGCACGAACGTGATCGATACCGAAGCGGGCGCGATCACCCAGCATATTGGTGCTTACCAGGTCGCCATTCCGCAGGGCAAGATCACCTTCCTCGATACGCCCGGTCACGAGGCCTTTACCGCCATGCGCGCCCGCGGCGCCGCGGTTACGGACCTGGTCGTACTGGTGGTCGCCGCCGATGACGGCGTAAAGCCGCAAACCGTCGAAGCGATCAGTCATGCGCGCGAAGCAAAGGTGCCGATCATCGTCGCGGTTAACAAGATCGACCTGCCGGCCGCGGACGTGGAACGCGTCAAAAAGGAACTGTCCCAGCACGGCCTTTCGCCAGAAGATTGGGGCGGCGACACAGTATACTGCGAAATCTCTGCAAAACAGAATATCGGCATCGAACACTTGCTCGAGATGATTCTGCTTCAGGCGGATTTGTTGAACCTGACGGCAAATTCCGATCTGCGCGCCACGGGTCGCGTGGTCGAAGCGCGCATCGACCCGGGCAAGGGCCCGGTTGCAACTGTGCTCGTGCAAAAAGGCACCCTGCGCGAAGGCGATCCCTACGTCGTGGGCGTGTTCTCCGGACGGGTGCGCGCCATGTTCGACGATCGCGGTCGGCGCGTGCCGGAAGCGGGCCCGGCGACTCCGGTGGAAATCGCGGGCATCGACGGCGTGCCGTCGGCCGGCGACCCCTTCACTGCGGTCGAAGACGAAAAGTACGCACGCGAAGTTGCGACCAAACGTCAGCATTACAAGCAGATCACTACCAAAACCGATCGCGCGCATCCCTCGCTCGGCGATCTGCATAACTGGGTCGTTGATCACAAAGAGATCAAGGTCATTATTAAGGCCGACGTACAGGGCTCCGTGGAAGCGATTCGCGACGGCCTGCTCAAGCTCTCGACGGACGAGGTCAAGGTGCGCGTGGTCCTTGGCGCGGCCGGCGCGATCAGCGAGTCGGACGTGAACCTGGCGAGCGCTTCAGAAGCGTTGATTATCGGCTTTCATGTGCGGGCGACGCCGCGGGCTTCCGATCTGGCGGACGCGCAGCGCGTCGAGATCAAGTACTACAGCATCATCTACGACGTGATCGACGAGGTCCGGGCCGCTATGGAAGGCCTGCTTTCTCCCGATCGCATCGAAGAGGTCACCGGCCGCGCAGAAGTGCGCAACGTTTTCAAGATTTCGCGCGTCGGCGCGGTGGCGGGTTGCATGGTGCTCACGGGCAAAATCGCCCGCAGCAACATGGCGCGCGTGCTGCGCGGCGAAAAGGTCGTGCACAGCGGCAAGATTCGCTCGATCCGGCGCCACAAAGACGAGGTTTCCGATATCAGCGAAGGCTTCGAGTGCGGCATCGCGCTGGAAGGTTTTAACGAGTTGAACGTCGGCGATCAGATCGAAGCTTTCGAAGTGAAAGAAATCGCGCGGAAGTTGTGAGCCCCGGCTCCCGTTCTCGCGCCGAGCATTGCGTACCCGTATGAAGCCCCTGCGCAAGACGCGAATGGAATCGGCCATCCAGAAGGAACTGGCCAATCTGATTCTGCGTCGTCGTCAGAAAGACGAGCGTCTGGGGCTGCTCTCCATCACGCGCGTGGATCTCGCCCCCGATCTTTCCACGATGGACGTCTTTGTTTCGCTGTTTGGCGAACGCGAGGACAATAACCGCTCCTGGCGCGCATTGCTCGACAACGGCCGGCATTTCCAGAGCGAGATCGGGCGGGCGCTGCGTCTGCGCCAGACTCCGCGCCTGCGCTTTGAAATTGATACCAGCATTGCGGAAGGCGATCGCATGCTGGACTTGATCGAAAAAGATCGTGTCGACTCCTGACGGCTTTGTGCTCGCCGACAAGCCCGGCGATCTGGGCTCCGCTGCGCTGGTCGGGATCCTGCGCCGCCGTCTGAACCGGGCGCGCGTGGGCCACACGGGCACCCTCGATCGCTTTGCCAGCGGGCTCATGCTCTTGCTCGTCGGGCGCGGCGCGTCCCTCGCGGAATACTTTCTGCACGCCGACAAAAGTTATCGCGCCACCTTTGCCTTC
Organism: Leptospirales bacterium; assembly: GCA_036170535.1. Classification (GTDB taxonomy): domain Bacteria; phylum Spirochaetota; class Leptospiria; order Leptospirales; family Leptonemataceae; genus SSF53. The sequence goes on along the minus strand of JAVHPJ010000029.1, from coordinate 19,165 downwards.
GGGCGTTCGACGGACACCCATGATCCGGTCGGCGCAACCGTCGCCGAACGTTCGCCCGCGGAAATCCGGGCCTTCTTTGCGGAACGCCGCGCCGAACTCGACGTCGCTCTTGAGGCGATCCGAGCGGCCACGCTCCAGATTCCCCCGCTGTATTCGGCTCTGAAGATTGAAGGCCGGCGCTATTCGGACCGGGCGCGCGCCGGTCATACCGAGCTGCCGCCCGCGCGGCCTGTGCGCGTGTACAATATGCAGGTTGGCGAGCCCGATCTGGAAACGGGAACGCTCGAGGTCGAACTCTCGGTGAGCGGCGGCGCCTACATCCGGGCCTTCGCCCGCGATCTGGGCGAGCGCCTGGACTTTCCGGTGCATCTCGCGGCCCTGCGGCGCCTCGCGATTGGCGAACACCGTCTGGATCATCCGGATGTGTGGCGGCCAGACGCGCCCGAGCCGCCCTGCGTGCGGCGGCTCCAGGCGGCCCTGCCGCATTGGCCGCGCGTGGTTCTGGCCGATCCCGAAGGGCGACGGGCCCTGGCCGTGGGCCAGCGGCCGAGCCTGCCGGAGCTCCCGGGGGAGGGGGACTTCTTTATCGAGGACGCGGGCGGGGCTTTGCTCGCCTGGGCCCGGGCCAGCGGCGGCGAATATCGTTACCGACGGGTTTTTACCGTTGACTCCGGAAAAGGAGTTGGCCCGACGGGCGCGTAACAAATCATGGAAGGGATTAAGTAGAAGTCGAAAGAATATGATACAGCAAGCTCAAAAGAAAGAGATTATTCACGAGCACCGCCGGCACGACAAGGACACGGGATCCCCGGAAGTCCAAATCGCCATCCTGACCGCGCGCATCAAGGAGCTCACCGAGCACTTCAAGATGCATGCGAAGGATCACCACTCCCGTCGCGGACTGCTCAAGCTGGTTGGACAGCGGCGTCGTCTGCTTGATTACCTGAAACGCAAGGATGGCGAGGGCTACAAAGGCCTCATCCAGCGTCTCGGAATCCGCAAATAATACTCGCCGGCGATTACGCCGGAGGTGCGCCCCATGGCTGTTCATACGACCCAATGCAAAACTGACAGGCTAACTATATCCATCGAGTCCGGGAACTGGGCCAAACAGGCCCACGGTTCTGTGGTTTATCGTTGCGGCGACCTGGTGTTGCTCGCGACCGTTTGCGCGGAGAAAGAACCGCGCGAAGGTCAGGACTTTTTTCCGCTCACTGTCGACTACCGCGAGAAATTCTACGCGGCCGGTCGCATTCCGGGCGGCTACTTCAAACGCGAAAATCGCCCGGCCGAACACGAGACCTTGATCTCGCGTTTGATCGACCGTCCCGTCCGGCCGCTGTTTCCGGAAGGCTACCTTTCGGAAGTGCAACTGCTGATTACCCAGCTCTCCGCGGACGAATCCATGGCCGTCGAAGGCCACGCGGTCACCGCCGCCTCCGCCGCGCTTTCCATCTCCGACATTCCCTTTCACGGACCGATCGCCGGCGTGGTCGTGGGTCGCATTGACGGCCAGTTTGTGGCCGACCCGGGCCACAAGGACCGCGAAAAAAGCGATCTGGAACTGGTTGTGGCCGGCTCCGCCGACGCGATCACCATGATCGAGGGCGGCTGCAACGAATTCACCAACGAAGAAATGATCGCGGCCCTCGAATATGCGCACGAGCGCATCAAAGAACGCCTGCAGTTTCAAAAAGATCTCGAAGCGGCGGTCGCGGTTCCCAAGCGCGCCGTTACGATCATCAAGCCCGACGAAAAAATCATGAGCGAACTCAAAGAGTTCGCCTTTGAAAAACTCAAAGTCGCCAATCGCAACTCGGACAAAAAAGAACGCAGTCTGCGCATCGCCGAGGTCTACAAAGAAGCGGTCGATCACTTCAAACAAAAACTCGCGGCGGAAAACCACCCGAATCTTGATCGCACCATTAAAGACATTAAAACCCGGCTGCACGAGCTCGAATACGACGTCGTTCGCAATAACCTGTTCGAAAACGGCGTGCGCGCGGATGGCCGGCGTCCCGACGAAATTCGCGACATCTCCGTTGAACTCGACGTGTTGCCCGCAGCGCATGGTTCGGCCATTTTTACGCGCGGCCAGACCCAGGCGCTGGGCGTCATAACGCTCGGCACCGCCGACGATCAGCAGCGCACGGAAACTCTCGTCGGTCAGCAGCAGAAAAACTTCATGCTGCACTATAACTTCCCGCCGTTTTCGGTCGGCGAAGTGAAGCGCATGATGGGACCGGGCCGTCGCGAAATCGGTCATGGCAACCTGGCCTTCCGCGCCCTGCGCGAAGTGCTGCCTACGGGGCCTGACTTTCCGTACGTGATTCGCATCGTCGCTGAAATTCTCGAGTCGAACGGGTCTTCGTCCATGGCGACCGTCTGCTCGGGTTCGCTGGCCATGATGGCGGCCGGCGTGCCGATTCGCGGCGCCGTGTCCGGCATTGCGATGGGCCTGTTTACGGATCAAGCGAGCGGCAAACATGCCGTACTCTACGACATCGCGGGCATTGAAGACCACTTTGGCGATATGGACTTCAAAGTTGCGGGCACCGCGAAAGGCATCACCGCCTTCCAGCTGGACCTCAAACTGACCGGCATCTCGCTCGAACTTTTGCGCGAGGCCCTGGGTCATGCGGAGAAGGGACGCCTGCACATTCTGAGCAAGATGAATGCGGCGATCGACGCGCCGCGCAAAAACCTGAGCCCCACCGCTCCGCGCATCGAGCAGATTCGCATCGATCAGGATCGCATTGGCGAGCTGATCGGTCCGGGCGGAAAGATTATTCGCGCGATTATCGAAAAGTCCGGCGCGGAAATTTCCGTGGAAGATGACGGCGTGGTCAGCATCTCGTCCAGCTCCCAGGCGGCGAACGAGAAAGCGCGCCTCATGATCGAAAACATCTTCCGCGATATCACGGAAGGGGACGAATACGACGGCATTGTGAAACGTCTGGTGGACTTTGGCGCCTTTATCGAGATTTTCCCCGGGCGCGAAGGCCTGCTGCACATCTCAAAAATGTCCACCGAACGCGTGCGCGCGGTCAGCGACATTATGAAAGAAGGCGATGTTGTTCCGGTGGTTGTAACTGGCGTGGACCGCACGGGCCGGATTGACCTGAGTCATCGCGAAGTGGTGGCGGCCGGCGGTCGCGGCGGCGGACGAGAACGCGGCGACGACCGCGATGGCGATCGCGGCGGGGACCGGGGTCATGATCGCGGCGGCCGGGGCGGCGGCGGACGCGGCGGGCCTCCCCATCGCGGCGGTCCGCGCGGCCGGCGATGAATCCGGATCGTCCCGGGGTGCGCGTGTATCGCCGCCCCGGGGCGCGTTTGCCGGAGCGCGCCACGCCCGGTTCGGCGGCGCTCGACGTGAGCGCCTGCCTGCCCCCTGACACTGAGCTCTCTATTCCGCCGGGCGAACGCTTTGCGGTGCCCACGGGTCTCTTTTTTGAAATTCCCCACGGCTGGATGATCAGCGTGCGTCCGCGCAGCGGGCTTGCGTTGAAGGAAGGCCTGGGTCTGCCCAACTCTCCCGGTACGATTGATTCCGATTACCGCGGCGAGTTCAAGGTAATCGTTATTAATCACGGGGCGCGGCCGGTGCGCATTCAACATGGCGACCGCATCGCCCAGATCCTGCTCGAACGCGTTGTAGAGTTTGATTGGATCGAGTCGGAAACGCCGCTCTCGGAAGACGGCACAAGCCGCGGCGCGGGCGGTTTTGGCAGCACCGGCCTGGCTTAGTCCGGGTCCCGGGCGTCCGCGGGGATTAACTCCGCCGGATCGCTCCGCTCTTGCCGCTGCGACGGCAAAACGGTCTAACCCTGAGTCCGCACAATTCGTCTAAGGCGACATGCTTTTTTGCGCCCGCCGCAACCTGCGTATTCGCGCCCGATTTTTTTCCGCCGCAGCACTCGCACTCCTGTGCTTCCCGTCCGCGCCTTTTGCGGAGATGGCGCCTGCCGGGCCTGCCGCGGTCTCCGCGAGCCCGGCTGGATTTTCCGAGCGCGACCGGCGCTGGGATGTGTCTTTTTATCACGGCTTATTCACCAACACGACCCTCGGGGAAACCCTGTTGTTCGCGCGCACGGACTATCGACCGGCGTACCTGACGGCGTTGACTGTTGCGCGACCGACGCGCTACGATCTCCTCGAGATTCCGATCGAGGCCGAGGCCCAGCTCGTTCATCACAGCGGCGCGCAAAAGCACGTGGAATTTAATGGCGTGCTTGTGGCGCGCTACGAGCTGCCGCAGGCTGGCGCCAGTCTCGCGTTCGGGGAGGGCCTGAGTTTCGCCACGCGCCGGCCGGACGTGGAAACAGTCCGGCCCACGGCCAGCGATCCGTTTCAAGATTCCCAGGCCACGCGCAACCTGCTGAATTATCTGATGTTCGAGGCCGAGTTCCGGGTCCCCCTCGACGCCCGGAATCCGCGCGTTTTTATGCGTATCCACCATCGTTCGGGCATCTGGGGCGTCTTCTGTCCGCCTACCTGCGGCTCAAACTATGTGACCTACGGCATGCGGTTTACGTTTTGAACCGAATCATTCGTGGACCGCTCGCCGTGCTGCGACAGGGCGCCGCAAAGGCCGCCCGGCGGCGGGCGAATTTTTCCCGCCGTCCCGCGCGCCGCTCCGATAAATAGGGCATGGAGGAAAACCGAGCCCCCGCCGCCCCCGCATCGCCCCCCGCCCGGAAATCGGGTCTGACCGAGCTCTTCGGAGTTGCGCTCATGATACTCGGGGCCCTGGTCTTTTTGGCCCTCGCGTCCCATCAAAGCCAGATTAACGCCGGCGAACGCGCCGTCGCGGACGCGAACCTGATTGGCGCCTTTGGTCATTACGCGTCCGAGCTGCTCTTTTTCTTGTTCGGGAAGTCCTCGTTCCTTCTGGGGCCGTATCTGTTTTTGCTGGGTTTTCTCACGCTTTATCGCGGCGGTTTCAGCGATCCATTATCGCGGACCGTGGCGGTGCTGACGGTTATGACCGGCACCTCCCTGCTTGCGGCGCTTTTGTTCCAGGTCGACGGCCAGCCCTCGCTCGCCGCCGGCGGCGCCATGGGCGCTTACATCGGCGGGGCCCTCCGCACGCTGTTCGGTCAGAGCGGCGCAATCATCGTTTCTTTTGGGGCGCTTATCTCCGGCGTCTTTCTGGCCATACGCATTCCCATGCCGATTTTCCTGCGCCGTTTGCGCGATCGAGTAGAAGACATTGCACGCCATTATTCGCAGACCTTCAGCGCCGCGAATTATCGCCCGGAGGCGCTCGCGTCGGCCAGCGGGTCCAGCGCCCGCCCACGAGTGATCGAATCGGCCGTGGCGGAGTCCCGGCCCTGGATCGAACGCCGCGAGACCGACGCGCCGCCCGCGCCGGCGGCCCCGGTGAACGTTGCGCCCGTCCTGAGTGAAGCCCGGCCGGCCCCAGCGCCGGAAGCGGCGCCGGCTCCGCGCAGCTCCGTGCCCCTGCCGCGCCGCAATCTGGATAGCCTGCTCGGACGACTCGACTCGCGGCGCTATTCGGCGCCGCAAGTTCCGCCCGCTCGGTATGCGGACGAAGACCGCTTCCAGGGCTGGTTTAACGACGACGAGTCGCGCTTTCATTTTCGCACGGCGCCGCCAACGCGCCGCAGCCGCGGTTTTGCCGCGCCCGCTGCGCTGACTCAGGCGCAACGCGATGATTCGCGGCCGCTCATGCGCCCGCTCGATCTGAGCCTGATTGAACCGCTGGCTGCGCCCGCAGCGCCGCAGCCGGACCTTCGGCGCGTCGCCGTCGAAGCGTCGGCAGGGGACCCGCACTTTACGCGCGAATCCAGCGCTGCCGAAGACATCGAGTCCGATGAGTATGCGGACGACGAAGCGCAGGATCTGGATGAGAACTTCGACTATGAAACGGAACTCGATGCAGCGCACGGCGTTGAGGCTGACGACGCTGAGCTGGACGCCGGGGCGGCGGCGCTGAGTCGTGCGGACGAACCCCCGGCCGCGGCGGACCCGCTGGAGGCGGACGCCGATGCAGCCGCGATCGATGAATCCGAAATCGACGAAGAACTGAAAGCTGCGCCCATGCCGGCTCCGCGCGCCGAGCGCCGCGAAACTGTCGCCGTCTCCCAGGTGCCGCCCTTCCGTTTGCGCACAAAGCAATATCGTCTGGCGACCGGCGCCCTGGCCGCTTCCCAGCGCCTGCCCCAGGCGGACGTGAGCCGTGAGATCGACGTAACCCGTGCGCGCCTTGAGAAGGTGATGCAGGATTACGGCATTCAGGCGAAGGTCGTCGACATCCAGCGCGGTCCGATCATCACGCTTTACGAAATCAAACTGGAGCCGGGCGTGCGCGTGGCGCGCATCCTGGGCATCCAGGATGAAATCAAAATGAACCTGGAGTCCCCGTCCGTGCGCATTATCGCGCCGATTCCCGGCAAGCCGACCGTGGGCATCGAAATTCCGAACCGCAATCGCGAGCCGGTGCTTTTGGGCGACATGTTAAAAAGCGATCTGGAACAACTGGCGCAGCGCAAAGAACTCTCGGTGGTGGCCGGCAAGAACATCGCGGGCGAAAAGCAATACATCGATCTGACCAAACTGCCGCACCTGTTGATTGCTGGCGCAACCGGGGCGGGCAAGTCGGTCTACATGAACGCGATCATCGCGTCTTTGCTCTACACGAAAAGCCCGGAAGACGTGCGCTTCATTATGATCGATCCCAAGATGGTCGAGCTCAAGTTGTACGACGGCATTCCGCATCTGCTCTTGCCGGTGATCACCGACGTGCGCAAGGCGTCGCGCGCACTCTACTGGCTGGTCGGCGAGATGGAGCGGCGCTACTCGATACTTTCGCGCCTGAAGTGCCGTGACATTCGCAGTTACAACGAGCGAGTCGCCGGGCAGGCGGCTTTGCCCGGACTCGCCGACGCACAGCCGGCTGAACCGCGCATGCCGTATATCGTAATGTTCATCGACGAGCTTTCGGATCTGATGATGGTCTCGGCGAAAGACGTCGAAGATTCGATTATTCGTCTGACGCAGAAAGCGCGCGCGGTCGGCATCCATTTGATCATGGCCACGCAGCGCCCCTCAGTGGACGTCATTACGGCGCTGATCAAGGCGAACTGCCCGGCGCGGATCGCCTTTCAGGTGGCGCAGCGTACGGATAGCCGGACCATTCTCGATATGAACGGCGCGGAAACCCTGCTCGGCAAGGGCGACATGCTCTACAAGTCCCCGACCGCGACGAATCTTGTGCGCATCCAGGCGCCGCTGATTACGGAAGAAGAAATTGAGGCGATTGTCCGCGACGCGCGCCGCTTTGGCGAGCCGGTCTACGTGGAGATCGAAGATTTTGACGAGTCGGGCGGCGGCGAGGACGACGGCGAGGTCGATCCGGAACTCTTCGCCCAGGCCTGGAAGGTGATCCAGGAATCCGGCAAGACCTCGACTTCCTACGTACAGCGGCGTTTGCGCATCGGCTATAATCGAGCGGCGAATATTATCGAACAACTGGAAGAGCGCGGCTATTTGAGCCCGGCCCTGGGTAACAAGCCGCGTGAGATATTGAAAAGGTCTTGACCCGACCCGGTTTTGGCCGGCGCTGGTAGAACGGTCCCAATGCGTCATAAGTCGCCCCCGGATCCAACCCTGGCGCGGGCCCGGGGACGCCGCGCGGGATCCGGTTCTGAATCACCATGAAACGCTTCTTACTTTCCCTTCTCACCCTGGCCAGTCTGAGCGTCGTTGGCGCCCAGCCGACCGGCGAGCGGCGCTTTGTCGCACACAGCGACGTCGCCCAGCAGGTTCAGACGGTATTTAACGGCCTCGAAACCTATTCCGCGCGTTTCCAGATTGCGACCACCGAAGGCTCGCGCAGCCAGCAGTTGTCGGGTCGCGTCTACTACATGAAGCCCGGCAAGGTGCGCTACGAGTTCGACCAGCCGGCCGGTAACCTGATCGTTTCCGACGGTCGCACCATGTGGTTCTATATTCGTCGATTGAACGCAGTCGGTCGCCAGGATCTGAATCTGGATCGCCGCAACGAAAACAACCGCCCCATTTTTGATGAAGATCCGCTGACCGGGCTCAGTCGCCTGTTTCGCAAGTATCACTATCACTTTGATGCGCCCGATCAGCCGCGCGCCATAGACGGACGCCGCTTCTTTGTGCTCGATCTGGAGCAGCGCGAGAAGATCGGCGGCTACGAAACCATGCGCCTGTTTATTGATCCGGACTCGTATTTAATTCAGCGCGCCGAGGGCGCAGACAGCTACGGGAAGCGCAGCGTAATCACATTTTCCGACATTACATTAAATCCGCCGCTGGCGGGGAAATTATTCCAGTATGAGCCCCCCGAAGGCGCGCGCGTGGTGCCCAACCCGCTCGTCCGGGAAGAGTGAAAGAGTCAGGTCTGAATACTATGGTTTTATCGAAACGAGTCGGCGCAATCCTGCGCGAAGCCCGCGAGGCGCGAAAACTTTCCATCAAGGATGTGGCGCGCGAAACGAACATTACCCCGCGTTATATTGAGGCTCTCGAAAACGAAGACTACTCGCAGTTTCCCGGCGAGACCTACGCCCTGGGTTTTCTGCGCAACTACTCGGACTTTCTGGCCCTTGATACCGAACATCTGGTAAACCTCTACCGGGGTCACCAGATCGATCTTTCCGAGGCGCCGCTCAAAGAGCTGACGCGTTCGACCAGCGTGCTGCCGGCCAGTCTGTCATCCGTGGATCCGCGCGTCTGGTACGGCGTCGCGGGCGCCGGCGTTTTGCTCTTGATTATTTTCAGTTTCGCCACCGGCGCGATCAGCCTGCCGAGCTTTGGCGGCGGCGGAGATGACGAAGCGGCTTTTTGTGATCGCGAGGACGTGACGGCGATTAATCTGCCCCAGTCCGGCGCGCCGGCCCGGGAAGAGCAGTTGTCGCTCGGCAACGCGGTCAGCTTTTCGGCCGGTTCGGCGCGGGTGCGGCTCTGTCTGGACCGCGTCGAACGCTCCGGAACCCAGCCGACGGCCTATTTCCGCGCGCGCATCAACGAAGAAATCAACTATTCCTTTCAAGCGGCGCAGGGTGAAACCGTAACCCTCGATGCGGCCATTGACGAATTGTCCGCCATGGACCTGCCGGTGCAAATTACGGCGGCCGTCCTGGGCGACGTATCGGCGCGCGTCGGGCTGGGATCCGGCGACGGCCTGGCCGGCCCTGGCGAGACGCCGGGCGTGGGCCCCGGCGTCGGCGTCGGACCGGACGGCGGCGTTCCCGGCGAGCAAAAACCGCCCCTGAGCGCCGGCGATATTCAGGTCACGCTCGTGTTTACCGCGCCATCGTTTATCTCGTGGGTCGAAGACGGCAATTCCCACCGCGGCCGCGAAGTCGCCGCCGGCGAACGACGAACCCTGGAAGCGCGCAATCGGCTTGAGATCAAAATCGGCAATGGCGGCGGCGTGAACGTGATCTACGGCAACCAGCCGCCGCGCGTCGCCGGTCCGCCGGGCAAAATCGTGAACATCGTTTACCGCAAGGCGCCGGACCCCCTCGATCCGGGCGCGTCGCGCATCGAAGAAAGCATCGAAGTCCAGCGCTGAGCCTCCGCCGGTAAAAGAGTTGGCCGATGCGGGCCCGGACGGGAGGCTGCTGCGACGCGGCCCTGGCGGGCCGTCGGCGCACTCCGATGGAGCCCACGTTTTATATTACCACCCTGGGCTGTCCCAAAAATCAGGCCGACAGCCGGGAAATGGAGCGCAGCCTGCTGCGGCGCGGCCTGAGTCCGGCGGCGAGCCCGGAAGCGGCGGACTTTCATCTCATCAACAGCTGCTCGTTTATTGAATCCGCTCGCGTGGAAACGATCCAGATCGCGCTCGAAGCGGCGGAACTCAAAGACGGCAAGCCCGGTCAGAAACTGATTCTTGCCGGTTGTTTTGCCGAACGCTACGCCACGGCCGTGCGCGACGAGTTGCCGGAAGTGGATTTCAGCTTTGGCACCGGCCTGTATCATCGCGCGGGCGAACTGGTGGCCGATCGCTTCGGGTTGCCGCAAACCCTGTCTGCGCGCGAAGCGCCGGCGCTGGGGCAGCGCATCGTTCTACGGCAGGGCCGGCCGTATGCGCCGATTAAGATCTCCGACGGTTGCAATCGCGGCTGCGCATTCTGCGCCATTCCGCAATTTCGCGGCCCGTTTCGCGATATTGCGCGCGCGAGCATTCTTGAGGAAGCGCGCCTGTTGGCAGCCGAGGGCGTGCGCGAGTTGTGTCTGGTCAGCCAGGATACCAACAACTATGGCGCCGGTCCGGATGCGCTGGTCGATCTGTTGGGCGGCCTGGAAGAAATTTCAGGCGTGGAGTGGCTGCGTCTGTTGTATCTTTATCCTGATCCGCGCACCGAGCAGCTGCTGCAGAAAATCGCTGCGAGCGGGCTCAAAAAAATCACGCCCTATCTTGAAACGCCGGTGCAGCATGTTTCCTCGCGCGTCTTAAAGAACATGCGCCGCTACGGCAGTTACGAGCGCTTTCGCGATCTGTTTCAAATGGCGCGCAGCTTATTCCCCGGGCTCGAAGTTCGCACCAGCTTTCTGATCGGCTTTCCAGGCGAAGAAGACGAGGACGTTGAGCTGCTCCTGCGTTTTGTCCAGGAGGCCCGCCCCGAAAAACTTGCGCTGTTTTCGTACAGCCTGGAAGAGGAGACGCCCGGATTTGCGCTGGGCGATGCGATCTCCGATTCTGTGAAAGCGGAACGCATCAATCGGGCGCGCAATACGCATCTTGAGTTGCTCAAAGAATTGCATCGCGAACGGGTAGGGCGCACGTACGAATGCATTGTGGATGAAATTACGCCCGAGCATGTTCTTGCCCGCCGGGCTCAGGATGCGCCCGAGATCGACGAAGCGGTGTTCCTGCCGCGCGCGACCGAGTGTGAAGTCGGCGATCTTTTGAGCGTGGAAATCTCCGGCTTTTACGAATACGACATGTCGGGCCGTGCGCTCGCGAGGAGTCGCGCGTGAATCACAAAGGCGTCTGGACGATTCCGAACATACTTACGTTTCTGCGTTTTCTCTCCGTTCCGGTGTTTATCTATCTGTTGATTCAGAAAGACGGCTCCAGTCGCATCGCTGCGTTTGTCATTTTCGCCCTGGCCAGCCTGACGGATTTTGTCGACGGCTATCTTGCGCGCAAACTGCGCCAGGAGTCGGAGCTGGGCAAGTTTATGGACCCGCTCGCGGACAAGGCGCTGGTGACGGCGGCGCTCTTAACGTTCATTTTTCTTTCGGAACAGGTGCAGACCTGGATGGTGCTGTGCATTATCGGTCGCGACATCCTGATTACGCTCTTGCGCTATCTGGCCGTGTGGAAAGGCGCCAGCCTGCGCACCTCCGTTTTTGGCAAGGTTAAGACTGCATTTCAAATGTTCAGCATACTCACGATTATCGTGAGCTTCATACTGATCTCGTATCGCGAGCGCGGCGCAATCAACGAAATGTACAGCGCCGCCAGCGAGAGCGGTCGCGGCGCCTTTGAGGTCGCGCTGGAGAACGCCGTGCGGTTTTTCGGCGGCAGCGCAAATCCGTTCTACGACCTGGCCACCTTTGCGCCGTATTTTCTCATGCTTGCGACCACGATCATGACTGTGATCTCCGGCCTGCGTTATTTGTTCACCAATCACCGACTGCTTTATCCGCCCTATCGTCGGCCCGCGCCGACGCCGCCCGCCGGGGGACAACCATGATTTCAGCGCTGCTGCACAAGCTCATGTTACGTCAGGATCTTACGGCCGAGGAGGCCGCGGGCGCCATGACGGCCATTATGACCGGCGAGGCCGGCGAGGCCCGGACGGCCGCATTTCTGACGGCTCTGGCCATGAAAGGCGAAACCGGCGCAGAGATAGAGGCCTTTGCGCGGTCCATGCGCCGCGCGGCCGTGCCCTGGCCGGGCGAAGTTCCCGGAGCGCTCTTTGACACCTGCGGCACGGGCGGCGACCGGGCCGGCACGCTGAACATCTCCACGATGGTCGCGATACTCTTGACCGCGATGGGCCGCCATGTGGCCAAACATGGCAACCGCGCCGTTTCCAGCAGCACCGGCTCGGCCGATTTGCTCGAGGAATTCGGCGTACGCATCGCCATGACTCCGGACGAAAGCGCGGATTGTTTGAAACGCGCCGGCATTTGTTTCCTGTTCGCTCCCAACTGGCATCCCGCCATGAAACATGCCGCGCCCGTTCGTCGTGCGCTGGGCGTGCGGACTGTGTTTAATCTGCTGGGACCGCTGACCAATCCGGCCCCGATTACCCACCAGGTGATCGGCGTGTTTGACGCGAGCTTCATGCACGGCGTCGCGCATGCGCTCGCGCTGCTCGGCCGGCGCGCGGCCCTGGTCCTGCACGCCGAGGACGGACTCGATGAAGCCAGCCCGGCGTCGGGCACGCGCTACATTCGCGTGGAAGCCGGCGAGACTACCGACAGCGGGGTGCTCACTCCCGAGGATTTCGGGCTCACGCGGCACTCCCTCGACGACTTGCGACCGCGGGATCGCGCCGAGGCGGTCGCGCGAACGCGCGCCATCCTGTCCGGCAAGGGTTCGCGCGCAGAAAACGAGACGATTGCAATGAATGCGGCCCTCGCGCTGTCCCTGACGGAAGGCGATCAGAATCTGGCCGGGCTCGCGGCCGAGGCGCTCTCCGCGCTGGCCTCCGGTAAGGCTGCGAGCGTCGTCGAAAATTGGGCGCGGATTTGAGCTGTCCGCTGCGCGCTGTCTTTCTGGTGGACAGGGCATCGCCGTCCACGAAGCCTGTTTTTCATGGACGTAATTGCGTACATCGCCCAACAAAGCGCCGCGCCTGAGACGCCGGCGGCCGCCGGCAATAGCGCCGCGCCTTCCGGAAGTCCTTTTGGCGATTGGACTTTTCTCGTTATCACCGGCGGTCTGTTTCTGTTTATGTATTTCTTTATCATTCGGCCGCAGCGTCGCGATGAGAAAAAAAAGAAGGAAATGCTGACCCAGTTGAAGAAGGGCGATCAGGTGGTGACCACCAGCGGACTTCTGGCTACCGTCGCCTCCGTCAAAGAAGAAACGGTCATATTGAACGTCGGCGACGGTACGCGCATTGAGTTCTTGCGCAGCGCAATCAGCTCGGTGCGCAATTCTTCGAACGGCAAGCCGGAAGAAAAAGCCGACGAAAAGAACCGGGCGCGCACGAAGTAGGTCCGCTATGACTTGGCCGATGCGCTTTTCGTCGACGCTCGCCGCGAGCCTGCTCACCGTCCTCGGGCCGGGCAGCGCCGGCCTGGCGGCTCAGAGCCCCGCGCCGCAGCCCGCCCCTGCACCGCAGCAAAAACCGGCTCAGGCGGCGCCGCGCGCGCCCGCTCCAGCCCCGGCCGCTCCGGCGCCGGTCGGCATGGCCGATCAAACCCCGTTTTATGAGGGCGAGTACATCCCCGGCTTGAAGAACCTGCCGACGGAAGAGCTGGCTTATCCGCATCTGGAGGCCAATGAGTCCTCCGGCGGCGGCGCGCAGTCGACCGGTTCGGGCGCGAGCGCCGCCGAAGAGGGAGCGGCAGTCAATCGGCCGGGCTTTTTTAAACGTGCGGCGGATCGTCTGGGCGCGGATCGTACGCTATTCAACATAGTCGCTTTGATTGTGATCATCGGCGCGTTTGTGCTCTACCGGATTCGTTCCGGACGCAATCGCACACGCATATAGAATCAGGAAAACATCATGAAATCCACGCAGAGCTTGATCGGTCGTACGATCCTTGCGGCCGGCGTCGTCATTCTGTCGGCGTTGCTCGTCGCGCCCAATTTTACCCGCCAGCAGTTGGCGGTTGGATTTCGGCAGACGGTCCGTGATGCGGCGGGAGTGCGTCAGCCCGTGGCGCCGGAAGTCATACAGGACTTCATTGGCGACCGGGAGAACGGACTGCGTTTCTACTTCCCGCGCTCGGAATGCGTCCCTGAGGCTTCCGAGACTTTGCCGATCAGCTATCGCTGCGTTTTAAGCGAGCGCTTTATTACCACGGCGCGCGTGAACGAACTCGTGCAGGCCTTTCCGGATCTGATCGATGAGCGTGAGACGGCGATCCTGCCGGACGGCATTGAACGCTTTTTTGGCCTGCTTACGGATCGCGGCGTAAAGGACCTGAAAGTAAAACTGGGCCTCGACCTGCAGGGCGGCATGCGCGCTGTATTCCGGGCGGATTTTGAAAGTTATCTGGCGCGTATCCGGGAGAAAAACCTTCCCGAAATCGCCGCCACTGAACAGAAGCTCGCCAACCCCGCGCTGGCCGAGACGGAGCGCGGTCGTTTACAGGAGCAGCTTGAATCGCTGAAAAAAGAACTCGAACTCACCGGCGAACGCAAAAGCGAGCTCCTGCAAGAGGCGAAAACAATTATCGACAAGCGTCTGGCGGCCCAGGGCCTGACTGAGCCGGAAGTTCGGGCTCAGCCCGAAAGCTTCAGCATCGCTGTGGACATGCCCGGCGTGGCCAACTCGAACGATGTCCTCGCCAAAATCAAGGACACGGTCACAGTCGAATATCGCATTGTAAACGACGAAGCCACTGCGCGCGTGCAGAGCGACCCCGCAAATCTGGACGCGCTGCAGCAGATCAAGACTATGTTCAGCGAAGGGAAAGCCGATCCCGTCGAGATTCAAGAATTGATGAACGGCATCGCTCTGCGCAGCGGCCTGGATCCGGAACGGGACGGCCGACTGTTTCTGTTCTGGCGGCGGGCGCAGCGGGTGGGCGATACGTCGCCCATGTTGCCGCGCGAGTTTCGCGTGCTCGGACCGCCGGTGATGGATGGTTCCGATATGAGCCAGGCGAGCGCCTCGCCCAATCCGGACAGCTCGCATTACATGATAAACTTCCGGCTCACGGAAGCCGGATCCACGCGCTTTGGCGATCTGACCGAGCAGAATGTGGACAAGCGCATGGCGATCCTCTGGGGTGATCGCGTCGTCTCGGATCCGGCGATTCGCGAGCCGATTTACGGCGGCAGCGGACAGATTACCGGCGACTTTTCCATGGCGGATGCCAACGAAATCAGCGCTGTCATCCGCGAGGGCGCGCTGCCAATGCCGCTGGAAGTAATCTCAGTTTCGTTTGTGGGTCCCAGCCTCGGGCAGGAGTCGATTGTCAACGGCGTGATCTCCGTAGCGCTCGGCTTTTTGGTCGTCATCCTCTTCATGCTGGGCTACTACAAGTGGTCCGGCGCCATTGCAGTCGTCGCTCTGTTCTTGAACTTGCTGCTCATGGCGGCGGTTATGAGTCTCCTGGAGTTCACGCTGACCCTGCCGGGCTTCGCGGGCGCAATCCTGACCGTCGGCATGGCCGTCGATGCGAACGTCATCATCTTTGAGAAGATGAAGGAGGATTTGCGCGCCGGCAAATCGGCGACAGTGGCCATCGAAAGCGGCTATGAGGCCTCGCTGTGGACGATTCTTGATTCGAATATTACCACGCTCATCGCTGCGATAATACTCTATCTGCCGAAGGACGGCCCGATCATGGGCTTTGCCATCGTTCTCTTCTTCGGCCTGGTCAGCTCAATGTTCACGGCGCTTTTTGTAACGCGCGTGATCTACGGCTGGCTTTATCAGGGACTGCGCTTCCGCAGGCTTTCCATCGGATACGGATTTGGCAAGGAGGCCGCGGCATGAATTTCGCGCGCTACCGGTTTCTTTTTCTGATCGTTTCAATAGTGCTGATCGTAGCCTGCTTTGTTTACACCTACACGGTGCATGGCGGGTTCAAACAATCGATCACCTTTGACGGCGGCATTCGCTTTACGATTATAATGCCGCCCGGGCAGGGCAAAGCCGAACTGGAAAAGGGTTTCACCGACGCGGGGTACAAGCCGGACCAGGTGCGGCTTTCGGATCTGCGATTGAACAAATACGACGTTGAAATCGGACCGGTTCTTCGCGATCAACTCGCCGCCGAACTACGCCAGCGCGAAGAGGCGAACTTTCGCAAAATTCGCGAATTGGAGCGCGCCGCGCAGCCGGTTCCGCCCGAACTCAGCGAGAAGCCGTCGGTCGTCGATGTGATTGAACGCAAGACTCTGCCGCTGCTCAAAATTCAGCCGGCGGCCGTCGTTTCGCGTGAGACTATCGCCGCCAGCTACGGCGAGCAACTGACCAGTCTTGCTGTTCGAACGCTTATCATAACGATCATCGCCATCGGCATTTACCTTTCGCTGCGCTTTGATTTTCCCTTCGCACTGGGCGCCTCGCTGGCGCTCGTGCACGATATGGTGTTCACCCTGGGTTTTATCGGCGTTATGCAGATCGAGCCCAGCATTCCTGTGCTGGCGGCTGTGCTGACGGTGCTGGGTTATTCCATTAACGACACCATCGTGATCTTCGATCGAATTCGCGAGAACGTGCAGGACCGTCAGCAGGCCACCCTCAAGGCGACCATGAATCTGGCGATCACGCAGACGCTGTCGCGCACGATCGTGACGTCGCTCTTGACCTTGCTCTCCGTTCTGGCCTTGCTGCTCGGCGGCGCGCAAACCCTGGTCGACTTCGGCCTCGTGCTGGGCTTCGGCATCATCGTGGGCACTTATTCGTCCATTTTCATCGCGTCGCACTTCGTACAATTTTACGAAGAGTTTCGGGCGCGATGGAAGCGAGCCTGAGCGGCGCAGCCGGATCTTTTCAGGCGCGCCGCCTGAGCATCGCCCGGATGCGCGCCGGGCTGGCGCGCGTTTCGCTGCTGGCTATGGGTCGCACCGCGCCCAATCCGTCCGTGGGCTGCGTGATTCTGGGCCGCACGGCGGACGGGGAGTGGCGCTTGCTCGCTTCGGGCGGCACCGAAGTCGCTGGCGGACGCCACGCCGAGATAGTCGCCCTGGATGCGGCCTTCGCGTCTGCGAATCCAATCCGGTCCGACGTGCGACTTTACGTAAGCCTGGAGCCGTGTTCGCACTACGGCCGCACGCCGCCCTGCACCGATCGCATATTGCAAACGCGACAGATCAAAAACGTCGCAATCGCCGCTTTTGATCCGACGCTGCCGAAGAGCGGCGTTGCGCTTTTGCGAGCCGGCGGTTTGCGCGTGCGGCGCTTGAGCACGGCGCGTTTTGATCCAGCGGCGGCCTTTCTGAGCGGGTTTCTTATGCGCGCCTCCGGACGCGGCCCGCGACTGCACCTGAAGCTTGCTTGCGATACGCGCGGCGTCTGCGGAGCGACGCGAGCGCGCCTTATGATTTCCGATCGTCCCGCGCTCGCTTTCGGGCAGCTCCTGCGCCGCCTGGTCGATGCAGTTCTCGTCGGGCCGGGGACGATCGCGGTGGATCGGCCGGAACTTGCGTACCGCGCTCCCGGGGCTGCGCCGCTCGCGGAGCTGGGCGCGAGCGCCGGGCGGCGCAGCGGATCGGCGGACCTGCTGCTGGATAGCATGCTGCACCACGCGCCGGAGCTGGGCCGCGCATCGAACGAGCATCAACCCGAGCGGCTTTTCCTCTTGGGCCGCGAGTTTCGGCGCTCCGAGGAATTTTTCCTGGCGCAGGAGCGTTTGCGGAGTGTAACGGGGCGCCCGCCGATCTATTTGTGCACGGAGGAGCATCGCGCAGTCTGGCAGGGGCGGGTGGAACTGACGGCGATCCTGCCGGCGATCGGTTCGAACGCTTTTGCCCGCGCGCTGCGCGAGTGGCTTGCCGGCCGCGGCCTGAATGAGGTCCTTGTCGAAGGCGGCCCTGGACTGGTCACGGCGCTCCGACCGGCCCTGGAGCCTGAGGATCGCCTGCTCTTATTGCGGAGTTCCGTCGCCCAAAGCCCGCCCGCCGACGCCGGCGAGCCGGTTTTTGTTCCGGACTGGTTTTACGCGGCGCCTGTGCGCGCCGCCTGCGAACTGGGCCCGGATCAACTCGAATTGCGTTATGCAGAATGCCTCCCTGACCGCTCGCATTGAAGCGGAACTTACCGAGCGCCTGAACGAGGTGCAGCGCGCCGCCGTCCTGCACGATCGCGGACCGCTGCTGATTGTGGCCGGCGCCGGTTCCGGAAAAACGCGAGTGATCACGCACCGCATCGCGTATCTCGCGCGCATTCGTAATGTGCGACCGTGGAATATTTGCGCCGTTACCTTCACTAACAAGGCGGCCGGGGAAATGCGCGAGCGCCTGGGCGGCCTGCTCGGTCCCATGGGCGGCAACGTTTTTGTACGCACCTTCCACTCGCTGGGCCTGTATGTCTTAAGCCGGCATCCCGAGCTGGCCGGACTCAAGTCCGGTTTCACCATTATCGATCAGGCCGCTCAGATCTCGCTGCTCAAGCGGCTGCTCAAAGACAAACGCATTGATCCGGCCCGACTCAGCGCGCAGGCCGTGGCCAATGTGATCAACCGACTGCGCGACGACTATGTATCTCCGGCCGAACCCGGCGCCCGCCGCGATCCTTTTGCGGCCGAGATGGCGGAAATTTATACGGAATATGCGCGCCGATTACGCTCAGCCAATTCGCTGGATTTCGCGGATCTATTATACGAAACGGTGCGCATTTTCCACCAGCACCCCGAGGTCCTCGAGCATTACCAGAATTTATGGCAGTATCTGATGATCGACGAATACCAGGACACCAACCGGGTGCAGTACCTGCTCGGGCGGCTTGTGGCCCAGGCGCGCGAGAACATTATGGTCGTGGGCGACGACGACCAATCCATATATTCCTGGCGCGGCGCGGATATTTCGAATATACTCAGCTTCAATCGAGACTATCCGTCGGCGACAGTCCTGCGCCTCGAAGAAAACTATCGAAGCACGCCAGTTATTCTGCGAGCGGCTTCTTCGATCATCGCCAATAACAAGGAGCGCCACGCCAAGACCCTTTTCACGCGTCGCGCAGAGGGCGAGCCGGCGCGCCTGGCGGTTTACGAAGATGAAACTGACGAGGCGGCGAGCGTCGTCAGCCGAATCCAGAGCCTGCACAGTCAGGGAGTTTCTTATCGCGATTGCGCTATTTTTTATCGGACCAACGCCCAATCGCGCGTTTTCGAAAAAGCGCTGCGCGAACAGGGGCTGCCGTACGTGCTGGTCGGCGATATTCGATTCTACGAGCGCAAAGAAATCAAGGATTTGATCGCTTATCTGTCGGTTATCATCAATCCGGCCGATGAACTGGCCCTGGAACGCATCATTAATGCGCCGGCGCGCGGAGTCGGCGAGACGGGCTTTGCGAAG
>JAVHPJ010000028.1:0-67586 GCA_036170535.1 Leptospirales bacterium | reverse complement strand
GTCCAGTATCAGCCAGAGATCAGACGAACGATACAGAGTCACTCATGCCCATAGCTCGCAACTACAATGGCGGATCGATTGTCTACTTCCAGGGGGACGTAGGCGACGAGATCTATATTCTGCAGAAAGGCCGTGTCGCGCTGATTTCCACGGCTCTGGATACGGGCGAAGAAATCAAAGAAGAAGTGAAGCTGGGCGAGTTTTTCGGCGTTAAATCGAGTCTGGCGCGTTTCCCCCGCGAAGAAACTGCGCAGGTGCTGGGCAAGACGACGCTGGTCGTGTTCAAGCTTCCGGAGTTCGAACAGTACGCGATGAAAAATACGCGGCTGATCATGAAGATGCTGCGCGTGTTTTCCCGTCAGTTGCGCGACATCCACCGGCAGGTGCGCGACATCCTCAAAGCGGGCGCCGTGCGTAATCCCGCGTTTGAACTCCTGAACGTCGCGGAATCCTTTTATCGCAATGGCGCGATCGATCACGCCGTTTACGCATTCAACAAGTATATTGAGTATAATCCAAACGGGAAGAATGTGCGACGCGCACAGGAGATGCTGCAGAGCGCGAAGAAGGGCCTCACTTTTCCCGTGCATTATCCGCCGCCGGAAATGGAAGAGCTTTCTGAACCGCCGGAAAAACGCGCGGCGACTTTTGACATGGGCATGATGTCGGCCGACGCAGCTCTGGATGATCCCTTCGCTCTGAATGTCGCGCCTAAAGCCGCTCCGCCCAAAGTGGACAAGTCCATCCGAACCGTCTTCGAAGCGGCGATGCAGGCGATTTCAGAAACTCGCAACGAAGACGCGCTCAAAGGCTTCGACGAGTGTATCGCATTTCAAACGCTGCGCAATGCCGAAGAGCAGGCTATGTTCAATCAGGCGCATTACGAGCGCGGCGTCGCATTGGTTCGCCTGCATCGTTACGACGAAGCCAGTCAGCAGTTCTCGAATTACATCAAGAAGTTTCCCACGGGCGAGTTTGTGAAGGAAACAATTTATCAGATGGGCGTCATTGCAGAGGCGCAGGGCAACTCGGAGCGCGCGCGCACCCTGTACCACAAGGTCGCAACCATGCCGCCGCCCGACGATGTGACCATGCAGGCCCGTAAACGATTGGAGGCGCTCGGCTGATATGCTGCCCGAATCGCTATTCGAAAAATTCGGCGTCTATTTCGACCCGGGCCAGATTGTATTCTGCGAATACGAGCCAGGCAACGACTGTTTTTTTATCCTGGAAGGACGGGTAAAGATCACCAAGACCGTGGGGAACACGCAGAAGACTCTCGATGTGCTGGCGGCCGGTGATTTTTTTGGCGAGATGGCGATCCTCGAAGAAGAGCCGCGCAGCGCATCGGCGATTGCCGTGGATCGGATTCGCGCACTGCGCTTTAACCGCGTGAACTTTGATTCCTTAATGAACGGTCAGCCGCAGCTTGCCTATCGTCTTATGCTCATCTTCGCCCAGCGCATTAACGATGCGCGCCGGCGTCTGCAAATCCTGCTCCTGGACGACATTCAGTCCAAGGTGGCCGACGTTTTCTGCATGCTCGCGGAAAAGGATCCGCACTACGGCCAGAAGACTCAAATGATATTTACCGTGACGGTGGACGACGTGGCCAACTGGTGCGGATCGCCGGCGGCCGACGCCCAGCGCGTGGTCAGCGGCTTTGTAAAGCAGGGCAAGTTGGAACTGTTCGCCGACCGCATTGTCATCAAAAATATCAACGACTTCAGCCGTCTGGTCGCGGCACGCCGCAAAAGCCTGATCTGATTCGCTGCGCAGCGGATCAGTGCGCCAGGGTTTTGATTTCCGCAACCAGTTTGCCGATTGCGTCTTTCGCATCCCCGAAGTACATCAGACAGTTGTCAAAGCCGTAGAGTTCGTTGTCGATGCCGGCGTAGCCCGGCTTCATGGACCGTTTTACAACTACGACGGTGCGCGCTTTGTCGCAATTCAGAATCGGCATGCCGTAAATCGGACTGCCCTGGTCGTGGCGCGCCGCCGGATTGGTGACGTCATTCGCGCCAATGACAAGACATACGTCCGTATTGGCGAACTCATCGTTGATGTTATCCATCTCGTAGAGTTTTTCGTAGGGCACGTTCGCTTCTGCGAGCAATACGTTCATGTGGCCGGGCATGCGACCGGCGACGGGATGGATTGCGAACTTTACCGTAGCGCCGCGTTTTTCCAGCTGCTCGCTCAGCTCGCGCACGACGTGTTGCGCCTGCGCGACCGCCATGCCGTAGCCCGGCACAACGATCACGGAAGCGGCGGAATCGAAAAGCAGAGCGCATTCTTCCACGCCGACTTCTTTGATGATGATCTGCTTGCCGCCGGCCGTGCTGGACGCGACGGTCGGCGCATTGCCAAAGCCGCCCAGCAGGACGTTCAACAAAGAGCGATTCATGCTCTTACACATGATCTGCGTGAGAATAATGCCCGAGGCGCCCACGAGCGCTCCGGTCACGATCAGCACCGTATTCAACAGCACAAATCCGGTCATGGCCGCCGCGATTCCGGAATAGGAGTTCAAGAGCGAGATTACGACCGGCATGTCTGCGCCGCCGATCGGGATAACCAGCAGTATGCCCAACACCAGCGAGATCACGCTGATGCTGATAATGAGGAGTTCTTTGCTGGGCGCCGGCGAACCAAAGCTGTTGTACCAGAAATTATTCAGCGCATCATATTCGACGCTGATCATGGCGCCTATGACGCAAGATACCACTAAAAGGAAGAGATTAAAGTAGTGCTGCCCCGGAAACATTACGCTTTTTTCGGTGACGAGCCCCTGCAATTTTCCGAAGGCGATCATTGAACCCGTGAAGGTAACACCGCCAACCAGCACCGACAGGAAGATCGTGAGCAGCGTGAAAAAATCGCTGCTATGGCCCGCCTCGTATTCAGCGGCCGCAACAAGCAGCGAAGCGAGGCCGCCAAAGCCATTGAGTACGGCGACCATTTGCGGCATGCCCGTCATCTGAACTTTGATGGACATCCAGGCGCCGGCCAGAGTGCCGATTAAGATGCCAAATATGATCATCTCGTAGCGAACGATGCCCTGATTGAAGAGCGTCACCACGACGGCAATAAACATGCCCAGCGCCGCCAGGAAGTTGCCCTGCCGCGCGGTGCGAACTGCGCTCAGGCGTTTGATCGATATGACAAAGAGCACCGCCGACACAAGGTATGCGACGGCGGCGAGAGTTTCGCGGTATTCCATTATCGTTTCCGTTGAAGTCTGTTGATAAGAACGCGCGCTTATTTGCGCTTGAACATGCGCAACATGCGGTCTGTTACGAGAAAGCCGCCGATCACGTTAATCGTGGCGAAAATGACGGCCAGGACGCCCAGCACGGAATTCAGGCCATAGTCTTCGCCGAACAGCGTGAAGAGCGTGGTCTGGTCCAGGCTGCCCGCGCTTACGAGCGCGCCGACCAGGGTAATGCCCGAAATTGCATTCGAGCCCGACATCAGGGGCGTATGCAGCGTGGGCGGCACCTTGCTGATGAGTTCGACTCCGAGAAAAATCGAAAGCGTGAAAATGCTAATAGCTACGAGAATCGGTTGTTCCATACGTCCGAGGACTCCAGATCGTAACGCGTCCTGCGCGAATCGGGTCAAAGTCGGCCTCTGCCGGGCCCCGTCAAGTCATTCGCCCCGGCGCCGGCGTGCGCCCCGCCGCGCCCGTGACACTCCGGGTTATACGCTGATCTTCGACCAGCGGCCGCCGCGCCAGGCGACGTAAAAACTGAGGGCCAACAACATGCGATACGCGAGGTTGATCAGCCAGATGCCGAGCAGCCCGGCGCCAAGGAGCGGGCCGGCCACATACGCCGCCGGCAAGAACAGCCCCCATTGCAGGCTGATGGATACGAGCATGACGCGCCGGCTGTCGCCTGCGCCGAGCAAACAATTCATGAGTGCGAAACTGACCCCCTCGACGGCCATCGCCAGTCCGGCCAACCGCAGTGGTACGACAGCAAGGGCCAGGGCCGCGGCATCGTTGATAAACACGGCGAGGAGCAGTTCCGGAAACAATACCATCGGCAGGCCGATCAGCCCCAGAAGCGCGGCGCCGGTTCGCGCCACATCCCAACCCCAGCGTTTCGCGTCGGCGGCGTCGCCGCGGCCCAGGGCCTGGCCGACCAGACTCGCGCCGCCCAGCCCAAGGCCCAATCCGGGCAAGAAGGCCACCAACATCAAATTCGTGAGGACGTTGGCCGCCGCCAGCTCGTGCGTGCCGACCTTGCCGATGATCCAGAAAAGCGCCGTCAATCCCCCGGCGAAGAATAACTGTTGCATCCCGGACGGCAGGGACTGACGCACCAGCACGCGCAGGGATTCGAGCGTGGGTGGTGCCCGGAGGAATCCGAACTGGCGCGCGTCGCGCAGACTCAGCGCCGCATAAAGCAAAGTCCCAAAGGTCACTGCAATCGAAGTGGCCAGGCCGGAACCGTACACGCCGTACGCGGGCGCTCCCAGATTGCCAAAAATGAAGACCCAGTTCAGAAAGATGTTCGTGATGTGCATCGCCACGAGCGTCGTCATGTAAATCGAAGAACGTTGTACGCCATTCCAGAAACCGCGAAAGGAGAAATTCACGCCGACCATGCAGCCCGCAATCAATCGGACCTGAAGATACGGTACGCCGAGCGCGATGACTTCGGGATCGGCGTTCAGATACGGAAAAAAATACGGCGCGAGCCACGCGAGCAGCAGTGTGAGCGGCAAACCAAAACCGAGCGAAATCAAGATGCCGCCGTGCAGCGGCTGAGCTGCGAACTCTGTTTTGCCCTCGCCCAGCCTGCGGGCCGCAATGGCCTGCACGCCGCTGGACAGGCCCAGAATCAGAGCAATGGCGAGAAAGTTCGTGAAGCCGCCTATGCCTGTGGCGGCGAGGGCGGGCGCGCCCAGATGCCCCACCATGGCCGTGTCGACAAGATTCAACAGGTTCTGCGAAGCCATGCCGCCGATGATCGGCGCGGCAAGGGTCAGTATGCGACGATAGCGGGAAAATTCCATTTTATTTGCGCCACTGGCGTTCCTTGAGCGAATAGACTCCATTGGCGTCCGGTGCGACGCCCTCGGCCGCAAGACGTCGCCGTTGTTCCTCAAATCCGGCGCCCGGGGGCAGCGAAATGGTTCCGCGCGAATTGATCACGCGAAACCAGGGCAGGCTGTGACGTCGTGAAGAGGAAGACAGAATCCACGCCACCTGGCGAGCCGCCCGCGGGTTTCCCGCCATTCGCGCCACCTGGCCGTAAGTCGCAACACGAGCGCGCGGGATCTGTTTCAGGATTTCCAGAACGCGCTCGAAAAAGACGCTATTTTTCCGAGATTCAGGCGCCGGCTTTTTCGCTTCAGCCTGCGCCTTCTTTTTCGCCTTCGCCTTCGATCTCACGCGTCATGCTCTCCGGCGCTTCCATGCCCAGCAGGCGCAGGCCATTCTTCAAGCAAACCGAAACCGCATCCAGAATGGCGAGCAGAATCGCGGCCGTTTCCGGGCTCTGTTCAATAACCCGGTTCTCGCGGGGGCCGTAAAAACGCGACAGGGCGCTGGCCAGCTCGTAGAGAAAGGTAATCAAGCGATGCGGTTCGAGCGCAGACGCGGCATCGGCGACTTCCTCAGGAAAACGCGCGGCAAGGGCCAGCAAGCGGCGACGCTCGGGAGTCAGGGCGGCGCCGTCCGCAGCCGCCCACTTACCCGGGTCCGCGTCGGCGGAAACCAGGCCGCGCTCAGCCGCTTTGCGAAAAATTGAACGAATGCGCGCATGGGCGTAGGCTGCATAGTAGTACGGATTTTTTTCGCTCGTATCGCGCGCTTCGGAGAGATCGTAGTCCAGATGCGCGTCGAAGCTCCGCATCACAAAGAAGTAGCGCGAGACGTCTACGGGGATCTCATCGAGAATCGCGGACATGGGCGTGAGCTTGCCGGCGCGCTTGCTCATTTTGACTTCTTCGCCGCGATCCAGCAAATTCACCTGTTGCGCAATCAGGACGCGAAACTGTTCGGGATTTGCGCCCAGGGCCTGCACTGCTCCCGCCAGCCGTTTGATATACCCGTGATGATCGGGTCCCCAGATGTTCAATATCTGATCAAAGCCGCGATCCAGCTTCGTCTTGTGGTAGGCGATGTCCGCCAGAAGATACGTGGGCCGACCGTCGGCGCGGACGATAACGCGATCCTTGTCGTCGCCGTATTCAGTGCTGCGAAATAGCCGCTTGCCCTCGAGGGCGAACACATGCTCGCCCAGCGCTTCCGCTGCGGCGAGCACCGCGCCCGACTCGTGCAAACTGCGCTCGCTGTAAAAATTGTCGAAGCGTACGCGAAAACGTTCGAGATCGGCGCGCTGGGAAGCGATAAAGCGCTGCATAACTGCTCGACCAAACGTTTCCGCCTGATCGGCGTAGCCGTTCGCCGACAGAAAATCTTCCGCCAGATCTTCCGCCCGAGATCGCGCCCGCAATTCTTCGATCAGTCCCGCGGCCGGCTGCAGCGCCGGATCGTCGGCGATCGCCGCACGCACGGCGTTTATGATGTACTCGCCATGATAGCCGCCGGCCGGAAAGCGCAGACCCGGTCCGTCCGGATAGGAATAGGTTTCGGCTTCGTCTTCATGGGCGGCGGCCGCGTCGGCCTCGGCGCTGCGCTTCTGTGAAAATTTCAAAGTGCAGCCCGCCAACTCAAGCGCGCGCAAAAGACAACTGAGACCCAACAGATTGACCTGATTACCGTAGTCGTTAACGTAAAACTCGCGGTAGACTTCGTCGCCGCAGGCTGTAAGCAGGTTGCAGCAAGAATCGCCCAGGGCGGCCGCGCGCGCCGATACGACGTTCAAGGGACCGGTAGGATTGGCGGACACGAACTCAAAGATGATTTTGCGGGGCGCGGCGCGTTTGCTTTCGCCGTAAACTGCGCGATTCGCCAGTGCGGCCCGAGCTTCTTCAAAAAGCGCAGCGGGCGCGAGTTTGAGGTTAATAAAGCCGGCGCCGGCGATATCGATTTCTTCAAAAAATGCGGGAGCGGCCGGGTCGGACTGCAGCGCGCGGACGATGGCTTCGGCGAAATTGCGCGGATTTTTGAACTCGGGCTTGAGCGCGGCGTAAACATCGCGAAAGGCGCGATCCATCGCAATCGTGCAAGCGTAGTCGCCGAATTTCTCGTCGCGGGCGTACTCGATGCGCACGGGCGGACGCGCGGACACGGCGCCAAGTTGGTCGAGTGATCGGTCAATAAATTCAATTACGCGCGTACGAAGCATGACGGTACCGGAACAGTGGCCGGTATCCGTGCGGGGCGTCGACGCGTCAAACGAAGCGAGAGTCGACCGCGGCTTCCACAGCCTCCGCAGGCCCGGCGCTGCGCCGCAACCAGAGGGTCCAGAGTAAGGACGCAGCCGCAATAACCGCCAGAATCAGCGCCGCCGACGCCGGCAGGCTGAAGTAAAACGCCAGGCCGTAGAGCGCGGGCGGCGTCAGGGCGTGACGCAAGCCCTCGATCCGCAGGGCCGCGCGTCGGCCGTCGAGCAGGCGCCCGAGAGACCAGAGCGCAAGCACGAGTGCGGCGCCGAGTATTGCAAGCAGAAGCGCGCCCGGATCGCGCTGGGCGAATTTCAAGAACACGGAGACGCACGCGATCAGGACGACAAACTGCGCGGCCGCATAAACTTTCACGCCGCGCCCGAGGGCGGGTTCAAAACGCCGATCGCCCGCCTCGAAAACCGGCGGCGGCAGCGGGCCGCCCAGATCCGCCGGTCGCCAGCCTGGCGGGCGAAACAGTACGCCAAGGCGGTCGCGCCAGCCGCGCGTTCTGAAAAAATCGCGCCAGATGGCAACGTATTCATGGACGCTGGCGTGCACGGGATCAAAAGAACTGAGCGGCTTGATGATGCCATAATGCGGCTCGGTCGTCTCCTCCACATACGATCCAAACCACCGATCCCACAGCACGAAGGTCCCGCCGTAGTTGCAGTCCAGGTAGCGCGCATCGCGGCCGTGATGCACGCGATGGTGGGACGGCGTGAGCATGAAGCGCTCCAGCCAACCGAGTTTGCCGATGTGACGCGTGTGCACCCAGAACTGGTAAAGCTTCACGACGCCGTGGCAGATAAAAAACATCTGCCAGGGAACGCCGATGATTGCGAGCGGAATGTAGAACAAATACTCGAATACGCGCTGAAAACAATTCTGTCGCAAGGCGACAGCAAGATTAAATTCTTCGCTCGAATGGTGCGTCACGTGACACGCCCATAAAAAGCGCACCTCGTGGGTTGCGCGGTGAAACCAGTAGTAGATAAAATCCGTCGCGACAAACACAAGCGCCCACGCCCAGAATGGCGCCGTCAGACTGATCGCAGGCGCACCGAACAGCGTCTGAATAGACAAGGCGCTGCGCGCGTGTTCATAGAGCCAGAGCGAAGCCGCGGTGACGGCGACGCCGGCTATCGAAAAAATCAACCCGGTGGAAAGATCGCTGATGGAATCGCTAAGACGATAGCTGTTGCGCTTGCGCAGCCTGCCAAAAACGAATTCTACGGCGATCAACAAGAAGAATACAGGAACCGCAAGTTCGATCGGATTTAAGGTTTCAAGATTCATCGCGGCGCCTCCGTGCGCGGGAGCGCGCCCGGCTGGACGCGATCGGAACGGTTAAAGGCGATGAGCGCGGCCGCCAGCGCGCGCCGGGTTTCCAGAAAGGCTTGATCGAGTCCGCCGCTCTGTCGAGGACGCAGTGCGGCGTTCAGCGAAACCAAACAGAGACCCAGCGTCAGGAGCAATGCAAACCAGGCTGGCATAGCGCGATGCATGATCGAATTCAATCCTGCGCACCGAACGCGTCAAGATCTTCCGCAAGGGCGCGTTTAAACTCGATCGAAGAGCGCAGGGCTCGGCCGGAGAATTCCGCCAGACACTGCTCCAGTCGCAACTCCAATTCCAGCAAAGCCGCCGGCGCCCGCAGGCCCTGGCGCATCGACCACAGCGCCGGCTGCCAGCGTTCGTAGTAGCGTTCGAACCGCAGTCGCGTTGCATCGGCGATGATGCGCGCCATCCAGCCGTCCTCGCGATTCGCCGTCGGCGCGCAGGCCGGACAGACAAAGCGCGCTTCGGGCAGCGGCCAGAAGGCGTCCTCGGTTAGCTCCGCGCCGCATTCCGAACACGCGCGCGGATCCGCCAGGACGCCAAGCAATATGAGCAGGCGCGCCTTAAAAAAGACCAGCAGCGCGTGTAAGCGCAATAGTCCTTCAGCGTCGCGGGTCTCAAAGACCGGCGCAAGCGAACCCAGTTCCACCAGGGTTCCCGAAAGCAATGCATACAGGTCCGCGCCCGCCGCGCCGCGCGCCGCCTGGGAAGCGCTTTCCAGCACATGCGCCAGCGCAGCGGCGCCGGCGTAGGCCGACTTTAACTCTTCAAAACGTTCCCGAACGACGCCCTCTTTGAGGGAAGCTTCGCCGTC
Source organism: Leptospirales bacterium (assembly GCA_036170535.1). GTDB lineage: Bacteria > Spirochaetota > Leptospiria > Leptospirales > Leptonemataceae > SSF53. Next base: position 58,129 of record JAVHPJ010000028.1, on the reverse strand, counting down.
TCCGGCGGAATAGTATTGAAACTCGATCAAGGATCCGGGTTCGAACAACGTGAGCGAACGACGCTTCGAGGCGCGCATGCCAAAGCCCCGCAACTCCAGAGTCGAGCCGTCGACGCACAACACACGCGCCACAAGATCATTCTCTCCGGCGCTGCGGCGCGAAAGCACAATGCCGGCGGCGGAATGGATCATAAGCGGAGCATGGGGAACGCAGTGCGTCACCCGTCGAGGTTGAAGTCTTTGATTTTACGATATAGAGTGCGCTCGGAGATTCCAAGCGACGCCGCAGTTTTCTCGCGATTGCCATGATGATACAGCAGATTCTTCGTGATGATCGCTTTTTCGTAGTCTTCCAGAGAAACGCCAGGCGTAATATTGTCGCTCAACCTTTTTCCCGTCTGACGCTGCGGAACGCGCAGCATTTCCGGCGGCAAATCCGTCTTTTGCAAAATATCGTCGGTGGCGAGCACGACCATGCCTTCCAGCACATTGCGAAACTCGCGAATGTTGCCCGGCCAGTCGTAGGCTTTGAAAAAATCGAGCAAATCGGGCGCGAGGCCGGTCACAGATTTGCCATAGCGATCGTTGAACTGGGTTACGAAGTGATTGAACAGGAGCGGAATGTCTTCGCTGCGCTCGCGCAAAGGCGGCAGAAACATGCGTATTACCGCGAGTCGGTAATACAGATCCTCGCGAAATTCTCCGCGATCCACGGCTTCGAGCAGGCGCCGGTTCGTTGCGGCGATGATGCGCACATCAATCGGTATGGGCCGGGTGGAACCAATGCGCACCACCTCGCGCTCTTCCAGAACGCGCAGGAGGCGGACCTGGCTCTCCAGATCCATTTCAGCGATCTCGTCAAGGAAGATGGTTCCGCCGTTGGCCGCTTCAAAATAACCTGGACGATCGCGTTCAGCGCCGGTGTAGGCGCCCTTTACGGCGCCAAAGAGCTCGGACTCTAGAATCGACTTGGTTAACGCGCCGCAATTCACCTTTACAAAAGCCTTGCCGGCGCGCGGAGAATTTTCGTGAATCAGGTTGGCGATCAACTCCTTGCCGGAGCCGCTTTCGCCCTCGATGAGCACCGTTACATCCGCCGGAGCGATCTGACGCAGTTTGTCCAGCGCCTGCCGCAAGGCCTCGGAATTGCCGATGACGTTTTCGGTATGGAAGGCCGATGCGATGCGCTGTTTGAGCTGCTTGTTTTCGACGCGCAATTGCTGGGTTTCCAGCAGGGCCTCGATTTTTTTCTTCAACAAAGTCAGGTCGACCGGCTTGAGCAGATAGTCCGTTGCGCCCTGGCGAATCGCCTCGATGGCCGTCTCAATCGACGGTTGGCCGGTCAGAATCAAAAAGGGGATGTCGCGTCCGCGCGCGGCGCGCACCTCGCGCAGGAGTTCAATGCTTTCGCCGTCGGGCAGCATCAGGTCGCTTACGACGATATCGACGGGGCGGTCGGCCAACACGGTGCGCGCGATTTCCAGATCAGGCGCGGCGTAAACGACATGCTCGCCCTTTTTACCCAGGCCGCCCAGGAATTCTTCAAGTGCAGAACGTTGCGCCGGTTGATCTTCGATTATCAGGAAATTCGCCATGAAAGAATTACGCGCAGGATCGCTGCAGATTGACGTCCGGGCTCAGGGTCCTCGGTCGCGCGGGGTCACGCAAGCTGAATTCGAGGACGGATCGGCTTGCTCCGCCTCCGGCCCGCTCAGGCCGGGAGACTGCGCGGACCTTCCACGTCGAGTATCACCGCAAAGCTCGCGCCCTGCCCCGGCGCGCTATGAACTTCCAGACGCCCGCCCATTTCGCCGATCATGCGTTGCACGAGGGTCAGGCCCAGGCCGCTGCCTTTCCCTTTCTTCGTGGAGAAAAACGGCTCGAACATGCGCTCCTGAATTTCGGCCGGCATGCCGGGACCATTGTCACTCACGCGAAAATAAACGCGCTCCGCCCGCTGTCCGGTCTCAACATCGATGCGCCGTTCTTCAAAGGGCACGTTCGATTCCTGAAAAGCCTGAATCGAATTTAAGATTAAGTTCAAGGCTGTCTGTTTGATAAACGAGGGGTCGACGTTCTTAATCGGCTCAGCGGCGCCGGACGTGTAATGCAACTCGATGCCTTCCCGCAGGGCCTGCGGCTCGACCAGCTGCACGACTTCCTCAATCAAGCGGTTCAAATCCACTACGCGCTCGGCTTCGACCGTCTGCGGTCGCAGCATGGAAATGAAACTGTGCAACGTATGATTGAGTCCGTGGATTTCTTTTTTGATCAGTTGCACCTTGCGACTGGTTTTGTCGCGCAGTTCCGGATCCTGGATTTCTTCCAGGTAGCCTTCCAGCAGCTGCAGATGCATATGAATCGCCGCGAGAGGATTCTTGACTTCATGCACAAGCCCGGCGGCCAGGGCTGGCAGATCCCCGGACGCGGGGACCGATGGACCGCTCAGGGCCGGCAAATTCTGGCCCGGCGAAGACGTAGTTATTTTTTCCAGATCCGTCACAGTTACATCCAGGAAACAAACCGCAGCGCGCTCTCGCTCGGTCACTCGCGCAAGTCCGCGCTTTCGCGCGCATCGCCGACTTCAAGCGTTTCGACGAGCAAGAACCAGACCTCGTTGCGATCCAGCGCAGTGTCCGGAAGGCGCAATACGTCCGCCCAGGTGGTTATGAACAAGCGCGGCGCCTCGCCCTGCTCCATAATATACACGGAACCGGGCGCGTTTGCCGCTCTTTCTCCGCCCGGCGACGCCTGCAAACGCAGGCCAACGTAAACCTTCCGCCCGCGCAACTGCCGGAAGCGCTCCAGGGTGCGCGCGTCCGAGACGCGAATAGTAAAGGAAAGCCCTTCGTTTTTGAGCAATACTGGAGCGTATTCGCCGCCTTCGTAGATGCGGGTTACGGCGGCCTCGCCAATGCGCTTTTCCAGGCTCGAAAAAACCGGGCCCAGGGCGGTGATTCGGGTATTCTTCTGGCGGGCATAACCCGCCGGCAGGTCGTTCAGGTTCAGTTCGTCGCGCCGGAAATGGACCGTATCGATCGGCTCAAGCGCGGCGACATTGAGTCGGCCGGCGACGACATCGGCGCGCACATCCTCATTCGCCAGGAAAAATCGGGAGCCACGCAGAGCGACGTACAAGCTTTCGCCGGAGAGCAAACCAAATTGCCGCCCGTAGACGACGGCCGGGTCCGCCAGTCGCAGCGCCCGCGAGATTCTTTCCCATTCTCGTCGGTCTTCATAGCTCTGGTTTGCAAGGGAAAACAGACTCGTCCGGACGCCCTTGTTCGACAAACGACGCAGCAGCGACTCCACGGACGTCGCCCGGCGGCCGCGCGCATTTGCATCCGAGAACACCAGCAGCGCGCGATCGCCGCGCCACTCGCGGAAGCGGTCCGCCACCGCCAGGGCGTTTTCCAATCCGCGCAGCGTCACTTCGCCGCGCGCGCCCTTTTGTTGCAAGGCGCGCAGCAAGGGATCCCAGCGCTCGGAAAACGGCAGGATGTCGATCCGATCGCCGGACTCAATTGCGATAACGCCCAGGCGACTGCGCGGCGGTAACGCATTGCGCAAAGCGCCCAGCGCCGCGTGAATCGCCGGGATGTCGTAGATCATGGAACCGGAGTAGTCGACGACGACGGCCAGATCGAGCGGCTGAGCGGGACGCAGTCCCTCGCCTTCCTCAATTGGCGCAGGATTCATCACGCCGCTGGTCGCCTCGTCGGAAAGCTGCAGCAATCCGCGCTGCAGGCGAGCCGCCGTAGTCATCGCCGATCCGCGGCGTGTGACGCTCCGACCGCTGCAGGAATACAGGGACGCGCGCAGAAAGATCTGGGTCGGCGAAACGAAGCGGGCGCTGCCGGCGAACAGAAACTCCGCCCGACTCTCCGCACAGAGTTCGCCGGCGCGGCGTGCGGTAAACGGCTCTTCGGGACGAAAATTCAGCGCCGCTTGCACGCGCGACGTCGCAGATTCCGACAATACTGTGCGTCCGCGCCGCTGACTCAGCAAAAATCGGGTGGCTTCTTGCAGGCGGATCGGAGCATCTGGCAGCGTAATGCCGGCGCGCTCCGGATCGCCCTCAAGAAGGAAGGGCAAGACCAACAGACCGCCGCCCGTCTGGGCCGGGCCGGTCGCGGGCCATGCCGCGAAAAGCAAAATGAGAATGCTGAAAGCTCGCGTACTGCGCATGATACGTTATCTTATTCCAACTTCTGCCGGCGTCGCGTGCGCCTTAGCCGGCCTTGCGACCTGCGGCGTCTTTGGACCGAGCCTGCCTTCCGAAGATCTCATTGATCAGGATTATTACTTCGTGCGCGGCGGCGTCCAGATCCAGGGAGAAGCGCCGCTGCCGCCCGCCAGGGAGAACGTTTCGACAAAAGATCCGGATGGCAATACGAAAACGGAGAGCCGCTTTCTCACGCTGGAGGAACGACGCCTGATCTGCCGACAGCGGGCGATCCTTGACGCCCGGGCCCGCTGGTTGGCTTTGAGCGATCGCGAGTGGGAAAACCAGGCCGAGTGGACCCTGCGGCTCAAGATGGGCGCTCGCGGACGCTGGAGCGGCTGCCTGGAGCGCGCGAGCGAACGCGGCGTGTTTTTTGACCGACCCAACCGATGCAGGGTGAGCCTCTTGTTCCCTTGCTCGCCGCGCGACTATTAATCGGCGCCGTCCGCACGCCTCCGCTTATGCCACTGACCCGCCTCGAGCCTGTCCGCCGGATACCCCGGCCCCGCGCCAGGGCCAGCGGCTGGAGCCGGCCGACGCTGCGCGCCATCCTCGCAGCTGCGAGTTTGGCCTCCGCCTGCGCAAGCCCGCCGACGCCGCGCGCACCGCACGCGCCCGGTGATTACACGTACCTGAAAGAACGGCTCGCTTATGAAATCGAACGCGGACTGGCCGCGACGGACGGCATCGGATTATCCATAGCTCTCGCGAATAATCGTGAACTCATCTGGGAGAGCGCGGCCGGCTATATGGACCGTGAGAACGGCGTGCAGGCGCGACCCGACACGATTTACGAAATCGGATCCATTACAAAGCCGATGACGGCCGTTGCCCTGCTGCAACTCGTAGAACAGGGACGCGTTAACCTGGATGCGCCCCTCGCCGCACAGTTGCCTGGCTTCAGCATTCAACCGCCGCCCTACGATTTATATCCTGAGGCGGAAAATCCGCGCCGCGCAATTACGCCGCGCGACCTGCTCACGCATCGCGCGGGCTTGCCCTCGGATAATCTGTCGCGCATGTTTTCCGTACGGCCGCGCAAGCCCGAGGAGTACATCGCGCTGACGCGCGCAACGCGCGCCGCTTATCCGCCCGGCTACGCTCTGGTGTATTCCAATCTGGGCTTCACCCTGGCCGGCGAGCTGGTGCGAGCGCGATCGAGCTTGAACTATTCCGACTACCTGGAACGGCGCGTGTTTGCGCCTTGCGGCATGCACAGCACGCACGTTGATCTGGCTCGCATCGACCGCAGTCGCCTTGCCGTGGGTTATGCGCGCGACGAGCCGGGACCGACGCTCGAAACCGGCGTGCAGGGCGCCGGCGCAGTACGTTCGACCGCCGCAGATCTTACGCGATTTGCGCAGGCGGTTCTAAACTCAGGCGAATGCAGCGGCGGACGCATCCTCAGCGCCGCCAGTGTGCGCGAAATGCTACGGCGCCAGAATGGGGCCGCGCCTCGGGACTTTGATACAAGCATCGGTCTCGCGTGGTTCTTAAATGCAGAACCGGAAAGCGGCGTGTACACGGTCGGCCACAATGGCGGCACCGTGCAGTTCGTATCTGCGCTGCTGATTGCGCCCGAGGAGAAGTTAACGGTCGCCGTTCTCGCGAACAGCGCGGAGTCGGCAGGCCTTACTGGCGAAATCGCAACGCTCGCCCTGCGCCTCGCCGTCGCAGCCAAACACGGTCGCGCTTACGCGGAGGCCAGGCCGCCCGCCGAATTCGCCGAACGCGGCGCGACGCCGGAGGAGCTGCAGGCGCTGGCTGGCGACTACCAGACTCTGCTCGGTTGGATTCGCCTCTCCGCAGGCGCGGATCGCCTTACCGCCGATCTGGACGCGCTGGAGGCCGAGTTGCTGCCGGTGGAGGGCGGATTTCGCGTCCGCCTGCGGATTTTCGGACTGGTCTCGGTTAATGTTCAGGCGCTGGACGGATTGCGAGTCAGTTTTCCCGAAGTCGGCGGACGCCGCTACGTGGCCGTCGATCGCGACGGCCGGCGCTTTCCGGTCGGGTCGCGTATATCGACCGGCCGGGCGACGGCGGAATGGCGCGGGCGCTTGGGCCGCTACGCTTTAGTCGACGAGGGCGAAGATGCGCCATTCATACGATCGCTGTCGCTCGCCGAGCGCGAGGACGCCCTGTTGATCGAGCTGGAAACCGCCGGCGGGGGCGTCTGGCGCCTGGCGGTCGCACCATCGCAAGCGCACCGCCTGACGGTAATCGGCGTCGGCCGACAACTGGGCGGCGAGCTTGTCTTCGATCCGAGTCTGAACCGCCTTACCTGGCAGGGTCTGCAATTCCAGAGATTGCCGGACTGACGCCGCAACACCTGAGGATTTTTTAATGTCTCAAACCACAGACGTTTTTTCGCTGCGCGCGAGCGACTTTGGCGACTTCCTATGGGGCGCGGCCACGGCCGCCTATCAGATTGAGGGCGCCGCCACTGCGGATGGAAAAGGTCCTTCCGTATGGGACGATTTTTCGCGGCGCAAGAAAATCAAGCGGGGCGAAACCGGCGACGTCGCCTGCGATCACTATGCGCGCATGGAAAGCGACGTTGATCTGATGCGCGCGCTCGCGCTGCAGGCGTATCGCTTTTCGATTTCGTGGCCGCGCGTTCTGCCTTCCGGACGTCTGCGCGACGGCGTAAACGCTCGCGGCCTGGACTTTTATCGGCGTCTGGCGGAGAAGTTGCTCGCCGCGGGCATTCGCCCCTTCGCCACGCTGTTTCACTGGGATCTGCCGCTCGCCCTCGAGCGCGCGGGCGGCTGGCTGAATCGCGATACCGCCAGTCATTTCGCCGACTATGCCGCCCTTCTGGCCCAAAAATTGGGCGACCTGATCAAAGATTGGATTGTCCTCAACGAACCGCTGATGTTCACCCTGCTCGGGTATGGCGTGGGCTATTTTCCGCCGGGCAAAGCGGGTTGGAATAAATTCCTGGGCGCTTCGCACCATGCATTGCTCGCACAGGGACGCGCCGCGCGCGCCATGACAGCCGAACGGACGGACTTAAACACGGGCACGACCATTTCCACCCTGGCCGGCTACGTTGCGAAGGACACGACGCGCAATCATGCAGCGCTTGCGCGTCACGATGCGTTTTTTAATCGCCTGTACGTGGACCCTGTATTCGGTCGCGGCTATCCCGTCGCTGACCTGCCAGCGCTCGCGCGTATTGAACGCTGGATGCAGCCAGGCGATGCGCAGGAAATCGAGTTCCCGTTTCGCTTTCTGGGCATCAATCACTACTCGCGCAAAATTGTGCGGCCCGCGTGGTGGATGCCCTATGTCCATTTTTTCGAGCGGCCCACGGCGCGCCACGCCGAGCGCACTGCAATGGGCTGGGAGGTCCATCCGGAGGGCCTGCATCAGATTCTGAAAAAATTCGCCGCGTATCCGGAGATTGCCGCGCTCTACATCACCGAAAACGGCGCCGCCTACCCGGACCACGTTGCGCCGGACGGGGCGATTCATGATGCGGAGCGAAAGCGTTATATTCAGGCCTATCTGGCCGAAGCCCTGCGCGCGATGCGCGAAGGCGTCAATCTGCGCGGCTATTTTGTGTGGAGCCTCTTTGACAATCTGGAATGGCGCGCGGGCTACGATAAGCGCTTTGGCATTGTGCATGTGGATTTCGCCACGCTCAAACGGACGCCCAAGGACAGCGCGCTCTGGTACCGCGACTTCATTCACGGCGCACGTAAATAATCAAAATCAGGCCGGATTAATTATCATAACGCGGCGGCGCCGCGTCACTGTTTCGGCTTCTTGACAAGCTGCTGAATCGCCTTCATCGCTCCGTCAAAGCCGCTGCGCCATTTGTCCAGCAGCGCGGGCTCTGCGTTGGGATCGCGCTCGGCATCTTTGAGATTGCGGGAAAAATCGTTATAGACGCGCTCCATCTGGATGATGCGGGCCTCGACGTCGTCCAGAAGGCGGCCGCCGCCGTCCTTTTCCGAGCTGAAGTTGCCAAATTCGTACTCTACTATTTCTTCGCGGACAGCGCCCTTGAACATCAAATGTAGTTCAACCTGCATGTACTTCTGAATAAGGGCGAACCGACCTTCTTTTTCCAACCGGCGCACGCTCACGAACAACTCGACGCTTTTTAGCACGCGCAACGGACGAAACTTTGACGCGCGTTGCACCAGATCGTGATCTTCGGCCAGCTTCAGCGTTTCATCAAAGCCGCCAATTCTACGAAACAGTCGACGTGTAATAAAAATGCAGAAGCCAGCCGCTCGGGGATTAATGTCCTGGTTCATTTTCACGGACAGGTTGGCGAAGCGAAACATGATTTGATCGAGACGCAAGTCGGAGCGCGGCTTGAATTCGCAGGTGGCCAGATCCAGAAAGCGCTCTTCCATTTCGGAGACGGCGCCGGCCAGAAAGTTCGGCGGCAATTCCACGTCGGCGTCAAAGAAAAACAAGAACTCGCCCTGCGCGACTTCCGCGCCGCGATTGCGACCGGCGCCGGGCATCCCGCCGGGCACGACCCGCGCGCCAAATTTCTTTGCAATCTTTACGGTTTGATCCGTGGAGCCCGCGTCCGCCAGAATGACTTCGTAGTCGGTAAAGGTCTGGGCGCGAATGGACTCCAGCAGAACCGGGAGATCGCGTTCCTCATTGAGAGCGGGAATGACTATGCTGACTTTCATGAAATGCTCCCGCCGCAGGCGCGACCGCGACCGCGACTGAATTCGGATGCAGGCCCTGGAAAGGTCAAGCGCTTCCAGGTGCAAGACCGCGCGCCACGCCCAGGCGCGCCGCGTGACCGGCCAGCGTGCGATCGGCGGTCCAGAGCTTGAGTCGATGTACAACTGCAGCCGCAAGCAAGTGCACATCGACCCAGCCGAGGCCGCTGCCGTACAATTCTCGCGCTTCAATAAACTGCAACGCTTCTGCATCCGACGTCGGGTGGACACGATCGAGCGAACCCAGAAGCCGCAGCGGTTCCGCCCGGTTTCGGAAATTGCCAAGGGCCAGTTCGCCAAGAACCCAGGGGTGCAGCACCACCTCGTCCTCACCGAGCAGTCGAGCCAGCTCCGGCGAACCCTTGCGAAAAAACTCAATCCAGATCGACGAGTCGACCAGCACGCGACCGCTGTAGCGGTCGACCGGGGGCGCGACCCTCACTGCCCGCCCCGCCGACGCGGCACCGGACGCAACTGGGGCTCGCTGCCAGCCAGTCGCTTGAGGCGCTCACGGGAGCGTTCCCGGATCAGGGCCTCCAGGCCCGCGTGGATCAGAGCGGTTTTTTCCGCAATGCCGGAAAGCGCCCGCGCTTCCTCGATGAGTTGCGAGTCCAGGTTCAGGGTGGTGCGCATGGATGAAGTATGCACATTTGATACAGATTGGTCAATACTTTTTATGCATATAGGCGATAGGGACTTCATGGGTTACCTCTATCAACCAGTATGCGGCGGCCTGGGACGCCAGCCCGGTCCGCGGCGCCCGGGCTGGCGGATGCGCAGGGACCTCAGGCGTGTTCCTGGATGCTTCCGTCGGCGTCGAGGGTGACAAAGGGATTGAAGCAGATCTCCCAGAGGTGCCCGTCCGGATCGGCGATGTAGCCGCGGTAGCCGCCCCAGAAGACGGTCTCCGGCGCGAGCACCGGCGTGGCGCCGCGGGCGCAAAGTTCCGCGTAGACCGCATCGGTTTCCTCTTTGGTGCGCACATTGTAGGCGAGCGTTACGCCGCGGAAACCGGAACCTTCGGCGGGGACTTTCGCATCGGCAGCAAGCTCGTCCGACGGAAACAGGGCGAAGAAAAAGCCTTTTAGCGAATAGAACACGATGCCGCCGTCCGACTTCGCCGGCGTCCAGCCGAAGGCTTCTTCGTAAAATTGCCGCGCCCGCGCGAGATCGCGAACGCCGAGCGTCAAAAAGGAAATGCGCGGTTCAAGTTGCATGCTACGAACTGCGCCCGCCTGCGGAGCAAGTCAACCCGGCTTTCGGCGTCGGGGCTTCTTCTCCGGCGAACGTCCGACTCCTGGATCCAGCGCAGCGCGAGAGGATTCGAATTCCCCGACGGGCGCCGGGTTCGGTCGCGATTCCGGAGCGGCGAAGTAGGCCGGCTGAACAATCTGCGTTGCGCGCGGACTACGCCGGAGCAGGCCGATCAGTTTTTCCCGGAGATCTGCCAGGATCAGATACGAGGCGGGGATCCAGAGTAGCGCGAGCACCGTGCCTACAATCATGCCCCAGGATAACGCGAGCGTCATGGGCACCAGCAGCGAGTCGTAGCCGCCAATGCCAAACGCGGCCGGCAGCAGGCCCACAACCGTCGTCAGACCGGTCGCAAGCACAGCGCGCAGGCGGCGTCCCGATGCGGCGACCAGCAGTTCGTCCAACGACATGCGATCGCCGACGGTGCGTCGGAGTTCTTCGACATAGTCGACGAGGATAATCGCAGAGTTGATCACAACGCCCGACAGCCCGACGACGCCGATAAACGCGATGAAGCTGAGCGGACGTTGATCAAAAACAAACGCGTAAAACACGCCGATTAAACCCAGAGGAATCGATGACAGAATCAGGATCGGTTTGGAAAAACTTTGAAAGGTGAACACGAGCGTGGCAAAAATTCCGAAAATCGCCAGCAGCAAAGCAAGCCCCAGGGATTGCAGAGACTCCTGGGTATTCTCTTCCTCGCCGCCAAACTTAACGGTGACCAGAGGATACCGCGCGACCTGCTCCGCCACAAAATCCTGGATATGGCCGTTCAGCGCCGTCGACGTGATTTTTTCAGGATCAACTTCGGCCGACACGGTGATGGCGCGACGAAAGTTGTAGTGTTTACGATACGCCGGGCCTTCCTGTTCCGCCAGTCGCGCAATGCCGCTGATCGGCACCAACTGCCCCAGCGCGTTTTGCGCCTCCAGTTGCATGACATCGCGCGCTGTTTCGCGATCGGCGTCGGCCAGCTTCACCACGATTTCGACTTCTTCTTCATCGCGGGTGATTTTGCCGACCGTGAGCCCCTGCAACGCAGAACGGACATTGGCGCCAACCGCTTCCGTCGAGAGCTGTGCGATCGCGCTTCGATCCGAATACAACGACAGGGTCAGCTCCGGACCCGTGCGCTCTTCGTCGTCGTCAATGTTAAACACGCCTTCGTAGCGCGCTGCTTCGACTTTGATGGCGTCCGCGAGAGCGCGCATCTGGTCGTAGTCCGGCGAACGCAGGGTGACGGTCAGCGGTTTGCCAATGGGCGGACCGCCCTGTTCCGCTTCAAAGGTAAGTTGAGAAACTCCTTCTGGCACGGGTATGCCGCGCAGGGTTTGTAGAATCTGTGGTATGTCGAGGTCCGGCGCCACTTCCGGCTTGATCGCGATGGTCAAAAGTCCGGTTTGTTCGCCGGACTTGGCCTGCGGATCGCCCGGGCCGGCCTGCTGAACGCCCGCGTAACTCACAACGCCGCGCAGTTTGTCGGGCCCAAGGGCTGCGGCCACGCGCGCGCTTAACTCCGCGCCCAGCTCATCCGTGCGATAGATGCTGGTGGATGTCGGCGTTTCAAAGCGGGCGAAATAATATTCCACGCCTTCCGCCGGGAATAGCTCGAATCGGTTAAAGAGGGCCGTAACAAATACGCCGGATACGATGAGCCCCGACAGAACTGCAAACGTGCGGTATTTGCGCCGGATCGACAGCGCAATCAGTCGTTCAAAGGCCGCCTGGAATTTGTCGAACCAGGGCGAGTGCGATTTTCCGTCCGCGCGCGCAGGCGCCGGCGAAACCAATTGCAAACGGGCTGGCAAAAGAAACAAGGCCTCAATCAAACTGATCAGCAAGGCGCCGGTAACGACAATGGGAATCCAGCGAATAAACTGACCCATGACGCCGACGGTGACGAGCATCGGCAAGAATGCAGCGATGATCGTGATAGTCGAAGCCGTAAAGGGCGCCCAGAAGGCAAGGGCCGATTGAATCGCCGCTTCGCGGGCATTTTCACCCTGTTCGCGCAGGTGCGAATAATGCTCCGCCATCACGACCGAGTTGTCCACCAGGTTGCCCAGGCAGATAATCAGCGCCATCATCGTCACAATGTTGAACGACGCGCCGGCGATAATCATGAAAGCTACAGTGCCGCCGATGGTCAGGGGCAAACTGAAAGCGGAAATGAGTCCAATCCGGCCCGGCAAAAATAAGAACAGAACCAGAATGACAATCGCAAGACCGCCAAGCGCGTTGTTGCTCACGATCTGCAGTCGGTTTTCTACGCGCAAACCTTCATCGTTATAAATGTGGAGCGAATATCCCGGCGGAAGTTTCGCTTCGATCCGGGGCCGCAAGGTCTGGATGCGCTCGACCACGTCCAGGGCCGCTGCGTCGGATTTTTTGGTAATCACAAGCAGCGTTGCAGGTTGGCCGTTAAAACGCGTGAGCGCCGTGGGATCTTCGCTGCCCTCGACTGCGCGGCCGACCTGATTGATGCGCACGGAGAAAAACGCATCCGAAGAGCGAATCGGGATATCGCCAAGCGAAGCGGCGTCGGTTATGGGCGATAACACGCGCACCAGGCGTGCGGTGTCGTCATCGCGCAGATAACCGCCCGGGACGTTATTGACGCGCGAGGAGATGGCGCGCGAGACTTCGGGCAAACCCACGTCCAGCGCGCGCATTCGATTTTGATCAAGCAGGATCTGGAACTCGCGGGCGCGGTATCCAACCAACCTCACGTTGGAAACGCCGCTGACGTCTTCGAGATCCTTTTTCAAGCGATACGCCAGCGTATCGCGCCTGCGCCCGACGTTGTCGCCGACGAGCGCGAATTCAATTACCGGAATCTCTTCCGCCTTGAGTTCGGTTACCTGGGGCAGCTCCGGCAAATCAGCCGGCAGACTGCCGCTCGCGCGTTGCACCGCGCGCTGGATCTCATTTACAATTGCATCCGGATCGCGGCGATCAATGTCGATGCGCACGATAATTTCGCTGCGCTCCGGCTGCGAAACGGAACTTACGTCCTCGAGTCCCTCAATGCCGCGCAACTCATCTTCGATTTCGTTGGTGACTTCTTCTTCGACCTCTTCCGGCGACGCGCCGGGGTAGATGGTGGCGATGCTCACGGTGGCGAAGTTGACGGGCGGATAAGACTCCTTTTGTAATATGACAATGCCGCCAATGCCGGCGACAAGTATCAGCGCCTTGAGAATAAAGCTGAAACGCCAGTTGACGACAAAGAATTCGAATATTGCGCGCACTGCGGGCGCCTCCCGATCCTGTCAGAAAAATGACGGCGACCGTGAACGGCGACTCGTTCACGGAGCGTACGGGAGGCGCGCGCGGCTCATTGAACGGGCGGCGGGGCCGGGACTTCGCCCAGGCTGGCCGACAACATTGTAGCAAAATGCTGGATGCTTGACTCAGGATTGTAAAATACGCGACCCAGCAGATTGGCAAGCCAACTGTCGGCCGTTGGACGTTCTTCAAAGCGGGCCACGGTTCCGCCGGCGTGCGGCCGAAACTGACCGGTCCACCGGCCGCGAAACCCCTGCCCGACAAGGGTCAGGACAATCTCTTCCGACGGACGCGCCGCTTGCAGGGTGAATCGGATGGGCGGGCCGCGCCGGGGAATCTCGTCCCAGACCAACTGCGGCTCGCGCGCGACAATGCGCACTTCCTTTAGATCGGCGCGCCACGTCCGCGCGCCGTCAATGTCCAGAATTTGCTGATACACGCGCTCCGGCGCGGCCTTGAATTGAAACTCAGCCGCCGCCGAGCGTTCGCGCGGGGCGAAAAGGCCGAATAGAACGAGCCCGGCGCTGCGCCGAAATTGCTATTTTGCGGACTCGTCCAGCGGCGCCGAAACACTGCCGGCGACAGCGCAAAGGCGGCACGAAAGGCCCGGGAAAACGCGGCATGCGAATCGTAGCCGCGATCAAGGGCGATATCGAGCACAGGACGTTCCAGATCCGCCATCAGCCGGCGCGCCGCGCGCTCCGTGCGCAATCGGCGCGCCTCGCCCTCCGCTTCCGGTCGCTGGTGGACAAACACTATCTTACGCTTCAGACTGGTAAAGATTACGCACGACTGCTCGATGTGTCGCCCAACCATTTGAGCGGCGCTGCGGCGGCGGAAGTGGACTTATCAACCGTGCGCGCAACCTTCGAGTCGAATCTGTTCGGCGCGTGGCAGTGCGTGCAGGCTTTCTTGCCGCTGCTCAAAGCCAGCGCGAACGCGCGCATTGTAAACGTATCCAGCGAAGCGGGCGCCATGGGCGGCCGACCGATCGCCGAAGGCGCCGCCAGCGTCGTCTGGGTCGCGACGCTCCCGGAGAACGGCCCGAGCGGCGGCTTTTTTCGCGACGGCCAGCCGCTGGCGTGGTAGGCGCGTTTATGCGGGCGAGTTTGGGCGCGTCCGGCGCGAGAGCCAGATCGTGTAAACGAGTCCCGCGAGCATGCAACCTGAAGCCGGTAAATAAAAGGCGGCCTCGGCCGCCAGACGCACCGCCCACGCGCCCGCGATCCCGCCGACGAAAAAACCCAGCAATATGCCCGCCAGGACAGCCAGTTTCCAGGGCTCGATCTGACGATGCCGGAGCAGATGTCCCAGCATAACGCCAAGATCGGTGAGTATGCCGGTCATGTGCGTCGTGCGAACGATCAAGCCATAGTAGCTGCTGGCCATGCCGTTTTGCAGTCCGCAGGCGAAGGCGGCGAGCGGCAAGCCCGCGCTGCGGCCTTCGTGAATCAAAAACGCAACCAGAGCGAGCAACACGCCCTCAAGCATCAACGTGACGCCGTAACGCCGGCCGGCCGAATATCGCGCGGCGCCGATCAGAAGCCCGCTGGCAATCGCGCCGAAAAAAAAGCCGCCGATAATCGCCGCAGCGTAACCGGCGGCGGCTATATCGCCGTCTACGATTTCCAACCCGACGTTGGAAACCGCGCCGCTCATGTGGCTGATGGGCACGTGAAAATAACTCAGAGCCGCCGCGTTCACATAACCGGCGACGCCCGCGAGACACAGACCGCCGAGCGCGATCCAGGGCGATTGGCGCGCCGCAGATTGTTCATCCGGCAAGAAGGACTGCGAGTAGGGCATGGCGATTGACGTCCTATTCCGAAGACGACGCCAATCGGCTTTCAACCTTATCCCAGAAGTACCGCCAGTTCGCCTGCGTCAGACTGTGCCCCTCGGAAGGAAACTCCTGGTACTCAAGCGGCAGACCCAGATAGCCGCGCATAAAGTCGCGCAACTCCGCGGCCTGCGTACGCACGCGCGGGACATCCGCCGCGCCACCGACGGTCACGACTCCCAATCGATCGCCGTAAATCCGCGGGTAGTATGCGGCGTACGGGATGCCGTAACCGTCCGCAAGCATGTTTGGTTGAAATACGCCGCCGTAGTAGTTTCCCTTAAAGGAGGCAAAACCCGCGTAGGGATACACAAGCGCCGCTTTGCTCTTCCAGCTGTACCAGTCGCGCTCAACATCGTAGTCCGCGGGCGGCGCGCCTTCGTATTTGTTCGCGTGATCGTACTCGATTTGTTTTTGCCGAAACTCCGGATCCGCAAGTTGATCCAGGCTCTGCAAACAAACCAGCCACGCGACAAAGCCGCCGCTGGAAAAGCCGGCCGTGTAAACATGACCGGCGCGATACAGCTCCAGACTGTCCAGCTGGTGCAGCATGAGATTCACGCCAAAAACGGCGTCGAGCGCTGCGCCGATGCGATCATTGTTCAAAGCCCATGGATTCTGGACGCTCAGCAACGAGAATCGATCGCGTTCCGCAAACTGCTTCATTTGTTGAATTTGCGTGCGATAATAGTTCGGATCGCGCGTATGACCGTGGAAAAATACCAGCAAGGGACGTCCGCGGAGCTGGTCACGGGCGAGGCTGCGGGGAATATAATACAACGCGCGCAAGCCGTTCTTCATGAATTCCAGATCCGGAGAGCGCACGACCAGATCGTAGGCGCCCGGTCGGCCGGCGGCGAGACCGGCGGGGACTGCGACTGGCTCGGCGCCGATCATGACAGCTGTGAGAGGGATCAATAGCGCAATTCGCAGTGACTTCATGGCGTCCTCCGGCGAGCGGCGCGCCGCCCGGGACAGAATCGCCGGCGCCGCAGAAACGAAACCAGAGGTTTTTTTGATCAGAAGGCTTCAGATCGCGAATTTTTCGCGCAGGCCGGCGATTTCCGCTTCGAACTTCTTCCAGGTCGCTGCCGGATTCGTCATGAACGATGCATGAACGCCCTGTCGATTCAGGTCGATCAGTTCGGTGGCCGTAAAGTCGAGGTGCTTATAAAACTTAAAGTATTCCTGCGTGAGGTTTACGTTAAATATTTCCGGGTCGTCTGTGTTGACCGTGCAGACCAGTCCGTCGTCGTAGTAGCGTCGTGCGGGGTGGTCTTTTTCCGTGCGCACATACTTGCCCGTAAAAATATTCGAGGTCAAGCACACCTCGATCGGGATTTCCTTTACGCGCAGCAATTCCATCAGACCGGGGTCCTGAATCGCGGAAGTGCCGTGCCCCACGCGCTCTGCTCCGAGAATCTCGACAGCGTCGCGCACGGACCACGGGCCGTCGTCTTCGCCGGCGTGCGCCACGCGGTGCAATCCCTCCGCGCGCGCTTGCGCAAAGACGTCACGGAACTCGCGCGCCGGCCCCATCAGCTCGGCGCCGCCCAGGCCAATGCCGATTATGTTGGTCGACTTGGCGCCCAGGACGCGCTGCAAATTCTTGCTGGCATTCTCGACGCCGAAAGTGCGCGAAACGTCGATCAGGTATTTGACTTCAGGCCCGCCGGCGCGACGACACTCGTTGGACAGGCGATCCAGGGTTTGGGCGATTTCATTAAAATCCAGGCCGTTCTGAATCATGCGGGACGGCGCCAGAAAAACCTCCGCATAGCGAATGGAGTTTTCATCCATATAGTTGCGAAGATTCTGGAAAATGAGCGCGAAATCTTCGGGCGTCTTGATGGAATCAATTATGAACAAGAAAAGCTTTATGAATTCCTGGAGATTACTGAACTTGTAGAGCTTTTCCAGTTCCTCCATGGAGTACGGAACGCCGTTCTTCTCCAGCATGGCGGCGACGGTTTCTTTGTTGATGCACGCCTCCATGTGGAGGTGCAACTCAACTTTTGGCATCGCCTGCAAAAATCCGATCAGGCGTTGTTCGGTCTGGGTCGGCTCATGAACCGGGGCGGGCGCGCGATCAGTGCGAATCCGCGAAGCCGTCGCCAGATCGATCGAGAAAATTTCCTGAAGCAGGTCTTCGGAGGGATTCTCGATTTCCAGCTCCTCAAAAGCGATCTTTTCGTTGATCAGATCATTGATATGCTTATCAAACGCGACCTGCAAACCCGCCGAGTACGGCCGACCGGCCGGCACCCGCGCACGCAAGCGCCGGAGCTCGGCGATTTCGCGATCAATCGTTCGAATTCGATTGAGAACTTGTTCGAGCCGCAACACCATAAGCGCGTTATACCAGACTTGCCTGCAGGGTGCGCGCCTGACGATTTTGCGGATCGATATTCAGCGCGCGATCGACAAATTCGCGCGCCTGTGCGGAGTCGCCCAACTTCAAATGAATGTCCGCCAGGTTAATCAGGTTGATCACGCGATCCGGGTTCATGCTGTAGACGCGTTTGGCGGCGTCGAGGGCTTGTTCGTAGTCGCCGGTACGCTTGTTCGAAATGGACAGGTACAACCAGAAATCCTCGATGCCCGGGTCATGCGCAAGATACGCGCCCAGTATTTCGACGGCGCGCGCATAGTCGCGCTCTTTGAACGTCAAGACCGCCATGATTTTGTTCAGCGCGGGCACGTCATTGCGAATTGCATAAGCTTTGTTGAGATAATCAAGCGACTCGTCGAGCCGACCTTCGCGCGCCAGCTTGCGCCCCAGGCGGAAAAACTCGTCGAACTCTTCGCTACGCTGTTCAACTGCGCCTTCGATGCCGTCCCGGCTCGCCTGGTCGAATTCGTCGTTAATGTCGATGTCTATCACGACGCGATCGGGCAGCTCATTTTCGGAATGACGTTCGGTGCGGACGCTCGATTCTTGAAAGCCGATGCGCAGAAGCGAGAGATCGTCGGTGAGCTCTCCGTAGCTTTTGATCGAGCGGATAATGCGCTCCACGTCGCCGTCGCTTTCTTCGACCCGCTTGAGAAACAAAAACTCGTCTTCGTTGATGGTACGCACAGCCTGACCGGGCGTCAGATCCAGATCGTCGCGACCGTCCGATCCCATAATCACGACATCGCCGGCCTGCAATTGAAAATACTGAACTTTGAATGGAATCTCCGACTCAAGACCGATTTTGCGCAACAGCAACTCCTCTTCGATAAACGAAGCCTTGCCGTTGCGATAGATCACCGTATGCGGATGCTCCGCGTTAAAATACCACATTTCGCCGCTCTGTTCGTCGATTGCGGCCAGCACGCAGGAAATCACCATGGAGCCGTTAAACGCCTGAAATACTCCGTGAATCTCTTCGTAGACGTCAGTCAGCCATTGTTGCGGCGTGACGTCCAAAACGCGATTGTTCTTCGCCGAGCGCGCCATGATGGAATTCATCACGACGCCCATAACGAGAGAACCGCCGGCGCCCTGCATAGACTTGCCCATGGCGTCGCCGTTTAACGCAATGATGTACCGTCGAAAATTGTCCGGTTTGCCCAGACGCAGGGTGCCGGTGAGACAGATGTCCCCGCCGAGATCCGCTTTTTTGGTACGGAATTCAAACTTCTTCTTTTGTTCCAGGAAGAAATCCGTAGAAACGAGCTTTGACTTATTCGCGTTGTAGTTAAGCGGCTTCTGCAAGAGCGAGGTGAGGAAATAGTCGCCGTCCTGCTGCGTCTTGAGCGCGCGCACTTCCTCAAGAGTCTGCTTGAGTTCGGCCGTACGTTCTTTTACCTTCTCTTCGAGATTGTTCGCGTAGTCCTGCAGCTTCTCGCGCGCGTCGCGGATCGACACGACCATCGAGTTAAACGATTGCGCGAGGAAGCCGATCTCATCCTGCACGTAGACCGGCACTTCTGTTTCCAGATTGCCGTCGTTCACCTGGCCCACGCCGCCCACCAGGGCATTCAGCGGCGTAATCAAACTGCCCTGGAAGAAGTACGGGAACACCGCGAGCAAAACGACCAGCGCCACCAGAAGAATCAAGGTTTGCTGGATCGCCGAGCCGTGAATGTAGCGGCGGTAGTTCAAATACGAAAAGCCGACTTCGAATACCGCCTTCTGTTCGGCGTCATAGCTGGTAAATGAAGTAAAATGCAGAAACTTCTGCGGGCTTTCGTCGCTGAGCTTGCGAAAATAGCGCGACTGGGCCGGCTTCAGCGGCGCGAGAAAGGAGAGCACGCTCTGCTTGAGCTCCCCGCCATCCAATTCAGGGTTCGCGACCACATGGTCGCCAATCGCTTCCGCAAAAGGCGCGAATTCCTCTGAAGAGTCTTTAAGGAAACTGATAAGCGAAGCGCGAAAGCCGTCGTCTTTCAGAACGCGGATCTTGTTATATCCGACCGTAACAGTCGCGTCGATCTCGCCAATGCCTGCGAGCATTGCGCTTTTCAGGTCGTCGTCTTCGGCGCCGGTATTGTTGAGGAGCCGCAGCAACGCCGCGCGGTAGCCGGTGAAAAAGGTCTCGTTGTGAGATTCGATCAGCAGCCGGGCGCGGTCGCGGTAACCGACCGGATCTTCGGTGCGAAGTTGTTCGTAGATCGCCGTATTCAACAGATCCGGGACGTGCTCGGCGTATTTGAGCGGCCAGGGTTCGCGCTCGTACATCGGCGTAACTGCGCCGTCCGCGAGATTATAGCGCACGATGTACTGAATGTCCTCGTTGCGCTGCCCGCCCTCCAGTACGCGCTCGGCGTACTGGACGTGCAGCTTGTCGTACTCCGCCTCGCGATCATTCAGAGTGAAATAGCTGATCACCTGCATCATCAACAGGAAGGTCACCAGCGAAATGCCGACGATCTTGACCATGAACGAGGTGCGGTCGCGCGTGCGATTGATGTAGAGGATCAGAATGAAAAAATAACCGATCACCGTAAACAGCACGAAGGTGATGACAAAAGCGCTGCGCGAAACGCGGCCATCGCGCTGGGCGATATTCAGAATGGCCGGGACGAGCGACGCCACCATGATCGCCACTGAAATGCCGAGCACGGTCCAACGCTCGCGGCCGTGCGTGACAAAGGTCTTCCAGATCCCGACGCCCAGGATAGCCAGCAGATAGACGAAGATGATAATGCCGTAAATTTTACTGAACCAGTCGGCGTCGAAATCCCACAACTGGCCGTTCATGATGAAATTCTGACGCGAGTTGAGGGTGATATAGACAAAGACGCCCGTACACAGCGCGGCGACCGCATACTGAACCAGAATGACCGCGCGGGCCAGCCGCGGGTGGGTGTTTTCCGGGTATTTGAAGCACCACTGGCAGAAATGAATCAGCGGCGGCAGGATTAACAATACGGTGAACCAGCGGTGATAGCTGGCGATCGGATGATAGAGCGAGTGCGCGACGAAGTAGGTCAGATTAAAGGGCGATAACAGCAGGAACGCAAGACCGAGCGCAATCGTACTCTTGGACTTATGCTTCAGGGTAAGCAGGAACAAACCGGCCAGCAGGGTGAAGACGCAGGCCAGTAGGTTCGCGAACGAATAGAAATTGTAAAATATGTTGAATTGTTCAAGCAGCTGGTTAATGGCTTCCACGGGCTGCCCTCCCCGGGATGACGCGGATGGATCGACGCTGAGTTAAGTATCGGCGGGAAGGCAGTGTCAACGCGAAATTTTATGCACTGCGGCTTGAGTCCGCTGAGCGCCCTTCCCGGCCGGGGCGGAACGTTTGGTGCAGCGCCGCAGCGGCGCTGGCGCAAGGCCGGGGCGGGCTTCCGCCGGTATCAGCGACCGCGACGGTCTTCTTTGCGGCGGGACAGTTCGTCCATAGCCGCCTGGGTATAAATCTTACGAGCCAGGGCCGCGTCGAGGGTGTGGCCGGCGCGCGACGCAATCAGATGCGCATGCAGCGGGCGACCGAGCAAGTACAGGTCGCCGATCAGGTCCAGGACCTTGTGGCGAACGCACTCCTCTTCAAAACGCAGCGACTCGTTAAGGTACCCATCTTCCGTAAGCACCACGGCGTTGTCGATGCTCGCGCCTTTAATCAGCCCGCGGGCGCGCATGGCTTCGACGTCGCGCAGAAAGCCAAAGGTGCGCGCCGGGAGAATTTCGCGTGCGAGGGCGTCGCCGTCCAGGTCGATCTGGATGGTTTTAGCGCGCAGCAGCGGATGATTGAAGTCGATGCTGTAGGTGACGCGCAGACCGTCGTGCGGCAAGGCGACCAAGTATTTGTCACCGTCCACCACCCAGGCGGCGGTCTGCAAGCGAATCGGCTCCAGCCGCTCATCGAGATCCACGATGCCGGCGCCCGTCAACGCTTCGTAAAATCCCGCGGAAGAGCCGTCGAGGATCGGGGCTTCAAAGGAATCCAGGGTCATGTAGAGATCGGTAATGCTCAGGGCGGCCAGGGCTGCGAGCAGATGCTCCACCGTCTGAACCTTCCAACGCCGGTTTCCCAGGGTCACTGCATTTACAGTATCAATTACGTTGAAGGGGCTGACGGCAATGTCGCCTTGATCGGGGGTAGTGGAGCGAAAAACCAGGCCGGTTCCAGCGGGCGCAGGCGCCAGCCAGAGGTTCACCGTCTCGCCGGAATGCAAACCGATCCCGCTCAAACGGGCCTCGCGGCCAATTGTTCGGCGAAAGCCCGCGCCAGCGTTGTTCGGCTGGCGACCTTCGGGGGATTCAAAGTTCTGAACTTGCGTATCGATCATAAATGCGTAGGCCTGACCTGTCTGTCAGGGGAAGGTAACGCAAGCTTCGTGCCAGACCCGCCGATTCAGGGGCATAAGGCGGAGGAAAGGTTGGAGGGCCTTGAAAGCGGGTCTGCGGGGCCGCCTGGGGGACCTGACTGATGCGACGATTTTGAGACGCCGGGACCCGCGAGGCCCAAAATCGCGAAGATCTGTTGCAGAATCACAACGACTGTTGTAAGAATGATACGGCGTCGGTTCCGCAGACCCGACGCCCGCCCGGACCAGAATAATCAGCCGAGACGCGAATGGCTGCCATCGCAATAGGGCGGCGTTCCCGTTCGTTTGCAGCCGCACCACGCGATTTTCGCCTTCTCGACGCTTACGACCACGGGATTCATCCCGGTGTTTTGCTTACCGTGGGTTCCATCGCAGTAGGGCTGTTTGGCGGAAAGACCGCAGGCGCACCAGGCGCGCTTTTTGCCGACCTCTTCGTCGCATACGAAGGGGCCTTTCTGAGCTATATGAGGTTCAAAGGACATGGCGACAGAGTGGCGCCCCGCGGCTGCGCGGGCAACACGGAAAGAACTGGCGCGGAAGAACCGGGCGCCGCGCGCTGTTTGCATGCTGGACATGCGTTTTGATGCGCGCTCGGTTTATCGCGCTGATCTCTTTGCGGGCCGCTCCGTACTGGTGACCGGCGGCGGGACCGGCATTGGTCGATTGATCGCCGACGCCTTTGCCGAACTGGGCGCCTCGGTCGCTCTGATGGCGCGCGACGCTGCGCGACTCGAACGCGCGGCGGAGGAAATCCGCAGGGACTGGTCCGTTCCAGTTTTCACGCACGCCTGCGACATCGCCAATCCCGCCTCGGTGAAGTCGGCGGTCGCAGCGCTCTTCGCGTGGAAGCCGATTGACATTCTGATAAACAATGCCGGCGCCAACAGCCTGCGACCTACCGAGGCCCTCACCCCGGTGCGCTGGAAGGCCATTGTCGACGTCGTGCTGAACGGCGCTTTTTACATGACTCGCGAACATGCGAAGCGGTGGATCAAGACTAAAGTTCCCGGGCGCGTGATTAACATCGCCTCCACTACGGGCTGGACCGGGTCGCCCTACATGGCGCCCTCTGGCGCAGCGAAGGCCGGTCTGGTCAACCTGGGACGCACCCTGGGCAGCGAATGGGGCCGTTACGGAATCCGCATCAATGACGTCAGCCCGGGCCCGGTCTTTACCAAAGGCAGCTTCGAACGCCTGTGGCTGAACGAGGATGTAGTCGCCACTGTGCGCGATCGGGTGCCGCTCGGTCGCTTCCCGGAGCCGCGCGACATTGTGGGCAGCGTTCTGTTTCTGGCCAGTCCGGCGGCGGAATTTATTACCGGCTCAAGTCTGGCAGTGGACGGCGGGGAAAGCCTCAAGCCGAGCTTTGGAGATCTCGTCGACAAGTTTCGGCCGCGGCGGGGCGATGCGGCCAGCGCCGAACCCGATTTGTGAGCAAACGGTTAAGGTACGGTAGCTACAGATTAGCAGCGCGACGCGCAAACTCAGCGAAGCGCTCCGGCGGCTCCAGGCGAAAGCGCATCCGCTCCCCGCTTTCGGGATGATCAAACTCAAGACGTTCCGCGAAAAGCAGCATGCCATAGCGCGCAAATTCACGCGCGGACCGCGAGTACAACACGTCCCCGACGACGGGCGCGCCCAGATGCGCCATATGCACTCGAATCTGATGCGTGCGGCCCGTGAGAATTTGCACGAGCGCCTCGCAATACTTGCGCCCGCGGCGGGAAAGCACGGATTGCAGGGCCCGGTATTCGCTGACGGCGTTGCGACCGGCGGGATCAATCCGCATGCGGCGCCGGTCGACAGGATGGCGGGCCAGAGCCGCTTCGACGCGGCCGACCGGCGTGCGCGGGGCGCCCATCAGCCAGGCGCGATATTCTTTAAACACCGTACGATCCGCAAATTGCCGCGCTAATATACGGCCGGCGGACGCTTTGCGCGCAACAACCAGCAGACCTTCCGTCTCCCGGTCGAGGCGATGGACAATTCCCGGGCGAAAACCCTGTTCGGATTCCGCTTCGAACTCCTCAAGCCAGGCGCTGCGCCATGCGTGCAAGAGCCCATGGATGACGCTTGGACGCTCATCGCCGGGGGCCGGATGTACGGAAACGCCGGCCGGCTTATGCAGCACGGCCAGGTGACTGTCTTCATATAAGAAGCGCAGGCCGACATCAACTCCTGCGAGACGGAGGGGTTCAGGTCGGGGAACGGCGAGCGCGTAACATTCGCCGGCGCGCACCCGCTTGCTGCGTTGCAGCGGCGGCGGACCGCTGAGAGCGCCGCCGCTCAGCCAGCGTTGCACAAGGCTGCGACTGGCATCCTGGCCCAATTGCTCCGCGAGCCAGACGTCCAGCCGGAGGCCCTCGTCGGCCGCGGCCACAGTAAAGGTTCGTACGTCGCCGGGTTCCATGGCCGCCAGGGCGAGTCTTTTTACCGGGGACCGAAATGCGCCAAAAAAAAGGTTTCTTCCCGTAGCTGGATGTGCAAAATTGCCGGAGTAAACGGGTTTGTTCGAGTCGCGACTCAACTTAATTTTTATGGGCGAACCCGTCTCGGATCTAAACCGTCCGAGACCAATCAGATAGGAGCTTCCATTAATATGAAACGTATCGCAATTTCCCTGGGCGCAGCCCTGGTCGCTGGCGCGATGTTCGCAGCTTGTTCTTCCAGCGGCGGATCCACCTCCCGCGGAGCGGGTGGCACAGGCGCATTGGGCCTGGCTAACCGCGCGCTTGGCCAACTGGCCTATTCGCCGGCCGGAGCTGGTTATGCTTACAAGGCTACTGCCGTCTCGGCCGCCGACGCAAACAAGATCAAGACCGACTTTGCGCCCGCTATCAACCAGGCTCTGAGCCAGGTTGGCGACGGCTATGTTGTTCAGGTCACTGGACACAGCTGCGCAATCGGCCCGCGTGAAGCGCCGGGCGACGGACGTCCGGGCAACGTAACCATCAGCCGTCGTCGCGCTGAAGGCGTTATGCGGGCTCTGGCCAGCGCTGGCGTTCCGGCTGACAAAATGACTGCAGTGGGCGTTGCTGACGATCAACCGATCTCCGGCGTTGACTCGAAAGATCAAACTCAGCGTCGCGTAACTTTCCAGATCGTACCGAAAGCGAACTAATCGCTTTTCGAATACTCTGCAAGGCAAGGGACGGCTTCGGCCGTCCCTTTTTTGTTTCTAGCCCCGATCCCGATTTCAAAATAGACTGCGCTCTCGCCGGGCGCGTCGGATTCGGTTCTTATGTCGTCCGCGTCCCACGATTCCGCTCCATCGGCGCCGCGCCTGGGTCCTGTGCAGTTAGGGGGCGTTCCGCGCATCGCCGCAATCGCCGCACGCAGCCTTGCCGAAAGCGAGCTGCAGTTTCTTAGCGATAGCGGCGCAACCCTGCTTGAGATTCGCGCCGATTCGTTTCCCGGAGGACCGACCGAAGCGCTCGACTTCGCCGGGCGACTCAAGGCCAGCGCCGAACGCGCGCGCCTCGGCGTGATTGGCACTGTGCGCGAAACGGCCGCCCTCGCACGTAATCGTCTCAGCATATTCGAAAAACTGGCGCCGCTCTGCGATTGCCTGGATGCGGAATACGAATCTGAAGAACGCGAAGACATTGCGGCCATCGCCCGTCGCGCCGGCTGCCGAATTATGCTGTCAACGCATGACTTTGAAAAAACGCCGGAGGCGCACGATCTCGATCGCGTAATTGCAGAAAGCGAGCGCCTCGCCGCGCACCTTGTTAAGATCGCCGTGTTTGCCCGTTCCACGGACGATCTGACGCGTCTGCTGGAATACACGCACAAGCGCGCCGCGCACCCGCTGATCACGATTGCGATGAGCGAAACGGGCCTGCTTTCGCGCATCGCTGCGCCCTTCTTTGGCAGCCTGATCACCTACGGTTTTCTGGACGCGCCCAATGCGCCCGGGCAATTGTCGGCAAAACAGCTCCACGAACTCCTGTTGCTGTTTCACCCGGCGTACCGCCGCGATTTCGAGTCGCGCGCTCGATGACAACGATACGACAGCCGCCGCGCGACTTTGCCGACCTCATTCGCGCGTGCCTGCGCCCGCATCGCGTCGCGTTTTTCGGAACGTGCGCGGCGAGCATTGCAAACAAAATCCTGGATTTGATGCCGCCCCTTTTGACCGGCTGGGTGATTGACGCGCTGCTGGGAAATCCTCCGCGGTGGGCGGCCGCAATCGCTGGACCAGATTTGCACCGACAGGCGGTCCTGCTGGCCGCGCTGGGCGTGGCGATCTTCGGCTTCGAAAGTCTGTTTCAATGGATGTACCAATCGGGATTTATGCGCATAGCGCAACAGGTGCAGCATTCGATTCGGATGCTGGCTTATCGACGCCTGCAAAATCGCGAGCTTGAGTTTTTTGAAAATCATCGTCTTGGCGAAACGATGACTTTGCTTAACGACGACATCAATCAGTTGGAGCGGTTCTTAAATTCGGGTTTCAACGAGTTCTTGCAACTCGCCACGCTATTTGTCTTTACGCTGGTAGTTTTGTTCGGGACGGACGTCCCGATGGCGCTCATCGGCTGCGCGCCGATTCCCTTCGTGATCTGGGGCAGCGTCTACTATCAGCGTAAAATCTCGCCGCGTTATCGAGATTTGCGCGCGGCCGTTGGCGCACTGAACAGTCGCCTGGAAAACAACATCGCCGGCATTGCAGTTATCAAGAGCTTTACGGCGGAAACCTTCGAGGCGAGGCGCGTCGAGGCTTCCTCGCAGGCGTATCGAGATGCGAACTTCGCGGCCATTCGGCTTAACGCGCTCTACACGCCGGCGATCCGCATGCTGATTGCGCTTGGATTCGGCGGAGTATTGCTGGCCGGCGGCTGGCGCGTCATCGCGGGCCAGAGCACCGTCGGCGAGCTTGCGCTGTTTACCATGCTGATTCAACGCCTGCTCTGGCCGCTGACTCGACTGGGCGCGACTCTGGATGAATATGAACGGGCGCACGCCTGCGGCCGGCGAACGCTGGAACTTCTGAATTCACAGCCAAAAGTAGCCGACCCGGCGTCTCCGGTCGAAGCGCCGCCGCCGCGCGGCGAAATTGAGTTCGATCAGGTCGGTTTTTCGTATGCCAACGGCCTGCCCGTGTTGAACGGAGTATCCCTGCGGATTCAACCGGGCGAAACGGTCGGCTTTGCGGGAGCGACCGGCGCCGGGAAGTCCACGCTGATCAAATTGCTCTTGCGGTTTTATGATCCGGTGCGCGGCGTCGTACGCGTGGACGGTGCGGATATATCGCAGATGAGCCAGCGTGATTTGCGCCGGCGCATGGCGCTGGTGAGTCAGGACGTGTATCTGTTCCATGGCACAATCGCCGAGAATATCGCATACGGCCTGGATCCGGACGAGCCCGATCTGGCCGAACGTATTAAACGCGCAGCGGAAATGGCGCGGTTGCATGACTTTGTCCAGTCCCTGCCTGAGGGCTACGTCTCGATCATCGGCGAGCGCGGCATCAAACTGTCCGGCGGTCAGCGCCAACGGCTATCAATCGCTCGCGCAATTTTGAAAAATGCGGCGATACTGATTTTTGATGAGGCGACCAGTTCCGTCGACACGGAAACGGAGCGCGCCATTCAGGAAAACCTGGCCGGTCTTACGCGCGGGAGAACAGCGCTGATCATTGCGCACCGCCTTTCCACGATTCGTCACGCGGACCGCATCATCGGACTCCGCGATGGCGCCATTGTGGAAGAGGGCCGACACGAGGACTTGCTCCGGCAGGGCGGAGTATATGCCGATCTCTGGCGTGTCCAATCCGGAGAAGCCGGCCAGCCGGCTGAATAGCGCGAGGCCGCGCGACGCCTACTCAACGGCCGTTGCGTACTGGCGAATCACATCGTAGAGTTCCGTGGGCGTAAAAGGCTTGCCCAGGCTCGCATTCATGCCGGCCGCAAGAGCGCGTTCGATATTCTCCGTCAGCGAAGTGGCGCTGAGCGCGATAATCGGCGTCTGATTGCGCGGAAAATCCGGGGCGCGAATGCGGCGCGCCGTTTCGTAGCCGTCCACTCCGGGCATCTCCAGATCCAGCAGGACTATGCTGTAGGGACGCGCTGACAAAAGCTGCAGGGCTTCCGCACCGCCGGGCGCCGCGTCAGCGCGACCGCCGCGGCGTTTGATAAGATGCGCAGCGATTTCGGCATTAGGCAGAAAATCATCCACGATCAAAACCGAAATGGACGACAGGTCCACGACGAGCTCCGCATTCCGATCTCGTTCCGGCGAATTTTCCGCGGCGACGGCGAACTGCAGTTCCACCTGAAACTCCGAACCCTCGCCCTCGCGGCTTTCGACTTCGAGGCGGCCCTCCATCAGCTGCACAATCCGGCGCGTAATCGCCAGCCCCAGACCGGTCCCGCCGTAGCGACGCTCCACGGCTTCCGACGCTTGCACAAATTCCTCGAAGATGGTGCCCAGACGGCTCGCCGGAATGCCGGGGCCTGTATCGCGCACAATGAAGAGGACCCGGGCCCTGGCGTCGGTTCGATCGAGCAACCGCGCAATAAGCCGCACCGATCCGCGCGCGGTAAACTTTACCGCATTGCCGGCAAGATTGTGCAGGATTTGTTCAATCCGCCTGCGATCTCCGCGCAGCCCGAGTTCCAGGGCAGGATCGATCTCAACTTCCAGGCTGAGCCCCTTGGTCAGGGCCTGGGTCACATGCGTTTTCCGAATCGTCTCGATGAGATCAGGCGGATAAAAATCGCCGTCTTCCAGAAACATGCGACCGGCTTCGATGCGGCTCAAATCGAGCATGTCGTTAACCAGCGCGTGCAAGTGGCGCGCGGCCGTACGCATGATCTCGAAGGATTCGCGCTGGTCTTCGCGTGCGTCTTCCGCAAGCAACTCGGACAGAGAATAGACGGTGTGCAAGGGCGTGCGGATATCATGGGATACCGCCGCCAGCATATTAGTTCGCGCGCGACTGGCCAGCAGTGCGGCTTCGCGAAGACTGCGTTCCATGCCGGCGACGCGACTCAGCAGCCGATTACGACGTTCGGCCCGGCGCGTGTTTTTCTCATAAGCGCCCCGAATCAAACCGATAGCCGTCGTGGTCACTAATAACGAAACCACGAGGCCGGCCCAGGTGTCTGCACGGTGAATGACTTCAGATGAGTACGGGATTATCAGCGCTGGCCGCCAGTAGTCCAGCCCCATCATGATCGTCGCCAATGCGGCCAGCGCCAGTGCAGCCCGCCAACGAAAGCGATACGGCAGGGCGGCCGTAAACATCGCGGCCGCGACGACAAAAAACATCGGCACGGAACTCGAATAGCCGCCGTTGGTAACGTAGAGCACAGCCAGGCTGACGAAGGTGGCGACTATGATGACGGCATAGGCGATGGCGCCGGGCTCGCGACGCCGCAGATAAACATAGAGTCCGAAATAACAAAGCGCGCTTGCGCCGGTCCCTGCAGTCGCGCCCCAGTGTAATCCGAGCGAAAAATTGGACAGGGTTGCAGTGAACAACACAAAAGCGCCGGTCATCGCCAGACCGATCAGCAGTCGGTCTGCAATGCGGCGACGGGCGCGACCGAAGACCAGCGGCGCGAGCGAATACTTGCTGAACCTTCGAATTAATTGCCAGACGCCTGATTCCATATGCGCAACCGACGCCTGGCGTTGGCCCGGATTATTCATGAACCGCGCGCCGGGGCGGTTTTTCTCGATAAGTTCCCAACTTCATGAATAATCCGGGTTGCGTGCGCGCCTTATTTGCGCGCAGTCGCACGAACGGCGCCGGCCTTCCCGTCGAGCAGGCTCGACACTTTCCACGTTTGTTCGAAGCTGAAATGCGATACGGTCTTGCCGTCGCGCGGCGGGATAAAAGACATCGCCCGTTCCGTCAGCGCCGTTATCGACAGGCTCGGGTTTACGCCTGGATTGGCCGGCACCATCGAGCCGTCGCAGATCAGCATGTTTTTGTAGCCGAAAACGCGATTGGTCACGTCAATTACGCCGTCGCGTTCGTCATCGCCCATGCACGCTCCGCCCAGAATATGCGCGGTGGTGGGCACATCAAGCAGCACTTCGTTAAACGAACTCTGAGGAATTCCGCCCGTGCGTTTCGCCAGGCGGCGGGCGAAGTCGTTAGCCGCCGGGATATAAGTGGGAATCTTGTCGCTCATGCCTTCCGGCGCGGTGCTCAGGGTGCGCTGAAAGGGCCAGATCCAGCGCCGCTTACGCTGAAGCTTGATGCTGTTATCCAGAGTCTGCATTACGAGCAGGATTATCGAGCGCCGCGCAAAACCAAAAGGATGCAGCGTGGTCAGAAATTGAATCGGGTGACGCACCGCATTAATGAAAAACTTCAACCAGCGCGGAACTGCGCCGCCGCCGTCCGTCATGAGCGTGGCAAGCATGCCCATCACGTCCGAACCGTTATTATAGCGCACCGGCTCAATGTGGGTGTGTTCGTCCACATGTACGCTGGAGGTGATCGCAATGCCCTGCGAGTAGTCAATATCCTTGCCGGGCACGGTTACGCCAACAATCGATTCGCTGTTCGTGCGCACGAGATTGCCCAGCGCCTCCGAAAGACGCGGCAGTCGTTTGTTCTGCTTCATTTTCCAGAGCAGGCCGACCGTACCCAGCACGCCGGCGGAAAAAATTACGCCCTTTGTCCGAAACTTCCGGCGCGGAAACCCAAAAAGTCCGGTGGTGCTTGCCGTGCGAATCTCGTATCCGGCCGAGCCGTCTTCGCTCAGCGGAATAACGTCCACTGCTTTTGTTTCGGGGAAAACCACGGCGCCCAATTTTTCTGCGAAGTAAAGATAGTTTTTGTCGAGCGTGTTTTTAGCTTCATGACGACAGCCGACCATGCAACCGCCGCAGTAAATGCAGCCCAGGCGATCGGGCCCTGCTCCTTCAAAGTAAGGATCTTTCGCCTTTGAAGCGTCGCCAAAGTATATGCCGACCGGCGTGGGCGTAAAACTCTTCTCGGCTCCAATTTCTTTTGCGGTGTCGATCATCAGCTGATCCACTTCCCACAGGCGCGGGTTCTGAGTAACGCCGAGCATCTTCTGAGCCAGTTCGTAAAAAGGCAGCAACTCCGGCTTGCCGCCCATTTTCTTGACAATCGGGTTGTCGAAGAACTGCGGTTTGGGAACGTATAGCGTGTTTGCGTAAACCAGGCTGCCGCCGCCCACGCCCGCGCCGCTGAGAATCATCACATGATTCAACAGATTGATGCGCTGAATGCCATAGCAGAAGAGGTTGGGAAACCAGAGGTATTTGAACACATTCCAGTTTGTTTTGGGGAACTGTTTGCCGGTCCAGCGCTTGCCGGACTCAAGCACCGCCACCTTGTAGCCCTTTTGCGCGAGACGCATGGCGGAAACGCTGCCGCCAAACCCGGAACCAATAATGATATAGTCGTATTCGGACGCGGCGTCCGAGGCATTCGCTTTTGACATGACGTCATAAACTGAGAGACGAAGCGCACGCTGGCAAGCTGAATTAGGTCCGCAGCTTCGAAAGCCCGCGGTCGGCCAGGGGGCGCTGCGCCATAGCGGCGTCATTCCGCTTGACTGCGTCCGGTTTTGCCGGCGCTCTGAGGCATGAACTCCTCGCCCCTGGCAGCCGGGCGCGCCCTGACCCCCAGCCTGGTTAACTGGCGCCACCGCCTGCACGCGAATCCTGAGACCGCATTTCAAGAACATGAGACTGCGCAGTTTGTCGCCGCACAGCTGGCCGAATTCGGCCTGGACGAGATAATAACCGGGTTCGGCCGAACGGGCGTCGTCGCCGTACTGCGAAACGGCGCGGGCCCCTCGATTGGACTGCGGGCGGATATGGACGCCCTGCCCATTCAGGAAGAAAACGACTTCGCACACCGCTCGCAAAACCCCGGTCGCATGCACGCCTGCGGCCACGACGGGCATACGACGATGCTGCTCGGCGCAGCGCGCTTGCTCGCCGAACGGCGAAACTTTCGGGGCGTGGTGTATTTTGTTTTTCAGCCGGCGGAGGAGAACGAAGGCGGCGCGCGCGTTATGACGGAAGCAGGGCTCTTTGATCGCTTCCCGATGGATGCCATTTACGGTCTGCATAACTGGCCCGGCCTGGCGGAGGGCGAAATCGCCCTGCACGCCGGTCCGATGATGGCCGCTTTTGATATGTTCGAAATTGATGTCATCGGTCGCGGCGGGCACGCAGCAATGCCTCAGTACGGAGTGGATCCGATTCTGATCGCTGCGGAATTGGTCGGCGCCCTGCAGAAACTGGTCAGCCGCATGGACCCGCTCGATTCAGCGGTGTTGAGCGTGACGCAATTCCATGCCGGCGACGCGTACAACGTCATTCCCGAGCGCGCTACCCTCAAGGGCGGCATTCGGTCATTGAGTCCGGCCACGCAGGATCGGATGGAGCGGGAATTGCGTCGTCTGGCGACCGGTCTGTGCGAAGCGAACGGCGCGCGCGCCGAGGTGCGCTATGAGCGGCGTTATCCGCCGACACTCAATGCGCCCGCCGAAACAGAATTGGCCGGCCGCGCAGCCCGCGATGTCGTCGGCGCCACGCGGGTGCACACGAATCTTCCGCCGAGCATGGGCAGCGAGGACTTCGCCTTTTTCCTGCAACAGCGACCCGGCTGCTATATCTGGTTGGGCGCCGGCGATCGGCCGGGTTCCTGCATGCTCCACAATCCGCGCTACGACTTCAATGATCAGATTCTGCCAATCGGCGTCGCCTACTGGCTGCGCCTGGTCGAACTTGCTCTGCCCGTTTGAGCCGCACCGCGCCGGCGGGCCGCCTGCGCCCGAATTGTAGGAACTCCGACACTCCCGCCAGACCTGGCCGGCGAAATTTGCAGCGCTGCAAAGCGACATAATTCGCTCAAGTTCAGGGAAACCCGGCCGAACCTGAAAGTATGTTCGCGCCCCGCATCGCCACCGGCGCCGATTATCGCCGGCGTCGCCTCGAAGCCGACCGGTCCAGTCGCGGCGCCGCCGGCGCCCCGCGGGCGGGCGACGGCCAGGATAAGACGTCGTTCCAGCAGATTCTGGATGATATCCTGCCGCCCGAACGCATCGACGCGCGCGATCTGAATCATCTTTGGAGCGACCTGCCGGAGGCCGAGCGTCAGTTGCTGGCCAAAGCCAGCGAGGAAAACCTGAAACGCTATCGAGACCTGGTTTTCGCAATCGCCCGGGAAACCCTCAAACGCAACACGCGCATCAAGAAGATTCGACGCAAGACCCGCTCCGGCGATACGGTTGAACTGACCGTTGTGGAATTCCTCGACGATCGTCTCCAGAAGATGGCGAATTTGATTCACGCGCCCGGGAACAGCGCCTTCCAGATGCTGAAAACAGTAGAGGAAATCCGCGGGGCCTTAATTGATGTTCGGGAATGACCCGCCTGCGCATCCTGACGCCGCTCCTCGCCGTTCTGTTTCTGTACGCCCCGCCGGGTTTCGCTTCCGATGCGCTCTGGCCGCGCGCACTGCCGGTTGGACGGTGGGTGCACGCGGATACCGCGCTTGAGCTCGCAATTGAACGCGGCTCGGTACTGTTGTTTCGCGCAACGCAAAGCGAAATGCGCGGCGAATTCCATAGTTATCAGCAGGTGCGCAACGAATACTGGGGCTGCTTCAGTCTGACAGCGCAGAGTCAGACGCCGCCAGGCGACAAGCCGACCGAAAACGGTGTGACGCCTGAAAAACCGGGGGCGGCGGAGACCAACCCGCCGGCCGGCGAGTCGACCGGTAGAGCGGACGCGGACGCGGCCGCGCAAAATTCCGCCGCGAATGCGCCGGCCGCCGCCGATTCCGCCGCCGCTGCGGCAACAGTCGGCGAAACAAAAACCCCTGAAAGCGGCCCGAACAAAAGCAGCGCGCCCGCGAATTTCAACAATCGGCCGGGGCGCGACGCCCCCCCGCCCGCGCCGCCTGGCCCGCCCGACTTGAGCTGGATAACGCCGCGCGCCTGCGCAATTCTGGTTTTTGAATCAAACGAAGCCCTTGTCCTGTACGCCTTTCCCGACGGCGAAAAACCCGGCCCGATTTTGCGCTTTGTACGCGCCGGAGCGCGACGGACCGAAGCGAATCAGGGTCCGTAAACGTAGTGCGGCAGCCACGTCGCCATCGACGGCCAGAATCCTACCAGAGCCAACACGAGCAGTTGCAGTGCGATGAATGGAACGGCGCCGCGATAAATCTGCAACGTTGACACCGACGCCGGCGCGACCCCGCGCAAATAGAACAAGGCGAATCCAAAAGGCGGCGTAAGAAACGATGTTTGCAGGTTAAGCGCAATCATCACTCCGAGCCAGATGGGGTCAAAGCCCATGCCGAGCAGAATGGGACCCACAACCGGCATCACGATAAATGTGATCTCAAAAAAATCGAGAAAGAAACCAAGCGCAAAAACAACCAGCATGACGATCAGGAAGGCCGCCCAGCGACCGCCGGGCAGGCCGAGCAGCGCCTCCTCAACCATGAAGTCGCCTTCAAATCCGCGAAACACCAACGAGAACAAGCTCGCGCCGATCAGAATCATGAAGACCATGCCGTTGATGCGCAGAGTGTTTTCGCCAATGTCGTGCAGGTTCTTCCGGTTCAGTTCGCCTTTCAGAGCGGCCAGAATTAGCGCGCCGACCACTCCGACCGAAGCGGCCTCCGTCGGCGTGGCAAAACCGCCCAGAATGGAACCCAGAACGCCGATCATCAAGGCCAGCGGCGGCACGAGTGCGCGGATTACGCGACGACGCAATTCGCCGGGCGCGAGCCCCGCGCGTTCCGCTTCGCTCGCGCGGGGCGCGTGATGCGGCTTGAGGTATGCGATCGCGAGCGTGTAAATCATGTACGTCAGCGCGAGCATAACCCCGGGAATCAGCGCGCCGGCGAACAAATCCCCGACGGTTACGGCGTCGCCGGAAAAATCGCCGCGCGCCAGTTGCGCCTGCTGATTGGCGGCCATAATCTGGT
This sequence comes from Leptospirales bacterium, assembly GCA_036170535.1. Classification (GTDB taxonomy): domain Bacteria; phylum Spirochaetota; class Leptospiria; order Leptospirales; family Leptonemataceae; genus SSF53. The sequence continues at coordinate 23,114 of JAVHPJ010000028.1, read as the reverse complement.
CGCCGAGAATGATCAGGATGATGCTCGGCGGAATAATTTGTCCGAGAGTGCCCGAGGCCGCGACGATTCCGCAAGCGAGCTCCGGCTTATAGCCGCGCTTGAGCATCGCGGGCAGGGCGATCATGCCCATCGCCACCACGGTCGCGCCGACGATGCCGGTGGATGCAGCCAACAGCGCGCCGACCAGACAGATTGAGACGCCCAGCCCGCCGGGCATGCGGCCCAGGGCCAGCGCCATCGTTTCCAACAATTCCTCGGATACGCGCGACCGTTCCAGCACAGCGCCCATCAGGACAAATAGCGGAATCGCCAGCAGCGTGTCGTTCATCATGACGCCAAAGAGCCGTCCTGGAAACGCGCCCAGCAGCTCAATGTCAAAGTAGCCCGACGCCGAACCGATCAGGGCGAACAGCAGCGAAACGCCGGCCAGACTGAACGCCACCTGGTAGCCGCTCAGCAGCACCGCGACCGTGCATACAAACAGTGCGATCGGAAAGAGGATTTCGATCAGCGTGTAATCCATAGCGCGTCTCCCGGGTCAGCGCGACTGATCTTGCTGATCGGGCCGCGGCGCAGGCGCCCGGCGGCTCGCTTCAAGCAGGCGAAAGTTCGTCCACGCGCTGGACAGGGCCTGCAGTACGAGCAACAGCGGCATGACCAACAGCAGCGACTTCAATACAAAAAGCGCCGGTATGCCGCCGGACTCCTGGGAACCTTCCAGGCGCGTCCAGGATTTCCAGACGTACGGAGCGCTGAAATACACAAGCGCAATGCAAACCGGAATCAGCAGCGTCAGGTGTCCGATCAAGTTCACTTTTGCACGACGCGCGGCGTCAAATTCGTGATAAAAAACATCCACCCGAACGTGCGCATCGCGAAGCAGCGCGTAGCCCATCGCCAACATGAAGAACACGGCGTGAATATAAACTGCGCCTTCTTGCAAAAAGACCCAGCCCAGATTCAGGCCGTAACGCAGGCTCGCGACGAGAAACGTAAGCCCGGCCATGGCGAAAGCCAGCCATAACGTAAAGCGCCCGATCAATTCGTTCGCCCGATCAATGCGCGCCGCCGCGCGGTCCAGGAATTCGCGTTGCTTCATTTCGTTTCCGTCGTGGTCAGGCTGCGCGCCAGAGCGAAACCGCCCTCGCCTATGCGGTCCCACTCGAATGCGCCCTTGCGAAACTTCATGTATGAATCAAAGATACGTTGTGCAAGCGGATCCTTTTTTGCAATGTCCGCGACGGTTTCCTGGCTGTAGGCCTCCAGCTTTTTCAACGCTTCGTCCGGAAAGCGACGCAGTTGAACGCGATGTTTCTCGACCAGTTCGATCAGCGAAGTCGCGTTGCGCGCAGAGGACTCGGCCAGAACTGCGTCGTTCGCCGCCGCGCAAGCGTACTTCACAATCGCCTGCAAGTCGCGCGGCAACGACTCGTACGCCTCACGATTGACGATTAATTCCATCGCCGTGCCGGGCTCCTGCCAGCCCGGCCAGTAGTAGTAGCGCGCGGCCTTGTAAAAGCCGGACGCCAGATCGTTATACGGCCCAACCCACTCGGCCGCATCAATGGCGCCGCTCTGCAACGCCTGAAAGATCTCTCCGCCGGGCAGGGTCACAACTGTTGCGCCCGCCCGCCGCAAAACGTCGCCGCCGAGTCCGGGCATGCGAATTTTCAGGCCGTTAAAGTCCGCCAGCGAGCGCACCTCGCGATTAAACCAGCCGCCCATTTGGGCGCCGGTATTTCCGCATAAGAAGGGCTTGAGATTAAAAGGCTTGTACAGTTCGTCCCAGAGCTCCTGACCGCCGCCGTACTGCACCCAGGCGTTCGTGTCCTGCGCATTGAGACCGAAGGGCACAGCTGCGAAGAATTGCGCCGCCTCGACTTTGCCCTTCCAATAATAAGCTGCTCCGTGCCCCAGCTCCGCCGTGCCTCCGGAGACGGCATCAAAGGTTTCAAAAGCGGGCACCAGTTCGCCAGCCGCATAAACGCGCACGCGAATACGGCCGCCGGACATTTTTTGAATGATTTCGGCGAGTAGATTGGCGCCTGTACCCAGCCCGGGAAAATTCTTGGGCCACGTGGTGACCATCTTCCAACGGAAACTCTTTTTGAAGTCGAGTTCGCCGCCGGCGGAGGCAGTGCGGCGACACTGAACAGCGCCGCTGGCGCCCAATAGAGCGGCGGCGGCCAATCCTGAGGATTTTAGAAAAGCTTTGCGATCCATAGCCTGCCGGGCGAATTTGATTCGCTTCGTCCGGAAGGCAAGACGCAATCTGAGTCGGTCGTCGAAACCGCTCCCCGGCGCCGCGCGGGCCGCACGCAGGGGAGCGGGCGCTCAGGCCTGTTTTTCGCCGGTCTGCTCTGCGTCGTCGCGCGCCAGACGCAGGGTGTACCAATCGATGTTGCGCGTCAGGAACATCACCAGTCCCAATCCTGCAAAAAGTACGATCGCCCCCAGGAGCAATGAAAGGTCTTCGCTGGCCAGGGTGGCAAACAGGTAGACATAGAGGCCCGATAGCAGTCCGGCCATAACGCCGGCCCGCTTTTTGTTCTGGAGCGTTTTCATGCAGTACGCCGTAATGAGCGCCGTGGTCGCCAGCGCCGCACAGACGTAGGCCGCAAAGAAGCCCGCGTGTTCCGAGATCGCCAGCAGCAGCACATAGAAGATCACAATGCCGGCGCCCACCAGCAGGTACTGAAACGGGTGAATGCCCAGCTTGAAGAACACTTCAAACAGAAAGAACGCGAGGAATGTGAGCCCGATGAACAAGAGCGAATATTTGACGGCGCGTTCGCTCTGCTGATAAGAATCCGCCGGTAAAAACAGGCTCACGCCGAAAACGGAATTAAGCAACGCGTTCGAATAGGTTTCCTGGACGCCGGCCCAGCTCTGGGGCGCGTTGCGCTGAAAATACGATACGTTCCATTGGGCCGTGAAGCCGTCCTCGCTCACTTCGCGCTCCGAAGGCAAGAACGCGCCGTTAAAGCTGGGGTCTTTCCAGGGCGAAGACAGACGCACCAGGGTCGTCTTTCCGAGCGGCGCAAAACTCAACTGTGAACTGCCCTGCAGCTTGACGTCCGCTTCCAGAACATAGCGACCGCCGCCGGCCAGGCGCAAATCGCGGGCGTGAACGCCGCTCGAAAAAAGACCGCCTTCGCTGGCGCCCGGGTTAATCGTCAGCGACCGGTTGTTCCAGCGCGCTTCGATCGTGCGAATGCCGATTGCATCGGTAATTCCAAACAGCAGCACCGCGCGATCCATCTGCACGCTGGCCGGATTCACGCCGATGCCGGCGAAATCCAGCGGCTCGAATTCGGCGTGCAACTTCGCATCCACCGTATAGAGCACCGTCTCAAACATGCCGCGCGCGCGCCGCTCGGCCGCCAGATCGCCGTCCACGCGCAGAGTTTCCGGCAGAAACACAGCATGCTCCGTGCGTTCCTGAGTCTTGCCGTTTTCATCGCGCCACGTCGAACGATAAGGGGCGACGAGCACCGGCCCAACGATCGCCTGGCCGGCGCCCCACTTGGAGCTGATCTCAGCCACGGCCTCGGCCTGCCGGTTGGCGCGCTCGTGAATGAGCGATTCCACGCGCGCAATCGGGATCAGCATGATGAGCGTCAAGGCGCCAATGACCGCGATTTTGGCGAGCACGGAGCCGCGTAGCGTATCTGCAAATTGCATAGAGTCCTCTTTCCGGGCCTTTCGCCCGTGATTCGATTTGCTCTATTCGGGGGCGCCTGCGGGAGTTTGATGGGAAGCGGGCGCGAAGTTGGCGGGGAACTATTGTGAAGTCTGCGTGAAGCCCAGCCGCAGGAGCGCACTGGCCCCGCCGCCCGGCCGATTCTCCAGACGCGCTTCGCCATGATGCAATAGCGCAGTTTCGCGCACGAACGGCAGACCCAGTCCCACGCCGCGCGCGGCGCTGTCCGGCCGCGGCAGCGAAAAGAAGCGCTCAAAAGCGCGCGGCAGAGCGTAGTCGGGTATGCCGGGACCTTCGTCGAGAATTTGCAGCTCAACGCCGCTTTCGCTCCGCTGTATGCGCGCCTCGATCGCCCCGCCCGGCGGACTGAAATCCAGCGCGTTTTCCAGCAGATTCATCACGGCGCGACTCAGCAGAAATGCGTCGCCGCTCAGCGCGCAGGCGTCCGGCGCGGCGATTCGCAGTTCGACGCGTTTTTGCGCAGCGCGGGATGTCACCGATTCGAGGGCGGCCTTAACCAGTGCGACAAAGTCAATGTCCCGCGGCGCTTCGAGCGACTTCTTATTTTCCAGGGCCGCCAGTTCCAGCAGACGCTGCACGATCTCCGTCGCGCGCTGGCATTGATTGCGAATATTTTCCAGAAATTTACGACGCGAGTCCGGCGGCGGATCCTCTTCGAGCAATTCCGCCGCCGCGCGAATCGCCGCCATCGGGCTTTTAATTTCGTGCGTCAGGTGTTGCACGTACTCTTCCGCGTATTTGCGACCCTCAAGCTGCGTGCGCAGATCCTCAAAGGCTTCCGCCACGCGACCGATTTCATTTTTTCCCAGACGCAGCGGGCGCGGGCGTTCGCCGTTTTGCAAGCGACGCACATAACGTTCGAGTCGTTCCAGCGGGCGCGTTATCCACAGCCAAACCAGCAACCCCAGACCAACCCGGCCGAGCGTTGTGACGGCGCCCAGTTGAATCATCCGCGCGCGCGCGGCGTCCATGAAGGGCGTGACGCTATCCACCGGTTTGGCCGCCGACACGACGCCGACGATCCGTCCCTGATAGCGAATCGGCGCGGCCACATGCAGCACGCTGGAAGCGGGATCGGCCGGGTCGCCGCGGGTGCTGCGCGCCCCGTAGCCGCCCTTCAAGGTGAGCGCCACGTCGCGCCAGCGCGAATAATCCAGGCCCTGCGCAAGGCCGCGCGAATCGAACAATACTACGCCGCGCGCATCGGTCACATAGGCTTCGAGCGAGATCTGCGTCTTTTCCACATTATAGATGCGCGCAGCGAACCGCCGCTCGCGCGCCTGACGAAAGGTCTCCGTCAGAATTTCAGGATTTATCGCCCCCTCCGGCCCCAGACGCGTTTCAATCAGACTCGCCATGAAGTGAGCCGAGTCGTTCAAGGACTCTTCAACGGCTTCCAGATAGCGCGGTCGGATTTCTTCCAGCAACGAGTCGGTCAGAAAATACAAGCCGAGCGTTGCGACAAAAAAAAACCGAGAAGTAAGCGCGTGCGAATTTTCACAGGTCCTCCCGCAGGGCGTAACCCAGGCCGCGATGGGTGAGTATCGGATCAAGCGAATCGTTGACCGCCCGCAGTTTCGCACGCAGGGTCTTCACATGGGCGTCGACCGTGCGATCAAAACTGTCGGCGGTCTCGTCCCAGACCAGGTCGAGAATTCGATCGCGCGAAAAAATCCAGCCCGGATGACGCACCAACAGCGACAGCAAGCGGTATTCATAGCGTGAAAGCTGCAGCGCCTGGCCGCAATAGCGAATCTGCGTTTTTTCTTCGTTAAGCTCGAACGGCCCGGCCGACGGCGACGCGGATGCGACTGTCGACGGCGAAACATCCGCCTGATGGCCGGCGATCTTTTCAATGCGACGCAGGAGCGCCCGCGCACGCGCCGTTAATTCGCGCGGGCTGAAGGGTTTGGTGATGTAATCGTCGGCGCCAAGTTCCAGTCCGAGCACCCGATCCACTTCGTCTGCCCGCGCGCTCAGAATAATGACCGGCATCAGTTCGTCGCGGCGACGGATTTCGCGCAATACGTCAAAACCATTCTGATCCGGCAAACCGAGATCCAGGACGACCAGATCAAATTGCTCAGTTTCCAGCAGACTGAGGCCGCGTTCCGCCAGGGAAGCGTGCGCCGTTGCATACCCTTCGCCGCTAAATGCGTAGAGTATTGCATCCGCGATCGCGGGCTCGTCTTCGAATATCAGCGCGCGCCGCTGCACGCAATAGCGCGCTCCACAATTCGAAGACCCGTCAAGCTTTTCATTGACCGCCGCGGGCGTTTGACGGCTGAGTCCGACATGGCTGTGATCGATACGCACTGCCACCTGGACCTGACGGCCCGGGAGGGCGTGAGCGCCGAGGACGCGCTGCAGAACGCCGAGGCGGCCGGCGTACGCGCCGTCGTTCAGATTTCCACCGCACTGGAATCCGCGCGCTACAATCGCAACCTGGCCCGGGCTCGGCGCACCGGCGCATCGGGCCTGCGCTACTACTGGACGGCGGGCCTGCACCCCGAGTCGGCGCCGCAGATAGCCGAGCTGGACGATATCTTCGCCATCGCACGCGAGTGTCGCGACGAACCTGAGTTCCTCGGTCTGGGTGAAACCGGACTCGACTATTTCCACACCACAGAACATGTGCGCGAACAGAAGGCGAGTTTCGAGCGCCATCTCGCGCTGGCTCTCGAGCTGAAGCTGCCGGTCGTAGTGCACTTGCGCGATGATCGGGTCTACAATCCGGATCGGATCGCCACCGCAGTCGACGCGCTCGAAATCGTGCGGCGCTTCCCCGGGGTGCGCGGCGTGCTGCATTGTTACACTTATACGGAACGGGAAGCGGCGCCATTTGTAGAGCTGGGGTGGTTTGTATCTTACAGCGGCGTACTTACTTTTAAGAATGCGCCGCACGTACAACAGGGCGCTGTTGCGCTGCCCCTGGACTGCTTGATGGTGGAAACGGATGCGCCGTTTCTCGCGCCCAATCCGAAACGCGGCCAGACCAATCAGCCGGCTTTTGTGACCTACACTCTGGAATTTCTGGCGAAACTGCGCGCAGAAAAGAACGGCGAAGACCCCGAAGCTGTTAAAGCCGCCGTATTGCGCAATTCCGAACGGTTCATCCGCCTCAAGAACGAACTTTGAATCAGAGATAAATCCATGCTCGATCTGAAACTGCTCCAGGATAAGCCCGAAGAACTCGATGAACTCTTGCGAAAACGACGCAATGAGTCTCTGAACACCGGCGAACTCAAATCCCTGATTGAAGCGACGCGTACGGCGATTCGCAAAGTCAATGATCTGCGCGCCGAAAGGAACGCGGCCAGCAAGGAAATCGGCGCGCTGATCCAGAAGGGCGAAAAAGACGCGGCCGAAAAGCGCAAAGGCGAAGTGAAAAACCTGGGCGACGACATTGCCCGCCTCGAAGCCGAACAAACGGCGCTCGAAGAAAAGATGCAGGAAATCGTCCTCGGCCTCCCCAACTGGCTGGATCCGACTACGCCTGACGGCGACGACGCCAGCGGAAACAAGTTGGTGCGCGAGGCAGGAGCGAAGCCGACCTTTGATTTTAAGCCGCGCGCACACTACGAAATCGGTGAAGCGATGGGCTCGCTTGACTTTGAAAGCGGCGTCAAGCTCGCCGGTTCGCGCTTTTATGTCTATCGCGGCGAACTGGCGCGACTGGAACGGGCGATCATAAACTTCATGCTCGATCTGCATACAACGCAGTTCGGCTACAGTGAAACGTGGGTGCCCATCCTGGTGAACGACGCGGCGATGGTGACAACAGGTCAGTTCCCCAAATTTCGCGGCGAATATTACACGCTCGAACGCGACGGTCTTTCGCTGATCCCGACGGCCGAAGTGCCCCTGGTCAACCTGTACCGGGAAGCGATTATTGCGGAAGACGAACTTCCGATTCGACTAACAGCCGCGACTTCCTGCTTTCGCCGCGAGGCGGGCGCCGCGGGACGTGACACGCGCGGCCTGGTGCGCGTGCATCAATTCCAAAAGGTGGAACTGGTGCAACTGGTTCATCCGGAGGAATCGGAAAAACTGCACGAGGAAATGTTAAACCACGCCGAAGAAGTGCTGCGCCGTCTGGGCCTGCCGTATCGCGTCATGCAATTGTGCTCGGGCGATATAGGCGCGACAGCTGCCAAGACCTACGATCTTGAAGTGTGGATGCCCGGCCTGGATCGTTGGCTGGAAATTTCTTCCGTATCCAACTGCCGCGACTACCAGGCGCGGCGCGGCATGATTCGCTACAAGGGCAAAGATTCGAAAGCGAAGACGGCTTTTGTGCACACGCTGAACGGTTCGGGCGTGGCAGCGGGACGCTGCATGAGCGCGATACTCGAAAACTATCAGCTGCAAGACGGCGGCTACGCGCTTCCCGACGCGCTCAAACCCTACTTCCAGCGCGGCTAACGAACTTCTACGCACAAAAGCGGCCGCAGATTGTTGCAAATCGACGGCCCGAGTCCGCTGTCGTAGATAAATTGATCCGATAGCGCCGAGGCCAGACCCAACGCTGACTGATTGGTTGGGTTTGTATACGTGGAACAGTTGTGACCGCTCGGAGTCCAATCGCCATGTAATCCGCTCCAGTAGTTGAGCGTCGAACCCGACAACACATTCAAAATCGTACGTCCTTGATCAAAACGCACTATCCCGCCGGTCTCCGTGCGTAGAATCGGCGTGCCGTTCGCTAACCGATACTCCGCGTTTGCCGCCAGAGGCCACTCGTTCTGGCCGGTGCAGGCGGGATCGCAATTGGCGGTCGTCGTTGCAATTCGACGCACCCCGTCGCTGAAAAGCGCCCGGTAGGTCGCGCTGACATCCGGTCGCTTGGGATCCGAATTGCAAAGCCCGTCCGCTTCGTCGAGGCCGTTGCCGTTTACGACGCCTGGCAGAGCGTCCTCGAAATTTCCCGGAACAAGTTGATCTGTAACATAAAGAAAATAAAACTCACGCGGCGCCGGCGCCAGCGCCGGATTTACGTCGCTCAGGCCTCCGGCCAGCAGCGCGGAAGACAACGCAAGAACGGCGCTCGATTCGGTCGACGATTCGGCGGACGCGACGCCTACGCCCGTCCAGAAGCCGCTGCAGGACGCACTGAGTAACAGACACGCAGCTGCAACGCCGCCGCTCAGCAGTATCGCATTCCTGCGCCCGGGAAGGTTGTGCGGGCCCATCACGCAGCAGCCGAACAAATCGAGACGAATCGGACAACCTATAATTTCCATGGGCGCGGTACTCTGCTTGCGCCCGAAGCGCGTGCTGCACATACCGAGCCTGAGCCGCGCCAGACCGCGCCCAGCCTTCGTCGTATGAAACTGTCCTGCTTCGAAACCCGCCTGCTGGCCGGCGCGCTGGCGACCTGCGTCGCTGGCCTGCCGGGTTGCGGCTCGTTATCGACGGACACCTGGTATCAGGGAACGCGCATGGACTGGCAGGCGAACCGCCAGCGTTATATATGCGAAACTCCGGCGCGTACTCGTGCGTATTATGTCTTTTTTGGACTGCTGCGACTCGGCAGGCAAAACGAAAGCGAACTCTTTCCGGAAGAGGATCGGTATCTCTATCTGTTCCGCCAGACCAAAACCGGCGGCGACTGGTGGTTGTCCGTTTTTCTGGGCACGACCTTGAGCGTGACCAGCAATACGATCGAAGTGCAGCGCTGCCTCACGCCGCAACAATACGCTGAGCTGAAAGCGCGCGGGGAAGCGCTGCGCATCGACGAAGCGGACCGCCCGGAATCCGCTGCGGAGGCGTCGAATCCGGACGCCGCGCGCGCCCGTGCGCGTGCAAGTGCGGAGGCCGCGCGCCGCGCCGCCGAAGCTTCCGGAACGGGGGATCCGGGGGAGTGACCCGACAGCCTTTCATCGATCGCGTCGCGTGTGGAATCGCGTTAGCTCGTCCGACCAGTGCGGCCCGCTGCGCGGCCGCTGCGTTGGCGATCCTGCTGAGCGCCGCGCCCGGCGCCGAGCCGGCGCAGGGCAAATGCGCGGAAGGCGACTGCATCGCGGGGCGCGGACGTTTTGAATGGACGGGCGGTGTAAGTTACACCGGGGAGTTTCTTGCCGGCCTGCCGCATGGCCGCGGCGCCCTGCGTTTTCCCGGCGGCGCGGAATACCGCGGCGAGTTCTCCGGCGGGCGCCCCCAGGGCGCAGGCGAATATCGCTACAGCAATGGCGCAGTGTATCAAGGGGAATTTCGCAGCGGCAAACCGCACGGCTTTGGCAAACTTGTCGCGCCGGACGGATCAACCTACGAGGGCGAGTTTCGTGACGGCCGCAAACACGGCGCGGGCGTATTGACGCTTGCCGACGGATTCACGCGCAAAGGTCGCTTCCATCGCGACCGCTTTATTGGAGACTGATGATGAACTCCGCCGCACCGAAAAAAGAGCGCCGCCTGGCCGCCTACATCGGAATCTTTTATTCCCTGCTGGCGGCGGTGAATATTGTATTTTTTTCTATAATGATTTTCGAAAATCAGACGGATCTGCTGCAGAATGCATTCAAACACCATGCGGATTCCATTGTTCGCGCAGCGTTGGACGACCTGAGCGCGTTGCGCTTTACCCGGCGTAAAGACGAAAACTTCGAGCGCCTCAAGCTTACGCTGGCGCCATACGCTTTGCGTGATTTCATTATCTTTGACGAAGCGCGCTCAATCTGGATCGCCTATGCGCCGCCCGGAGAACGCACGCCGACGGAAATTGAACCAGCCGCCCTGCGCCGGCTTGATGAACTGACCGGAACGGAACTGGTATTTCGCGCGCGGTACATTGTTGAACTGGACGAAAACGATTATTCTCTGCAAATGCTGGCCCCGCTGGAAGGCGCCGGCGGCGAACGCTTATTTCTTTCTGCGCGCATCCGGGTCGACGCCATGCAACAGCGCCTTCGCTCCCTTTATGTGCAAATTGGAATCGCATTTTTCTGGGGTGTCTTGTTTCATGCAGCTTTCGCCTACTACACGTATCGCTTGATCTTCCGAAGACTCTTCGCCCTGCGGGACGCGGCGGATCGCCTTGCGGAGGGCGACTTGAGCGCACGCGCCCGGGTGGCGCCGCACTCGGATGAGATTGACGCGGTCGGCTCGTCGTTTAATCGCATGGCGGCGAGCATTGAACAGAACGCTCTTGAGATTCAACGGCAATTGAGCACCATTGCGCGCTTGAACGAAGAAATTGATTCAGAGTTGCAGACCGGCCGCGAAGTTCAGCGCTCATTCTTGCCGGATCTGGCGAATTTCTCTGAGTTTAAGCCGGCGATCTTTTACCAACCACTACGCGCCGTCAGCGGCGACATATATCTTTTTCATCGTCTTGCGGACGGTCGGACTGCGTTTTTCTTTGCAGATGCGGCGGGGCACGGCGTGTCGGCCGCGTTGATCACCACCGTGGTGGTGTTCGCTCTGGAAGCGGCCTTGCGCGCCGATCCGCGACCGGATGTGGTTCTGGAAAGCCTGAATCGTGAGATCGGTCGACGTTTGCCGCCGTATTTTTTTGCGGCCGGTCTCTACATTCTGTTTGAGAAGGACGGACAAATCTCTTTCGCGTGCGCCGGACACGCGCCCGGCTTGTGCGTAACGCGCGACGGTCAACGGCATCTCCTGGAAGCGTCCGGACCTCCGCTGGGCATGTACCAGGAGAGCTACGAGACGAGGCTGGCGCCGACCAGAGCCGGCGACCTGCTCTTAATCTATTCCGACGGTCTTTCCGAGGCGGAGGATGCGACGCGCGAGCCCTACGGCAGCGAACGCGCGTTCGCTCATGCCCAGCGCCTGGCGGGCGCCGGCGGGCAAGCGATTGTCGACGCAATTCACGCGGATTGGAGCGACTACTGCGTGCGCGTCACCGATGATGTGACGATCCTGGCGCTGGAGATTCCGGGATGAAGCGCGGCGCAACAGTCCTGCTTGCCGGCCTGACCGCGCTGTTTTTCGGAATAATCGGTCACGCGATCATCAGCGTGAAACTGTTCGAGTTGCGCATCGCCCTGCAGCGCGATCGAATACTGAATCTTGAGTTGTCGTCACAAGCGCTGCGCGCCCGTGCGAAACGACTCGCCTTTGGCCGTCAGGATTTTCAGGCTGAAATTCGCCAGAGCGCGCTGGAATCGAATCTTCTGAACGAACGCGCGGAAAGCGCGCCGCTGCGCCCAATTCACTACGTCGGACTGGCCGCAAGCAGCGCCGCGCGCCTGCTCTTGCTCAAAACTCCGCCGGACGTCGCCGACGATTATCGTACAACCGTCCTCATGCGCTATGCATTTTATCTGGAGCGTAATCGACGTTACCAGAGCGCCATCGAACGTTACAATGATCTCCTGGAAACAATTGGCGACGGACAGAGCGACGTGCACGCCTTCGCGCATCTGCATCTGGGATATTGCCTGGCGTCGATCGGCGAAGATGAGGATGCACGCAGCCAGTTGCGTCTGGTGGATGACCTGTATCCGGCCACGCACTTTTCGGACACTGCGCGCACCCTGCTTGCGCTCATTCAAGAAGGCCAGCGCCGCAGTGAAAAGATCGAGGCCGGGGCGCCGGCGCCCCTGGACCGGGCGCGCGCGTTGTTTCAAAACGGCCAGTGTCCTGCGGCGCTCGCAGCCTTTGATGAAGCGGGCCAGTCGGCCCGCGGAGCGCTGAGTGCGATGGACCAGTATCAACGCGCACTGTGTCTCGAAGAAACGGGCGCCGCCCATCAGGCAATCGAAGATTACCGTTCTCTCGCCGCGCAGTCCGCGGATTTCGAAACCGCCCGCCTTGCCAATCGTCGACTGTTGATCATCGGCATTTATTACGACGGTGGTCGCACTCTGACAGAACAGGCGGGACGCCGAGCATACGCCCTGGGCGACGATGCAGCCGCACGCGAGATCGCCAGCGTGGCGGCTTTGCGCCAGAGCGCCCAGGTGCTCGAAGAAATCGAAGCCTTGCGCGAAAGCGCGGACGAACTGGGCGACGCCCTGCATCAGAATCTGGTCAATGAGTTGGGCGAAGCCGTTGTTACTGACCGGTTTACCAGTGCGCCGGCTTCGGACGCAGCCGGCGCGCCGGGCGTGGATCGCGAAGATCAAGGTCGTCTACGCCAGCTGGACGCGCTGGCCGGCCTGCCCCTGCCAGAGCCGAACAGCGCCGCCTATTACGGCCAGGTGCGCGTCGAACTGCGCGACGGTCAGCGACGCGCGGGGCGCGAACTGGTCTTCTCCAGCGCTGGCGTAAACTTTCCGGGCGAGGCGCCGATCCCGCTCGACCAGGTGGCGGCGATCACCGCGGAACCCGCCGGCCCCGGTCAGCCAGGCATACTGGAAGTCGGCTTGCCCGCGGGCGCAGCCGCGTATGCCGACCGACTAAAAGTGGAACGTGGAGCGATCATCCTGGAAAAGAAAAGCGGCGGCTTCAAACTCGACGCCGCGTCCATCCGCCGCGTGCGGTCTCCGTGAGCGACGCAAGCGGCTTTTAATACAATCCACGATAGCGCAGAAAGACTGCGCCGAGCGGCGGAAGAGTAAGCTTGAGCGATTGCTCGCGTCCGTGCATGGGCGCCGGGCCGGTCCAACGTTTGCCCTCGTTGCCGGCGTTGGAACCCCCGTAAATCGACGAGTCGCTATTGAAAACTTCCTGCCAGACGCCGGTCCACGGCGCGCCCACGCGAAAGTCCGTTCGCAACACCGGAGTAAAGTTGAATACGATTAATATCGACCCTTCCGGCGTATCATTCTTGCGCAGCAGCGTAAGCGTGCTGTTGGCGGCATCGTCGCAATCGATCCATTCGAAGTTATCGGAAAGCGTTTCGTTGCGATGCAGGGCCGGCTCCATCTGATACAATCGATTCAAATCCGTTATCGTCTTCATTATTCCCGAGTGCAGCGAATCCTGAATTAAGTGCCAGTCCAGACTGCGTTCATACCACCACTCGTTCCATTGCCCGAACTCGCCGCCCATAAAGATCAGTTTTTTTCCGGGAACGCCGTACATGTAAGCGAAGAGCAACCGCAAATTTGCGAACTGTTGCCAGCGGTCGCCCGGCATGCGATTTAATAGCGAACGCTTGCCATGCACGACCTCGTCGTGTGAGAGCGCCAGGACGAAGTTTTCCGTCCAGGCGTAGAGCATGCGAAAGGTCAGATCGTTATGCCGTCCCTTGCGAAAGAGGGGATCTTCTTTAAAGTAGCGCAGACTGTCGTGCATCCAACCCATGTCCCACTTGTAGCCAAAACCCAGGCCATCATTGAAGACCGGCCGCGTTACGCCGGGCCACGAGGTGGACTCTTCGGCAATCGTGATAATGTCCGGAAATTCGCCGTAGACCGCCTCGTTCAGTCGTTTAAGGAAACGCACAGCTCCCAGATTTTCGCGGCCGCCGAATTCGTTGGGAATCCATTCGCCTTCGTTGCGACCGTAGTCGAGATACAGCATCGATTCGACCCCGTCCACGCGCAGACCGTCGGCGTGATAGCGATCAAGCCAGCTCATCGCGCTCGAAATCAAGAAGCTGCGCACCTCGTGCCGCTCATAGTTGAAGATGTTGGTGGTCCATTGCGGATGAAAGCCCTGACGCGGATCGGCGTGCTCAAACAAATGCGTGCCGTCAAAAAAAACGAGGCCGTGCTCATCGGACGGAAAATGCGCCGGCACCCAGTCGAGAATCACGCCGATGCCGCGCTGATGCAGGGCGTCGATCAAAAACATCAGATCTTCCGGCGGGCCAAAGCGCGCGCTGGCTGCAAAATACCCGGTGACCTGATAACCCCAGCTGCCGCCGAAAGGATGCTCCATAACCGGCATCAGTTCCACGTGCGTGAACCCGAGCGCCGCCGCATATTCGGGTAATTCGGCGGCGAGTTCGCGGTAGGTTAAGAATCGATCGCCCTCTTCGGGCTTACGTTTCCATGATCCCAGATGTAACTCATAAATTGAAATCGGCGACGATACGGTTTGACGGGCGCCGCGCGCGTTCATCCATTCCGCGTCGCGCCACTGATAACTCGTTTCCCAGACCACGCTGGCCGTCTGGGGCGGCGCCTCCGACCAACTTGCAAAGGGATCAGCTTTGGCCACGCTGTAGTTGTTAATTCGCGAAGCAATGTAGTACTTGTAACGCTCGCCTTTGCGCGCCGAGGGTATAAAGGTCTCCCAGATTCCTGCGTGACCGACCGGCGTCATCGCGTGCGCGCCGCGATCCCAATTATTGAACTCTCCAATCACCGATACATAGTGCGCGTTTGGCGCCCATACCGAAAAGTACACGCCGGACTCGCCATTGTGGCGTCGCGGAAACGCGCCCAACTTGCGATACAGATGAAAATGATTGCCCTCGTTGAACAGGTGCAGATCAAAATCGGTCCACACCCCGCAGGCTGTGATACTCTGTGCGTTCGATTCGTGCATTCTATCCTCCGGAGGCCGGCTGCGTCCCGTCTGTTCCAGGATCAAAACGCATTTCACAGGAAAAACCCACGCCCACGTCCGGAGTCACGCCGAAGTTAATTAAATTTTCCGTGAGTCCCGCCTGAAAACGCCAGTCGCCCGAAGTGTAAGCGAAGCCCAATCCGATTTGATGACCGTCGCGCGCCAATCGGCCCAGGTTTTCTACGGGTCGCGTAAAGTAGAAGTACTCTGCAAATAGACTCAGGTCTTCGAAGGGTTGCTCGGCGCGCAAACGCAGCGTCCACTGCGTCGCTGGCAATTTGAGTCCGCGGTAGCGTCGCTGATCGAATCCGGTCCACGACGCACCCAGGGAAAATGCGGGCGCATCCGGTCCGGCGCCCGCGCGAGTCCGCACGGCGACCGAGGCGCTCAGTGCGCGTCCCAGGCTCCCGTGCAAATCGCCCGTCGCTGCCGGCGCGCGGCCCTGCAGACCGATGCGAATCTCCTCCAGCCAGGCGTCGCCGGCATAGACGCGCCACTGCGCAAAAGCGCGCACATCGCCGGGGCCGGCCGCCGCGTCGCCGGAGCGCACCACGTCTTCGGCGATTAGCGAGTCGGTCTCCGCAATCAAAAACGCCGCCAGCAAGGGATCTTCCTGTTCAAGCGCAGCGGGCGCAGATGGAAACAGCAGTTCGCGCGGATACGGACGCGGAAAAATGCGTCGTAGCAGAGTTCGCGCGGGATCGGCGTCGATGCGCCAGTAGTACGGACCGTACAATTCGTAGCTTACATTGACCGTGTTGCGCGGGTAGCGATCCCGCTCGCCCTGCGTAACGCCCGTGGCCCGATGGAACGCCTCGATGCTTGCATCCGTAAAGCCCCCGCCCTGAACAACATAGGGCAGCGCTGCGCCGATCTGTACATTACGCGCAAGCTGATAGCGGAGCGTGAGTTCCGCCTGCGTTTCTTCGCCGTCGATCAGATAGCCGTCATTGGACAGAGACCATACGTTCATCCACGCCAGTGAAATGCGCGCGCCGGCGCCGCCGCGCTGCAGCATGTCCTCATCAATCGCAGCCAGCGGAACGCGCACCGTTTGAAAGCTGGCTGCATACGGGTGGGCGAAGGTTTCCGCACGCAGCGCCGTCGGGAACATAAATTCCAGAGCGAGGCAAGCCAGGGCGGCCAGCGAACAGCGGGCAAACATGGTACTTTACGGCGCTGGTCGAATCGTCAGGGACTCGCGTTGATCCAGCGCAATGTCCGCGCGGCGCATGAAGAGCATCGCATAATCGCCGCGCAGGTAGTCTTGCATCTGATCGCGATACGCCGACTCGAAAAAGTGCCCGGACTGACCGCCGGGCGTGGCCGCCCATGCGCGCGTCGGATTCGCCAGGTCGACTATGCGGCGCGTCGAAGGACCGGTCGTCGTGCGAAAGGACCGACTCTTCCAGTTGAAGTACATGTTATTGATAGTGTCGCGTGAACCGGACATTTCCGTCGGTCCGATGTTCAAGAGCGCGCCCAGGGGCGGCCTACGCCCGAGGGCGTGTTGTATCTCCAGGGTATGGGCGCGCCCCCAGCGCCAGTCGGCGGCATCGGCGCCGTACTCTTTTTCCAGATTGGCGACGGTGCGCAGAAATGCACGGGCCAGAATCGCGCCGCGGCTCTCGCGCAATTCTCGGGTGCTGACGTCGTCCCACCACGGCGAGTTTTCGCGCGCCAGCAGAACAGGGAGAGTCCACTCCGGCAGTCGCTGCGCCAGAAAAGCTGCAAATCCGTCCGCGCCCAGTTCGTCTGCAAGCGCCGCTTCCATGATGTTCAGCATCAGCGAATTGAATACCAGCGCCGCCCGGCCGGACGCCGCGTACGTTCCGTCCCAGCTTTTGAGGTCCGCAAGGGCGATACGGACCGCATCCGTGCCGTTGTGGATGGCGCTCTCCTTTTCGAGCGCGGGCAGCAAGCTCTTCAGTATAGCCGGCGCCGTGAAAGTCTCCTTCACATCCAGCTGAATGCGCCGCATGTCCCGCAGATCATGGACTTCCTTTTGCGCCAGGAGTTCCGCAATGCGCCAGGCGCGCGCATCCGCGTTAAAATAACCGTCGAACCGGGTCCCGTCTTCAACGGGCGGCCGATTGTTCGCCGAGAGGATCGCTCCCGCCGCGGGATTCTCGCTGTGCGGATTGGATGCAAAGTCGCGAAAGCGCTGATAGTCGTCGGCGGGATCGTCTCCGTTTAAAAGAAAAAATCCCGCGCCCGGCGAACGGCGCTCCGGCAAGCGTGCAGCGGACCAGCGCGCGATGTCGCCCGACTCATTGGCGTACAGAATATTCAGACCAGGCGCGGCAAGTTTGCCGGCGGCCTCGCGCGCCTGCTCAATTCGGGACGCTGCGCTCAGTTCGTAGAAGACTTCCAACAAACGATTGGAGGGATCGTGGAAACCCCACCGTAAGCTCACCGGCGCGTCATCGTCCCGCAGGGGACCGACCACGTCGTTCACGATGGGACCGTGCGGAGAACTGCGCACCTCAAATATCTGATCGGGGGCGCCGCGCACGCGAATCGTTTCTTTCGCCACCGCGAGAGACTCCCAACGTCCGTTCACGCGAATCTGAGTGCGGTTCTCCGGATTTACGCGTTCGCGATACAAATCTGCATCGTCGTTCTGGAGCATGGTGAGACCCCAGGCATGCGTGCGCGTATGGCCGACCAGCGCCGCTGGCACGCCGGCCAGAAAAAAACCGTACACTTCGCTCTGCGGCGAAACCAGGTGCGCCTGATACCAGACGGCCGGAGCGCCGAATTGTATGTGCGGATCGTTGCACAACAGCGGTCGCCCGCTCGCACTGCGCGCACTCGAGAGTATCCAGCCGTTGCTGCCCGAAATTCCGTTTAACAACGGGAACTCCGATCGCGCTGCGCGCCAGCGGCCGGCGAGCGCCAGCAGACGATCCGGATCCCGGATTGACTGCGCGGTTCTGCGCGCGGCGGCGGGGCTTTGCAGGAGACGCGCCATTTCTTCCGGCTCCGCCCAGGCGATGTCGCGCAGATACTCCGGACCCAGGTCGTCGCGAATGCGTGTAAGCAGCGGATCTGTATCGAGCGCAGCCATAAAGCTGAACGCAAGGTAGCCGGCGATAGCTACGACGTCCGATTCAGTGAACGGCCGCGGCTGTACGCCAAGTGCGAGCATCTCGACCGGGCGCGGCCCCCGCCGAATGTACTCGTTTACGCCGCCCAGGTACGCCGTAATGAGCCGCCGCACCCGGGGCGGCGCCTGCGGCGCGCTTTCGCGCGCATATTGGTCGGCAAAAGCGCCTATGCGCAAAGTTCGAAACAAACGATCGATTTCTACAAGATCCGGGCCGAATATTTCCGCCAGTTCGCCCCGCGGAATGCGGCGCATGAGTTCCATCTGCCACAAACGATCTTTCGCATGAACATAGCCGAGCGCACGGTACGCGTCGCCTTCCGATCCGGCGTAGATGTGCGGCACGCCGCGCGAGTCGTAGAGCGCCTCAACCGGACCTTCGAATTCCGGCAGCGTCGCGACGCCGGCGCGCTGGGGGCTGGCCGCGCCGAGCACGATCGCCAGCGCTCCGAACAGGAGAGCCAGCAGTGTCGCGAGAATCAGACCGATGCGAAACGCCCAACGCATACCGGAATTTTCAGCCGCCGGAACACTGCGTCAATACTTTCCAGGCCGATCCGCCGCGGGCGCAGCGCTTCGCGCGCCGGATTACCTTGACTTTCTACGGCTGCGACCCCGCTGTCGTCTCCTGATGGGGCGCTTTTTTCGTTTGTGGCTCCTGGTCTGGCTTCTGCCGCTGGCCTCAGGTTGTCGTACAATCGAATCTTATGTGCGCGAAGTGCACATCGCGATCGGCGTTGAATCCAGCGGCGTCAGCTTTTTTACACGCCGCTCCGGGCTGGAACAAAAGTTCGGCTACAAAAAGAGCGGCGACGATCCGTTGCGCGAGTTTCATTCGGTTCCGGAGACAAAGACTTCTTTCTTCTATACAATCAGCTCCAAACCCAGTCCGGTCCGCGTCCTGGAAGAGTGGGGCGTCAATCGCGTGCTGGCCTGGTCATTCACGTTGAACTCGCCGCGTACATATCGCGGCGTGCTGCAGAACTATCCCGATGATGGCCGAGTTTCCGCAGACCCCTGGCAAGCGCTTTCGTTTCAGCTGCTGCCCATGCAGGGCGTATTTGGCCGCAAAATGGATTATCGGTTCGAAGATGCACAGGCCTACGGTACGTTGTGGATCGGATACTTCGGCGATAACTGGTATCTCACCTGGGGCTTTAACGCCGGACAGAGTTACTACAGCCTGCAAATAGTTGAAAATCGAGTGGTACTCAGCGATGTCGACAACAAGTGGCGGCCGTTAAACAGCAGTTCCTTTGCATTCGGTTACTTTACGGGACGTCACTTCCCGCGCGGAATCTTCAGCAACACCTGGGTGTATCTGGAGGCGACCACGGAATCTTTCAGCCGCGGCGCCCTGCAAACCGAACTGCTGCGGAGCAATGGCGCCGCGCCGGATGCGCTCTATGTCTCCAGCCCGGTCGTCCGTCTGGGTCTGCGCAAAGTGCTGGATCTTGCCGCTGGTCCCGCACCCGAAGAACCCGAGTCTGATGAAGAGCAATCCGGCCGGAACGAATTGAATGATAGCGACGCGCCGGCGGAGGCCAGCGAACGGGCGCCTTCCGTTGAATCAGAATAAACGCAGCTGCACCGGCTGCACCAGGGCGTCAAAACTCGTGTCGAATAATCCGAGGGCCGTGTCGGCGATCGGCTTCAGCTGCTTTTCCACGTAGTGATCGTAGTCGATGGCGCCCGGTTTGAGCTCAATTGGCGTGGGGCCATCAAGCGTAATCACGTAGCGCACAATCGAACCGGGACGATCCAGTTGACGGGCCGCGCGAACATGTTGCGGCACATTGGCGGTGTATTCTGCGAGGGATTTGCGCAGACGCTTGCGATAGACCAGCTTGTCGTTGAACAGGCCGGCGCGCAGGTCTTTGACAGTCTGACGAATCCAGTCACACGGATCAGTTCCGCGAAATATTTTTTCGTAAAGCTCGCGTTGAAATTGGCGCGCGAGTTCCGTCCAGTCCGTGCGCACCGTCTCCATCCCGCTGAAATAAAGTGACTCAGCCCCGTCTTTGCGCATCAATCCGACGTAGCGCTTCTTGGCCGCGCCGCCGCCGCGCGCTGGCGGCAGAAAAAACTTCAGGAAGAGTTTTTCGTATTCGAGCTCGAGAAACGATTCAATCTGGAACTCCCGGGCCAGGCGTTCGCGCCAGTAGCCTGTAAGTTCGCGCGCGAGCGCGAGGCCGCATTCATCAGGACGGTCCAGGTCGCCAGCATTCAATTTCACAAAGAGCGAATCCGTATCGCCGTACAGCGTATCATAGCCCGACTCCAGCAGGCGCGCGCGCGTTTGCAGCAGCAACCACTGGCCGGTGCGCGTGATCGCCGAAGGCAGGTCCGGATGATAAAATCTGCACCCTGGCGATCCCATTACGCCGTACATGCTGTTCATCAGAATTTTTATCGCCATGGACAGGTGTTCGTCACGATCGCGCTTCGCGCTCGCCCGCAGGTCCATCAGCTCGCCAATGTAATCGGGCAGAATGCGTTCTGTGCGAGAGAAACGATAGCCGCCGTCCGGAGTTTTAAGCGGATCATTGTCGCGTTTGAGCAGAGAATAGGGATCGATGCCAAAGGTGCGAATAATCGAAGGATACAGACTGCGAAAATCCAGAGTAACCACGTAATCGTGCAGACCCGTGCGCGGTTCCATGACGTAGCCGCCCGGCGCCGCCGTCGCGTAGTCGACGTCCTCCATGGATATGGCGGCGTAACCTTTGCGATGCAAACGCGGCAATAAGAAGTGATCAAAGGCGGCCACGCTGCGGCCAATCGACTCAATTAAGAGTCCGCTGATTTCCACACGCCGCATGGATAGCTCTATGAGCCCCGCTTTTGCGAATATTTCGCTGACCAACACGCAGTCTTCCAGATTGTACCGCGCGAGCGACAGCGGATCGTCGCGGTACAGGCGTTCAATCTCCGCAATCTTGTTGGCATTTGAATCGATTAACTTGCCGCGCACCAGAATTTTCTGTGCAACCGCCTCCAGACGAAGGTCTTCCAGATTAAAAAAAGCGGCCCGCAGCGCCAGCGGTCCGTCAATCACGGGCCGGCCGGGAACCTCCGCAAAATCTCCGCCCGCGGCGCGCGGCCGCACTTGCGCCAGCCGCCCCGCGCGCCCGATTCGAAATGGAGTTCCCAGCGCCTGGCACTTTTTTTCCAGGAAGCGCAAGTCAAAGGAGACGACATTCCAGCCGATCAAAAGATCCGGATCCATGGCGGTTGCATAGTCGAAGAATGCATTCAGCAGCGAACGCTCGTCGGGAAAGTACCGCAGCTCCGCCGGAGCGCGCTCGTCGCCGATTTGAACCGGCGCCGGATCTTCGCCTGCACGAAAGAGAAATACAGCGCGCGCCTCCGGGCCGGCGCCGCTTGTGTGCATGGCAATTGAGTAGAGTCGGCCGCTCTCCACGCCGGTTTCAATATCGATGGAAGCGACGCGCAGTTCCGGTCGCACGCGCTGGGGCTTGAGCCGCGGATTTACAAAGATCGTGCGCCCGTCCTCAACGGTCCGTTCGCCTTCGATGCTTGCCATGCCATTAATGAAACGCTCCATCAGATAGCGTTCTACGGGTTGCACATCGGATTCGTAGGCCCGCACTCCGGCTTCGCGTAACTGATCGCGCGCGCGACGCAAATCAAATTGGCTGTGGAAGTACAGGGCGTCCAGCGGCTGTTCGCCGGAGTTCTTGAGCTCGACCGGCTTTCGCTCCGCCAGGCCGCGCAACTCCGGCGGCGTCACGCTGCGCTCGATAAAAAACACCGGCCGAAAATTCGTGATTCGTATCTCCACCGGCCCCAGTTGCGGTGAACGCGCAAAGAAAACCAATCGGGTGCGACCGCTGCGATCCTCGGCGAGGGCGTTCAGGAGAAATACAGTGACTTCGGCCATCGTCGGCGTTGCCGCGCGTTCAGCGATCACGCAGGAGCTGATCAATCGAACGCTGCGTCTCTTGCGGACTGCGTTTACCGCTTGCGCACTTCGGGCAAATGCAGGCGACGTTGCGCGCAGCTTCGGGAATTCGCTCCAGAACGCCCGGCGCAAAACTCGCAGTGAAACACCAACACGTCGAGTCGCCGGCCGCCATGCCGCATTCGTTCGGCGCCCCGCATAAGGGGCAAACGGAAGGATCGATTTCGGAGGCCATACGGAAGCCGACCGCTTCAGCTCATCCCTGCGGCGGAGCGCAGTCAAGGGGAAAAACCAGATATCGCCCGGCCGGTCGGGAGGCTGATCGCGGCAAGGCCGAAGCGCTGGTCTTCAAGCCGTAGTCTACAAGTCTTTGTACATCACGGCGGCGTCATGCCCATGATAGTCGACGCGATCCATTTCCACCCAGCCCAGTCGACGGTACAAGGATTCAGCGGTAAAGGTGAACAGATAGTAGCGCGAAAATCCAAGCCGGCGCGCCTCGTCGTCCATCCGGCTGCACAGCCAGGAGGCAATGCCCGCCCCGCGCAGCTCGGGCGGAGTATAAACCAGCGCAAGCCAGGGTTGCAACTCGGCAAAATGCGGCGCCGTCTGGAAAAGACCGACCTGATTATAGATTCCTGCAGTACCAACGATCAATCCGTCGCGATAACAAACGGACTGCATGGGCGTTCCGTTTGGCGACATCGAATCCAGCAAGGCCTCAATCCGGGCGACAGGCATGCGCCACTCCGCAGCGTACCACTCCACGATAACTGCGCGCGCCTCCGGAGCGGTGTGCAGAGGGCGAATCTCCAGAGTCATGCTCCGGTAAGACGGCCGGAAAATCTCGCGGTTACGAATTTCTATTTGAATGAGCGGCCGATTTCGAACTCTACAGGCGGGGGCGACCCGGCCTGTGCGTTTCAAGCGCG
>JAVHPJ010000027.1:0-4570 GCA_036170535.1 Leptospirales bacterium | reverse complement strand
AGACGAGCGACGGGCAACGGCTGATTGCGCATGAGTTGACGCATACCTTGCAGCAGGGGAGCGCGACGCCGAAAAAAGGCGGCGTGTTTGCGAAACTCGCGCGGAGCGTGGGGAAACTCTGGCGGCAGGTGGTGCAGCGGGAGGCGGCAAGCGGCCTGTTGACGCCGGCCCAGATTCAAAATGCGATTCGAGAGAATCGCCGACTGGGCCATGAAGTCACCGAGGGGCTGCTCTCCGACATGTACCGAATGGCCGGCGACGATGCCATGTATCGGGCTGCCCGAAACTACGCCTGGCGCCAGAATGGAGCTGAAGTCGTCAATGGCCGTCGGCAACTGAAGGCGAGCAGCGCCGGCATCGGACCGGACTTCGTGAAACTCGTCGCGTTGGCGCAAAAGACGAAACTTGCCTTGCCGGCGACCGGCATCATTGACACTCGCACGGAATCTATCGGCAGACTGTTTCTGAGCAACAGACCGGCGATGATTCAGTCGGCAATCGAGGACATTGCAAAGAATATCGAGCTTATTCAGTTCCGGCCGGCACGCTCCGCTATAGCAACACGCCTGCAATCGATGAACGGCGCAGAACTGCGCGATGTAATCGGCGGTCTCACGGTGCGGTTTCCGCGCCACCGAGAATCCGGCAGCTTTGCGCTCTGGCTGTATAACCGCCTGCCGGAGTTCCGCACGGAAATGGAAGTAATCCTGAGCAGCGCCGGGCTCCTGGAACCGATTCTCTGGCAGGAAGCCAGAAGAATTCTTGCAAAACCGGGCGCCGAAGAGGCGTCACAGCTTCTGCTCAAGCGACAGGGCGCCCAACTACATATTCTGCTGGGCGCATTGTTGCAGCAGCGCTCGCCGCGCGTCGCAGCCACGTTCTTGTTTGAGGAAGTTTTGAGCGATCGCCTCGCCCAGGAGAAAGTCCGCCAGCATTTCTTTACGCAAGGCGGAATCGCATTACAATTCGCCGTCGAGCAGACTGCCGCACGCATCGTGGACCGAATCGACGGATACACGGGTCTGGCGGATAGCTATGACGTGGCCTGGAGTTTTCGCACTACGCCAGCAGCGCATCGGAATACCGTACTGGCGACACTGGACGAACTAACTCGCGCAAAATGGGGCCAGAGCGCAGCGGTCGCGCTGAATGAGGACATAAACGAAACCGCCTACAATCAAATCCGCACAGCCCTCGGCGTTCGCCTCCCGCCTTTCGACCCGACCCTCAAGAGCGCAGCGGCAAAAGCGGCCGACGTTCTGGAATATGGAGTAATCGCCGTAGAGGTGGTCGCGGGCGTACTCGCAGGACTAGTGAGCGGATCGGCAATGTTTCTCTATGAGCTGGTCGGACTTGCAATCGATCTGGTGAAGCTCGGCTACTACTTGAATATGAGCTTCTTCTACTGGCTCAGTTTTGGCGCCATCGGCCAGAGCGAGTGGATCGCAGTTCGAGACGGAACCCTCGGCATCATTGAAGGACTGAAGGATCCAGGCGCCCTGTTCCGGGAAGCTTGGGCTCAAACGGTAGCGAATGCTGATACGATCGGCGGACCTTTCGAGTATTTCCGCCGCGCCGAATATTGGTCTCGGCTTATAGTCTACTTCCTACTCACGGTCGTCACGATCGTTCAAGGATTGATCCGCGGCGGCCAGGCGGCTGCGCGGTGGGCGGCCCGGCAACGACAGATGGCACGGTTCCGCAGCGTGGCCGAAGAATCCTTCACCCGATTGACCACGCGAAGTCAGACCTTTGGCCGGAGGTACCGGTACAATCTAATAAATAACCCCGGGCCATTGGAACACCTTGGCAATCCACCGGCGATATTGGGATTTTTTGGGGGCAACTACAATATCGAAGTCCTCCGGCGCCCTACGGTTCTTTATCGCGGGGGAAGATCAGGAGGAGGACCCAACGCATATGGAAGGTGGTTTACCGAAAAACGGCCTAATTCAATCGCCGAGGTCAGAATCGATTCGGCGGTCAAGCCGCAATGGATCGACCCGGCCACGGGAGGATTCGATGCAGCTTCACCGATTGATTCCGTTTATGCAATCGAATTCCCGGCAGGCACGACTATCTATAAAGGGCCCGTATCCTACCAAAGCGGCGTCCATGTGGGCGGACCCGACCAAGTTCAAATTTTCATTCCGACGCCCAAGAATATCGCTGGCCATCGAGTCATCAGCGAAGATCCCTTGAATTAGGCTGCGTACCATGAATGACCAAGAGACCCTACAGTACTTGTTCAACGAAATCATTGCAGTCTATCGAATGGTTGAACCTGAAGACAAGCCACATCAGCTACGGAGCCTCGAGAACTTCCTCGCCATCGCCCAAGAAGGACTACAGGGGAAAACAAGTCACACCGATGCCTTGAAGGAGCTCAAAGGAACAATATGGCGATCACGTGCATTCAACGACGGGCTCTTCATTGTGCGGGACGACCCCATCGAAACGGAAAGGCTGAACGCGGAGGTTGAGCGCCACATGCAGATCATTTGGGATCTCGCACGACCATTCTGACAAGGCTCCTGCGGGGCCCCGGGGCGCCAGCGCCCATTTCTCCGCGTTCATCGCAAAAACTCGCTCTACTTCCTGTGGCAAAACGTGCATTAGCAGCAAAACCCGCAGCGCATCGGAGCACCGGCCGGCAGTCAGAAATTTCTCTAGGAGGGAATACAGGTAGCGGTCCGCCCGCGATTCTCGGGTTCTTTGGTGGAAATTACAACATCGAAGTACTGCGACGGCCGACAGTACTCTATCGCGGCGGTCGAGCTGGGAAACCGTTCGGGGATTGGTTTTCCCAAACTCCCCCGGAATCCGTTGCACATGTTCGAATGAATTCCGCTGTCAAGGCGCAGTGGATTAATGCCCGAACAGGAGGGTGGCTGGGTTCGTCCCCTCTAGATACCCGGTATGGCATCGAATTCCCAGCAGGGACTAAGCTATACAAGGGTCCTGTTTCTTATCAGGGAGGAGTGCACGTTGGGGGCCCAGACGAAATTCAAATATTCATCCCGAATGCAGATCAAATTACTGGCACGCGGGTCGTCAGTATAGAGCCGTTACTCTAGGGACAGAATATGACTGCAACGGAAACTCTTCAGCTGCTGTATACGGAAGTGTTACAGGTATATCGTATTCTGGAAAACGAAAATGAGCCAGACCAGCTGCGCAATCTCGAGAATTTTCTTGCGATCGCCCAAGAAGGCCTCGAAAACAAATTAGCCCCTGAAGCGGCGCTAAAAGAAATGATCGAGGAAATGCGGGCCGCATTCGGTACTCGAGTCTTTAATGACGGGGTAACCGTGTGACACGCAGATAAGGAGGAGACACAGAGAATAAATCGAACCCTTGCAAATCATATGGAAACCATCTGGGGTCTAATGAAGGCCCATTAGAGGACCGCCAGGGAATCGCGCAGATTGGATGCGATAGCCCTTAGCGAAGGAAGCCTAAGACACCCGACCTCCCCCAAAACAAAAAAGCCCGGCCTGCCTGCCGCAAGCCGGGCTCGCAAAGCGATTCACGCGACCCTCCGCTCAATCGTCGAACAAGCCGTGATCGAGCATCAGTTCGAGCGCGAAGTCGGACGGCGGCGGATGTTCCTCGCCGAAGACCATCGCGATCGGCGTCGTATCCGTGGTGAACAGATCCGTCATGCACACGATGCCGTGCACCGGATGATCCGGATCGGTCCAGACCTCGCGCTCCGCGCGAATGCCGTCCTCATGGATCCAGGCCGTCGCCACGCGCGCGCCGTCGGTTGCGAGTTCGACCACCACCGCATACACGAAAGGCTCTACCTGACGCAGATACACGCGCAGCTTGTCGGGCGGCGCGAGGGCGGCGGTCTTGCGCAGATAGTGCAGCTCGGCGCCGTCGTAGCGATGGAAGCGACCGGTCCGCTCGTCGTAGTCGACGAGCAAACGCATCATCTCCTGGAACTCGGTTTTGCGTGTGAGCAACTCGCGAAAGGGCGGCACGGCCTTTTCGCCGGCGGGCTCTTGTGCGGGATGCGCTACGTTCGCAGCTTGCGGGGTTTCCAGCGTTTGTTTTGCAGACATGGGATGCACCTCAGTTTTGGATTGAGTCGGAGGTTCGGTTCCGACGGACCGGCGCTGGTAGTCCTGGGAGCGCTCCAGTAGCGAAGACGGTTTCTCGGCGAGGGTTTCGAGGGCCGGGCGCCCGTGCTCTGCGTAGAGCTGCCCGAGACCCGGCCGCCCCGGACCGGTCGTTCCGCGATCCGCTTTCATTTTCCACGTCGCAAGCAAGCGGACGCCGGGCGCATTGAGCAGCGCGGCGGCCACAAAACCCCCGGTCGGTCGCGGAGTCAGAAACACGCGCAACTGATCCGCAGACGACAGCCGGATGACCTGCTGCAAACCGAGCGGCACGATCATGGCCGGCGATTGCTCGGCGACCACGCGAAAGACGCGGTCGCGAACGGGTCGCATGAGCTCCTGGAAGCGCCGCGTGTGGCCGACGATCTCGCGCATGCTTGCGATCGACGGCGACGCGCCTTTGCCGGAACGTTTCGCGCGGCTCATTTCGACGCCTCCGCCGG
>JAVHPJ010000026.1:0-4607 GCA_036170535.1 Leptospirales bacterium | reverse complement strand
GCGGCGGGCGGCGGCCGCCTCTGTCGAAGCTCCGGACTGCGCCGTCGCCTGCAGCAATTCGGGCGTTCGCAAATCAGCGGCCGAGCAGGCCGCGCAAAGCAGCAGGAGCGGAGTCAGGGCGGCGAGGGAACGGAGGCGCATACAGAATTCAGAATACGAAACCGGCGCCGCCGCGTCTGCGCGCTTTTTTTGCTGCGCCGCTGTTACTCGAATTCAAAGCCAGGAAAGGCCGTCTCGCCCGGATTGCAGAAATATAGAGCCGCATCAATCTGTGCGTGATGGTCGAAACGATAAGCGCTCATGCGCCCGGCGAAGCGCCCGCCCAGCTGCGCTTCCGGGAACTTAAACCAGGCCAGTACGTCGATTAACTCGTGCAGAATAAATTCGTAGTTGTGGTCTTTAAATACAAACTCGGACCGCGGATTATAGTGTCGGTCTTCGTCCACAAGCAGCACGTTGCCTGGATGAAACGGATAGTTTTTTAGCTGGCCCGCCGCGGCGAGGGCGAAGAGTTGTTCGGCCTCCGCGCGCGGACGAAAGGAGGGCGTGCGCGCCGCGCCGAAAAAACAAAAAAATTCGGGCGTGATCGGCGCAACGATCCGTTGTTGACCGACGGAACGCCCCGGATACGCAATCTGGTGGTCGATGACCAGCTCGCCGTCGCCTTCATCCGGTTCCAGAATCAAATAGCCTTCGTCAAAGCCGAGCGCAATCGGCTCGCGGACGGTAAAGCGGCGCAATGCTTCGCCGGGAGCGAACAGGCCGCGACTCGCTTCCAGATACTCGCGATTGCAATATTCAAAGGTCGGGAAGCTGGGTTGGTCAAGCTTGAAGTCCAGGTCCAGGCCGAGGGCGCTCATCATCGCCAGGGGATGCTCAATAATCTTTACGTCGCCCAGCTGAATATTGTGCAGGCCCTTGATCGCATGTTCCGGTTCGAGCGGGAGACTTGTCGCGCCGCCGCTGAAGGCCGGCCGCTCGCCGCGCATTTGTTCGATATCGATCGTGACCGGCGCGTTTTCGAAGGTCGCCGTCCCGCTTACGCGAAACGGGCGCGTCAGGCGGTGGCGACATCCGGCGACAAAACCGTACGAGTCGTCGCGAAACGAATCGGGAACGGGTTTAATTTCGCGCACACGATCGCTTTTGAGAGCGCGGATATCGTCAAGCTTGCGAATGATCTTCATAAGGCCTACAGCAGTCCGGATTGTTGCAGGTCGGATTCATCCAGCAAGGACAATAATAGCCGGTCGAGGCCCAGGGCGACGCCGCTCGATTCCGGCAGGCCCCGCTCCAACGCCGCCAGCAGTCGCGGGTCGGCCTCCATTTGCGCTTTGCCCAGCTCACAGCGGCGCTCATTTTCCCGCGCAAAACGGCGCCGATGTTCGGCGAGATCGGTCAGTTCGTAATAGCCGTTGGCCAGCTCAAGTTTGCGCCAGTACAGTTCAAAACGCCGCGCACGATCGCCCTCCACGCGCGCCAGAGCCGCGAGCGGCGCCGGATAGTCGCAGACGAATATGGGATCGGGGCCGTCCAGCCGCGGTTCCACGAGATTTAAAAATACGGAGAAAAACAGATCTTCGTAGCGCAGATTCTCCGGGGCCTCGCCGCCGGGGCCGATCAGCCCATGGCGTTCCAGCGCGGCCCCCAGACTCTCGCGTTCCGCCGTGCAGCCGGCGTACTCGGCCAGAAGCTCCGGCACGCTGCGCCGTATAAAAGGCGCCGCGCTTTGCAGCCGTCGGCGAGCCCACGGCAGGGCGCTGGCCGCGCGCAGCAGCTCTTCGACTTCGTCCATCAGACGAAACTCGTCCCGGCCAATGCGATACCATTCGAGCATCAGGAACTCTTCGCGGTGGCTGGCGCCCGCGTCCCCCTCGCGAAAGCAGTGAGCGATCTGATACAAATCCAGGCGCAACTCCGCGAGCAGGATCTTCAGCGAATACTCCGGGCTGGTGATCAAATATCCGGCGCGTTCGCCGGGCCCGCGCCGCGGCGCTTCCACGCTCTTGTGCACGCCGGCGCGCGTTACCGCAAACGAGTCCAGATGCGCTTCGACCGCGCCCCAGGGATGTAAGAGCGGCGTTTCCACTTCCAGGCAATTGCGTTCAGCGAAAAAGGCGCGCACCGCCTGAAACAAGCTGGCCCGGGCGCGATACGATTCGGCTCGGATTAAAGGCGACTGGCTGGACGGGTGCATTGTCGTGGCGCAGCCTGCGCTGCGCCGTACGCCGGTCAACGCGAAGAGGCCTGCACTTCCACGCGCGCGGGAAGCGCCTGCATGCGTCGGGCGCCGGACACAATGCCGCCTGGTATCAAATACACGGCGCTTTCCCCGACCGCCTGGATGTCGGGCTGACGGTAGATTTCGATATTGCGTGCGCTGCGTTCAAAGATGCGGCGCTCGACGTTATCCGTTTCCGGCCAGTCCAGCGGAACCCAGCCGGCCCCGCGCACATAGGCTTCCAGTCGGGTGCGATATTCGGGCGGGCGCGTTTCGCCGCGCGGCGCCAGGCGTTGTTCGCGCACCCAGCGCACGGGCAGATTCGCCGCGCGCAGGCGATCGTCCAGTTCTTCCGCGGGCGCATTACTCAGCGCCTGAGCGCGCAGGGCGGTGGCCGGGTCGCCCTGATTAAACGCGGCTTCGTCGCCGTCGAAGTAGTAGGCGGCCGGGCTGGCCCGGAGCGATTCCGGCTGCGCTTCAAAATCCGCCGAAAAATAAAACCGAATATTGCGTACGCGCACCGTGCACTCGTACTCAAGGGTGACGGCGCCGCTGACCACGCGCGTGAGTTCAAATACGCGATCCCCGGATGCGGTGAAGTTGCGATTCTCCCAGCCATTCGAAATCGCGCGCACGCCGCTGGTTTGTTGGGCGAGCGTGTTCGGCGGTTGCAGCGCAATGATTCGGCCTTCTACGCCCTCCGGCGGCAGAGTAAAACGAATCCGCACGAGCAGGCGAAAGCGTTCTTCCCCGCTCATAATATAGTGGCGACTCTCCGCGATCGGGACGCGCAGGAGACTGTTGCGGGCGCGGTAGACGATCCAGAGCTGGCCGTCTGCAAAAGTCAGGCCGCGCAGATTCGGGTCGGGCGCGACCAGGCTGCCGGTCAATTCGCCGCTCTCCGGCGCGTAGCGCAGGATGACGCCGTTTTTGCCGTCGGTCGCCCACAAGCGGTCGCGGTAGTAGGTCAGGTCGCGCAACTCCGGATTCCCCGTGCGCAGGGAAGAAATGACGCGCGCGAGTCCCGGATCATAGTAGTGAATGACGCCGGAGTCCTTTTCGAGGAGGTACCACAGATCCGGGCCAAAGGCGGCGCCGGCGATGCGCGGTATCGACGGAATGGGAATAGATCGCTCCACGCCGCCCGAGAGCGGACTGATTTGCAAGAGGCCCCGCTCCACGCCCAGATAGAGGCCCCCGTCCCAGGTGTTGAATCGAATTCCGTAGATCTTGCGGTTCCCCATCGAGAAGCGCGCCGCCGGCGCCGTCGAACCGGCCAGGGGCACCCGGACAATCTGCTGCGCACGTATATCGGAGTACCAGAAGTTGCCGCCGTCATAGGTCAGACCGTAGGGCAGCAGCGGCGCCGGGAACTCCTCCCGATCGAGTTCCCGCGCTCCCAGGCTGCCGCTGAGCCAGGCGAGTCCCGCGGCGCCTGCCAGTGTGGCCGCCACGGCCCATGCGGCCCCGCGCTGGCGCCGCGCCAGGCCGTCGCCCGTACGTTTACTTTTCACTGTGTCCATGGTTGCCGATTTTTGTCGCAGGAATTGGGCGTTCGGGCTCGTCGTATCTGAAACTCGGGCGCTTAAATGGCTTGCGAAAAAAGCCGCGCCCGGCGCTGGCTGTAAAAACTTCAGTCTTAGAATGATTCTAAACTGTAACGTTTTATATGCATGGGCGTCCTAAATGGGAAGGGTCCAGCGTAATATCTAAGAAGAGCGCCTGGTAGCGTTGATTGCAACTATTGCAACTGAAAGGACGCCGGCGAGCGTCCAGAGCATCGAACGGAGGATAGCGGGATGAGCCACAAGGAAATACAGTCAATTGAAGTCGCCCGGGGTGAAGCCCTGGAGCGGGATCAACTCGAGCTCTCCCGCGACCTCGCGCCCGTCGCAGCGGCGCCAGTCGCCCCGAGCAAGCCCGCGCGCAAAAAGGCCAGCGGTCGCAAGAAGAGCGATTCGGACCACGAAAACGGCGATTCGATCCTGAACTGGTATCTCAACGAGATCCACAAGATTCCCATGCTCGATCGCGAGCAGGAGATGGAAGTGGCGCGGCGGGCCCGTGACGGCGAAAAAGTCGCCCGGGATCTGTTGGTGCGCTCGAACCTGCGCTTTGTGGTGACCGTTGCGAGACGGTATCAATCCTACGGCCTGTCCATGATGGACCTCATCAATGAGGGCAACCTGGGGCTGATCAAGGCGGCGGAGAAATTTAATCCGGATCGGGGCTTTCATTTTATTTCATATGCGGTCTGGTGGATCAAACAGTCGATCCTCTTCGCCATTCAGCAAAAGTCGCATCTGATCCGGCTGCCGCTGAACCGGACGGCGGAGCTGCGCCGCCTGGAAGAGGCGGAGCGCTGGATTGAAAACCAGGAGAACAT
>JAVHPJ010000025.1:0-4619 GCA_036170535.1 Leptospirales bacterium | reverse complement strand
CCGGTGATAAAGTGATGCGAGTCGGCGCTGTTGTCCCAGCCGTGATCCAGCTCGTCGACAAATACGGATACTTTTTGTTTTTTGAGCACCTGCTGGAGCGAGGGCAGAAGTTCGCGGATTTCTTCCAGGTGATACAGGGATTGCAATTCGCGGATTTCCAGTTCACCCTGTAGACTGCCGATTTTGATTCGCTCCAATCGCTTGAGGTAGCTCAAGAGCATCGCAATCGGACTCAAAGACTCCAGACGCAAATTGTCGCGGACATAGTTGTAAATGCGCTCATAATCACCGCGTAAGAGTTTGGAGTGATTACGTCGGATAAGTTCCTTAAAGACCAGATTGTAAATCAGATATTGCCAGGCGGCGGCGAATGCGCCGGACTTGCCCCAGGAGCCGGCGCTTTCGTCTTCCAGCAGGCGTGAAAGATATTCGTACGAATATTCGTCCGGACTCAGTTCGATGACAATAGCGCCGGCTGCAGTGTGTTCACGGGCCGCATACCGGAAGATCGCGCTCTTTCCGGCCCCGCGGTTGCCCACTATTATGCTCTTTTTGCGCGTCAGGAGCTTTTCATACGCGCTGTTGGGATAAAAATAGTGCGGCAGGCCGCGGGCGATATCCTGCTCCGCGGTATCCGCCCCCAGATCCAGCCGGGCCAGTTCGATGCGCATTCTTGCGTCAGCGGTTCGGCGTCACGTTTAGCGTCACGGGTTGGCCGCCCTGCTTTTCCATTTCGCGTTTGGTGAAAAGCGTCCAGTCGGTCCCCAGGCGCAGCTCGCATTCGCTCCAGCGCGGTATTGCGTAGAGCGAGCCATCCTCAAAATACACGACCATGCGATCCTGCGGCTGGCGCACGACGGAGTTTTGCTGCGCGTCGCGCGTCTGCACGGACTGGTGATCGTAAAAATGCCCGACCACGCGGCGCAGGGTTCGCCAGAACCACTGGCCGCGGCGTCGATATTTGATGGCGTAGGTCATGACGCGCTCAGGTAGTCTTCGAGTTTCACGGAAGCGAAGACGCTGACCGGCTGGTTCTGATTCGCAATCGATTGCAGAGCGTTTTTAGCCTGGTCGTAGGCGCCCTGGACTCGCTCGATCTCGTTTAAGATCTCGTCGACGATTGCGTCCGTATAGATCACCTTGCGCTGGAGCAGGTCGGCCTTCACCGGGTCCGTATCCGGCAGCTGGCGATATTGCATCGTAAGCGCGGCTTTCTGTCGGGCCAGATTGTCCAGACGGTAGCCATGGGAGGTGGTGTTGTTTGCGAGATACACGTCAGTCTGAGCGCGCAGGGTTTGCAACGATTGATTCAGGAGATCGGCGATTGTAATTGTGCCTTGATCGAGCAATTCCTGCCGGCTTTTGGGTAGGACACGATTGCCATCAATTTTCTGCAGTTCTGGGTCAAATGCGATAAGTCCCTCGGCTATCTTCTCTTCGATGGTCTTGGGCGCCACTAAACCCATGGCATTTACTTTAAATCCGGCGGGCACGAGAATGTCTCCGGTCGCATGCGCCACGATCTGATCGCCTGGTTGGAGAGCAACTTCTCCGGCATTGATCCGATCAGAAATCGATTTCGGTCGTATGTCTCCGATTTCTGGATCGAATATGTGCTCTGGCGGCGGAAAAGTGGGCGCGACCAGCAGCTTCCTGATAGATCCCTGGTGCATCTTATTGTGCTCGTGAATTTCCTTGCCCGTTTGCTTGGACTGGGACTCCGGGCGTTCTTCGATCAGTCCACTTTTGTCATAGATAAATACTGGCATGATGTTTTACCTCAGTTTACGCGGATTAAAAAGATAGTAGAGACAAAATTAGGACGATTCTCATGCGGAGTTGCATTCATCGTAGTGTCGCCCAGTTGGCCAGCCTCATTTCCAACCATGCCGCCGATCGCAAGAGTATTTAATGTAATCGATCCTCCGGTGAGACTGTGCGTATGATTGACATTCTGGATGGGGCCGCTTGTGGCTTTAGTCTGCTCCGGTTGGTCGGCTCCAAAAGGGACAAGCGCGAGGCCGCCGTTGCTGATAAAATCAAAAAACGTCTCATAGTGCGAATGCCCGAGCAATCCAAGGTCGGTCTCGATAAATCCGGTCGATCCGGTCACGGAGAAAGTGCCCTGACCGGTGACTTCAAGGGTGTACTCCTCATGCCTGTGCGCCGGTATCGTTACCGTCACCTGATTCGCGCCGCCCGTCTGACCGGACGCCGTCGCGCCCATCAAAAACACATTATTGGTCAAATTCGGCCTTACTTGAGGAACCGAATTGGCCAGCGCCATCGCATGCAACTTTGACGTGGGCGGCAGCGCGCCGCCGTTTGCGAGCATAAAGCCGTCGCCGGTGATTTCATCCGCGCCGACGGGAGTATTGGCACCGTAGTTAAACACGGCCACCACGCCGCCGAGCGGCACCCGGCCGGCAAAGTCGCCCAGCACGTCCACGCGGCCGGAAAACTCGCTGCGTTCGCTGCGTACTTTCATGCCGCGATAGCTGATCGTCTCGCCAGGGACCACCGGAAAGAGATGGCCTTCGAGTTTCGGGAACTCTTCGGCGATCGACGGATCGGTTAAAGTCAGATTATCAACGGTCACCGATGCGCCAGCGAAGCCGCTTTGTTTGCGCAGCGAAACGCCGCTTTCTTCGGTCGCAATGCTCGAGGGCAGGATGGAGCCGTCGGGTTCGATCGTCACCTTTGCGAGGATTACGTTTTCGTCTTCGTCGATCGGTTTTGCGGTTCCGTGACGCACCTCGGCCGACTCCAGCACATGAATCGGGCGATCCCCGCCGTTTTCAACGACATCCACTTCCTCTTCGTTGTACACCATCCAAACCCACACGACTGCATTGGCGGGATAGATGGATAGATTGATCACAACTTCGTTCGGGATGTAGAGTTCGCGACTCTGCAGGTCGCCCACGTCGTCGTCAAACACCTTGTCCAGCGCCAGACCGGGTGAAACGGCGACGCTGTCAAAACCGGCGACCACGCTGAGGTTCAAGCCCCACACGACGCCAGGCGTGTGCATGCGCGCATTATGCTGCCGTCGCATCCGGTTGTGATAGGCCTGCTCCAGAAGAAATTCTTCTTCTTTCAGATACAGGCCGTCGAAATAACTCATCCGCTTTACATCCTGGGCCATTTCCTTCTACTCCTGAATTTGCTGTATTCCAATGATGATAGATAGCGAACACTACGGTACGAACTGCCGCGCCCAGATGTAGGCGTACACGCCCAGTCCGCGAATATCGGTGGTGGCGCCGGTGCGCGGCGTTCCGTTAACGCCGTCGGACACCGGGTTGGTTGTACCAAACGAAAGAGTTGTATTAAATGCTCCCGTAGTGCCGGCTACTTCGGCGCCCCCGGATCCCGAGTTTACTCGAGTTGAATCTCCGTCTCGGTAGTTATGCCGGTGCCCCTGCATCCGGTCGCGCCGCCGTAGTCCGCCAATCCACTCGCCCGCCGCATCGCCGGCGGTAATGAGCCCGCGTCCGGCAATTTGAAACAAACGCGCCTGGGTGCTGGACCCGGCGATGCGATGCAGATAAAAACGCAGATCGCCTGTCGCCGCGCCGCTGGCGTTGGCGGCGGTGTAGGCGACGGATAGGGTGCGCGCGCCGGCGTTAATGTTCGTAATGGCGCGCGTGTCGGCCGGTACGCCGGCGATCACGGCTTCGTTGGTTACCGTGAGCCAATTAGTGTATGATCCATGCACCAATTGATCTTCCGCGAGAGCGGCCAGCAGTGCGTTCACGGCGGCGGTATTTGACAGCGTCCAGGTCAGTACATTAGATGCAATGGAATAGTTCGTCACCGGGAAATCGACTACGCTGCCGCCGCCGGCCGTGTAGCGCAGCGGCTTGGCGTACAAATAAGGATGTAATAGCGGATAGTTGGCGACGGAGATAATCTGATCGGCATCGTTCAGACGCAGCGCCGGAAAACTCAGCGAAGGCTCCACCCAATCATCCAGATAAAAAATCTCGCCGACGATCTTGCCGGCGGCGGCCAGCGCTGCGTTGACTGCGGTGTTAATCGCCTGGGTGACGTAGGCCTGCACGGCGAACTCCGTCGGCAGGGCGCTGTTGCTCGGTGACGCAAACGTCGTATCGGTCGAGATCTCATTGACGATGGCGCCGCTCGCCACCTGGAGCGAAGCTCCGGCCAGCAGGCCGCCCGCGAGCACGTTGGAGGCGACGCTCAGACTGCCGCTCACCTGGCCGGTGAGGCTGAGATTGCCGCCGACGCTCAGATTGCCCGTGACGGAGGCGTTGGCGCCAATTGTAGCGCCCGCGCTGACCGTAATTCCCCCTGCTGCGGCGGTGATATTTCCGCCGCTCACCAGCAGGCCGTTGTTAAATTCGGCTGTGCTCGTCACCTCGATCGTGTTAAACTGCAGCGCGCCTGCGACCGAGAGATCTCCATCGATCACTGCGTTGCCGCTTACGTCCAGGTTTGCGCCCACGTTCAGATCGTTGGTAATCGTGGCATCCTGCCCGACACTGAGATCGCCGCTGAGGTCCAGATTGCCGCCAATCTCTGCCCCGCCGGCGTTTATGGTGAGTTTTCCGCCGGCGGTGAGCGTGCTCTGGGTTGTGGCCGCGCCCGCGACG
>JAVHPJ010000024.1:0-4623 GCA_036170535.1 Leptospirales bacterium | reverse complement strand
TATTATGTCTATACTATTTGCGACATCCCTTGAGTTGTTTCCCGGGCGCCTTAAAAAACACGAGCGCCGGGCGCCCCGGGGTGCGGAGCGACGCGGATTCGAGATGGCCGACGTTACACAAGAACACACGCAAGAAGAGCTGGAGCGCATCCAGGAGCTGCTGAGCCCGCTGGAAAGCGAGGATCTCGAGCAGGTCTTCTCCCCGATGATCGGCCAGTACCGCAGCGATCTGCGCGAAGTGCGGCCGGAGAATTTTGACGCGGAATTGGCCGAGCAGCCGGAGGGCGCGCGGCCGCTGGGCGAAGCGCCGGGGCCGGACCTCAGCGAACTGGAAAACCTCTTTGGCGACGAAAGCGGGGCGAGCGCCGCGCCGGAGGCCGGCGAGAGCCCGGCCGACGCCGGCTTTGATATGGGCGACTTTGATCCGGGCGCGGGCGGCGCGGCGGGCGGGTCCGACGCAGGCGGCTTTGACTTCGACCCCGGCGGCCTCACTGAGGGCGCGGACACGGAGGATTTTGGAGCCGCCGGCGGCGGCCGGGACGCGCCGGATCTGGACTCGGGCGCCACGAGCTTTCCCGACACGGATTTCAATTTCGATGCGCCCGCGGCCCAGGCCGGCTCAGGCGACGACGAATTCAGCTTTGACGAGACGCCCGGCGAACCTGGCGCGGCGCCCGCGACCCAGGCCGGGGGCGCCGACTTTGATTTTGGCGACCTGGGCGGCGACAGCGCGCCCTTCGACGCAAGCGGCGGCGCGGACTTTGGCCTGCCCGGCGATGAAGCGGCGGCGCCCGGCGCGGACTTTGATACGGAATTTTCTCTGACCGACGACGCGACCCCGGGCGAGGACGCGGGCGCTGGAGCGGAACTCGGATCGGATTTTGGCTCTGATTTTGGCGCAGACTTTGCGCCGGATGCAGGCGGCGGCTTCGCAGCTGCGGCCGACACGGGCGCGCCCGGCGCAAGCGAAGACTTCGCATTCGACGAATCCCCGGGCGGCGGGCTTGACGCGGACTTTGGATCTTCGGCGGCGACTGCGGATGACGGCCTCGGCGACTTCGACCTCGGCGGCGACGCTGCCGGCGCAAGCGAATTGGACCTGGATGCGACGCCGGCCGGCGGCGGATCAGAATTTGATCTCAGCTTTGATGATTTGAGCCCGGGCGACGCAAGCGCGGCGCCCGCCGCAGCAAGCAGCGGCGACAGCGGCTTCGACGACATGAGCTTCGACCTGGATCCGCCTTCAGGCGGCGGCGACGATTTTGCGTACGGCGGCGACGTTTCCGCGGCGCCCATGGATCTGGGCGTCGACGCCAGCGACCTGGCCGACATGAACGCCCAGGCGCAGCTCGACTCCGGCATTGGCAATGAGTTCACCGACGAGGACCTCGCTCGCATTCGGGCGGCTCTGGTCGATTATCCGCCGGGCATTAAGAAAACCGTAATCGACGTCGTCGTTAACGAAAAAATCTCTCAACCGGATCAGCGCCTGCTGATCAACATGATTATTGATCAGGCGGAAGCGGAGCAGATCGCCGACTTCCTTGAAGCGCGCCTGGGCTACCGTCCCGACTCGGCGCCCTCTCAGGTTACCAAAGAAGGCGTTCAGATCATTTATACGGACGAAATCAGTCCGGAATCCATGGCGCGGCGGCGAGCGCGCAATCGCTTCATTCTGTTGGCGGCCGGCGCGGCCCTCGCGGGCGTTTTCGCGCTGTTTGGCGGCTACTACTTCTATCACTACTTTTCCGTTCAGGGCGCGTATCAGCGCGGCCTGGAAGAGCTGATTGCCGCTCAGGACGCGCCGGGCGACGCGGAACGGCTGGCCCGGCGAGCGCGCGCAGAAGAACTGTACGCCTCCGCCCTCGCCGCGGCCGGCGGCAAACACGATCCGGAATGGCAAAGCCGTTACGGCATTGCGCACATGCGCGCCGGTTTTTTTGATGATGCATTTGAAAAATTATACGGCCGCGTCGAGCCCGATTACGGATCCGAGCGGCCGGAAAGCGGCTGGAGCTGGCCTGAACGCCGGGCGCCGCTGGTGCGGCTGGCCGACGGCGCCGCCTGGCCCTCGCCGGACGCATTCGCCGCCGGCGCGCGCACAACGCTTACGGATCGCGATGAGGTGCAACGCAGGGTCGCGGTCCCGGGCGCCTATCTGGTGGATCGCCTGCGCGATCAACGGCTGAATCGTACGACTCTGATCAGCCTGGCGCGCTTTCACTCCAATCACGCGCGCAACTTCGTGGACGGCGAGGCCGGGCGAAAGTACAAGAACGATGAACTCGCGATCGACTACTATCGCCTGATTCTGACGCTGATGAATCAGCCGGACGACATGGACGCCCTGTCCGGCATAGGCGACATCTATTACCAGCGCGGCGACTATGGCGCCGCCGCGCGTGAATATCATGCGATTGTGGAAAAGTTTCCTAACGAGGTGCGCGGCCACGCGAGCCTCTTGAATACCTTCTTGCAGATTTGGAAGCAGACCGGAGATCCGCGACCTACGCTCGCGAAACACCGGGAAATTCGCCAGCTGGGCCTGGAAGATGATCTGCCGATTTATATCGCGAGCAAGCTGGCCGCCTTTTACATCGGGCTGGATCCGGATCAGGTGCGCATCCGCTATCAGGTCGATCCCGTCGATTCCCTCTCCGGCCTTGACCTCGACGACAACGCGCAGCATTTGCTCGCGCTCGTTTTTCAAAAGGAAGAAACTCGCGACGGCGTGGAGATTGTCGGCTCGCACTACGGCGAAGGCTTTTATCAGCGCGGCCGCTACCTGATGGCGAACAAAGAAGGCCTCCAGGCCCTCAAGCAGTTTCAAAACGCGCACAATTACGACCCGCGCCACTACCTCGCCGTAAATGCAATGGGCGAGTATTATCGTTCAGCGCAGGATTTTGATCGCGCGGGCGACTATTTCCTCAAGGCGATCGAAATTCGGCGGGATTGGGAAAAGTCCGCCGGCAATCGACCGGAAGACGAGACTCTGATCGACGGCGACATTGGTCGGATCTACTATAATTTGGGCTCCCTGCTCTTTCTGCGCTACGCGGGTTTCGACGGCAAAGCCGGCGTCGGCTATCCCGATAGTCCGCTGTATCCGGATCGCGCACGCCGCGAGCCGGATTCGCCGGAACTCCAGAAACGGCGTGAACAACTGGCCCGCGCACGCGAGTACTTCGACGAAGCCCTGCGCCTGAACCTGCGCGACGAAACAGCGCGGACGCATTTGAACTACTGGATGGGCTGGATTGACTACGTGAACAGCGACTTCGAAAGCGCGCTGGTCGCATGGGACAAAATTGATCCGCTCTACAGCAATTCGGAGCCCGCGTTGCTGATGGGCCGCGGCAATTCTTACTACTATACAGACCAGACGCGCAGCGCGCTCGGCGCCTACCTCAAGGTGCGCTCGGATCTGGAGACTGCGCTGGCCGGCATCGAAGAACCGGACCCGCAGAATGCGGAGCAACGCCGCATCTTTCGCAGTCTCGCCGCAGTGTACAACAACATCGGCGCGGTGTACGAGCGCGAGTATATCGAACTGTACCGCCGCGGCGGCGCGCCGCAGGATCTGCGCCGTCTGGAAGAAAACGCCCTGCTGTTTTACGAAGCGGCGATCGAAACGGCGCGCAAGGTGTCGCAGGATAACGAAATTGCGCGCGTCAACAGTCGCCTGGCGTTCAAATACAGTCGCAGCGCCCAGGGCCTGCGCTTTCGCGAACCGGCGATCGATGATCAGGTGGCGCCGCTGCTTGAAAGCTTAAAAGACGACCTCCGATGAAGTACCTGGCGCCCTTTACGTTCGCCCTGCTTGCAAGCCTGCTGGGCGCCGCCGCGCTGCTGGCCGCGCCCGCCGGGCTCGCCGCAGCGCCGCCCGCCGAAGCTCCCGCGGACGCAACAGGCGGCGCTGAGACCCGCGTGGAACCGCCGGCGGCGACGCCGCGCGCCCTCGAATATTACGCGGGCAATAACCGAATTTATTTATTAAATCTCGGGCTCGCGTTTGTTCTACCCCTGCTGTTTGTGTTCACCGGCCTGAGCGCGCGCCTGCGCGACTTTTGCGAGCGGATCACGCGGCCCTGGCCCCTGGCGCTGCTTTTGTTCCTGGCGATCTACGCCGCGGCCGGGGCCCTGCTGTACACGCCGCTGGAATATTTTACGGACCATTTGCGGCAGAAGGCGTTTGGTCTTTCCAATCAAGACGCCGCTCAGTGGCTCGGCGACCAGGCGAAGGCGTTGGCCGTCGGGCTGATTCTGGGAGCGCCGCTGGCGTGGGGCGTTTATTGGATCATGCGCAAAAGCCCGCAGCGCTACTGGCTTTACCTTTCCGCGCTCAGTTTTCCCCTGGCCTTGTTCATGATACTGATTCAACCGGCACTGATTGCGCCGCTCTTTGACGACTTTGGCCCGCTGCAAAATCGCGCCCTGGAAACCCGCATACTCGATCTGGCCGGCCGCGCGGGCATCGAGGGCGCGCGCGTCTACGAAGTGAACAAAAGCGCCGACACGAATGCGCTGAATGCGTATGTCACGGGCGTTTTGGGGACGAAGCGCATAGTGTTGTGGGACACCCTGCTCGCGCGCCTGGACGAACGCGAAGTGCTCTTCGTG
>JAVHPJ010000023.1:0-1081 GCA_036170535.1 Leptospirales bacterium | reverse complement strand
TCCAACTTCTTTGGCGAGAGCGGCCACTGGGAGACGGATGCGGAAACGGCGTACTACGAGAATCTGGATGGCCTCGCAAAGACATTCGACTCACGGCAAAAAGCGCTGTTTGCGCAAACCGGCTTTAAGTCGCAAGGCGAACTGGAAAACGCGATACTGAACGGCGCATACGGACGCGGCCAGACGGTCGCACAAACAAATGCCATGCTGCAAAAGATGGCGGATGCGGGCATGGACGTGAGCGCGGTTGCGGCCACGCTGACGGCGCGACGGACTGCGCTGCTTAACAGCGGCAACACGCGCGCGATTCTGATGGCGCAATACGGCAAGAACAGCGCCATCTTCCAGCAATATGAGGCGGCTGAAGCGGCGCGTAATCGACCGTACAATGCGGAGTTGGGCCAGCTACTCTCGCGCGCATACGATGCGTACCGCACGGCGCAAACGAGCGTGAACGGTCGCTATGCGGATCGTGTTCTCAACGGACGCACGCGCGAACAATACGCCGCCGAACAGCGGATGAAAGCGGCGGCCGCCGCGCTGGGCGACAATCCGGAATTGCTGGCGCTCTTCCAGCGGGCGCTGGCCGGCGACAAATCGGTGCCGGAAACGGAACACCTGCAACAGTATCGCATCAGCCTGGATGTGGAACGTCTGAGTCGTCCCGGCGGACGCGGGCAGCGGCCGTATACGCAGACCCAGGTGGAGGAAAAAATCGACGCCACCTGGGGCGCCGGCGCGTATGCACAAAATCAGGAAGCAAAAGCCCGGGGACAATTGGCCGGCGAAGTCTATGAGGCCACGTGGGGCAACTCCGCCGGAATGGATCGCTACCTTGAACAATGGAAGGGCTATCCCGACGGGTTCCGGATGCTCGCCGCCGGTGCGCGCACGGGCGCCCGCTGGCTCGCCGAGACTTCCATGCTGGGCCGGCCGGACTGGAACAAGCTCTGGGAGACGGAGAGCCAGGGCGTGCGCACCGACATGCAGCAGCGGGCCCAGGAATACAATCTGCGCCGCGCGTTCGCCGCACAGGTGGTGGGCGCAGAAGGCGGCGGAGCGTGGCAGCTTGCCCTGAACC
>JAVHPJ010000022.1:0-4651 GCA_036170535.1 Leptospirales bacterium | reverse complement strand
GGAGCTGTCGGCGTGCGCTGCGCGCGGCGACATCGTAAACCAGAATCGCCGGGGCCCGGCGAAACATGCTGACGTCGGCGATGTAAACCTTTTTCCCTTCCGGGTCAACTTGCAGATCCTGCAAAAAGTCTCCGTTGGCCGCCAGATTCCCGGGGAAGCGATAGTCCTCTACAATCTCATTTGTATTCAGATCAAAAGCCA
This sequence comes from Leptospirales bacterium, assembly GCA_036170535.1. GTDB lineage: Bacteria > Spirochaetota > Leptospiria > Leptospirales > Leptonemataceae > SSF53. The sequence goes on along the minus strand of JAVHPJ010000022.1, from coordinate 4,450 downwards.
GCAGGCGCGCGCCGACCACTGCATGCAGGCCATGATCGATTACCCAGAGCCGATCCTGCGCGTCGATGGCGACGCCCAGCGGCGTTACCAGCAAGTTGCTTTGCGTTTCTGCATTCGGATACGGAACCGGCCGGCCATTGACGATTTCGACGAGTTTATCCGGTTCGGGACGCGACTCCGGATGAATGGTCATAAAGATGCGTCCGGCGCCCGAAACGGCGACATTGCCCGGCGGAACCTGGAGTTCCGCTACAATTTCCAACGCCGACGCGGGCAGGACCGGGGGGCCGCTCAGGTCCGGATAGTCGGCGCCGCCGCCGAAGCAACTGTACATCGAAATCGCGCCGCCGGCCAGAAGCGCGGCAAAGCCGCCCAAAACGATTCTCGCTACTTTCCACATGACTGTGCCGCTCCGTCCGGTCCGGCCCTGGGGACCGATACGGAACATAAGTCCACAATGGACTAATAGTCCAGAAAAAAAAGGCGCGTCGGCCGCAGTTGCAGAAGAATTAAAGACGGCCCATCCCGTTGATGTATATTTCCACAAACAGCCCGCAACGGCGTCGAATAGCCGGACGTTGGTTCTCCTGGCCGTGGTTGATGGAGGCGTTGATGACGCCGGTGAGACCGGCCCAGAAGAGTTCCACCGTTTCGGCCGGGTCGATGCTGCGAAACTTCGCCGGGCCGCGTTCAAGCAGTTGCAACAGGGGCGTGCGCGCTCGCGCCGCAGCCAGCTCCGTTGCTTCCACGACGGCGGCGGACAACAGTTCCGGCGTCTGGGGGGGACGAGCATAAAACAGGGCGCGATAATATTCTCGTTCCTGTTCGAAAAACTTGAGCAGCGCTTGCCCGCTGCCGCGCAGACCGTCTTCGGCCGCGCCGCGTGCGTCGACCGCGCGTTCCAATCGATTGGCCAGACGATTCAGGCCTTCGAGCTTTATGTGCGCGTAAATGTCCTCTTTGCTCTGGAACTGTGCGTAGATTGCGCTGCGGCCAAACTCAACCGCCCGGCAGATGTCCTCGATAGTGACCGATTCGAAGCCGCGCTGAAAGAATAGCTTGCGGCTTCGATCGAGGATCAGCTTTTTACGACTTTCGAGCTCTTTCTGGCGGCGGCCGAGCATCCCGTGCACTCTGTCGGCGCATCGAATCAGGTCGAGCAAGAATTATCCGGCCTGCGACCGCGCCGCGTCCGCCGGCCCAGGAGACTGATGAAATGACGGAACAAATGATCGCGTATTTCAGCGCCGAGAAAAACGAGGCGCTTCTGTTCATGATTGCGGGCCTTGCCGCTATCGCTGTGTCCGCTTACCTGGCGTTTACCGGCTCCGCGTATCGGGGCATGATATATCCGCTGACTGCGGTAGCCCTGATTCAACTGGCGGTGGGCGGCGGAGTATTTTTCCGCACAGAGGCGCAGCTTGCCGGACTGCAAAGTCAACTGCGTGACGATCCGCATGGGCTGCAGAAAACCGAACTTGCGCGCATGGCGACCGTTATGCGGAACTTCAACTACTACAAGGCGCTGGAAATCGGGCTTCTGGCGGCGGGCGTAATTCTGGTCCTTGTCTGGCCGGGCAAACAAACCCTGTATGCAGTCGGCATAGGATTGATTATTCAGTCCGCCTTGATGCTGACTCTCGATTTGTTCGCCGAACAGAGGGGGCGCGAGTACATCGCAGCGCTGCAGACCTTTTTGTGAAGCGGTCGCATGTTTGCCTGAACAGCATCCGTTTCAGAATGCCACGCGAACATATGTAAAAATTTCCGAAGCGTCCGGCGAAAATTCGCGCCGGTTTTCATTACGCCCGTAGCCATGAATGCGCGCGCCTGCGGTCCACTCGCTTCGCTCGCGAAAGCGCCAGGTGAGACGCGGTCCGAATATAACCGACTTGCCGCGCGGGTCGCCCAGCGCGACCGCCTCTGTGGAAAGACTGTCCGTAAACTCAAAGCGGGCGGCAGCCTGCACGAGCCAGGGATTGCGCGTAAAGATGCGCCCGGCGCTCAAGAAAAAAGTTTCATCCCGAGCATCCGTTTCAGCCAGTCCGGCGGCGACGTCGCGGTTTTGACGCAGGCGCAGTTCCGTTTCCGGATCTCCGTTTGTATGCGCCGAGTTGTACAGAAACTCAAGACTTGCGCCGAGTCGGCCTCCAAAGAATGCGTAACTTCCGCCGAGCGTACTCTGGACTCCATCGCGTCGCGAGCGCGGTCCGTCAAAATGCGCCATATCCTCGCGCCGTCCCAGCAGCGCAGTATGCAGGGCGCCCGCGCCGATCTTATAGCGCAGTTCGGCGCCGATCACCGCCGAGCGATAGTGCTGGCCGCCGACGGCGTTGACGAGCAGCGGGCCCCATTCGCCCGAGTAACGCGTCAGAAAATTGAGATTGCGGGAGTTCATTCGCTCAAGATCACGATCGTCATTCTGGACGAGGGGTTGCACCACCGCCTGCAGACTTTGTTTGTCGCCAAAGCGATACAGGCCGCTCGCCAGATCCGCGCCTGGCAGATCTTCCGCATCCGCGAGCCAGGGATCCAGCGGCGTCACCAGATCCAGCGGATTCAACAGGCGTCCTTCGCTCCAACGCAAATCGGTCCGGCCGGCGAGCGCTTCGAAGGTTTCCGATTTGTATGCGAGACTGGCGCGATAAACGCCGGCGCGACCAAGCCAGGCCGCGCGGTTTTTTTCGGATTCCAGCGATAAGGCCTGGTTGCGCGGACGGACTCGCCACAGCCGATCAAAAAACGGATCATCCTGATAATTACTGAATATAAAGTCGCCGTCGCCAGCGAGACGCGCGCTCCAGTTTGAGCCGGTCCATGCGCCGTCCAGACGCAGGCGGGTTGCCGATGCAAAGCCGTCCCGGCGTCGATCGCTTGCGTCCATAAAGCGCGTTGCGTGCAGCTGCTCGCGCAAAAATCCGTTCAGGCGCCAGGGCGCATCCGCATCCGCATCTGCGTCTGCGTCCGCGGGTTCGCTGACCGCTGGCTGAGCGCGCTCAGGGTCGCGGCCGGTTTGCGGCGGCGTCGGTTCGCGCGAGGCCGGCGCGGCCGGCGCAGCTTCGCTCGCCGCTTGCGCCGGACTGGCCGCGCCCGGCGCAGGGTCTGCGTTGCGGCGGGGGCCGCCGGGCGGCGCCGGGTTTGGCCGCTGGTCCGGCTTTTTTTCGGGCCAGGGTTCGCTGTAGTCGAAGTACTCGTCCTCGTTTACGGGCTGGCCGGCGCTCGGGGCGGCCACGAGCAGGAGGGCGCCGATCCAGATCCAGCGCAGAACGAGCGGCAACGCGGCGTCGAGCTTCATGGGGACGGCCGACTGGCGCTCGGTCGCGCGCCGGCGCGCCAGGCGACGATTGCGATTTCTTCGATCGTCATGCGCAAAAGCAGGGCCCGCGCGTCGGCGGTTTGCATGACGTTTACGATCTGCGCATCGTCAATTGTTACGTGATACTTATGTTCGATCGCGCTGAAGACGCGCGCGAGTTCCTCGGGCTCGGCGTCCATGCGCAGGACGATCAGCGCGCGATCTGTGCGCGTACTGTCGGCGCGGAGGAACAATTGGCCGGCGACGAGGCCGCGCACTTCCAGAACGAGACGCTGAAACTCCGCTTCCGTGCGCAGTCCCGCGCCCGCCGGATTCAGGCCGCTCGATTGGGGCGGCGGCGGGGACCGCAGGGACAAGAGGCCCAGAGCCAGCGCGATCAAACCCGCGCCCAGGATAGCCAGGAGCGGCCACAGGCGTCGACGGGGTACGTCAGCTTTGTTCCACATGCGCGAGACGTACACACGGCGAGACTGCGGCGATCGCGCAAGCCGCTTTTCCGCGGGCGCGCCCCGCGAGCGGCACGGACCGCGCTTTATTCGGGCTCTGGCGCCATTTGCAGTACGACCGCATCGCGCGTAGCCGCGCCTTCGATCTCGACAAGCGTCGGCGTGCGGTAGCGCGCCAGTTCGCGCACGCCGGTTCGCGGACAGTAGGCGCGCAGCGGATCGCCAACAAGCGCCGGAACGCCCATTTGCGCTGCAAGGCGCAGAAATTTCTCCGAGGAGTGCGCCAGGCTTTCCTCGTAGAATACGTCCGCTGCAACAACGAGGTCGAAGGCGGATGCGTCTGCGGCGTCCAGCTGCGCGATGTCGCCTGCGCGCACCTCGCAGGCCAGTCCGTTAAGCTCCAGACACCAACCGGTGAGCGCCAGGGCGAGCGGTTCGATGTCCAGGGCGACCACCTTTGCGCCGCACTTCGCCAGCGCGGCCGCCACAATGCCGCCGCCGCAAGCGAGGTCCAGAACGCGTTTATTGCGCGCGAGGTCAGGATGATCCAGGAGATAGCGCGAGATGGCGCGTCCGCCAGGCCACACTGCGCCCCAGAACGGAATCGGCGCGAGGTCTACGCGATCGTAGTCGCACATGCGCTTCCAGAGGCTGGAAAGATCCTTCGCATTGGCGACTAGCAACTCGG
>JAVHPJ010000021.1:0-1086 GCA_036170535.1 Leptospirales bacterium | reverse complement strand
ACCGTGTTGTAGAAGAACTCTATGTAGTCAAACACCTCTCGGGAAGCCTCGGCGCGATTCCAGAAACGGTTCGCATCGAGCTCAGTTTTCAGAGTCGCGAAAAACGATTCAGCGGCCGCGTTATCCAAGCATTGCCCTTTGCCGCTCATGCTTTGAGTCATTCCGTATCGATTCAGCTCCGCCCGAAACGCATTGGAGGCATACTGCACGCCGCGATCAGAATGAAAAATCAATCCGGGCGCCGGGCGCCGCCGCCGAACCGCCATGCGAAGCGCATCGATGACAAAATCAGTGGCAAGGCTATCCGACATTGCCCAGCCCACAATCTTGCGCGAGTACAGATCGAGAATCGTGCACAGATACAGCCAGCCTTCGCGGGTCCAAATGTACGTGATGTCCGACACCCACGCGCGATCTCGCGCTGGCGCCGAAAAGTTACGCCGCAACAGGTTTGGACTGATCGGAAAATCGTGCGCCGAGTCGGTGGTGCGGGTCGTCCGGACGCGCAATTTCCCGCGAATTCCGTGTTTTTTCATGAGGCGCAAGATACGTCGTCGATGAGCGCGAACGTTTTCTTTTACCAATTCTTTTTCGATGCGATCGACACCGTAGCATCGGCGAAACTTCGTGTGAACCTCGACGATCCGTTTTTCGAGAATCTCGTCCGCCGCGATGCGGGCGGACGGCGGTTTTTCGGTCAGGCTTTTGTAGTACCCGGATCTCGACACCTGGAGACACTCCGCCATTCTGCCGACCGGGAACTCGTCAGCGAGTTCCCGGATGATCTGAAACTTCAGATCTGTTCTTTGGACAGAATGGCCGCAAACTTTTTTAAGATCGCGTTCTCCATTTTGAGATCCTGATTTTCTTTGCGCAGCCGCCGCAGCTCTTCTTTCGTTATCGGCGCTTCGTCTGATTTCTCGGGGGCGTCTTTCATCTTCTTATCCCAGGATCGCAGCGTCCAGCTGCTGACTCCGACGTGGGCGGCGATCTCTTGAGCCGACCGGTCGCCCTTGCGAAGCAGGCTGACCGCCTGTTCCATGAACTCTTGCGAAAATCGTTTTCTGGCCATTACGGACCTCCTTA
>JAVHPJ010000020.1:0-4707 GCA_036170535.1 Leptospirales bacterium | reverse complement strand
ACATGAAGTATTCGAAGAACGGCGGCTTCAGCGCCGGCGTCGGTTATACAAATACCGCGAGCGGCGTCGCATTGGGCGCGAACTATTCGCCAGGCGCGGGCCTCAGCGGCTATGCATCGATAACAACGGATCGCGGGGGAACAGCGGGCGCCGGCGCCACAAGCGTGGGCGTGGGCTTCAGTCGTAGCGAGGGCGCGGGCGCTTTTGTGCAACGAGGGAACGCTGAGACCGGACAGGGAAAGGTGTCGTTCACGCAACGCGACGGGCTGGGCGTGAGTGTAAAAAACAGCTTCGCCGAAATCGGAACGTCCCAGCGTGGCGGCACGACGTATGCGGTGAATTTGAAAACCGGCGACGGGTTCGGCGAGGCGGGCGTGCTTCCCGGCGCAAATCTCGGGCTGAAGTACAACACGAATACGGGATTCAGTGCGAGTTTGACGGGCAATAGCGCGTTTGGCGGGTACGGCGTAAGCTACAGCGATGAAGGCGGCTTGAGTTCTTCGCTGGATACATCGAGCGGCGTGCACAATACCGGCGGACCGCAGATAACGAGTCTCGATGAATTGAGCAGCACGGCGAGCGTCATTACCAGCCAGCGGCAACAAAAGCTGGAACAGGATGCGATGATTGCGGATGTACGGCGCGATCTGGCGGAACTTGGCATTGCATTAACGCCCGAGTATGAGAACGAACTACGCGAGAATCCAGAGAAGTTGGCGCAACTGGTGCACGAAATCGGCGAGCATGACGTACGAACGGGTCAAGAGCACCAGACTGCCGGAGTCGGCACAACGCGCGAATCTCTCTGGGATAGCGCCACCGGCGTGTTCGAGGACGCGTACCGTGGAATCGTGCAAGGGACGATCAGTAACGATCGCGGGTTCATAGATCCGGTCACGGGCGAATATCGCCAGCGAACTTGTTTTGTGGCGGGGACGCTGGTGGCGGTTCCCGGCGGCTTTAAGAAAGTTGAAGAGGTTCGCGGGGGCGACTTCGTCCTAGCGCAAAACGAACTAACTGGCGAGATGCGCTACGCGCGGGTTCAGCATACCTTTGTGCGTTCGGCTGATAGAATCTACCAAATACGCTATACCGATGGTACACTGATCGAAACAACCTGGTCGCATCCGTTTTTTATTCGTGGGAAGGGTTGGATCCAGGCTCGTCTTTTGCAGGCTGGGGACGTCGGTGTTACAGCACGAGGTGCGGAACTGGCCATTGAACATGTCACTATCGATTCAGGGTATTCGACCGTTTACAATTTTTCAGTTGAGGAATACAACAACTACTTTGTCGGCGAGTCCATGGTGCTGGTTCACAATCAACAATACGAAAACGAAAAATATAGTACGCCGCTGGATTGTGGACAGCGCGGAGGGCAGAGAGGCGGAGGCGCTTCGTGTGCGGTGGCGGATAGAGCAGCTGGTTTCCAGTTGGCAAAAACGCTGTTTCAAAATGGCCGGAATTCTGCCGCCAGCATTGCTCAGAGTTATGCTCGTGAGAGTCTCTTGCTCCGATTCGCGGATCTCCAGTCGGACGAATTCCGGTCCGGCTTTGCAAACTTTGGAGCGGACGACGTCGTAGTGGAGGCCGTAAATGACGAAGCTACGGACGAATTTTCGGAACGTCTGCTGACTCAGGTCGGCCTGCGCGGTCTGGCAGGGCGCCTAATTCCCATTCTGGGATTGGCCGACAAACTGGATAATCCTCAACCAAGCTCCGCATCCGCTTTGTTGCAGGAAGCCTATAGCCCGCCGCGCTCGTATTTGGGAGTTGTCGTCCGCCCGGTCGGGGAGGTGCGGATTGATCCAAATCCGCAGCGGATTCGTGCTATCAGCCCGACGCAGGCTAATGCTGGATTGGGTGCAGGCGCTCCGCGCTTCGCTGCAAATTCCGAAGTTATTGAATTTCGCACGGATCGAGATCAGGCGGTACTATATCGTCTGCAAGGACCAGATGGACAATCCAGCCAGGTGGCGTATTTGCGGCGAGATATATTTGAAGACGGGCGCATGCTGAGTCCCATCCAGCTGCGTCAACGTTTGGCGTTAACATTTGTGCCATCGACGATTAGTCTGCTCCAAGTTGAACGGGGAACGACGGTACGGCTTGGACCGGTCGAGCATCGAAGGAACGGTGGATTTCAGGCCCAGATAGTAAGCGGTAGACAAACCGAAAGCCAGCGTGTACCCTTGAATATGTTCCCAGAATAACGCAATTTCGGAGGTCGTCATGTCTATTCGTTCTAATGGTAGGAGTAAGCAGGTAATTCGATGCGGGCTCCTTTTGATTGGGTTTGCAGTCGTTTTATTCTGCACAAAGTCAAATGAGACCTATTGGAAAATCGAAATAGAACCGGGAAAACCGGATGGTCTATTAAGAATCACCGACGATGGGCGGCAGCACTTCCTTGGCTTTACGTGTATGGACGAGAGTTTAGATGATGGTTCTATTCGACGCACATGTGATAATGGTTGGGTCGGCGTCTGTCGCAGAACAGATATCTCGCCAACCGCCTATAGACTATTCTGTGCCGATGATATTTACGAAGATGAGCCTGTGTATCACAGGATAGACGAGGAGGAATACATACGCATTGCGAAAAAATTGATCTATCGGTAGCCAGATTCACTCCGCGTTCAGTATTGGGATGTATTTTCTGACCTGAACACTGACAGAAGCGCATACAAACACGGCAGAACGCCGCCGCACGCAAGTTTCAAACTGGCGAGAAACGTCGCATAGACAGGGCCTGGATGATTGGGGCCTGCCACGCTGTAGGGACCCAGATACACTATACTCCCTTCTAAGAGACGATCCGCATCTTCAAGCAAAAAAGCCTGATCGGCGGCCAGCAACACCTCAGACCAGGTGAATTTACCAGAGGTAACGTAGAGGAATGCGCAATGATCAATTATCACCGCGATTACAATATACCGGACTGCGCGCAATTGATCAGGAGTTCTATGTTTCATAGACGTTATGGATACCAGGTCGGAATCGCAAGAGCGGCTGCGATCGTCCTCAGTTCTTAAACCGCACCGCCACGGAATGCCCGTGCTCTTGGTCAAAGCCCTCGTGCTCGCTCATGAGTAAGATCGGGCGCAGAGCTCGTTCCAGGCTGGCCCGGGTGGGAAATTGCCACGTAATGCGCTTTAAGAACAACTCGACGCCAAGTCCGGAGTAAGCCAGCGCAGCCCCGCCCGTGGGCAGCACATGGTTTGTGCCGCTGTAGTAGTCGCCCAGCGCAACCGGCGCATAGTGGCCAAGAAAGACGCTGCCGGCGCTTTTCACCTTTCTTAAGTCCTGCTCCGGATTCGCCGTGCAAATCTCCAGGTGCTCGGCCGCGAAGTCGTTGGCGAAGTCGAATGCGTCGTCGAGGCGCTCAAAAACCAGTGCAAAGCTGTGATTCTCAATGCTCGCCTGCTTCAACGCCTGACGCTTGGTGCGTTCCTTTACGCCGCGGACGATCGCCGCATCCACCGCTCGCGCGAACTCTACGCTGGTTGTTAACACAATCGCCGGACTGTCGTCCCCGTGTTCCGCCTGAGATAACAGATCGGCCGCCACAAATTCGGCGTTCGCCGTGTCATCGGCGATAACGATCACTTCGGAGGGCCCGGCCGGCATGTCGATGCGCACGAGACCGCGCGCCGCCAGCAAGGACTTCGCGGCGGTAACATAGCGATTGCCCGGCCCCACAATGACATTCACGCGCGGACCAATCACGCCGCAGGCCGCCGCCGCCACGCCCTGGGCGCCGCCCGCGCGCAGCACGTGGGTTGCGCCGGCGAGTTTCGCACAATACAAAACGGCCGGATCAACGCCGCCGTCTTTTGCAGGCGGCGTGATAATCATAATATCGCGCACGCCCGCAATGCGCGCCGGTATTACGCCCATTAAAACCGAGGACGGATAACTCGCCTTGCCGCCGGGAACATAGACGCCCGCTCCGTCGACCGGCGTGTACCGGAAACCCAGACGCGCGCCGTCAATCGTCGTCTCGCTATCTTTGAGCAGATTGCGCTGCATGCGATGAAAGTCTTCTATATTTTCCGCAGCCTGTTGAAAGGCCGCCTTGAGCTCCGGCGCCAGTTTGTTTTCCGCAGCAGCGATCTCGGACGGGTCGACCAGGAGTTCCTCAAGGTCCACGCCGTCGAATTCCTTTGTCAGCGCCCGCACGGCGGAGACGCCTTCGCGCATTACGCGCTCAACAATCGCTTCGACGCGCTCAGTCGCCGCGTAGTCGGCCATCGATTGGCGATTCAGCAACTGCGTGCGTTCGGCCGGGCTCAGCTGATTGGCGTGAAGAATTCGTAACATCGGATCAACCTCGATTGGAAGGCTCGCCCCAGAGCGTGGCCACAACGCGGCGCGCGCCGCCGTGATTGGGAGGCTCGCATAAGTACAGGGCCTGCCAGGTTCCCAGATTCAGCCGCCCGTCTGTCACGGGAATTGTCAGCGAAGGCCCGATCAATATCGACTTGATATGCGCCGCGCGGCCGGGACTTGAGTTCGATCAGCTTCTGCGTCCACATGACTGTCTGCTCCGGCTGCGAGCGCCAGCCCAAATAAAAACCGGCGCCCCTGGGGAACGCCGGTCTGCGTTGCGGTCGCGCGGCGACTGAAGTGTGTGGGCGATGACAGGATCGAACTGCCGACATCCTGCTTGTAAGGCAGGCGCTCTACCAGCTGAGCTAATCGCCC
>JAVHPJ010000019.1:19863-22488 GCA_036170535.1 Leptospirales bacterium | reverse complement strand
GTCGGGCGCAGATCCTGACGCTCCCGACGCGCCCGGCGCGAGCCCGGGTTCCGCGCCGGACGAAGGGAGCGGCGCCTCGCCGCGTTGAATGGCCGTGCGCGCTTCCAGTTCGCGCGTGCGTTGCGCAGTCCAATCGGGAAAAGCGGCCGCCAGCATTTCTCCGCCCACCGGCGCTGCGGCCGCGCCGCCGCCCATGCCGAACTCCACAAAGACTACGACCGCGACGATTTCTTCCGGCGCGCCGCCATAGGGCGCGTAACCGGCGAACCAGGCGTGGTTTCGACCGCGTACGCGGCTGCGCGTCTGCGCGGTCCCGGTTTTGCCGGCGATCGGCACTGGAATGGCTTTCAGGCGTTGCGCGGTTCCGCGCGAAACGACGGCGCGCAAACCCGCCTGCACGGTTTCCAGGGAATCCAGGCTGATCGGAATTTCCGTGATGAGCTGCGGTTCAATCCGGCGAATTAAGCGATTGTCGACCGGGTCGCGCACTTCGCGCACCAGATGCGGCCGATAGATCTTGCCGCGATTGGCCAGGGCGCCGTACAGCGTGGCGAGCTCGATCGGCGTGACTTCCAGATAGCCCTGACCGATCGCCAGGTTCACCGTGTCGCCGTCAAACCAGCGGCTCGAAAGATTGATCACCTTCCAGCGTTGATCGGGTACGCGTCCTTCAACTTCGCCGGGCAGATCGACGCCGGTTTTTTTATCCAGTCCAAAGGCGCGCGCGTAGTGAATGATCGGCCGCGCGCCAATGTGATAGCCGAGCTGATAAAAGTAAACGTTGCAACTTTGCGCAATGGCGCCCACCAGGTCGTTGGTTCCGTGACCGGCCTGCCAGCAGTTGAAGGTCGTGTCCGGAACGCCGGGCATGCTCGATGGCAAAACAAAGCGGCCGTAGCAGGAGTAGCTCGTGGATGCGGTAATGTCGTGACGCGGGGCGGCTTCCAGCGCCGCCAGCGCGACCAGCGGTTTAAACGTACTGGCCGGCGGAAATTTTGCCTGGATCGCAAGATTCAAGAAGGCTTCGTGGTCGCGCACTTCCCGAATGTGCCGGGCGCGCTGTTCGCCAGTGCCGCTCGAAAGAATGTTCGGATCGTAGGTGGGAATCGAAGCGATGGCGAGAATCTCGCCCGTGGCCGGCTTGATGGCGATGGCCGCTCCGCGCAGTCCGGCGCGCTGCAGGGCGCGATAAGCCGCCGCCTGCACGTTGCGATCGATGGTGAGCACCAGGGTATTGCCCTGTTCGGTCGCGGCGATCTGCTCCTCGGAATCGATAATCCGGTGACGGATGCGCACCCCGTCCGATCCGCGCAACTCGGAGTCGTAGCGCGCCTCCACGCCGTCTTTGCCCAGGGTCTGGTAAGAGAGCGCGAGTTTCTGTTCCAGTTGATTGGCGTTCGGCAGTCCGATGTAGCCGGTCACGTGAGCCAGCGCCGGGCCCATCGTGTAATACCGCAGATGTTTGGTGATAAATTCGCCCTGATCGGCGATGTGAAACGACGCGAGCCGCTCCTGTTCGCGTCGCGTCATGCGCGTGATCAGCGTGATGGGTTCGTTTTTGCGCACGAGGGAGCGCCATTCGCGTTCCTGTACAAAACGCGCGTATTCCGCATAGTTGCGGCCCATGACGCTTGAGAAATTCTTAATGTAGCGTTCGCCGTCTTCGCGGGTCTGGAAGCGCGATGGATAGACTACAAAGTCGATAAAGCGAATGTTTTCGACGAGCGGCTTGTCGTCGGGCTTAAAATTGCGATCGTAAATCAGGCCGCGCGGCGCGACGGTAAACTCCTGACGACTTACGAATTTTTTCGCCAGCAGGCGGTTTTCATAGCCGTGAAAGAGCTGAAGGTTCGCCAGCTGGACAAGCAGAATCAGGGTAATGACAAAGATCAAGCCGCTGAAGAAATAAACGCGAGTCTGGAACCGGCGTTCCAGACGAAACTCAAACAGCGACTTGCTCATCTCAGGCCTCCCCGGCCGGCTTCATGCGATAGAGCCAGCCCAGCAGGGTAAAGAAAATCGGCGCGAGCACGGCGGTGTAGATCGCGACGCCCAGCATCGAGTAGTTATGATTGAAGTTTTCAACAATCCCCTGCAGAGTCCAGGTCAAAAAACGCACCAGGAAGGCGGTCACGCCCACCAGCGCCATGATCGGCAGGGTCTGCTGGCGATCCACGATACGATTCATTTTGCCCACGGCGAATCCGATCAGGCAATATACGAGCGAGTGGATGCCGATCAGCGGCGTAAAATCCGCGGGGCCGGAGCCGATAACCCAGTTCGCGCCGTCTTCCAGGAGACCGGCGAAAAACCCGACCCACAAGCCGGAAAACTCCCCGCGATACAGGGCGAAAAAAATAACGTACATTAGAAGGAAGTCGGGATTGATCAGGCCCGTGTTCATGAAGTCGAAGTTCAGGCTCAGGAATTGAACATCCTTCAAGAAGTAGGACAGGATCATTCCCAGCGCGATGACGCCAATATCGATAAACATGCGGCTTATTGTCCCTGTCCCGGGGCGTTGAGATTCTGAATCCGACGCGGCAGGCGCGGCGCTTCTCCCCCGGCCGGCGGCGGGGTTTGGGCGCCGTTGGGCGGCGCAGTCGGCGGAGTTTCGGCGCCCCC
>JAVHPJ010000019.1:0-19853 GCA_036170535.1 Leptospirales bacterium | reverse complement strand
GCCGGCCGGCGGCCCTTCGTCTGCGTTTTCCGTCGCGCCGCGGGCGCGCTGGTCCGGTCGCGCCTGATGGCGCAGAGTCGCTTCGTTGTAGGTCGGCGGCCCGAACTCCGTTTCGAGATGCTCTTCCCACCGTTCGGCCTGATCCCATTGAGCGGACCAGGGTTCCGGGCGTTTGCGAATCACCTGTACTATATCCAGATTGGTAATTGGCGCGATGGGCGCAATGTACGCCGTTTTGAACTCGCCGTCGCGCGGACCCTCGGCGACGATCCGCCCGACGGGTATGCCGGCCGGAAAGATGCCGCCTTCGCCGCTGGAGTAGACCAGGCGCGCCTTACGAATGTCAATCTCCGCGTGGGACAAAAACGCGCGGTCGGGCGCGGAGTCCGTCGTGACATAGGTGAGCAGGGTCTGCGCGGCGCGGCCGCTGTTGCCGCTCAGGATGGCCCATTCGCCGGACTCGGCAATGCGCACGCCCATGCGAAAGCTCGGATGAATCAGCGGCTGCACTACGGAGGTGTTCTCATCCACGGAGGCGATTACCCCGACCACGCAGCGAATCAGGTTCTGATCCGCGTCGTGCGCGCGCGTTACTACCGGCATGAGCGGCGCCACTCCCTGGGCGCGGCCGCGGTTAATGATGATCCTGGGCGAGAGGGTGTTCAGGCGCACGCCCAACACTTCGGCTTTGATTTCGTCGTAGTCGGAGGAGACCGGAAAGCTCAGCGCCTCGCGCAGCTTCTGGTTTTCCAGGCGCAGAAGATCGAACTTATCTTTCTCCAGCCGGTACTCTTCGAGGGTCTTCTGCGCTTGCTCGTAGCGCTGTTCCAGCTCACGGTACTTGTCCAGTTCCACCCACAGGCTGCCCGTCAGGCGCACGCCGGAATTCAGCGCGCCGCTCAGCCGATCTGCGAGCCGGCCAAAATAGCCGATGCCCTGGGCGAAGGGATTGCGCTGCCAGAGGATGCTGATCACCGAAAAGGCGATGCAGAAAGTCAGACTGAAGGCGTTCTTATTTCGCCAGAGAATATCCCAGAGCATGGCTGCAAACGTCTCCGTGTAATGCGAATCCGGCCGGCCTTATGTCTACCCGTAATTTCCAGAAATCCGGCCGGACCTGGCTGGCGGTCCCGGCTGCCAGCGGCGCCGGCCGCGAGCGCTGCCGGGACCCGCGCCCGCGCTTACTTGATTCCGGAACGAATGTACTTGAGCTCGTCCAGATACTTGCCGGTGCCCATGACCACGCAGGTCAGCGGGTTTTCGGCGCGAAAAACCGGCACGCCGGTTTCTTTGCTCAGGAACTTATCCAATCCCTTGAGGAGACAACCGCCGCCGGTCATCACAATGCCGCGCTCGACAATGTCGGCGGCCAGTTCCGGCGGGGTGCGTTCGAGGGTCGATTTGACCGCTTCCAGAATTGCGTCGATCGGCTCTTTGAGGGCCTTGCGGATCTCGTTGGAATCGATTTCGAGGGTGCGGGGCAGGCCGCTGATTGCGTCGCGGCCGCGCAGTTCCATGACCTCGGTCTTTTTTTCCGGGTAGGCGTTGCCGATCGTGAGCTTCACTTCCTCGGCCATGCGTTCGCCGATGACCAGGTTGTACTGGGTGCGCAGATAGCGGATAATGGCTTCGTCAAATTCGTCGCCGCCAATGCGGATGCTGTCCGCGATTACCATGCCGCCCAGGGAAATCACCGCGATTTCCGTGGTGCCGCCGCCGATGTCGACGATCATGGTGCCGGCCGGTTCATGGATAGGCACATTGGCGCCAATCGCTGCGGCCAGGGCTTCCTCGATCAGATAGATCTCACGGGCGCCGGCCTGTTCGGCGGACTCGCGCACGGCGCGTTTTTCCACCTCGGTAATGCCGGAGGGCACGCCGATGACCATGCGCGGTTTGACCAGGGTGGTGCCCTTGTGGACCTTCTGGATAAAATACCGAATCATTTTCTCGACCGTTTCAAAGTCGGCGATTACGCCGTCTTTCATGGGTCGAATGGCGACAATGTCGCCCGGGGTGCGGCCCAGCATGCGCTTGGCTTCGTGGCCTACAGCCAGCACCTTGCCGGTCGAGGATTGGACCGCTACTACGGAAGGCTCGGAAAGGACGATGCCCATTCCCTTGACGTGGACCAGGGTGTTTGCGGTGCCGAGGTCGATCCCCATGTCATTGGAGAACAGGCTGTAGAGCTTATCCAGAAACATGAGCTTAAAAATACCTGCCGTAATAATTATCGGATGAAGTTGCGCTTCACCGGAACCCGCGCGCTATTTTCCGTCCGGGTTTTTACTCTCGGGGGCGGGAAGCGTTTGCGGGCGGTCCTGTGACTCGCTCTTCACCCGCGCAAAACGCTGGAAAAGGCCGCTTTCGTCGACTATGACTGAAGCTCGGACATGCAGGTCGGCGTCAAGCAATCGGTACGACCGTCGACTGTTTTTCACTCCGCGGGGGTTTGCAACTGGTCCAGGCGCTCATTCAGAAACGGATCGGCGCCGCCGGCCAGGCGCAGGGCCTCTTCGAAGAAAAAGATCGCCGCCAGCGGGCCGCGCTGGACCAGGAAAATCTCGCCTTCCATGCGTGCGGCTTCGGATTGCTGCGCCGCGCTGGCGGCGATCTGGGTTTTCACCGAGCGCGCCAACATCAGGGCTTGCAGGTAATCCTTTGCGTTAAAGTATCCGTGGCATAGAATCAGGTTTCGTGCCGGCTCATCCAGGGCGAGTCGGGGCAGCGGCGGAGCGCCTTCCGCCGGCGGCGCTGCGATCTGGGTCATCAGCGCGGCGAGCTCGGTCTTTTTGCCTGAGAGGGCGTACAGTCCGAGGCCAATCCAATCGCGGTAGGGCGACAGGCCGGGCTCAAGCTTGTCCGCCGGAATCGCGGCCAGAAGCGTCAGCAAATGGGGATCCGTCCGGCCGGTGTGAAAGAGGTCGCCGTAGAGTATTACCAGGTGCGCCTCGGGCGCGCGGTCAAACTCGGGATCTAAGGCGAGGGCGCGGCGCATCGCGGCCGCCATGCGCCGGCTGTGATCGGCGATATTCAGGGGTTTTAGATCCTCGCCTTCGATCTGGAGCGGCAGGTAGCCGCGGCCGGTCAATTGCACCAGAGTGGCGCCGTCGAGCGGCGTGCGCAGCAGGAACTCGTAAAAGTCGAGCAAGCCCTCATAATAAAGCGCCTCGGCGTCGGCGGGCTTGTTGCGGCGCTGGATATCAACCAGGCGACGAATGTCGTCGACCAGCGAGAGCAATTCTTCTACGGAGCCTTCGTTCTTTGCAATGCGTTCTTCGAGCTGCGCAATTCGGTTCTGGATTCTGAGTATGGCGTCGCCGGTGACGCGATAGTAGAGCCGCGGCCCGTAAATTGCCGCGAGCGCCACCAGAATAAGTCCGACGACTGCGGGCAGAATCCAGGCGTAGCGCGGTCCGGATTTTTTGCGTGATTCAACTCTGTAGTCCCGGGTGAACATCTCCGCCTCGTGCTCAGGCAATCGCCGGCCGGTCGTCGTGCGAAGCCTTCAGGAGTCTGGGGCCAGCATTCAAAGGGCGCGAACCCGCGCACGCCTTTTAATGTAGTCTTTGATTCGATCGGATTCTTCGCACAAGAACAGGGCGCAGGGCCGATCCGTCTGCGCCGGGGCGAGAGCCACGCCGCCCGCCTGGAAGATAATCTGGTCGAGGTCGCTGGCGGAATATGAATAGCTGGCGTTGCCGGAATGAATCAAAAAGCCGCCACCGTCGGCCGAAAGGGTCGCCGGACCAATGCGCGTGAGTTCGCTGAACAGGCGTTCCAGGGTTTCCGGCGCGTGACCGAGCATGCGCTCCAGGCGTCGGCCGCGATCGAGATACAGCACGCCCCGCACAACGAGGGTGTCGTCCCGAGCGGCGGGCGGAGTCTCCTGGCGCGTCAGCAGCCGCAGGGATTCGGCGAGCCCCTCGGAATCGACGGCCCGCAGGCGTAGATTGCCCGAAATCAGATTGGGCGCACGCAGGCGCGCGTCGCCTGCGCCGGACGGCGCCTGCGGCGCTGGATTTTCCGTCGGGCCCGGCGCGGTCAGCGGCGCCAGGACGGGCGGCGCAGCCGGCGCCGCTCCGGGAGGGCTGGAATCGTCGGCTGCGCCGACGCCTTCGCCGACCGGCCGGCGGGCCAGGCTCACAAAGAGAAAGGCCAGACAGGCCAGACCGCCCGCGATCAGAAGGACGCCTAAGGCAAACATACCGTCTTTAATATCCCCGGGCCGGGCCCGCGGCTGAAGGATTTTTTCGGGTGGTCAAGCCGGCGCGGCGGGCGAATCCTGCATCCCGTGAAGGATATTGGCGAACTGTTGAAGAAAGCGGGAGCGTGGATTCTGATTACGCTCCTGGCGGTGATCATGGCGATCACCTTCGAGTATACTCAATTTCAGGACGCCCTGGACATGCTGCGCGGCCGCGATCGGATTGGCACGTTTAACGGCGAATCCATCTCGGAACCGGTGTATTCCCAGTTCTATCAGCGCTGCGACAACCAGGCGCAAATGTACCGGTCGCAGTTTCGCGATCTTCTCCGCGAGCAGCCTCAGGCCCTGCGCTCCTTCTTCAATATTGACGACTGCATCGAACGCGGTCTCAAAGACGCGCTCACCCTGAATTCCATCGGCGAACGGCTGGGCCTTGTTTATTCTGAGAACTTTCTGGAAAAAGAAGCGATTGAAGAAGCGCGCATTCGGGCCCGGTCTCAGGAGAGCCTGCTGCCGGAAGATCGCATGACTTTGAACGAAATCTACCGGCGCAGTCTGCAGTTCTTTCCCATGGATGCACGGCGCGTCCTGCGTCAGGCGGAACGCGCGGCTCAGGCGATCTTTGGCGAGCCGGTATTTGTCAGTCAGCCTGAGATTGAGTCGGCCTTGATCAGTCGCGAGGTGCGCGTGGATCTTGAGGCCTTACGCTTCAGCAACGGGCTCTTGCTCGAACAGTATAAGAAAGATCTCATTGTGACGGAAGAGCAAATCAAGCGCGAGTACGACGCCGAACAGGCGAAACTGCCGGCGGAGCAAAAGCGGCCCTACGCCGACGAAAAGCGCTTTGTGGAGAATCGACTGAAAAACCGTCTGGCCCAGGAGCGCGTGAACAAACTGCGCGAAGAACTCGGTAAACTGCGCTCGGGCTTCACACTGGCGGATGTTGCGGGCGTCACGGGCGCCGCGCCCCTGCGCGCGGATCGGACTGCGATCAGCGATCTGGGACAGGTTCGGGCGGCGGGCGGTCAGAGTTTTTCCCTGTTGATTCCGGGCTTTCTAAAGGATCTCGCAGCGCGCCCGGCGGGCGGCGTTTTTGGCCCCTATCAGGACGGCGAGTTTACGGTCTATGTCGCCGTCAACGGGGTGTCGCCCGCCGCCGTGGAGCGACTGAAGGCGGAGGACATTAAGAAGGCCCGCGAAGAAACCGGGCGCACCATTACCACGGAAGCCTACAGTGTTATTTCACGCGAAGAGAGTCTGCGCGGCGAATTTCAGTTGAATGCGCGCGTAGAAGAGCCTTTGCCGGAGTCGACCGGTCTGCCGGGCGCGCCCTGAGGGCGTCCCGGTCTCACAGGTTCACCGGGGATCTTGATTGAAAGCGGAATACATAAACCCCTTCCTCACCGCCACGGCCAACGTTCTCAAACAGTTGACCGGCGTGGAGGCGATTCGCGGCCGCACCCTGCTGAAGAACAGTCCGCGCCCCACCTTTGAGATTGCAATATTTGTCGGCATTACCGGGTCGCAGGTGGGGCAGGCGATCTACTCGATGAACTACGAAACCGCGATCAAGATTTCGCGCGCACTTTCGCCCGGCGTTTCAGATGCGGAGCTGGCGCACGAATATCGCGACATTCTGGGCGAAATTGCCAATATGATCACAGGCAACGCGGTGCAACTTTTCGCCGAAGGCCGCACCGGCATTGACCTTACAGTGCCGATGGTTGCGGATATTCGCCAGGGCGCTCCCAATATGCCGGATCAGCCGACGCTCGGCCTGAATATGTACACGCCTTTTGGCCTGCTCGAGGTGCATATCGCCTTCAAAGCCGCCAAACCCGGCGCTTGAAGCGATTGCGCGCTTCCGCGCACTTTTTCCAGGCATTCAGAATTTTTTCTCGGGGAAACACGAAACGACGGTCGATTCATGTACTGTCATTCGTGTAACTCCTCAGTTGGGGGCTCGGGTCGTCCGGCCCCCAACGATTTTTTGGAAGGCTATGCGCGCCTGGCGGGCCTTTATTCGAAGGTCATCCGACTGCGTTCGTAGATAAAATTCTCCAGCTCTTTGTAGTCGTCCGGCGCCGTTTGATAAAAACGCACGCCAATGTTATAGCCTTCGCCGTACGGGAAGAAGCGCGTAATTTCCCCCTCCATCTCCAGCAGGGTGTGACGCACCGGCACCAGCATCTTGATCCGGTCGTGATAAGTTAAATAGTCGAAAATGGTGCGATTGGTCAGCTCGAACAACAGCCCGCCCAGACTGATGTTCATCACGCGCGTGTAGGTATGACGAAAGTAACTGCGTGCAATTACCGTCTTGCTCATCGCGTAATTCAGAGCGTGCGCCATTAAATCAATTTGAAAAGCCTCTTCGTATGTTATGTGGCGTTGGTCAAAGATCGTCGAGTAGGCGTGAATGTGACCGATTACCTCGTCAAAGATCATGAGCGGGGCGCAGGCGTAGCTCGAAATGAACTTCTGCATGTCCTCATGCTGAATCGCTTCGAAGGCCTTGAGCGCCTCGTCTTCCGTGCGATTGCGCAAGAGCAACGCGTATTCACGATGGTAGTTGATCAAACCGAGCAGGGTCTGCTGTTCCACGTACGATTGCAGGCGCGACACATCGCGCAGAAACAAGGTCTTCTTTTCCTCGCCGACCAGCGACTCCATCAGATTCTTGCGATACTCGGGTCCGTAAAAGACGATTTCGAAATCTTTGGCGATGCGCGCAGTCTCTTCCGTTACGATTCGATTTATTAAATACAAATCCGGCTCGTCGCGGGCCAGTTCTTTTGTGATATGCGGGTAACGCTGTTCCAGTATCTGACCCGCGCCGCGTTTGCCCAGCAGAGGCTGATACACGATGCCGAACCGCATGAACAGGTCGTCCGTCGGGATGCGCCGGTATTTTCGCCGCTGAGCCGACTGGATGAAGGCCGGCACCTTGATCGTAACCAGCTCGCCGTTCATGTCAAGGATCGGCAATTCGAATTGATAAAGAATATTTACTATATCAAAACGAATGCGACAGCGCCGCAGAGGCTCTTCGCGAAAACCCGGCGCGCGCAGGACGGCGTACGAATCTGAAAGCGTCTCCACCTGGCAGCGATAGTTTTCCGATCCGTAGTTTAAGAACACCGGACGCGATTCGCTGTGCAGCCAGTAGAACAGGTGCCGGATCTGATTGATGTCGCTATCGAGAATCGTGTCCTCGCTGTAGTCCTCGCTCGTTCCGCCCAGGGCCTTTTGCAGGGCCACAGCGAGGCTTTCTTCCATCGTGCTCTCGTGTTCCTTTTTGTGCTGTACAACCGCCATGACGGGCGCCCCCGGGCGTCTGGGTCAAATATCGAACCGCCGCCGGGCCCGGACGAGCCGCGCCAGCCAGGTTTTTGAGGGAATCGGGGGTTTTGGGAACGGACAAGTCGGCCTCGGCGGCCGGGGGACGGGTCCGCGCGACTACTGCACGACTTTTTCGAGATCGTCGGAGATCTCGAAGAGCAGATCCAGCTTGGAAAGCTTTAACAAGGTGAGCAGGGAACGCGAAAGATTGCAGAGCGTCAGGTGACCCCCGTAGGCTTTGACATCCTTCATAAAGGCCACCAGCGCTCCCAGCGCCGAACTGTCAAAGTACTCGGTTTCCTTCAGGTCCAGCACAATGCGCGCCGGCTTATCCTTGAGGAAGCCGGACAGTCCTTCGCGGAACTTCCGCGCGACCACCATGTCCACGCGCGGCTCCTGGATGTGGAGAATTAAGACGGCGCCGCGTCGCTCTGGAGCGATCATATATCGCGAAAGCTGTAACCCTGCGCGCTCAGCGGTCAAATAATTTTTTCAAATTAGTGCTGATATCGGTTCCAGGCGGCCGCTCTCCGCCGCCCGCCCGCGGCCCGACCTGCCCGGCGGCCCTTGATTTTCTCTTGAGTTATCCGCCGCCGAGCGCAGACTCGCCTGCTGTCATGGGCAAATCGTCAACTCCCGCTCCCTCCCTCGCACCCGAAGTCGCGGCCAAAACCGCAATACTGGATTGGGCCGGTCCCGCATTCCCCCTCGATGTGCGCGAGGAAGCGGCGCGCGTTTTTAACGAGTATCTGCAGCGGCGCGGCGGCGAGGAAGTCGACTATTATGCGCACCCGCTGAAGTTCGGCACGGGCGGTTTGCGCGGCGTAATCGGCAACGGCGCCGGTCGCATGAATGTCTGGACGGTTGGCCGGACGACCGCCGGCTTGTGCGCGTTTCTCAAGGCCGCTCACAAAAAACCGGCCCTCGTTATTGCATACGATTGTCGGCGCAAAAGTCCGGAATTTGCTCGGGCGACGGCCGGCATTGCCGCTCGCCTGGGACTCCAGGTCTACCTGTTCGATCAAGAAACGCCCACGCCGCTATTGTCGTACGCGATTCGGCGCCTGAAAGCGTCGGGCGGCGTGGTGATCACCGCCAGCCATAATCCGCCGGAATACAACGGCTACAAGGTCTATGGCGACGACGGCGCCCAACTCACCGGCGCGGATCAGGCGAAGCTGGAGGCCGCGATTGACCAGGTCGGGGACTGGGCCTCGATTCCCTTCCTCGATCCGAATGATTCGCTCTACAAGAGCCGCGTGAAGAAAATCGGCGCAGATATTCGCAAGGCCTACTATGATTCCTTTAAGTCCGTTGATTTTGTAAGTCCGGCGCGTTCCCCGGCTAAGAGCAACCTGAAGATTGTTTATTCGCCCCTGCATGGCACGGGCGGCGCCTGGCTGCCCGGATTGCTGGAGCGTTACGGATTTTCCGTGCAGACTGTCGCCGAACAGGAAAAGCCCGACGGCGAATTTCCCACGGTCAAGCTTCCGAACCCCGAAGAACCGGAAGCGCTCAAAATGGCGGAGGAAAAGGCGCGGGCCGTCAAGGCGGACATCTTTCTCGCGACCGACCCGGACGCCGACCGCATGGGCGCCGGCGTGCGCATGCCGGACGGATCCTATTTTTATCTGAACGGCAATCAGATCGGCAGCATTATGGCGGCGCATCTTTGCGAGAAGGCCTCCGCCGCACGCGAAGCGGCCGGAGCGCGCGGACCCAAAACGCGCTGGTTCGTGTTTAAAACTATCGTAACCACGGATCTTCAAAAGGAAATCGCCGAGCGCAACGGCATCGAAATCCGCGACGTGCTGACCGGCTTCAAATATATCGCAGAACAATTGCGCCTGATCGAAACGGGCAAACATGGCTACGATAAAAAGCGCGATCGGTATCTCTTCGGCGGCGAAGAATCGTACGGCTATCTGCCGATCGACTATGTGCGTGATAAAGATTCGCTTGCATCGTCGCTTTTGCTTTGCGAAATACTGGCGGCGCGCGGGGATCTTATCGGCTACCTTAACCAGATTTATCTGAGCTACGGTCTGTATCTGGAAGATCTGAAGTCGGTAACCATGAAGGGCTCGGCCGGACAGGCCAGGATGGCGGAGATCATCAATGATCTGCGCACCCAGGACATGACCGGAATGCAATTGGGCGAGCGTACGATCGCAGGAGTGCTGGACTTCGAAGCGCAAACGAAAAACGGCAAGCCGGCGCCGGAGATATTCAAAGATCTGCCGAAGTCGAACGTCGTGCAGCTCCTGCTGGAACCGGAGGGAAAACTGACCATCCGACCTTCAGGAACTGAGCCCAAAGTGAAACTCTATGCAAGTTTGCGCGCCCGCTCGCGGCCCAACAATCTCGAGGAGCTGGCGTCAGCGCGCACAGCACTGGAAGATGAACTCGCGTCCGTGGTGGGCGCCTTCATAGCGCGTACCGGCCTCGCCGGCGGCTAGGCGCCGCGAGCGTCGCAACGTTGAACTATGAGTGCGCTCGGTTCCGAACCGCGATTCGAGCGCCGTCGCGCATTAAATCGCTCCGCCTGGCTTTTACGTTGGCCCGCCGCCCGCAAGGCATGCAGCTTCGCCGCGCGCGCCGCCTTCTCAGGGGCGGCGTCTAAATGCGCGCTCTTTGCGCTATTCGCCCCCGGTGCGCTCGTTGCAAGTCCGCTGAGTCTCACGGACGGCGTCGACGCCTTGCGTCCGGGCGCGCGTATTGAAGTGCTGGAAGATCCGTCCGGTCGCCTCGATTTCGCCGACCTGGCAAATGCAGCTTTTCAGCCCGCCGGCCAGGAAGATCCGGTCTATGGCTTTACGCACTCCGTGTACTGGGCGCGACTGGAAGTGCAGAATGAATCGGAAGAATCGCTCTGGTATTTGCGACTCAATGCGCCGTTGATTCGCGACGTGCGCTTTTTTGCGCCGGCCGCAGACGGGACGTATCGGGAGTTCCGTGCGGGCCGCGGACTTCCGTATCGCGAACGCATTTTCGACAGTCGCAGTTTTGTGCTGCCGATCCATCCGCCGCGCGATCGTCCGACGACCTACTACGTGCGTCTGCAGAGCGAAACGCTCATGATTGTAGATCTTTCCTTCTGGACCCCGGAAGGCCTGCTCAAGCGCGAACGCGAAGAGGCCCTGGCGTTTGGCGCGTTTTTCGGCGTGCATTTGCTTTTGTTCTTTTATAATCTTGCAATTGGCGCTTTTTTGAGAAGCCGCGCCTTCTTTATTTTTTCCGTCTACGTGACCGGCAGCGCAATATACTACGCCGCCCAATACGGCTTCGCCTTCGAATTTCTCTGGCCCGACTACCCGGGGCTCGCCCTGTACGCGAATATGATCGGTCTGGCCTTGCACGTCTCGAGCGCCGTCTGGTTTACGCGCGAATTGCTGCAAACGCAGCGCTGGCCCGTAGCCGACGCGCTGTTGCTGGGCTACGCGGGCGTCAATCTGCTTGCATCGCTCTTAATGTTCGTGATGCCCTATCAGCCGGTGGCGAAAATCATGACGCTCGCCGCAATGGGCGGCGTCGCGCCATTTCTCGGCGTCAGTTACTACGCTCTGCGCGATCGTGATCCGAGCGGGCGCTTCTTTCTGGCGGCGATGGGTTGTTTTCTCGCAGCCGGTTTTCTGTACGGCCTGCGGTCCATGGCGATTGTATCGAACCACTTCCTGGCGCGCTACGCGGTGCTCCTGGGCGCGACGGCGGCGGCGATTATTCTGTCCATCGCCGTGGCCGCGCGAGTTCGTTTGCTGCAACTGGAGCGTGAAACAGCGTTGGCGGCCAGTCGCGCCAAGTCCGACTTTGTAGCGGTGATGAGCCACGAGATTCGCACGCCGCTGACGGCGATTCTCGGGATGGCGCAATTGCTTGGCGGGGATGTGGACGAATTCGAACGCAGTCGTTTCATCGGTCTTTTGCGCGACGCCGGCGAGCGACTCATGCACTTGTTAAATCGCATTCTGGATTTTTCCAAATTGCAGGAGAATAAGTTCTCGCTGGATGCAGGCGAGTTTGATTTATCGGATGCGCTCTCCGCCGTGCAGCATCTCTTTCTTGCGGCAGCTGAGAAAAAAGGACTCACCATCGAAGTCGCCGCGCCCGCCGGGTCGGCGCGACTGGTCGGCGACGCCAGTCGACTTTCCCAGGTGCTGATCAATCTCACGAGCAACGCCATCAAGTTCGCCGACCGCGGCGTGATACTGCTGGAGGCGCGCGTTGAGAACGGACCCGCGCCAGGCGCCGTGCTCGTGCATTTCAGCGTCGAGGACGAAGGCCCGGGCGTCCCGCTCGAGAGTCGCGATCGAATTTTTGAACACTTTGCTCAGGCGGACTCCACCGTAGAACGCCGCTACGGCGGCTCCGGGCTGGGTCTGGCGATTTCGCGGCGCCTGATTGAGCTGATGGGCGGACTGATTCGCGTGGAGGCGGCGGCCGGCGGCGGCGCGGCTTTTCGCTTCTTTCTGCCGTTTCTGGCGGCGGCCCCGGTCGGGTCCGCCCCGTCTGACGCTACGCCGGCAAGCGTGGCGCCGGCCCGGGCCCTGAAAATCCTCATTGCCGAAGACGAAGAAATGAATCGGCAACTCTTTGAGGCCTTCTTGCGCCGTACGCCGCACGAAATCGATTTTGCGCTCGATGGGGCGGAGGCGGTGCAGCGCTTCCAGGGACGACGCTACGATCTGGTTCTGCTGGATATTCGCATGCCGGTCATGGACGGTCTCACGGCGGTGCGCGCCCTGCGTCAGTGGGAACGCGAACAGGGGACCGCACCTACCCCGATCTATGCCATTACAGCCAACGCCTTGCCGTCGGATGTGGCCGAGTGTCGGGCGGCCGGCTTTACAAATCACATGGCCAAACCCTTCAGCCGCGAGCAGCTGCTGAGTCTGACGCTCGCAGTGGCCAACTCGACTTGAGCGGATCCTTGCGCGGCGCCGCAGCAGGGCGGGAGCTTCATGAATAATCCGGGCTAGTTGAGCTTGCTTGCCGGGCGGCGAACAAAAAACCTGGAACCAGAGACCCATTTAGCCGACTCGCCCCCGGGCGGGCCGTGCGCAGGTCTTATTCTTTCCGCCGGAGCTCCGCATGAGCGTCGACTTCTTTCGCGCCTTGAGTCTGGACGAGATCAAGGCGAAAACCGAAAAATATCTTTTGGGCGTGTATGCGCGGCCGTTGAAGGTTGCGTTTCACTTTGGCCAGGGCGAATACCTGTACGATGCGGAGAATCGCCGCTACCTCGACTTTCACTGCGGCATTTCCGTCACCAACCTGGGCCACAGCGATGCGGACATAGTCGAAGCCATACGCGATCAAGCGGATCGGTTGATCCACACCTCGAATCTGGCGTTCAATCAAGAGCAGGCGCTGCTTGCAGAAGCGATTATCAACTACAGCTTCCCGGGCCGAGTTTTTTTCACCAACAGCGGCACCGAAGCGAGCGAGGCGGCGTTCAAGCTGGCGCGCAGCTACGGCGCGCGCGCGCGCGACGGCGCGACGCGGATCGTCACCCTGGAGAATTCATTTCACGGCCGCAGCACAGCGGGCATGAGCATGACCGGTCAGGCGAAAATCCAGCAGGGATTTGGTCCGCTGCTGAACGACATGGCGTATATTCCGCGCAACGAAATCGCCCTGCTCGAACGCGAGTTTGACCAGAACGGCGAAAGCATTTGCGCGTTCTTTTTTGAGCCGGTGCAGGGCGAAGGCGGCATTCACGTCATGTCGAAAGAGTTTGTGCGCGCCGCGTACGATCTTTGCCGCGAATACAATGTGATCTTTATCTGCGACGAAGTCCAGACCGGGATGGGTCGCACCGGCAAGCTGTGGTGTTACGAGCACTACGGAGTGGTTCCCGACGCGATGACGCTCGCCAAGTCGCTGGGCTCCGGCTTGCCGATCGGGGCATTGGTGATCGGCGAAAAGTACGCGGAGCACCTCGGCCCGGGCCAGCACGGGTCCACATTCGGCGGCAATCACCTGGCGGCGCGGGTCGCCTTTGAGACCTTAAAGATTCTCGTAACGCGCGATATCCTGGCGAACGTGCCGGCGCTTTCCGAGTACATCTTTGGTCGACTCGCTTCGTTGCAGGATCGCTTCGCCTTTATCACGGAAGTGCGCGGGCTCGGGCTGCACATCGGCGTGGAACTGGATCGGCCCGGCGCGTTGCTCGTCGACCTGTGCCTCAAACACGGACTGGTTGTAAATTGCACGGCTGGCAATGTCATTCGCATCATGCCGCCGCTCAACATCAGCCTGGAACGCGCCGCGGAAGGCATGGACCTGTTCGAAGCGGCCTGCGCGGAATTCGCCGAGGCGCCCCAGGCCTGAGCGGCGCGTCGGCAAGGATGGGCGGTACGTCGCGGCAGCGGCCGCGGTCGGTCCAGCGGGGGTCATAAAATGCGGGTATTTCGCTACGAATCAGTTCCGGAGTTGCGCGAAATTGGCCCGGATCTTTACTCCGTCGCAATCCCGCAGCCGTTTTACACGCCGAACAATGTTTACATTATAAATTCCGGCGAACCGACGCTGATTGACTCCGGATACATTCAGAACCTGGGGCTGTTGCAGCGCGCGCTCGGTCGCATCGGACTGTCTTTTAAGAAAATTCGGCATATATTCTACACCCATGAACACAGCGACCACATCACGGGCGCGCTCACTTTGCGGCACTACACCGATGCGAAACTTTACGGCATGGCCGGCATGGCGGATTGGGTCGGGCGCTTCGGGGATTATATTCGCACCTACCAGCGGGCGATGGAGCGGCTGATCTATAAGGCGCATGCGGATCGCGAGACGCGCCGGCAGTATCTGGAAAAATCGCGCGCCGCCTGGACGAGGTTCTTCGAATCTACAAAACGTTCGGGTAAGTACGATCCGATTCTCAAAATGGATATCGAGCTGGTCGAAGGCGACGTGATCGAGATCGGCGATCGCGAGCTGGGTTTTCTGCACACGCCCGGACACAATCAGCATCACCTCACGCCTTATATTCTGGGCGAGGGCGTCTACTTCACCGGCGATCTTGTGCTGGAGAACATCAGCGCGATCTATGCGGAGTTTGACGGCAACCTGGCCGACTACCGCCGCTCTTTGGAGCGGCTCCTGCAACTGCCCATCCAACGACTTTTGCCGGCGCACGGGGCCGAGCCTGAGTCGCCCCAGAAAGCGATCAAATTAATTTCCAAAACCCTTGCGCTGCTTGAGCGCGGCATCATGCGCCGTCTGCGCGAAGGCGAACGCGATCTTGCCGAACTCGTATTGGGCGCCATGGGCGAAAAGGTCAAGCTCAGCGGCCACTACGTGACTGCGCTTGCGACCGTGCACGCCATTCTGCACAGTCTGATCGGCCGCGGCCTGGTTCAGGTGCGCGAAGTCGACCCGCCCTATGAGCGCTATGTCTGGTCCGGCGCGGACTCTGAATCGCGTCTGGACTGACTGCGTCGTCGCGCAACGCCCCGCCGGGCGGCGTTGTCGCAAGTGTTAACGAAAACAAAACAGGGCCATCGCCGCGGGCGAAGGCCGTCACGAGCCGGCCAGTAAAAAATAGTCAAAAAAAATTAGAAATGCTGCGCGCCGACTCGTCAACGCGGGGCTTCTCTTCGTCGAAAGGTATGAAGAGTCCGCATTCGGAGTCGACTATGTCGCGGTTATGTCTCACTGAGTACATCCTTATCTTCTGCGCGCTGGGATTTGCCGGCGTCGCCTGCCAGACGGCCTCCACGCCGCCGTCCTCGGCCGTGGAGCGCACGATCGAAACGCCGGCGGGTTCCGACGGCGCGTCCGGCGCCGGCGCCGCCGCCGGAGAGCAGAAGCCCGGCCTTGCGCAAGGGCCGACCGACACGACTGCGTTTCGCGATCTGTTGGGCTATTCCCTGCAGCTGCCCGGTTGCATCGAAGGCAATTGCGAAAACGGAACGGGCGTTTACGTGTATCCGGGCGGCGATATCTACGCGGGGCTATTTCGCAATAAACTACGCGAAGGCAACGGCCAGATTAACTACGCCAACGGCGACAAGTATCTTGGTTCGATGAAAAACGATCAGCGGCACGGCTTCGGCAGTTATCACTTTGCGAACGGCGACCGCTACGTAGGCGAGTTTCAAGAAGGCCGCATGCAGGGCATCGGCACTTATCGCTTTCTGGATGGCGTCGAGTTTAAAGGCGTATTTGGCGAGAACGGGCGCCTGGGCGAGGGCACGCTGCGTGAGAGCGACTTTAACCGCAACTGCACCGTTGAGAATCGCAGCCTTTACTGTCGCAACTGATTCCTTTCCATACTTCTTTCCCGGTCCGCTGACGCCGCCCCATGCGCTGCATTGCAGGCGACGGGGCGTCGCGCAGACTGAACGTGCGCGGGCTCAGGCGGCCTGGTTTCGGCTTGACGCTTCCGCCGCCCGGCGTTTCATTTCCGACGAGTCAGCTGAGTTCAGAGTTCAGGCTCTGAAGCGGGGGAACCAATTACGGGGCTAATTCGCGCGTCGTATCGATGCGCGAAGGGACATCTCTCAGTCCCAGCCCGGCAGCTAACCTCGTAAGCGTTGAGGGAAGACCGGCGCGTCTTGCCGCCTTTTCCAGACTCATGAAAATACATTCGCGTGTGCGAATTGGAAAGGCCATTTCGGGCGGCGTCGTCGCGGTCCGGAGTCGGGGAGTTGCGCGTGAAACGAAACTTTGTATTGTACAGCCTGGTGCTGCTTGTCTTCGGGGCGGCGGCCTACTGGATTCTTCAAACGGGCGCCGGTCTGGAAGGCGCGGGTCCGAGCGCGACGCAGTCTGCAGCCGTGTTTTCGGCGAGCGATCTGATCGGTCAGCTGGGCCGGCAAATCGCCTATAACTTTTCCCATCCCATCGCGCGACTGCTCTTGCAGATTCTCGTAATCGTTTTTGCAGCGCGGCTTCTGGGTCGACTGTTTCGCCGCCTGGGTCAGCCGGGCGTAATTGGCGAGGTTGCAGCCGGCATCGCGCTCGGACCTTCGCTGTTAGGCGCAGTCTGGCCCGGTGCGACGACCGCCCTGTTCCCCGCGGAGTCGCTGCCCGCGCTGAAAGTGATCAGTCAGTTCGGTCTGATCCTGTTCTTATTCATTGTCGGGATGGAGGTCGATCTGGGCGCCTTGCGCGAGCGCGCCCATGCCGCGGTAATCGTCAGTCATGTTAGCATTGTGGCGCCGTTTGCATTGGGCATGGCGCTCGCGCTTTATCTATACCAGGACTTCGCACCGGTCGGCGTAGGATTTACGCCCTTCGCCCTCTTTCTGGGGGCGGCCCTGAGCATAACCGCATTTCCGGTGCTCGCGCGCATTATCCAGGAGCGCGGCCTGCAGCAATCGCGCGTCGGCGCGCTCAGCATCACCTGCGCGGCGGTGGACGATGTCACCGCCTGGTCCGCCCTGGCAGTGGTGGTCGGTATTGCGCGCGCCGGCGCCGGCTGGACGGGCCTGGGCGTCGCGCTGCTCGCGGGCGCTTTTGTGCTCTTTATGTGGAAGGTGGTGCGGCCCATGCTGGCGCGCATGGCGGCGGTGTACGCGTCGCGCGAGAATCTGCGCCCGGGCGCCATCGCCACAGTCTTGCTGATTGTGATCGGCTCGGCCTACATTTGCGAATTAATCGGCGTACACGCGCTCTTTGGCGCTTTTCTCGCCGGCGCCATCATGCCGGGCGATACCGAGATTCGTCGACGCATGATCGAAAAGTTGCGCGACCTCACGCTGCTCTTGTTCTTGCCGCTCTTTTTTGCCCTTACCGGTTTACACACGAAGATCGGACTCTTGAACTCTGTTCAGTTGTGGCTGGACTTTGGCGTGATTCTGCTGGTTGCGACCGCGGGCAAGTGGATCGGCAGCGCCCTGGCGGCGCGCTTTGTGGGCGAATCCTGGCGCGACAGTCTGGCCCTCGGCGCCCTCATGAACACGCGCGGCTTGATGGAACTCATCGTGCTGACCATCGGACTCGAGTTGGGGGTAATTTCGGAAGAAATCTTCGCCATGATGGTGCTGATGGCGCTGGCGACCACGCTGATGGCCGGGCCGGCGCTGAATCTGATTGAGCGTCTTTCCGGCGGCTCGCTGGCGGCGGGACCCATCGTCACCGCAGAGCGGGCGGAAGCGCCGGCCGGCGGCGCGGCGGTCGCCGCAGTGGCGCCGCAAGAAAGCGCAGTGATTCTCGCCTTTGGTCGCCGGGAAACCGGCGAGGCGCTTGTGCGATTGGCCGCCGCCCTCGACGCCTCCGGACCGCTCGTCGCGCTGCATATGACGCCGGACTCGGGTCTTTCGACCGAAGATCGGCAACGCTATATGCAGCAGAGCGGGGCGATCGTGAACGACGCGGCGGCGCGCAATGGTCTCAAAGTGGAGTTCGTATATCGCGCCACGGATGACGTTGCGCGTGAAATACTGTCGGAGGCCCGCGCGCGTTCTGCGCGTTTGCTTCTGTCCGGGGGAGCGCGCACGGTCCTTTCCGACAACTTGCTGGGCGGAGTGAATCGCGAGCTGATTGAAGAGGCGTCGTGCAGCGTGGGCGTGCTGGTGGAGCGCGGGTTGAGTCGCGTGGATCGGGTGCTGGTCTTGCGCAAAAGTTCCACTGACTATCGTGCGCTGGAGTTGTTGCAGCCCGCCTGCATGCGCGGCCGGTTTCGCGGGGCCGTGCTGACCCTGGATTCTTCGGAGCCTGCGCCGGAAAAATACGAGTGCTTTAAAACGCTTGAGAATGTTGATATCGACGACGCTGCGCTGCGCGAGTTCGATCTGGTAGTGCTGGATCGGCGTCTGTGGGCGGAACTGCGCAATGCGCCCTTTCGCTCAATACTGATCCTGAGTTTTCCGGACGATCGTTGAGGCGCCGTTCGTCTTGATGCGTCGCAGTCGACGGGCGCTCAAATTCGTTCCAGCAATACGGCCTGTTCCAGATGCGGCGTATGCGGATAACAGTCGGCGAGCGTCGCGCGCAACACGCGAAAGTCCTGGGAAAGGTCCTTGAGATCTTCCATCTGCGTTTTGGGATTGCAGCTCACGTATAGCAGCGTGCGCGAGCGTGCGTGATTGGCAATCGCACGCTTGACCGCCGGGCTCAGACCTGCGCGAGGCGGATCAGCAATCAGCACGCCGGATTCTTCGCGCAAAAAATCTTCGCCGGGCTTATTGAGGTCGACAGCCGTGAATTGAACCGAACCGGCGAAGTGCGAAAAATTCGCGGGCGCCCGCTCCGTCGCGGAAGCGGTGAATTCGTAGCCGGCGACTGCCTGAAAGGCGTCAGGAAACCAACGCGTGGCTATTGCGGATAACACGCCGGCGCCGGAGTAGAGATCGATCAAGCGCCCGCCGTAAGCTGCGTCGCGCGGCAGGGCCTCGGCGAGCATTTCGCGCGCGGCTTCCAACAATTGCGTGAAGGCCGCTGGATTCGGCTGAAAGAATGCGTCGTAGGGCACGCTGAACTCGACGCTGCCGCAAGCTGCGCGAAAGGCCGGCTCGCCATGCAGCGTGCGTCCGCCCGGCGGATTGCTGACCTCCGACCGGGGATCGTCCAGGAGACATTCGATAAGAGAAAACTGTCCAGTCGGCAGGCCGGTGCGCACAGCGGACTGAAGCTCTGCAACGAGGGCGTCACGAAACGCGGCGTATTCGGCGCTGAGACTCTCCGCGCGCAGGCTGGTTAACACGATGACGCCGCTGGCCACGCCTGTACGGATCGTTACATACTTGAGCGCGCCGCCGCCGGCCTCCCGATCTACGCCGGCGCCGGGATGGTCCGCGAGCGTTCCGCGAACCAGCGTAAGGGCTGCGTTCGCCGCATCGCTCTGGACCGCGCAACGTTCAAGGTCGACGTACTCGCTGAAGTCCCCGGCCGGGCGCTGACCGATGATCGTGCGGTTTACGACAAAATCCATTCGGTTGCGGTAGCCCGTCTGCGCCGGAGCGGGCAAAATTGCGCTGTTTACATAGAACAGCTCGGCCATGTGCGCCTGCACCGGACCCGCTTTGATTTCGAGCTGGCGTGCGTAGGGCAAATGCTGGGCGCGGCAGCCGCCGCAGCGGCCAAAGTAGGGACAAAAAGGCTCGATTGGTTCAAATCCAGACGGGTAGCTGGCGGCGCGCTCGATCTTCAGAATGCGCGGGGCGCCCTTGCGGTTGATCTGAAATTGGACCAAATCGCCAGGCAACGCGTAGGGCGCGGCCACAGTTCGGCCTTTAAACTTCAATTCCCCTTCAAATTTGGAATTCAATCGCTCAACGGGCAATGCCATGCTTTAATTGCGCCTTTCCGCTCGTCGAAATAAAGAACAGTCGTCGGATATCCGGTCACC
>JAVHPJ010000018.1:0-22499 GCA_036170535.1 Leptospirales bacterium | reverse complement strand
GGCGGCGATTCATCGCCGCCGCCAGCGCACCGCCGAGGAAAAAACGCAACTCGAGCAGGCGACTGCAAACTTCTTACGTATTGAAGCGGACTACCAGGAAGCCGAACGCCAGGAGCTGGAGATTCGCCGGTCCATCAACCGCGTGAAGGCCCGGTTGCTGGATCGGATGGACGATCGACTGGAGCGCGAATATTATCGACTGCTGCGGATCGATCTGCCGGCGGCGCGCGAACGCCTGGGCTTTTTGAAAACGCGGCTGCAAAGTCTGAATTACCCGGGCGTGCTCGAACGTCGCGCGTTAATCGCCTTTCGCTTTCGCGAGCTGACCGCGGCGCAAAATCTGTATCGTGAAGTTATACGTCGCGGTCCGGCCGAGCAGGGCGCGCGTGCACGACGCAACATCGAACTGATTCGACGCATGGAGTCGGACGGCGTGCTGCGTCAGCTGGAAGCGCCGGCCTATTTTGAGCGCTGAGGCGTTGATCAGTCCGATTCGTCATACCGCGTGCGCGACGGCCCGCGCGACTGCGTCGTAATAAATTTCAATTCCGGCAAAAGGACGGCGCTCAGCGGACCGTTTTTTCCGCACCCGGTGTCGACGTTGACGTTGTTTCCGTCGATCCCGGGCGCCTCCTGCGTCTGATGTCCGTGAATCACCCACTTGTTTGTTTGCGGAAAGTGACCGGTATGAAAGGTCCAGGCGTAGTCGCTCGGGCGTTGTTCCGATAGGCTGCGCGCCGGATTGGGACCCGCATGGGCAAAGAGATATTCGTTCGTTTCGTATAAGTACTGGCAACGGCGCACAATCCAGTTGTAGCTGGCGCGTGAAATCCGTTTCGCATCCAGAAACAGCTGCTGTTTTTCCGGCGTATCAAGAACCTCGATCACGGAGATCAGCATTTCCTCATGATTGCCCATGAGAAACACGGGCGCAGCATCGTCTGCGTCCAGGGACTGCAGTCGTTGTAAGACGCCTTCCGGGTCCGCTCCGCGGTCAATGTAGTCGCCGAGGAAGACCAGGCGGCGGTCGGAGTAGTTGCTGCGCCAGACTTCGAGCAACTCATCCAGCGGCTCCACGGAGCCATGAATGTCGCCCACGGCGAAAAAACGTTCCATATGTTCGCAGCAGGTTTATGCCAGCCGCGTGCGAATCGATTCGTGTCCCGCCTGAAGGGCTGTTTCTTTGGTTAAGCCGCCCGCCGCGGCATCGCCGATCGGCAGAGCGTGGCGCGGTCGCACGCGAAACGCGAGATAAATCGTCCATTCGAGGCTTTCCCAGAAACGGATCCGGGACAAAAATGCGTTCATCGCGCCCGAGCAAACGCAGTAGTGCGAAGCGTGCGGCGCCGTGTGGTGGATTTCGTGATGCGCAGGATTCAGCACGAGGCGCGTCTTCTGCAGCCAATAGAGCCAGGCCGGAATTCGCGGCAGATGGGCCCAACTGTGAAACAGGTTCGCCAGCACTCCGAAGATCGCCGCTGCGCTCAGAAAACTGGCCAGTACGGGCCGCAACTCGGTGAGCGCAAAGGCGCCCAGCTGCACGGGCAGGGTGATGAGCGCACTGTTGCCCAGCATCTCGCGCAAGTTGTGGCGCGTGATGTTTTCCGGGTCCGAGTGATGCTCGCGAAAGGGGAAGACCACGTTAGGACCAAAAAACGGCGTGGTTTCTTCGAAGTAGTTGTCAAAGAGCCAGTGCACAAGGCCGGACCCCAGATCCGCCGCGAGCCAGCCCATAACCAGTGCGCTTGCCAGCCACAGGCCGCCCAGGGGGCTCGCCAGCAGCTGCACGCTGGCGCCAGCGAGAGTGCTCGTAAAAAGGGCGCCAAAGGCGATGAGCCCGGCAAGTTCGAGCAGGGCGTAAAAGGACAGGGTGCGCGGGGCGTTCATCTCAGGATTTCTCTCGGTTGCGGGGATGCGGGCGGCGGACCGGGCGCGCGGGCCAGGGCCGCCTTGCTGACATACGCCCGTAATAACCCGTCGGACTCAGGTTTTTTGCACTTCCGGCCTATTTTTCGGCGCTGCGGGCCGGATGTGCGCGCGTGTCGGTCTCGTCGCGGCCTTTGCCTGAAAAAGGGATTGCCAGAATACCTTCATAACCAGCCCTTAACCGGCATGGCGATCCGCAACGACTCCATGAACAGTGTGATCGGCCCCGGGTCGATTTTCGAGGGGAAGTTCTACATTTCGGGCTCGCTGCGCATTGACGGCAAGTTCGAAGGCGAGATCAAGACGGAAGACGCGCTGGTGGTCGGTGAAACCGGCAAGGTGAAGACCAACATTGTCGCCCGCGAAGTCGTGATCGCCGGCACCATGATTGGCAATATCGCTGCGGAAAACGAAGTTCGTCTCGAAAAGACGGGCAAGTTGCTGGGCGATGTTATGGCGCCCGTGTTGCACATCCAGCCCGGCGTCGTCGCCCAGGGTCAGATCATGATCACAGGCGGCCAGAAAAAGGACGTCAAGAAGGTCATCGAAGAGTCCTACGGCGGCTTGCAGAAGCTGGCTGAGAAGTAAGGGTAGGGCGCCGTCCAAAAGACGGCGCGTCGCGCGAAAAAGCGTCCGGCCCCGGGTTTGGACGACCGAAACTTTCCTTAGCAGGGTCCCTGGCCCGCAGGGAGACGCTCGGATCTCCCGGGATGGAAGGCATCGAACGGCGGCGCGACATAGAGTCCCTGCGGCGTCCGCCCGGCGGCGTCGACTACCGGTCGCTGGTAGAGCGCAGGGCGCGGGCCTTTTCGGCTTCACAGCCGCGGGGCGCGGGACGCCCGGTTGAGCGGAATTGGTTCCAGAGCGAAAGCATGTATCAACGTCGATTCAAAAATCGTGACGGAAAGCGGATCCTGAATCTGTACGGACGCTTTTCGCTGATGCATTTGGGCGGCGGCGCGTTTTTGTACACCTTTCCCGGTCGGCGCTATCCCATTGTGGGCCGCATCGAACTGTGGAAACGCAAATATCGCAATCGCGGCCTGGGCGCAATCGCCGCCTCCGCCTTTGTCTTCGTATTTATGAGCGTGCTGTCGAACACGGGCGGCGCGGACCCCATTACCGACATCAGCGAGCTCAAGCGCCTCGAAGCCGAGGGCCGCTACGTAGAACTCGAGCAAAAAACCGAAGAGCTCAAAAGCCGCCTGCTGCATATTGAAGAAGAGCGCGCAAGCAAGCAGGGTCAGGTTAAAGTTAAGGAATATATCGTTAAGGCCGGCGATACGCTCGCCTCAATCGCCCTGCGCCATCGGGTGCCGGCTGCGTTAATCGCCGCTTCTTCGCACGTGGATCAGGGCGCGACCTTAACCCCCGGTCAAAAATTGCTTATTCCGGATCGCCCGGGTCTCGTGTACAAGTTTAAAGCGGGCGATCGGCTTGCAGAAATCGCCCAACGTTACACGGTCAAAGTCGAAGACATACTTGCAGATAATCCCGAACTCGCCGACCTCGATATGATCGATCCGGGCGCGCGCATCTTTTTGCCGAATGCGCGCATACCGGAGCCGCCGCCGGTCTGGCTGCGTCCCGCATTGGGCCGTTTGACGAGCGGCTTTGGCATGCGGCGCGATCCCTTCCATGGTTCGCTGAGCATGCACAGCGGCATCGACATTGCGATCGCCTATCGTCCGGTGCGAGCCGCGCGCGAAGGTCAGGTGATGTACGTGGGCTACCTGGGCGGCTACGGCAAAGTGGTTATGATCCGCCACGAGAGCGGCTACAAAACTCTGTATGCGCACATGAGTCAGCTTTCGGTGCGCGCCGGTCAGATTGTTGCGGCGGGCGCAGTTATCGGCGTGAGCGGCAATACCGGTCGTTCGACCGGAGCGCATTTGCATTTCGAAGTCATTAAGAATGATCGTCCGGTGAATCCGCGCCGCTATGTGCGCTTCTGATCCGGCAATCGCACTCAGCTTACGAATTTTTTTATATTGACGTTGCACTGTCGTTCGGTTAACTGACTCAGGCGTCGCGCGAGCTCTTCGCGCTCCCCGTTTCCGACCGTCCCACAGGGCGTCTTCGGTCGACGCCGCAAAATCCCGGTAATTCAGTAATCAGCGCTAACTTTCGCCTCAACCTCAATCAGAGTTCTTCTTTCCCAATCATTTCACACCTTCAGGAGCTAACATGGCCATCCGCAAAGGATCTCGCAATAAGGATGCGCGTCAGGACGCATCAGACGTACAACCCGACAGCCCATTCGAACCCTACGATTCTTCCGGGGATTCCGGTTCGTCGATGAACGTCGGCAACGGCAACACTAACAGCAGCAATGGCAATTCCATCAATGCGCGTCGCGGACGGCACCATCGTCGCGAACGCGGCGGCGATCGCGGACCGGATCGTTCGGACCGCGCAGGCGGACGCGAGGGCGGTCACGAGTACAACAACGGCAACACCGGCCACACGCCGCAAACGCCCCGACCCGAACGCGCGCCGGGCGGCAATCCGCCGCCGCCGATTGATCTTACCGAAATCAAGCGCAAGCCGATCGAAGAGCTGACCGAAATCGCCGACGCGATGGGCGTGGAAAACACCGCCGGTCAGAAAAAACAGAATCTCATTTTTGAAATACTGCGCCATCAGGCGGAGATGAACGGCGTGGTTTTCGCGTCGGGCGTGATGGAGCGTCTGTCGGAGGGTTACGGCTTTTTGCGCAGCCCCGACTACAACTACCTGCCGGGCCCGGATGACATTTATGTCAGCCCTTCGCAGATTCGTCTGTTCGGCCTGCGCACCGGCGACACGGTTACCGGCCAGATCCGTCCGCCCAAAGAATCGGAGCGGTTCTTCGCCATGTTGCGCGTGGATACGGTCAACGGCGAATCGCCGGACGCCGCGCATCGTCGCATTCTTTTCGACAACCTGACGCCGCTGTATCCCGAAGAGCGTCTGCGCATGGAATGGAATCCGGGCCAGCTTGATACGCGCATCATCGATCTGATGACGCCGATCGGCAAAGGCCAGCGCGGCCTCATCGTTGCGCCGCCCCGGACCGGTAAAACGATTTTGATGCAAAACATCGCCAACGCCATTACCGCGAATCATCCGGAAGTGCTGCTCATGGTGCTTCTGATCGACGAACGTCCGGAAGAAGTTACGGACATGGCGCGTAACGTAAAAGGCGAGGTGATTTCCTCTACGTTTGACGAGCCGGCGTCCCGCCACGTCCAGGTGGCGGAGATGGTAATTGAAAAAGCGAAACGTCAGGTGGAACACGGTCGCGATGTGGTCATTCTGCTCGACTCGATCACGCGTCTGGCTCGCGCTTACAACCAGGTGATCCCGACTTCCGGCAAAATTCTGTCCGGCGGCGTGGACTCGAATGCGCTGCATAAGCCCAAACGCTTTTTTGGCGCCGCGCGTAACATTGAGCACGGCGGTTCGCTTACCATTATCGCCACCGCGCTGATCGACACCGGCTCGCGCATGGACGAGGTCATCTTCGAAGAATTCAAAGGCACCGGCAATATGGAGATTCATCTCGATCGCCGGCTTTCCGATAAGCGTATCTTCCCCGCCATCGACATCAACAAGTCGGGCACGCGCAAGGAGGAGCTGCTGCTGGGCCCCGATACGCTGAATCGGGTGTTTGTCCTGCGCAAAGCGCTTTCGCCCATGTCGCCCACGGAAGCCATGGAGCTGCTGGTGGATCGCATGCGCGCCGCCAAGACCAACGCCGATTTTCTCGCCAGCATGAACGTGCCCTCCATGTGAGGGCGCGGGCGTCCGCCCGCTGCGCACGCCCGCTTTCAAAGATTTTGCGCGCCGCGGCTCGCGTGCAGCGGCAGGCGAATCTGCGCAAAGAAGCGGTCGTTTTCAACGCGCAACGTTGCACTGCCGCCGATTTCGGCGGCGCGCTGCACGATGTTTGCGCCGCCGCGTCCCCGTCGGCCAGGTTCGGCCGCATAGCGCGTGGCCGCTTCCATTGTAAGTTCCAGGATGTGATCGTCGTCTTCCGCCGTCCGGATTTCCCAGGTCGAGGGGCCTTCGCCGTATTTCAGATCGTTCGTAGTTATCTCCAACGCAGTAACGTGCAGCGTCGACTTGAGACCGGCCTGGCCGGCGCCCTGCAGGGAGCGGCTCAGGTCCGGATCAATGCTCAGGCGAAATTCGCGATTTAACGCCGCGTAGCGACGCAGCAGGGTAAGATGCAGCCCGTAGAGAAAATCGCGTTCGAGAATCCGCAGATCATCGCTCGTTTCCAGCAAATTGCGAAAGCTCCAGTGCGTGCGCCGCACCGATTCGCGTAATTCCTCCAGTCGCTCGGGCGGCAGGCCGCCCTCGCGCTCAAGTCGATCCACGATATGATTCAAGTCGGTCAGCGGCGCTCCCAGGTAATCGTGAAAATCGGCGAACATGCGTTCGCGCATTCGAT
The DNA here is from genome assembly GCA_036170535.1 of Leptospirales bacterium. Taxonomy (GTDB): domain Bacteria; phylum Spirochaetota; class Leptospiria; order Leptospirales; family Leptonemataceae; genus SSF53. The sequence continues at coordinate 16,135 of JAVHPJ010000018.1, read as the reverse complement.
CGAGGGCGTTTTCCGCGCGTCGCTTGCGTTCCACCAGATTGCGGACGCGCAACTCCAGTTCGCGAGGATCAAAAGGCTTGGCCACGTAATCCTCGGCGCCCAGATCGAGTCCCCGGCGCCGGCTGGCGGCGTCGGCGCGCGCCGTCAGCAGCAGCACCGGCGTGGCGCGTAAAGATTCGTTGGCGCGCATCCGTTCCAGCATGTCCAGCCCGCTGGACTCCGGCATCAGCACGTCGGCCACGACCACGTCCGGACCAAACTGGAGCGCAAGTTCATATCCGCGGATTCCGTTTTCCCCATGCAGCACGGCGTACCGATCCGAAAAAAACTGAATCAGCGCCGCCGCCAGCTCCGGCTCGTCTTCCACAATCAGAACGCGCGGCCGATCGGAAGAGTGCGCGAATGCAGTCGATAGATCGCGCGGGGCGACGGCCGCCGGTCCGACTGCGTCGGAGCCCAGCGCTTCCGCGTAGTAGCGATCCAGGTGCAGCTCGGGCTCTTCCAGGTCCGCGCCGTCAGGCGCGCGTTTGAGATCTATAATGAACTCGGCGCCGCCGTCTTCCGGCGCCGCATGTCGCAGAGCGCCGCCGTGTAGATCGATAATGAGTCGCGTGAGGTACAGGCCCAGGCCTGCGCCCTTGCGCGCGTCGCGCGCGCCCAGCGGATAACGCTGGAACAGCCTGGCCTGCTTTTCCGCCGACACGCCGGCGCCGCTGTCGCGCACGCTGATTCGCACCGCATCTTTCAGCGCGCTCGCACTGACGGTGATGCGGCCTTGATCCGTGAACTTGACGGCGTTGCCGAGCAGGTTTAATAATGCGCGTTCAAACAGGGTCGGGTCGGCCAGGGCCGGCAGGGGTTCCGGCGGCAAACGGGTCTCGATGAGCGTTCCGCGTGCGCGCGCCGCCTCCTGGAAGAGCGAAGTAAGCTCGCGCACGAGTCCGGATAAATCCAGAGGGCGCAGCTCCGCGCGCAGCCGGCCTTCTTCCGCCAGAGCGGCGTCCAGCAGGTTGCTCACCAGACGCAGCAGGGCCAACGCATTTTTGCGGATTACCAGCAAGGGCTGCAGGTCCTTTTCGCTGCGCGCGGACTGGATCAGCGACTCGAGCGGGGCGAGAATCAGAGTGAGCGGCGTGCGAAATTCGTGCGAGATGGAAGCGAAGAACGAAGACTTCAGTTTTTCGAGTTCAATTTCGCGCTCATAGTTGCGTTGTTTTTCGTAAAGGGCCGCGTTTTCGGCTGCGAGCAACAACTGGCCGGCGAGGGAAACCAGCACGTCGCGACTGGCCTGCTGAAAGGCGTTGGATTGCGCGCTGGCCAGAAAAAGCGCGCCATGCGCGCCGCCCTGTCGCATCAGCGGAAGACAGAGCGCCGACGCGGCGCCGCTGCGCTGGAATTGCGCGTCGCCGGCGAATGCCGGCCGGTCCTCGTCAGCGTTGTAATCCGCCGGCGCGGCGGTCGCCAGGCAGCGTTCAATAACCAGGGCCGGCGCCAGTTGATCGCGAAAGGAACGCGGCGGAAACAGGATTGCCTCGCCTTCGCTTCCGCAACAGACGATCACGCGCCAGTTCGCCCCGCCGCGGGCGGCGCCGCCTTCTGCGAGAATGAGCGCGCCCTGTTCGGCGCCGGCGTTTTCCAGGATTATTCGAAATCCCGGCCCGAGCAGTTCGCGCAGCGCTCCGGCGCCGGAGGCGACGCGCGAGGCTTCGAGTAAAGCGCTCAAGTCGGCGCCCGGATGGTCAACGGGGCCGCGCGGCGGTGCGGTTTGCTCCGGCGCCGGCAGTCGCCGCTGGCAGCGCTCGAGCAAGGCCTGCGCGCTCAATTTTTCGTAGAGCCGTCCCGCTTCCTGAAGTTGCAGTCGCGCGGCGCCGGGCTGGCCGGCCGCGAGCGCGCCTTCCGCGCACAAAGCCCGCGCGAGCGCCTCTTCCGCCAAAAACCCGCCGGCGTGCGCCAGTTCCGCCGCCCGGGAACTCGCGAGCATCGCCTGAGGGTAGCGCCCGCGCATTCGTTCCAGTTCGGCATCCGCCAGAGCCGCCAGGTGCGCGCAATTTTCCGGCGCGGCCCGCGCGATGCGCGCCAGCCTGCGCGCACTGTCAATCGCGGCGCGCCAGAACTCTCGGCGCGGATTTTTTCGATACGCGGCGGACGCGGCCAGGCTCAGCTGAAAGTGGAGCCGCGGATAATGTTGCAAACTTGCGATGAGCGGTTCCGCTTTGCGCGCCCGTTGAAAGAGCTCCAGCGCCGCTGCCGCTTCGCCCAGGTGATATTCGCACAGCCCGCGATAAAAATGCGTCAGAAAGAGCCCCGCGGAGTCGCCGGCCGCTTCGAACTCGCGTTCGCAGGCCGGATCATATAGTGCGAGATTGGCCCGGGGCGGCCAGAGTTCGACGCCGCTCTGCAATTCAACGGCCGCTATGCGCAGATTCCGGCGCCTGCGCGCCGCGGCATTCCAACGATCCAGTTGCCCGCCGCGGGCGTCCAGGCGCGAGCGGAGTTCGTCAAGCGGCCAACCCGCGAAGAGTTCATAGTCCCAGGCGAGCGCGAAGGCCCCGGCCGCCGACTCGATGGCGCCCGACTCCAGACAGAGTCCGCCGGTCTTGTGCAGGCGGCGCGCCGACTCGGCGAGCGGGCGGCGCCAGGCGGCGATTGTGGCTTCAAAGGCGAGCTGCGCCAGAGCGCGATAGGTCGGATCTCTGTCGCGTTTAATCAGGATGATGGCGAGTCGGCCGTAGCGTTCGCCGGGCCGATATTTGCCGCGGGCCGTGAGCAACGCGGCGAAGCCGATGAGCAGCGCCGGCGTACAGTCGCCCGCGCCGGTCGCAAGCATGCGCTGCAGACCCGCCGTCAGCAGGTCGCTCGTCAGTAGAGGATCAAGCAGACAAACGGCGCCGGCGGCGCGCACGAGCCGCGCGCAGGCCGCTTTTGCATTCGCATTTGCGTCCGGGTCAGTATTCGCGTGAGCCTGTCCCGTACTGGCGGACGCGCGCCAGCCGCGGCGCGCGCCGCGCAGCCACAACCCGAATCGCAAACGTCCGATTTTAATTTCGAGACTCAGACGTGAACGCCAACGCGGCGGACTCAGGCCAGCCGCAGCGAGCGACTTACGCGCAAGCGCCGCGGCTTTGCGAAACTCACCGGCCGCGAGGGCGCTGTAAAGTCGCCGATCCGCAAGGCGCAAAGCGTCCGCCGTACTGGCGGCGTTTTGTTCTGCGATTTCATATAACGCCTCGGAGCGCGCTGTGTCGCCTGACCGGGCCGCTGCGCTCGCGCCGGTCAGGGCGAGGTCGAAGCGGAGTGCGCGATTCCCCGCGGCCGGCGGCGCGTCCAGGTGACGCAGTCCTGCGCACGCATATTCCTGGGCCCGTTGGAATGCTGCTGCAGCGGCGGCGCCTTGAGCGGCCGCCTGGTTCCAGCGCGCCGCGCGATCTCGTTCCGCGGGATCCGTCAGGGCGTCTCCCGCGCGGTTGGCGCAGTCCGCGAGCGCATAAACGCTGAAGTCGTTCTCGCAGTCGCTCGCCCGCAGGGCGCGCAGCGCGGCGCACTGCAGGAGGGCGTGTTCGCTTGCGGGAATCAGTTCGGCCGCCGCGGTACGCAGACGGTCCTGAGAGAAGCGTAGCGACCGACCGGCGGAGTCGACCGCTTCCATCGCCAGCAGCGGGTCTCTTGCAAGGGCCGAGAATAAGCGGCTGATTGACTCGGGAGTTTGATCGGCGAGGGTCGCGAGCAGACCGGGCGTGGCCAGCTCTCCCAGGATTGCCGCAGCGCCCAGTGCACGCTGCAGCGGGGCATCGAGTTGAGTCAGGGAGCGTTCGAAATACGACGGGGTCGTGCGCGCCGCGGTCGCCTGCGACGCAGGCGGAGCGGCCTCTTGCCCATCCTGCAGGCGCTCGATCACATCCAGGGGATACGCGCTGGCGTTGGAGCAGGCGGCGCTTGCGGCGGCGCGCAGGACTGCCGGCGCCGGGATTGCGGCGCCCTGCGCCGCGCTCGCAGCGGCCAGCCAGCCGACAACGGCGTCCGGCGTCAGGGGATCGAGTTCCAGGAGCAAAACCTCGCATTCGGCGTTGCGGACGCCGTCTGCCAGTCGGCGGGCGTTCCAGAACTGGCCCGCAGGCGAGCTGCGGCAGCCCAGCAGAAACACAAGACCCTGCAGCTCCGGCGCGGCGCAGAGTTGTTCGAGCAGGCGCGCCGTGTCGGCGTCGGCGTGGTGCAGGTCATCCAGACACAATACGAGCGCTTGCTGGCGCGTGATAGCGGCGAGCAGCTGTTCGAGGGCCAGCGTAATGGCGGCGGCTGAGACTTCAGGCTCGCCTGCGCCGCGCGGCGCGGGCGCAGTCCCGAGCAGCGCGGTGAGCGCCGGCAGAATCTGGTGCAAGCCCTCCGGGATTTTTGCGGCGACTTCGGCGCGCAGCCGTTCGCGATCAAAACCGCCTTCCAATGCGCGCGCTTGCAGGGCGACCGTCAGCGCGTTAAGCGCGACGGCGAGCGCCGAATACGGCCCGCCGCGGGCGCAGGCATCGAAGCGGCCCGAAACCGGCAATGCGCCCTGGAGCGTGAGGCGCTTGCGGGCTTCTTCCAGGAGGGCGGTTTTACCGGCGCCTGGCGGACCGGCGACGAGCAGCACGGCGCGCCCGCGCCCCCGGAGCGCTGCACTGGCCGTCGATTGCAGCGCCTGCAATTCAGCGTCACGGCCAAAGAGTTTGCCGGCCAGGGTGGCTGGGGTGAGTCTCAGGGACATACGAGCGTGGGCGCAGGCGTCACCGCGAAATATTCACTGGATCCGCTATGCCTCACAAGCGCATTTTTTCCCGTCGGAGCCTGCGTCCGGGCCCGCTGCACGCAGACGGAGGGAATTGACTGGACGATCCGACCCGGTCTCGTTTTTTTGTCCTTTACTATGAAAGCGGCCATCCACCCGGAATATAAAGAGGCGACGATCCGCTGCGCCTGCGGCGCGGAATACAAGACGCGCTCAACCAAAGGCGATCTGCAGGTGGAAATCTGCGCCAATTGCCATCCGTTTTATACGGGTCAGCAAAAGATCCTGGATGCGGCCGGCCGCGTCGATCGCTTCAAGAAAAAGTACAAAATGAAGTAATTGCTTCCCCGCGCATCCCCGGATACGCGGGTTTATGTCGCTCTGGTCCAGGCTCTCCCGAGGCTTTCGTCGTAAACCATCCGTCGCGCCGGAACCCGGTCCCACGCCGGATGATCGGCTGCGGGTTCTTCTGGCCCGGGTTCGAGAAAAACTCAGTCGGCTGCTTATTACCCGCTCGCGCCCCCAGGGCGAAATCAAGCGCACCAAACGCTACGCGCTCGTTAAGAATAATCCCGGACTTTTTCGCCTGGAAACGGAAAGCCTGTCCGTTCTGATCAGCACCGAATCGTTTCTTTACCAGAAGGACGGCAAGGTGCAGGGTCTCCTGCAAATGAGCGAGTTGGCCCTGTGTCGCGCGCTCGCGGCCGACGCGCCGGAAGAGTTTTTTCGACGCGCCCAGCCGCCCGGCGAGTCGAGTCGCGCTTTGTATGCGAGCCTTTTGGGCGAGCGGGCGGCGAACGATTACGAGCGCTTGCCGGCGCTCAGTGAATTGGCCGCGTGGCCGCCCTTTGACATTGATCAGATGATTGCAAAGAGCTCGCTCAACACCCTGGCGCACGCGCTCGTGCATGCGCCGGAAGATCTGGAGCGGGCGCTCACGGCGCGCTTTTCCAGGCGCATGAAGCTGGAACTGGCGGACGAATTGGAGCGCCTGGCGTTGCCCGGCAGCGCGCCGGAATTAAATCCGCACTCGCGCATTCGATCGCTGAGCGACTTCGAACCGGCGCTGACCGAGTTTCGTCGCGCAATGTACGACTATCAGCTGCGGGAAACCGTGCGTCGCGAGCGGGCGGCCGGTCGCGCGGCCGTGTCGTGAGCGCTGCGCATGCCGCAGCATTCCGGATTGTCGGATCAAATCTGAGTCCGGGCGGTCCGGACATTTAGCCGGGGCGCTTTAAGGAAACGGTTGCCCTCGCAGCGAGGCGTCCGACAAAGAAGCAGGGAGCGCAAAATCAGCCTGATGGAATCAGCCAACCAGATCGATCCGGAAATCTTCAAAGCGGCGAGCGAGGGCGTTCGTCGCGTCGTTGCAAATATTCGTTCCGTAATCACAATCGAAGTCAAAAAAATCGAACATATCCTGGCGGCGAAGATCGCCGGCGGTCATGTTATGCTCGCGGACTCGCACGGCGTGGGTAAAACCTCCCTGGCGCGGGCGCTGGCGGGCTCTTTTGAATGGCCCACCGGCGAAAAAACGGAAGAAGGCGTTGCGATCGATTATTTCAGTCGCATTCAGTGTACGGTGGATCTTTTACCCCAGGATATTCTGGGTTTTAATCGCTTCGACATGCAGTCGAATCACTATATCTTTAACAAAGGTCCGCTCTTTGCCCATTTCGTTTTGTGCGATGAGATCAACCTGCTTACGCCCAAGACGCAGGGCTCGTTTTTCCAGGCGATGGAAGAGCAGATCGTAAGCATTGAAGGCAAGACCTTCCACCTGCCGGATCCGTTTTTTATCATCAGCACCATGAACTTGCGCGGACAACATTTGTTTCCGCTGCCGGCGCCCCAGCTGGATCGCTTCATGGTGCAACTTTCAATGGGCTACCCCACCGAAGAAGAAGAGATTAACATCGTTAAGAAGCACGGCAAAGAGAATTCCTGGGCTGGTTTTCGTCCGGCGGCCGAGGTGAGCGAGCTGCTCGCCTGGCAGCGTCTGGTCGACGAGGTCTCGATGAATGCGGACGTCACGCGCTACATTGTGCAGCTGATTCGCAAGACGCGCGGTTTCCCGGGCGTTATCACCGGGTGCAGTCCGCGCGCCGGCATTAAACTCTCGCGCATTGCGCGCGCCCTGGCCCTGGTGCGCGGGCAGAATTACGTTACCATCGATCTGGTTAAGGAGCTGGTCGCGCCGACGCTCGCCCATCGTCTGGAGCTGGAAGATGCGGCCGCGTCGCCGGCGCTCGTGCTGGAGCGTATTGTGAAGGAAGTGCGCGCCTGAGCGGGCGCGCAGGCGCGTATGGATTTCCTCGCGAAAGCGTTGAACTTTCTGGATCGCGCGTATCCGTTCACCGCGGCCGGCGGCCTGCTGGCCGCGGCGGCGTTGTATTTGCTGGGTTTCGGCTTTGGCTCAAATAATCTGATCGCATTCGTTCTGGGCGCGTTGGCGCTGCTTTTGCTGGCGATTTTGATTGTGGACGCCCGTCTGCAGGCCTTTCGTCTGCATCAACTGGAGCCGGCCTGGGAATCGGCCGGCGGCATCTACGCGCGCTTGATTGACGTCACCCAGACGATTCACCTGGGCGAAATCCGGCCGCACTACTTTTATCGTTTTCACTTTTTGATCAGCGGAGAACTCCGCGCGGGTCGCGAAGCCACGCTGCGTTTCAGCGAAGAGGCGGCCGGTTCGCGCGAGGGCGCAATCGACATGCCCTTGTATTTCCCCGTGTCCGGCGTGGCGCGCGTGCGCGGGCGTCTGTATTTGAAAGACGTGTTCGGGCTTACGCGTACGCGCGTGGGCCTGGAGCAGGAGCGCGTGCTGCATGTGCGGCCGCCGGCCTTGCCCGGCAAGCCGGCCTTCAGTTTTCAAAACACGGCGAGTCTGGAAAGCGTGAAACGCGCGCGCGCCTCCGACGAAGAAAAGTATTACATGCGCGAGTATCAGCCGGGCGACCGCTTGAAAGACATTAACTGGAAAGCGTCTTTTAAAATCAATGAGCTGATCACGCGCATTTCTCCGCGCAGTCCGGACGAGTCCAAGCTTTTGCACGTCGAGCTGCGTAACTTTAATCCGGCGGATCGCGACAGTCCGGAAGCGATCATGCACTTAAACTACGCCAAAAGTTGGCTGGTTTCGTTTTTGTACCAGGTGAAACGCGAACATCCGGACTTTCAGTTTCGCGTGGTAAGCGCCGACTGGGTCGAGTCGATCGTCAGCGACTCCGATATTGAGCGTCTGAGTCATCATCTGGCGGAACTGGACTTTGTGAAACCGCGGGCCCTGCCGGCGACGCAACCGGTGCAGGAACGTTTTGTGTTCACCACGGCGTACGACGTGCAGCTCACGCAGAATTTTGACCGCGGCGCCACGTTGCATCTGTTTCGGACGACTGCGCCCGGCGCGGATCGTACAAAGGTTCGCGCGGTGCGCTTTATGCCGGTGGAATACGCCAATGCCTGGCCGGCGCCGTGGATTTTTCGGCGCGCGTCCCCCCCGCCGGGCGCGGTATCTTCGCCGCGCGGGCGGACTTTTGAAGAGCCGCTCAGCGTTACGCTGTTTTGAATGGAGAGGCGAATATGAAAGTCGAAGCGCGTCACGTCCTGTTCTATACGCGGCTGGCCCTGTACGGACTGGTCCTGGCCGTGCCCTACATCATGCAGCCGGCCGTTTCCGTCGCGTTTGACAATACGGGCAAACTCGCCTGGTTCTTAATTGCGCCGCTCTGCATGTTTGCTGCGTTTTATCTGCGTCCGCCACGCTTTCCCTGGTGGAGCGGTTTTGCCGCGGCCCTCGCGGTAACGGCATTCTGCGTGTTGTTTTTCGCCGATTTTGATCTTTATTCGATGCTGCTCTTCAGCATCGCCGGCGGTTTTGGTTTTTTCTGGACGATGTTCGTGTTCGCCGGCCGGCGCTTTTTGTGGCTCTCCGCGCTGGAATTATTCGCTTTTGCGCTGGTTTATTTTAAGGTTCTGAATTTCAGCCGCTCCGCGGAGGACGTGGCCGAGGCGCTCTTCTGGCCGCTCAAGTGGGTTTTTGCGCTGGCCGCGATCACGTTTCTGATTCACGGTCTGGTGTTGTATCTGGCGGCGTTTCCGGACCGCTCGCGCAAGTCGCGGCGCAACGAGTTGTTTGCATTTTTTGGCATCGCCATTCCTTTGGTGATTGCGGCTGCGATCTTTCTGCCCAAAGAATTTGTGCAAAATGACGTCGCGCTGAATGAGTTGCGCGAAGAACCGCCGCCGCAGCCGCGCAATCTGGAAGACGGACCGGGCGGTCTGCCGGAAGAGGGCGGCGGCCAGCGCCCCGACACGCAAAACGGCAAGCCGCTTGGCGAGCGCGACGAGAAGTACCCCTCCGAGCTGCAGAACGGCGGCGATCAACCCGGCGGCGAAACTCCCGAACGCGAACAACGTCCCGATGAAAACCGCGGCGGCCAGGGCGGGGGCGCGGAGGGTCGCGAAGGCGAGGGCGGTCAGGGCGGCGGCGCCGGTCGTCGACCGCGACCGAACGATCCCGGCCAGGGCCAGGGCGGCGGAGGCGGCGGCTATGTGCCGCGCGACGGCGGCGGCCAGGGCGGCGAACAGCGCGATCCCAACGAACCCGAACTGCGCGGCGTGCCTGCGGATCAGTGGGATAACTTTGCGAACAATCAGAATAATCAGGGCGGGTCCGGCAGCCAGGGCGGCGCCGGAGGCCAGGGTTCCCAGGGCGGAGAGGGGCAGTCCGGCGGCGAAGGCCAATCGGGCGGCGAGTCCCAGAACCAGCAAAATCAGAACCAGGAGCAGCAAAACGAAGGCGGCGGGGGCGGCGCAGGCGGCAACCAGAAGGCCGTCATGGTTATTGTAAGCCCGGTGGATCCGGTGTACGCCGCCGAATCCTACTGGGGCGACTACGATAGTGAAGCGGGCTGGGCGCCCACATCGAACGAAAGCGAACCCCTGAATAATCTGGCGGGCCTGCGCCTGCTCGAGACCTGGCAGGATCAGGTCAGCTCGCTCGACGCGCGCCGCCAACCGGTAGAGATTTTTTATTTATCAACTTTAAAAACGCGCCAGGTCGCCTACCGGCCGTTTAAAATCGAGCCGACAGTGCAGGATACGGCTTATCATCCCTTTGATCTGTCGTATAAGGCCGTGTCGCGCGTGAGCCTGTCCCAGCCGGAAGAGTGGGCCACCATTCCGCGCATCAGTCCCGCGGAGCAAGAACGCTACGCCGAATACCTTAAAACCGGATTGCCGGACGCAGACGCGCGCATCTTTCGGAATTTCGCCAACCGCGCCGTCGCGGGCAAAGACGGTTATTTTGAGCGGGTCGAAGCGGTTTTAAAAAGCATGTCCGGGCACCGCTACGAACGCGGTTTCACCGAAAACACGAATGTCGAATCGCTCAAGAAGTTCTTACTGACGGAAAAGCGCGGGGACTGCACCGAGTTCGCCGCGACCACCGCGCTGCTTTTGCGTTACGCCGGCGTTCCATCGCGCGTCGTGGTCGGCTATCTGGCGGCGCGCGACTTGCAAACGCGGGCTCACGCGCGCGGCGCCTACGAGCTGCGCAAAAAAATCAAGCCCCTTCAGAACTATCCGCCGGAGCATATTTATCTCGTTACCGATGCGCATCATCACGCCTGGGTGCAGATCCTGATGCCGGGCTACGGCTGGGTGGATTTTGAGTCTACGGCCTTCGCGATTCCGCCCGAACCGTCCATGAATCCGAATAATCAGGACGTGATTATTCCGCTGATTGACGAGGAAGCGGTTGCGCAACCGAAGCCGAGCTTTGTTTTTCCCTGGCGCACCGTGCTTTTTGCAACGGCCATTCTCGCAGTTGTTATACTCATCGGCCTGTATCTGTACCGAATTTTTCGCGAAGCGTACTTTAATGTGCGCGGGCGTTCGCAATCGCCGACCGGTCTGGCGGCGCGCCTCAAATACGTGCTGATGAAATTTGCGCGCGAGGGCTATCGCCTCAAGGCGCCGCATGAAACGCCGCTGGAATATGCAAAGGCCGCGGAGCCGCTTGAGCCCTTTGCGGATCGACATACAGAGCTGCGTTACCGCGAAAACTATGCGCCCGGCGAGCAGGACGGGCTCTGGCAAGACTACAATGCGAGTTATTCCGGCGCGATAAACAAGGTCGAAAAAATTGAGCGACGCGGCTTTTACGCCTGGCTCCGGCGCGTCTTCAGTTTGCGGAGTCTGTACTACTGATGGCGGGCGGAGTATTTCAGAAGCGGGCGCGAGCGTTGGCCATCCTCGCGCTCGCGGCAACCGCGACATTCCGGTGCAGCGAAGACTGGGACTGGCTCGAATACCGCGGCGAAAACGGGTCCGGGGCCACGCGCAACGCGCTGTTTCCGCCGCTCGGACTGCGTTGGAAGCTGCGCCTGCAATTTAAAGGCGACGGCGCCGAGTCGTTCAATCCGCCCATTGTCCGCGACGATACGGTGTTTTTTGGTTCGAGCGACGGAAACTTCTACGCCCTCGACGTGAACTCGGGGTACATGAAGTGGATATTTAAAACGAAGAACCAGGTGAACTCCGTGCCCTACGCGGACGAAGACACGGTTTATTTTGGATCCAACGACGGCTCGGTTTACGCCGCCGACGTGCGCACCGGCCAGGAGCGGTGGTCTTTTCCCACCGGCGCCACCGTCCAGTCGCTGATTTCGCGCTACCAGGACACGATCATATTTACGAGCGACGCCGGCGCGACGTTCTTTCTTTCGCCCGACGGAAAACTGCAGCACAGCATTCCCAATCCGGTCTGGTCGCATCACACGTTTCAGGTCTACGACGGCGTCGTGTACTGGGCGCCCCTGGGACGCGGCTTTGGCGCCTATGACCTGGCGAGCAAACGCTTTTTGTGGCGCGTCGACGTAACCGTGAATGCGCCCGTGTGGTACAGTTTTCCCGCGCTGGATGAAGATCGCGTGTTTTATGCGAGCAATTTTTTTACCGGCTCGGGACCGGTCTTTACGTACTACGCTCTGGATCGCCGCACTGGCGAAGAGCTGTGGCGCCGCGAAGCGCGCTTTGAATGGGGCGAGTATATGTCGCCCAATGCGGAAAACGGGTTTCTGCGACACGTGCCGCTGCTCGACTACATGGCGCCTTCGCTATGGCGCGATCTGGCCATTTTTACCAGCGGCGACACGACCGTGCGCGCGTTTAATCGCGACTCGGGCGAAACTGTATGGGAGCGCGAGTTCGACTACGGCACCTCCAGCGCGCCCACGATCGCCGGTGATCGACTCTATTTTGGATTACACGGCGACGAACCGGATGCGCGCGGCATAGTCGATGCGCCGCCAAAGTTAGTTTGCCTCTCCGCAAAAACCGGCGCGACGCTCTGGGAGATGGACCTGGAAGGCGCGCTGCTCTCCGCGCCGGTTGTATCCGGCAAACGCATGTATTTTGGAACCAACCAGAACATGTTTTATGTTCTGGAAGAGATCTTCTGACCCGCATGGCGCGCCTTGCCGATCAACTCTTTCGCGCTCTGGCGATTGTCTTTCCGTTCCTCGCGTCGACGGCCGTCCAGCCGCGCATTACGGGCGCTGCGCTTGTATTGGGCAATCTGCTGCCGCTTTTGGGCGCCTTTTTTTTCGCCTGGAGTTTTTCGGAGATCCTGTGGCTCTACTGGCTGGAAAGCGCAATTATCGGCGTCTTTACTATTCCAAAAATGTTGATACCCGCCTGGACCAACTCAGAGCGGGACTCGCGTCCCCTGGGCGTCGGCATGGCCGTATTCATGACTGCATTTTTCTGTCTGCATTACGGCGGCTTTATGTTCGGCCACGGAGTTTTCCTCTACGTGTACTCGGCGATTACAGGGGCGATACACGGAAACCTTTCGGAGACTGACGATCCGCAGAGCGTTTTTGTAAACTGGTTCGCCGCAACGTTCATTGGCGCCGCTCCGTTTTCCAATCCGCTTTTCTGGTCGGCGCTCATGCTCCTTTCAAGTCACGCCGTTTCCTTTAAGGTTCACTACCTGGGGCAGCGCGAATACCTGCGCCTGGATTTTATGGAAGCGATGTTTCTGCCCTACAAGCGCATCTGGCTCATGCACATAACGATCCTGGCGGGCGCCATTGTGATCGCAATTGCGCTCGTGTTTCTGCCGGAGTGGATTGGCGCGGCGCTGGCCGGATTTTTTGTGGGCTTAAAAATTTTCGCCGATCTGCGCGCGCATCAGAAAGAGCACGCCGCGTCGCCGACGCCTTAATCAAAGGCCGCGCGCACTTCCGGCCGACCCAGTTCGATCAGCGCCCAGACGCCAAAGATCGGCCCAATAAAACACAAAGACCACGTGCACGGAATAATCGCAAGCACGCTCGCCGTGATGGCGAGGCCGTAATTATCGCCGCCGAGCATGCCGGTGGCGCCGGCCAGAATCAATACGGCGAAAAGAAAGCCGACGCCGCAAAACACCGCCGTCACCGCCACGCTCTGCGGGCCGACCAGGCCGGCGAGCGCCATAGCGACCGGATGATCCAGGCGGCTGGTCGCGAGGCCAATCTGTACCAGAAACACGAGGGGTTGCGCGAGCAGGGCGAAGGCGGAGGTGAGGATCAGACCGATGGCGGGCCACTTGAGTCGTTGGCGGGCGTCGTACATGGTCCGAGCCTGCGCACGGCCGGAGCGCGGTAAAGTCAATTCAGCGCTTCGGTTGGGCGCGCCGGCGGGCTGGCTAAAAAGCCTTCCAGTTGGGCGAGCGGCATGGGCCGCGCAAAACGAAAGCCCTGAAACAGCCGGCAGTCCAGCGCGCGAAAAAACGCCGTCTGTGCGTCAGTCTCCACGCCTTCCACAATGATATCCAGACCCAGGGATCGTGCAAAGGCGATCAGGCCGCGCAGAAAGTCGGACTGACGTTCCAGATCGTGCGTGAAACTTTTATCGATCTTGATCGCTTCCACCGGCGCGCGCCGCAGATAGGCCAGCGCGCCGCGACCCGCGCCAAAGTCGTCGACGTGAAAGCCGACTCCCAGGCGTTGCAGCTCCTGCATCGCGTGGCGCACAATGTCGTTGTCGCTGAGGGCGCCGCGTTCCACGAGTTCCAGCTTGAGGCGGCCCGGATCGCGGCGCGTGTGCGTCAGCATGTCCGCGATGCGCGTGGGGAAGCTGGTCTGTTCCAACTGGACCGGCGCCACGTTGACCGAAAGATCCAGCTCGATGTGCAGTTTGCGTTCCAGTCGGCCAATGTCTTCCAGGGAACGCTGCAGGGCCCACTCGCCAATGTCGATGATGAGTCCGCGATCTTCGGCGATCGGAATAAACTCGGCCGGATTCACCATGCCCAGTTCCGGATCGTTCCAGCGCAAGAGCGCCTCCACGCCAAAAAACACCTGGCGCACCGCGTCGAACTGCGGCTGGTAGTACAGCTCGAAGTGTTGTTCGCCGAGCGCAGTCAGCAGTCGGCGTTCCAGACCAAAACTCGCCGCGCGCCGCGAGTAGACGCCTGGCGCATACACGGCCACGCGTCCCGAGTTTTCACGCGCTGCGTCCAGCGCGAGTTCGGAATTCGCCAGCAGCCGACCGGCGTTGCGGCCATGGCGCGGGAAAAATGCAATGCCCGCAGTGACGGACGCGGCGATTTCTTCGCCGCCCGCATAAAAGGTTTCCAGACGCAAAAGATCCATCACCGCTTCCGCCAGCGTGAGCGCCTGACTTTCCGACTCGATGTCTTCGACGAATATCCCGAAAGAATCGCCGGAAAGGCGCGCCAGATTGACTCCGCCCGGCAGGCGACTGCGCAAGCGTCCGGCGATTTCTTGCAAAAGTGCGTCGCCCGCGCCAAAGGACAGGCGTTCATTCACCACCCCGAGACTGTTCACATCGAGTTTGAGCACCGCCAGCACGGTCTCTTCGTTTTCCGGAGTCTGCGCCTTTTCTTCCGCGCGCCAGAGCGCCTGATCGAGCCGGTCGAGAAAAAGCGAACGATTAGGCAGGCCGGTGAGCGCATCGTAGAGCTTGTGTCGTTCGCGTTCTTCCTGGAAGCGTCTGCGCTCGGAGATGTCCGCAAAGACCAGCTGAATGGCGGGCCGGCCAAAATAATTCACGCGCACGCCCTGGGCTTCGATAGGGACGACTTGATTGTCGAGTCGCACAAACTTCAGCTCGCGGCGCGGCGTCTCCGCGCCAGGCGGGGCCGCGAGCAGGCGCTGCACCTGGGCGGCGACCATCGCGCGATCTTCGGCGTGCACATGTTCAATCGCGCGGCGCGTGTTCAGCTCGGCGACGTTGGCCGCGCCCAAAAGTTCGAGGGCGCGCGGATTGGCGTAGAGGATCAGTTCGCCGTCGTGCACGACATGCGCGAGCGGCAGGGTACGCACGAGCGCGTGAAAAATTTCTTCGGAGATCTGCTGGGCCTCGCGCGCGCGGATGCGCATCAGATGCGCGTCGTAAAATGCGAGCAGCAGCGGCCGCGCCGCCGCTTCGATCTGATCGGGCGTCACGTCGGTCCGCGACGAAACGAATAAAATGAGGCCGATCGCGCGCGAATACAACGCTGGCGCAATTTCTTCGCTGGGATCGGAATCGCGCACTTCCAGCGCAATAAAGGTGCGTGCGCGGTTGAGCTTGCGCAGGGCCGCCGCCAGTCGACGCAGATCGCCGCCGAGAAACAGACGCGCGAACACGCGCATCAGCCAGGGCCGCTTGCGACCGCTCTGGCCGCCCAGATCCAGGCTGTGTTCGATCAGCGAATCCAGGCGCCGCGCGTCGACCAGCTGCAGCCGGCCGCGCTCGTCCTTTTCGCGCAGAAACGAATGCGCAAGCGCCCCCGGCATGTCGCCCGGCAAATCGGCCAGGCTTTTGAAGCCGGCCATCCAGCGCGCCGCGCGTTCTTCGAGCCAGCTCTGCACGGCGACCGCGATTTGCCGATACCCGTAGCGCCGGCCCTCGTAGTCCGTGATGCGCCCGTCGGGTTTTTCGTCGTAGATGCCGAAAAAAATCGAGCGCAGGCCCAGGTCCGGCCGGCTGGCGATGAGGTCCATGCAGGCCAGATAAACCGACTCGTAGCGCGGCTCCACATCGGCGGAGTGCTGGCGCCACTGGAGATAGAGGCGGCGCGGCAGGCTCAGGCGGCGGGGCTGGGATACGGGCGCCATCCCCGCGATTCTACACCGCCCCGGCCCGGACGTCCAGCCGGAAGGGGGCCTGGAGCCGCTTTCGCCAGGTTTGCTTGACAGGGTCCGGCCCGTGGGAAGACTGGCTTTGCTCCGGCTCGCCGGGGCAAACCGACACTCCCCTGTAGCTCAGTCGGTAGAGCAGGTGACTGTTAATCACTTGGTCGTAGGTTCGAGTCCTACCGGGGGAGCACAACAGGACACTCGAACTCCGCGCCGTTTACGCCCGGAGTCGTCCCTG
>JAVHPJ010000017.1:0-1113 GCA_036170535.1 Leptospirales bacterium | reverse complement strand
CTTCCGCAAAGTCGAGCGCCTGCGCGTTGAGTTCTTTCTGCACGCCAATATTCAATGCGCCGCGCACGGAGACGCGGAATTGTTCGGCAAATTCTTCCGCAGCAATTGTCGCCTCGGGCGCTGCGCGTCTGGAGCTTTCCAGCAGCGCGCGGCCGCGATCGGCGGCGGTTCCGCCGGTGTTTTGCGTCGGCAGATTCGTTGTCGCCGTTACGCCGGTCACAGCCTGCTTCTGGATCGCGGCGGTGATTTGTTCCTGCGTTGCGTTCTGGTTCTGCAGCTCCGCTAACTCGCGGCGCAGAAGGATTAAGTCGTTGCGCGCAGCCCGCCGATCTTCTTCCACCCGGGCCAGATAGCGTTGTTTGTCCGCCTGAATGCCGGCGACTTCGGTCTGGTATTCGGCCAGATTGTCCGCGCGCAGTTGGGCGGCTTCCGCGAGATAGGCGGCGTAGGCGGCTTCGTAGTCGGCCTTCTGGGTCTCCCAGTTGTTCGCGGCTTCTATAAGGTTGTCGCTCCAGTGCAGTTGCATCCCGTCGATGGCGATGTTGTAGCCTTGCCAGAGGGTGTAATTGGATTCCGCGTTGGCGTCGTAGAGTTGGAAGGTGCCGTAGAAAGTGATATTCTGCTCGGCAAAAGTCTCGGTAATGGAAACCGGGATACCAAAGATCGCACCGAGGCCCGTTGCTTGATAGGTCAGAGTGTTTTCAACTCCGAAATTGCCAAAACATCCGCCCACATTTGCACTACCGACTGTCAGCGGATAAGGGAAGCCTATGTGTACATTTGTGTTCGCGCAAACATCGAGGTTGTCAAGGTTTTGAACGGTGCGGTAATCCCCCTGCCGCAAATAGTTCTCCAGGGGCGCTGTGTTTCCGTACCAAGCCTGCTCGAAAAAATAAATCGGATTGTCGGCATTGGCACGCAGGGCGGTCAAAAAGCCCATATCGCCCACCAACATACTGGACGTTGGCAGCGCCCCATCCGTATAGATCTCGTCCTGCCAGTGCGTCATGTTGGCCGCACTCGCGTCGCGTTGCACGCTCAGATAATTCGCCATCATTGTTGCGAGCGTCGTGAGCGGCGTGTCGTTATTCAGCGCCTGCTGTAGGTCGGCGA
>JAVHPJ010000016.1:0-1113 GCA_036170535.1 Leptospirales bacterium | reverse complement strand
CTTCCGCAAAGTCGAGCGCCTGCGCGTTGAGTTCTTTCTGCACGCCAATATTCAAGGCGCCGCGCACGGAGACGCGGAATTGTTCGGCAAAGTCTTCGGCGGCAATGGCAGCCTCCGGCGCTGCGCGTCTGGAGCTTTCCAGCAGCGCGCGGCCGCGATCGGCGGCGCTCGTGTTGTTGTTTTGCGTCGGCAGATTCGTCGTCGCGCTGACGCCGGTTGCGGCCTGCTGCTGGATCGCGGCGGTGATTTGTTCTTGCGTTGCGTTCTGGTTTTGCAGGTCCGCTAACTCGCGGCGCAGGAGGATTAAATCATTGCGCGCAGCCCGCCGGTCTTCTTCCACCCGGGCCAGATAGCGTTGTTTGTCGGCCTGAATACCGGCGACCTCGGCCTGGTATTCGGCCAGATTGTCCGCGCGCAGTTGGGCGGCTTCTGCGAGATATGCCGCGTACGCGGCTTCGTAGTCGGCCTTCTGGGTTTCCCAGGTGTTGGCGGCTGTGACAAGGTTGTTGGCCCAGTGCAGTTGCATGCCGTCGATGGCGACGTTGTAGCCTTGCCAGAGGGTGTAGTTGGATTCGGCGTTGGCGTCGTAGAGTTGGAAGGTGCCGAGGAAACCAACAGTCTGCTCGGCAAATGTCTCAGTAATGGCAACCGGGATGCCAAAGACGGCGCCAAGACCGGTTGCTTGATAAGTCAGAGTATTCTGGACTCCGATAGAGCTAAAGCATCCGCCTACGTTCGCACTGCCGATAGTCAGCGGATATGGGAAGCCGATATTAACATTGCTATTGGCACAGACGTCCAGATTGGCAAGGTTTTGAACCGTACGGTAATCGCCCTGGCGCAAATAGTTCTCTAAGGGTGTAGTATTTCCGTACCACGCTTGCTCAAAAAAGTAGATCGGGTTATCCGCATTGGTGCGAAGGGCACTCAAAAAGCCCATGTCGCCCACCATCATATCCGAGGTAGGCAAGGCTCCATCCGTATAGATCTCGTCCTGCCAGTGCGTCATGTTCGCCGCACTCGCGTCGCGTTGTACGCTCAGATAATTCGCCATCATCGTTGCGAGCGTCGTGAGCGGCGTGTCGTTATTCAGCGCCTGCTGTAGGTCGGCGA
>JAVHPJ010000015.1:0-22814 GCA_036170535.1 Leptospirales bacterium | reverse complement strand
CGATGCTGTTACGACTTGCGCTGCGCCTACTGTCCAGCGAGGCGCAACTGTTCGCGACGAAAAAAAGCGTCCGCCGCTTCCTGACTGCCAAAGATACGCAGGCGCAGCTCCGCCAGACGCCGATCGCGGTCCGCCGCGCTCAGATTCGGTTGGCCGCGCAACAGCTCAGTCTCCGCATTACGATAGGCCTGCTCCTGAGTTTCTTCCGCGGCGATTTCGCGATCCACGGCCGCCATGCGCTCCGCGCCGTCGCGACCAAAGTGCTTTTCACGCAGGCCGCGAATGACGCCGTCGCGATCGCCGGGCGCCAGGGCTGTGAGATCCTGGGCCCGCAGATCCATTTCGACCGTGTAGCGATCAAATGAAGGCTCAAGCTCTTTCATCACAGCGTAGTAGCGACCCCAGTGCTTCTCGCGCAATTCCTCGTAGGCCTGAACGCGCTTGTCGCCGGGCTGGTCTTTCGTCGCCTCGACAAACTGCTCGAACGCCTCGCCAAAATCATGACGCGTTTCTTCGTATCCGAATACCAGCTCGGCGTCTTCATTGCTGAAGCTCTCGCGGCGCTGTTCGCGAATCCGCCGATATTGTTCGTCGGGATTCATGTCCGAGGGATATTTGATCGAAAGCATCGATTGCTCATAGAGCATGTAAGTTTTGAAGAGCGCGACCAGCTTGAGATTGTCCGGCGCAGGCGCGGCGTCTTTGAGATACTGAAGAATTAACAGATTGCAGTCGTCCAACTCCATATCGTCGGGGCACCGCCGACGCAGGCGCCAGAGTTCCGAGGGCAATAATACGCGACCAAAGCGCGCATCTTCGAGCATGGTTGCAAGTCCCAGACCTTCGGCGTCAAACAGGGACTTTGCGAGTCGGCTGAGCTCCGGATCGTTCATGCCGGAAGCCTCCCAGCGCGTGAGGTCTTCTTGTGAGAGATAGGTGACATTGGCCTGACCGGCGGCGTCTGACAGAGTAAACCAGAGGACGGCTGCAAGCAGTATCGCGACGGATACGCCAGCCAGAATCAGATAGAGATTTTTGTTTTTCATAAAGCGGCCTGTTGCAAGGGAAGCGAATAGTCTGAGCGCAGAAGCCAACAAAAAGAGCCGACCATTTAGCCGGCTCTTTTCGCCTGTTGAGAGGCGCTGCGACGTCCCTTGACGCCGCGGCGACGAGCAGCATGTTTTACTGGTTGGCTTTGGCGTTGGAAGCCATTTTCAAGAAGTAGCCTTCCACATCATACCAGGGAGCGCCCGAGCCGGCCAGATTGGTGGCCTGCAGGTGATCGACGCCCGTGGTGTACCAACGCGTGGTCGGTTCGCCTTTCCAGGTTCCCCAACGCTGCGAGCTGAACGGAACCACGCCGTCGTTTGCGCCGCCCTGGCCGTTGAAGACGCCGCCGGTCCAGGTAATCGGATAGATCACGCCCATCAGCGGATGCTGGATAAGGTCGGCCCAGGCCATTTTCGAACCATAGGAGTAGTATTTCACGCTCGAAACGTTCGGCGTGCTGCTGTTAAACGTTTTCAGGTATCCCGTCGTGAGCGACTTCGCCATGTTGATGATGTCCTGGTTGCCGCTGCGATAAATCAACTTGCCGAATGCGTTTACAACAATGGCGACGGAGGGTTGCAGCCAGCTGGGGATTACGGCCAATCCGATGTCAGCCACCGGCGTGCCATAGTGCACCGAATTCAACGTGGTCAGCGTGCTGACTTTGGAAGCCGTCGACAGGTTGGTGATCATGTATCGGGAATCCAGGCCGCCCTGGCTGTGACCGATGATGTGCACCTTGCTGTAGCCGTTTGCCGCCATCCAGTAAAGAACCTGGTTCTTTTGCTCCTGGGCGCGGACGGCCAGACCCTGCATGGCAGTTTTGCCGGGCGTAAGCACGGGAACGCCCTGGCGACGCAGATAGTCGTCCATGCCGCCCCAATATTTGATCAGACCGTTGGCCAGACCTTTGGTATCGTCGAATCCGAGAATGCCGTGCGAAAGCACGATCGGGTAAGAGCCCTTCAACGCCTGCGCATTAAGCGCGCCGCCGAAAAAAAGGCATAAGGTGGTCAGTGCAGCTGCTAGCAGCCGCTGGTTAATACGCTTCACATGAAACTCCTGAGCTACGTCGTTGCGTCGCTCTATTTTTTTTGGAAGAAATCTCAAGGCCGCCGGGTGCGGTTTTGAGATCTCTGTGAGCCGCCCGGCGGACCGTTCGGCTGGCCAGTTTTTGCGCAGTGCAACAGAATGCGTCAAGAATTTTGACAAAAGAAGTCTGAAAAAAACCGAAACAGCCGCGGATGTTAATTTTACCTGGCAAACTTTGAGTGACAGCGCGTCATGTACGAAACACTTCCAGGCGCGTGCGTACAAGTTGCGCACTTGTCAGCAGGCGGTCCGCTCCGGAACGGACCGCCGAGGCCTCCGTGGCGTTGGCCTGCGTGCCGCGAGTCACAATATCGATCGAATGCGCGATTTCGCGGACGACTCCGCTCTGTTCCGTCGCCGACTGGCGAATCGCCTCGGACGCTCTGCGCAATTCCGCGTAAAGTTGCTCAAAAGTACGGCGACTGGCGGCCTCTGCGGCGCGCATGGAATTCAGGCCGCGGACCAGTTGCGAAGACTCCAGCGCTCCGTCCACGATCGCGCCAATCTGCGCCGCCGAACTTCGCGCCCGCTCGAGACCGTCCCGAATTGCGGCCGCGTTCGTTTCCACCAAACCGTTAATATCGCGGGCGCTCTCGGTCGTCCGATCGGCCAGGCGCGAGACCTCGTTGGCGACCACCGCAAAGCCGCGGCCCGCGTCGCCGGCCCGCGCGGCTTCTATGGAAGCGTTTAAAGCCAGCAGGTTCACCCGGTCGGCGATTTCCTGGATAATGTCGACAATCGCCGAAATCCGCAGGGAACTGGATTCGATACCGGCCATCGTCTCGACGATTCCCTGCAGCATCATCCGACCGGACTCCGCAAGTCCCTGGACCCGTTCCGCGCTCACTGCGGCGCGCGAGAGTCCGGTCATGAGCTCCGTCTGCAACGCTTCGCGCGCTTCGAGCGATTGGTCGAGCGTATCAAGCGCGCGCGCTTGAGTTATTGCGAAAGCTTCAACTTGTTCGCCGCCGGCGGAAAAAGTTTCAATAGAGGCTTGCATCTCTTCGGTCGCAGCCGCCTGCTCCTGACTGCTTTCTTCCAGTGTGATCAGCGAGTCGTGTAAATTCGCCGCGAAACGGCTGCTTTCCTGGACGGCGGTCTGCGCGGCGCCAATGGCCGCCTGCAGTTCTTCCACAAACGCATTAAAGTCCAGGGCGAGTCGGGCGAACTCGTCCGCGCCCTGCACTGGCAACCGCTGCACAAGATCGCCGCGGGCCGCTCCATGCAAGCCGGCGGCAGTCGCCGCGAGCGGCGCGCTGATGCTCCGCAGCACCGGAAAGCTACAAGCAAGGGCGATCAGCGCCGCCAGCAGACTCAGGCCGACGCTCAAGGCTACGTTCATGTTCTCGCGCTCCTGACGCGCGCGCACGCGCTCCGCAAGCAGTTCTGAAAAAACCAGGTAGCTCTGCCACACGGCGCGCGACGCCCGGTCCATGGCCGCCGTCTGTGCAGCGGATGACTCGGCTTCCGCCGAAAGACGCAGAGCGTCGATCAGCACGCCGTCCAATCGTGTCGCCGCCTGTCGGACGCGAGCCGCGGATTGCGGATCGTTGAGCGCGCCGGCGGCCCGCACGGCCGAACGCTTAATGCCCAAACGCAGGCGACCCAGCTCTTCCCTGGCGCCGACGCGAGCGCTTTGATCCGCACCTTCGAATTGCAGACCGGCTGCGAGGCGACGCAACGATGTGTAGACGACCGGCAGCTTCAGGATGGCAAGGTCCATCAAGTAGTAAGAATCCAACTCAGGATCAAGAATCAAATTGGAATTATCGGCGATGAGTTCGGTCAGCTTTTCCGTACAATCGTAAGCCGCGTCCAACGCGCGCAGGGCACCTGAATTCGCGGCTGCGCGATTAAGTTTCTCGCAGCGCCGGAATGCATCGCGCGCGCCTGGAACGGCGTCGGATTCTTCCTGGATGATCGTCGTCAAGGCGCCGGCCGGCGCATCGGGCTTAAATTCAAGCGCATAAACTGAGCCTAAGGCCGTGCGCGCGTATTCCACGCCGATCAGTTCAGTGCGGTTAAACGCGCGATCCGCGGAATGCTCGCTGAAGAGAAAATACAAAAAGAAGGGCAAAGGCAGACAGGCGAGGCTCGAAAGCAAGGCGAACTTCTGCCATACCGCAAGTTGCGCGGGCCATGCGGAAATGCGCCGCCAGAACGTATGCATGCAGGCTGTACGAATTCTACCCGGCTGACGGAAAACCGTTTTCCTCCTACTATTCAGATATGTTTAAAAAAAATCGCAACCTTCGAGCGCGGTCAGGGTTTGCTCGAAAGCGCTGTCAGGCTATCCGCGACGCGCCATTCTCTTTTATACACTCTCATCAATATTTGCATTGAAACGAACAAGGTAAGTCCGCGCGCTGCAATAAAAACGGAAACGCCGACCCATAGCCAGAAGCTGGAATGAGTTATAGCGGCGTAGAGCGTCGGCGGAATAAAAAGCAATCCGCTTATTATCATGGCATTCCGCAGGGCGCGCCCCTCTGTGAGACCGATCATGAGCCCGTCGTAGACGAACGCCACCGCGCCAAAGAGCAACAAGGGCGCGAGCCAGATCGAGTATTCGATGCACAACGCGAGCACCGCCGGTTGGGAAGTCATCAGACCAAAAACTGGTTCGGGAAATCCGACCGCGACGATCGCAAAAGCGAGCGCCGCGCTGATCCCGACCGAAAAAGACAGGCGGATCAGGTACTGCAGCCGATCCAGACGCCGTTCGCCGCGAAACACGCCCGCCAGACTCTCAGACGCAATGGCGGCGCCGTCGACGAGGTATGCGCCCAGTTCGTAAAAGCGCATTATGATGCTCGCCGCCGCCAGCTGCGCGACGCCGATCTTCGAGTTCAAATTCGTGAATGTGGAAAACACGACCAACAAGATGAAAGTGCGCAATAAGAGATCTCGATTTAATGCGAACAAGCGTCGTAGACGTTCCGCATCGAGAAGTTGCGCAAGCGTCGGCGCAATACGGCCGGACTTACTCAAAAATGCAACAACGCAAACGCCGAGCATCAAGTATTCGCTGATCGCGGTGGACAGGCCCGATCCATGCGCCGCCCAACCGAATTTCACGATGAACACGTAGTTCAGCGCAATGTTCGAAATGTTCGCAGTCATGGTCGCCGCAAGTATCGTGCGCGCTTCCTCCCGACCCATGAACCAGCCGATGAATGCATAACTCATCAGGGTCGCCGGCGCCGACCAGATGCGCGCGTCGAAATACTCACGCCCGGCGGCTTCGACGTCCGGCGCGCCGGAGAGCAGGCCGAAGCCGAAGTCGCGGATCGGACGCTGCAAAATGAGTAAAAGCGCGGCGACGCCGGCCGCCAGCGCCAGTGATCGATAAAGCGCATGGTGAGCCTCGCCGGCGTCATTTCGCCCGACCGCCTGGGCCGTCTCGCCCGTGGTCGCCATGCGCAGGAAGTAAAAGCTCCAGTAGATGTAGTTGAAGATCACCACCGCAAGCGACACGCCGGAGATGTAGCGCACGTCGTCGAGGTGGCCCAGCATCGCCGTATCAGCCAGGCCGGCCAGGGGCGTGACCACGCTGGCCAGCACATTCAAGGCGGTCAGGCGCAGAAAACGCGGCAGGATACGGGCCTCGTCGGTCGCCATCCCGCCAGCCTGGGCGGGGCGCAACGCGCGCAAAGTCAAATCTTGCGGAAGGCCGCCGACCCTGTCAGGGTTGACAAAAGCCCCGCGAATAAATCCTCTTACGCAGCAGTCCGCCCGTGGATTGAAATTTTCCCTGCGAGTAACTCGATCGTGGCCGCAAACTCCCCCGTCGCCGTAAAAACCGACAAATACCGTAATTCTCCGTCGCCGTGGGTCGCAGGTTTCTCCTGCGCCCACATGAAAATCCTGATCGTATGCCGCGGTCCGATTCGCAAGGAGGCGATGGACGTTTTCAGCAGTCTGGGCGCCAGTTACGGCATTCTGCTTTCGGAAAAAGATTCGGTCACCTACGCTAACACGCTGGCGCCGGAGCTGCGCGTAATTCACGATCCCGCGAGCGTGCATCGCGTTCCAGACTATACGGGCGCAAACGCTGTCGAACGTAAAGACCGGATTCGTCAGATCATCGAGATTGCAAAGTCGAACAACTACACGCACATCTTCGCCGGGTACGGCTTTATGGCGGAAGACGCCGAATTCGTGGAAGCGATTGAGACCGCCGGCCTGAGCTTCGTGGGACCGGCCTCCAACGTACATCGCGCGGCCGGCGCTAAGGACGCCGCCAAAGTGATGGCGCGCAGCGTCGGCGTGAGCGTGACGCCGGGCGTCGACAACATCACGGCGCTCACGTTGCTCGCGAAGGTCGGCGGCGACGCGGCCGGCTTGAAAAAAATCGCCGAAGAAAACGGACTGAATGTTGCGTCGCTGGCCAACGTGGAAGACTACGCAGAAGCCGTGCTGCAGGCCAGCTACGCAAAGGGCGTCCCGTTGATTACTCTCGAAGAACTCCAGGCCGAAGCGACCAAACGCGCGGCGGAAATTTTTGCAAAAAATCCCGGACGACGCCTGCGACTCAAGTATATCGGCGGCGGCGGCGGCAAAGGCCAGCGCATTGTTACCGATGCAAGCGAAGTGAACACGGCGACGCTGGAGGTTCTCCAGGAATCGAAGGCGATGGGGCCGGCGGATAACAAGAACTTCCTGATGGAAATGAACATCGAAAACACGCGCCACAACGAGGTGCAGTTGCTCGGCAATGGCGAGTGGTGCCTGTCGCTCGGTCTGCGCGATTGTTCGCTGCAAATGCACGAACAAAAACTCGTCGAGCTATCGCTCACGGAAGAACTTTACGAATACGAAATCGCGCAGGCTACCAAAGAAGGGCACACGCAATTTGCGGAGGTGCTCAAGGCCGACCTGCGGACGCTGAAAGAAATGGAGGAGCAGTCGGCGCGTTTTGGCGCGGCGGTAAAACTGAACTCGGCCTCGACCTTTGAATGCATCGTGTCCGGCAACGACTTCTACTTTATGGAAGTCAATACGCGGATTCAGGTGGAACACCGCGTTACGGAGATGGCCTATTCGCTCAAGTTTGTAAACCCGGCCGATTCAAAGGACTTCTTTATCGTCGAGTCTCTGGTTGAAGCCATGGCGCTTTGCGCCGCGCACGGCAAACGTCTGCCCAAACCGGAACGCTGCATGCGTTACCGCGCCGGCGGCGAGGTGCGTCTGAACGCGATGAACGATGCGCTGCAACCTCACGCTGGCGGCGTTATTGAGTACTGGTCGCCGCCGCCGGAGCATGAAATCCGCGACGATCAGGGCATCGGCGTGCCCAACCCGGACACGGGCTGGTTTATCGCTTATCACCTCGCGGGAGCATATGACTCAAACATTGCCCTGATACTCTCGCACGGCGAAGGACGGCGCGCCAATCTCGAAAATCTGGCCGACATTCTGCGCCGCATGGAACTGCGCGGTCCGGAACTGAAGACAAACAAAGACTTCCATTACGGCATCATCAACTTCTGCCTGGGCCTGCATCCCATGCTCAAGCCGGATACGAAGTTCGTGGTGCCGTACCTCGCCGCCGTCGGGCGACTCACGCAGGAACTGGAGAGTTTCGATCAGGAAACCGCGTGGGCGGAACTGGTCAAACGCGCGGCCGCCCAGTACGGCCCGACGGGCGTAGAAGCGGCCGGCGCGAAGCAGACGCTGGTGCTGCGTCCGGTGCATCAGTTTCTTTCGAATCCGCATGCAGCGGCCGGCTGGCTCGCGCGCAACCATCGGCGGTCTTTTGTAATCGAGAACGGCCGCATTATCTGGAAGCGCAATCCGCTGCGCATTCTCGCAGACCTGTACAATTTTTTTCGCCTGGAAGATCGACCGCATGCGGCGCCGGTGCAGAAAATCTGGCCGGACGACCTGGAACTGCTGAACCGCGGACTCAAGTTCTATTCCGATCTTGAGAAACGTCTCGGCGTGGATACGGAAAAGGACTTCCAGTACAGCTGGCAAACTACCGGCGAAAACAAATCGTCCCTGTATCAGGAGTTGAACCGCGCCCTGCGTTCGGAGAAAAATCCGTTTGTGGGCAAGGGCGCCTTCAATCCGCTGGCCGACGATCTTTATCAGAAAAGCGCCGACAGCCATCGCGGCTGGCAATGCGGCCTGGAAATTCTGGATTTGCTCGTGCTGATGGGCCAGCGCTCCGGCCTGCTGGATTTCACAGTAGATTCCGGCCTGCATCCGGTCGCGCCGGCGCAATTTCTTGATGCGGAAAACCAGGAGACATTCACGCGCTACCTGGCCCCGCCCCCGCCCGCAGCGGCGGACGAGATCGTCGCCGTCAGCGGGGGCATGTTCTACGCAAAAGAATCGCCGGCCGCTCCGCCCTACCTCGAACCAGGCAAACACTTCAAACCGGGCGACCCGATTTACATCATCGAAGTCATGAAGATGTTCAACAAGGTCTATGCGGAGTTTCCCGGTTCGGTGGTGGCCTCGCTGATCGACGGCGACGGCGGCGTGGTGGTAAAAAAAGGGCAGCCGCTCTTTCGTGTAAAACCGGACATCGAAATCAAAATCGAAACGCCGGCCGAACGTGAAAAACGCCGCAAACAGGCCACGCTCGTGCTCCTGGAAGCCATACCGTCTAACGGCGCAGCATGAGGTTCGGGCTCGAACGACCGGTTTGTCGATGCAATGGCGTTACGCGCGAACGCATCGAAATCGCCGTGCACTCGGGCGCAACTTCCGTGGAAGATATTATCCGCCGCACCCGCGCAACCACCGGGTGCGGAACCTGCTTTAATGACGTAGTCGCCGCATTTCGCGACGCCCGGCTCAAAGTTAATGCAGCGCGCGAGGGCCAGATCCTCCTGCCCTTTGTCCGACTCTGACTCCCGCCACGAGACTCAGGCCGGCGCGCACGACGCTGAAACACTTGACCGCAGGCGCCGCTCGATTTTGTTTTCCCTGTCGCCGCTTCGCTCGCAATACAACGTGCGAACGGAAACGGCGCACCCGAAATCGGGCTCTTAGCTCAGCGGTTAGAGCAGGAGACTCATAATCTCTTGGTCCCAGGTTCAAATCCTGGAGGGCCCACAATTCCGAAACCTTGCCGTCGGCGCGGGAGCGATCCCGCCGCTTGCGTACGAACCGCGCTAACCAACTTTTCGTCCAATCGCCGTAAAGACGAAGGCGTCTTTAACCGTAGAGAAGAGTAGATAGAGCCCGCCCGAGCGGGCCGGGTTCCGGGAAAACCGGAGCCGCGTCGGAATTTCGACGCATTGAGGCGCACGAATGTATCTCTTAAACGACGGTAAGTCTCTCGAACTGACTTTGACGCCGGCATCGCGTTTCGCAAGTCGCGAAGAACGCGCGCGCATTCTGGAAGACATAATGCGCGCTGACCTGCCGCTGGCGATTCACTTTGAACGCAGCCACGCGCCCGGCCCCAACGAACTTCTGCTCATTACGCGTGCAATGCAGGCGGTGCGCGAAAGCGGCCGGTCCTTCCGCATTCGCGCAGACGAAGACCGGCGCAATCGCCAGACTGCGTAAAGCGCCGCCCGTACTCAGCGCCCGGCCGCCAGCGTTTCTTCACGCGGGTCCGCGCCGGAGTTGAGTAGACCGCGATCATCCACGAGTATGGCGCCCACCGCGCCAAAGTCCTTATCGAGGCGCGGATTCTCTTCGGGTTCGTAACCGAGCGCACCCAAGCCCGCGGCGCTCGCTGCAAACAAATCCGCCTCAAGCCGCACAACGCCTGGCCGCGCTTCATGCGGCGCAAACGACGACGGCGCGGCGACCGTATAAAAGCGCGGCGCGCTGACGGCGCTCTGGACATCCATGCCAAACACGACAATATTCAAAAAGGTCTGCACCAGCGCCTGAGCCTGCATGTCTCCGCCAGGCGTGCTGAAGGCGAGAAACAAGCGTTGATCTTTGAAGACCAGAATCGCGTGGGGCGTGATGCGCGGACGTTTGCCGGGCGCCAGCGCATTGGGCGAGTTTTCCTCAAGGCGAAATTGCACCATTCGATTGCCGAGCGTCAGTCCCGTTCCAGGAATCATCGGAGTACGCGGAAAATCGGACGGCGTGATCACAATCGCGTCGCCGGCGCGATCGACGATCGTGATCTGAGACGTATCCTGACCGAAGGTCGGATCGAGTCGGTCAAAAGCGAAGCGGGTCGCGAGAACGCGCGCATGGGCCGCTGTTCCCGGCGCTGCGCCCGGCCTTGGAGCGGGTCCAAAAGCGCGCGGAGTCATTTGCGCGCGGCGTTCGGTCGCGTATTCTTTTGAAAGCAGTCGCCGCAGCATGGCGCGCGACTGCGAGCTGTCGCCGACGTACGCGTCGCGGTCGGCCATGGCCAGATCAATCGCTTGAGTTACGGCATGAATGTAAGCCGGCGTGTTATGACCAAGCGCCTGCAGATCCACGCCTTCGAGGGTCTGCAGGATCATGGGCGCCATGAGTCCCTGGGACCAGGGACCATTGGAATGCAGCGTGTAGTCGCCGTAACCGCCGCTCACCGGAAGTTCCCATCCGCCGCGATATTCGCGCAAGTCCGCGCGGCTAATCCAGCCGCCGTGCTCAGCATGGTGCTCCGCTATCGCCTGCGCCAGCGGACCCTCGTAAAAGTGCGCCCGCGCCGCCGCCAGGCCCGCTGCGCGCGTTCCGCCGGCCGCCAGTACATCGCGCTCGGCCCCCGCCATAGCCGCGAGAGACTTCGCCAGATCGGGAAACGTCAATCGCTCATGTAAAATCAGCCCGCGCCGCCACTGACCCTTAAGCCACACGTCGCGATTGTACGGCAGAATCAGCGAAAACCCGAAGCGCTTGTACAGCGGCAAATCCAGGTTCTGGATGATGATTTTGTGCGCCGGAAAGCCTTCACGGGCCAGCTGGATGGCGGGAGCGGCGATTTCGCCAAAGGACATTACGCCGCAATCGGCCAACAGCGCAAACAAAACATCCGGTGACGCCGGGACCAGTTGCGCGCGAATATCCATCAAAGGAACGGTCTCATGGCCGTCGGCGCGAAAGGCAGCAATGGACGCCGCGCGGGGCGCCGTTCCGACGCCGATGTAACTGCGAATCGAGCGGGTCCGCCCATCGTAGTACATCACCGGTGCGACGCCGGGAAAAGACGCCGCTTCGCCATGCGTAACGTTTAAAGCCAACAGACTCGCCGCTGCCGCATCGCAGGCGCGGCCGCCGCGCAGAAGCATCGCTTCCCCCGCGCGCGTCGCCCACGGCGTGCCGGCGACAATCGCATATTCGCGCGACTGAAGCAGGGTCTTGTGCGAGCCCGTCAGATCTTCGTACGGCATCAAATCAACGGGCGCCACTGGCCAGAGCCAATGCAGCAAGGTCGCCGTAAGGGCAAGCGCGCCGAGCGCGACGCCGCTGGCCTTCAAAATTCGCACCAACCCGCGCATCGCCCGCCTCACTCCTCGCGAACGATATCGGCGCCCAGGGCCTTAAGCCGCGCGTCGATGCGCGTGAATCCGCGATCGATTTGAATTACATTTTGAATGACCGACTCGCCGTGCGCGCAAAGCGCCGCAACCAGCATCGCCATGCCGGCGCGAATATCGGGACTGGAGACGACGGCGCCGAATAAGGGGGCCGGTCCCATAATGACGGCGCGGTGCGGATCGCAAAGAACTATGCGCGCCCCCATCGAGATCAGTCGATCGGTAAAGAAGAGCCGCGATTCGAACATTTTCTCATGAATCAGTATGGTGCCCTTGCACTGGGTTGCAGTGACGAGCATCACCGATGTCATGTCGGCGGGGAAGCCAGGCCAGGGCGAAGAATCGATGCGCGGCACGGCGCCGCCCAGATCGGAAACAATTTCCATGGATTGATCGGCGGGCACAAGCAGCCCGTCGCCTTCCACGCGCGTTTCGATTCCGAGTCGCGAAAACGCGAGGCGAATCATGCGCATGTTTTCAATGTCTGCGTCTTCAATAAAGAGTTCGCCGCGCGTAACCGCCGCGAGCGCGACAAAGCTGCCGACTTCCAGATAATCCGGACCAATGCGATGCGGGGCGCCGCGCAGACTCTCCACGCCCTTGACACGCAGAATGTTCGAACCGATGCCCTCGATATTTGCGCCCATCGCGTTTAACATGCGGCACAGCCCCTGCACATGCGGCTCGCTGGCCGCATTGCGAATCACCGTTTCACCGTCCGCAAGCGCTGCCGCGCAAACTGCGTTTTCGGTGCCGGTGACGGAAGCCTCGTCGAGCAGTATGTCCGCGCCGCGCAGACGTTCGCATTGCAGCTCAAATCCATCCGGAAAGGTTTTCACTTTTGCGCCCAGCGCCTGCAGCGCCAGAATGTGCGTATCCAGACGCCGCCGACCGATGCGATCGCCGCCGGGACGCGGCAGAAACACGCGGCCGTTGCGCGCGAGCAAAGGACCCGCCAGGGTCACCGAACCGCGCAATCGCTGGCTGGATTCCGCGGGCAATTCCCCGTCGATATCGCCGTCCGCCTGTATGCGAATGCGCGTGCCATCGCCGGCGCTGACCGGTTCCACCTTTGCGCCCAGCTGCCGCACGATGTCCTGCATGATCTCGACGTCTTCAATTTCGGGCACGTTGCTCAGTACGACTTCCTCGCGCGTCAGAAGACAGGCGGCCAGAAGCGGCAATGCTTCGTTTTTGTTGCCCTGGGGACGGATGCGGCCGCTGATCGGATTGCCGCCTTTCACTCGAAACTGGGCGCGTTCGCCGGATGACATGCTAACGAAAGGCCGCGCGCCAATGCGCGCGTCCACTGGAAAACGTCGCCGCCGCGCCGCTTACGATTGACCGCCAGGCGCGCGCCGGGTTCGAGGAAGCATGACCCGCCGCTCCGCGCCCGCCGTAACGCTGACTATCGCCGGCAGCGATTCGGGCGGCGGCGCGGGCATTCAGGCGGATCTGAAAACCTTTCAGGCTTTTGGCTGCTTTGGAACCAGCGCCATCACGGCGATCACCTGCCAGAACACGCGCGGCGTCAGCGCCGTGCAGGGCGTCGACCCCGCGATCGTGCGCGGACAGATCGTCGATGTACTGGACGACTTCCCCGTGCGCGCGGCGAAAACCGGCATGTTGTTTTCGGCCGAGATCATCGCCGCCGTCGCCGATGCGTGGCGGGCAAAAGGCCGCGGCATTCCACTCGTCGTCGATCCGGTGATGGTTGCAGCCAGCGGCGACCGGCTACTGCAGCCCGAGGCCGAGCGAGCGATGATTGATTTTCTCTCCCTTGCAACGCTCATTACGCCAAATCTGCCGGAGGCGAGCGTGATCCTGGGACGCGAACTCTGCACCCTGGCGGATATGGAACACGGTGCGCGCGAGTTGTATCAGAAAACCGGCGCGGCCGTGTTGTTAAAAGGCGGCCATCGTGCCAGCGAGTCGGCGGCGAGCGGCGAGGCGGTGGATGTCATGTTTGATCAAAGCGGACTGCGAAGTTTCAGCCGGTCCGTGCTCTCCAGCAAAAACACGCACGGCACCGGCTGCACCCTGAGCGCCGCCATCGCCGCCGGACTTGCCAATGGCGCAAATCTCCCGCACGCAATAGCTGCGGCAAAAGACTACGTGCACGGCGCGATTGAACACGCGCCGGGGCTGGGCGCCGGCTCAGGTCCGCTCAATCACATGTGGCGCTAATGCGCCAGGCGTTTTTCGTATGCGGCCGCCAGACCTTCCAGGGCCGCAGCGCCGTCGCCCGCGTAGGCCGAGCCGTGCATAACGGCCAGTAGACCCGGCGAAAGGCCCGCCAGCCGCCGCAAGATCGCCGGAGACTGCGGCGTCGGCCCGGAGAACTGGATGCGCTTTTCCATCACAAGCGCAGGTCCCAGAATGTCGCTGTTGGTTAACGGCGCCGTGTCGCCCGCCTGGGTGAAAAGGTCGCTGCAAAAAAGCGTCCGCCCGGATTCTTCAAAGAGCAGACCGGCGTCCCAGTTATGCGGCACATGGGGCGTATCCAGCCAACGCACGCGTTTGCCGCCCAGATCCAGCGCCTCGTCGTTCGCCATCGCGCGCGGCGTGCGCTCAGACATGTCGTTTAGCCAGAGCGTACAACCCAGGCGGCCCTGCAGCGCCGACGCCCGCGGCGCAACGGCGAGCCAATCATTGAGGGCCCACACTCGTCGGCTTCGACGTGACTGTACGAAATCCAGCGCAGTTTCTCGAGCGGCATGACTCTGGTAACCGCAGCCGAAACGTCAGCGAAGAGACTGCGCTGTCCGCAGTGAAATAACAGAGGTTCGTCGGCGTCGATCAGATACTGACTGAATACAATGCCGCTCGTGGACGAATACGTCCCGATTTTATAGATACCCGCCGCCACTTCATCAATTCGAGTATTCATTGTTGCGCCTCCGCACCGGCGTTTTTCGCCGCCGTTAAACAGAAGCGAATTGACCTCTGGTAACAAGTCCGATCGGATCGAACGGACTACTTTCACTGTACCGATCGATCCAGTTTGTACCGTTCAGTACAATTACAAAGAACGCCATGCCCCGTATTGCAGCCGACCGGAACGACGTGCTTGCCGCCCTGCGCGCGCTGCTGCTGCAGTACGGCGTGGAAGGCGCGACGCTGGCTTTGATTTCACGCGCTACCGGCCTCGGAAAGGGCAGCCTCTACAACTTTTTTCCGGGCGGTAAAGAACAGATGACCTTCGAGGTCTTAAAGGAATGCGGCGCGTGGATGGAGCGGGAAATCCTCGAACCCTTGCAGCACTCGGTGAATGCGCCGGAGGCCCTGGAGCGAACGCTGCCCGCGATTTTACATGATGCGGCGAATGAGCGCCGCCTTGCACTTCTGACAGCGCTCTGTCTGCGCCGTTTTCCGGATCGCTTTCGGAATCGAATCAAGGCGCTGTTTTACGAATGGGCGAAGGCGCTAACGCGCGTATTCATGCGAACCGGTTATTCGTCCGGCCGCGCCTGGAATGCCAGCGAAGATTTGATCGCCCATATCCAGGGGGCCGCGACGCTCGCTGCAGGACTGGACGATCCGCGCGCGTTTATGCGCATGATCAAGCGCCTGGGCAA
The DNA here is from genome assembly GCA_036170535.1 of Leptospirales bacterium. Classification (GTDB taxonomy): domain Bacteria; phylum Spirochaetota; class Leptospiria; order Leptospirales; family Leptonemataceae; genus SSF53. The sequence continues at coordinate 7,645 of JAVHPJ010000015.1, read as the reverse complement.
GCGGTATAAGGCTTTAGATTAGCGCAAGAGCGCATGTCAACGGCCCGTTCAGAATTAGCCGGTTAAGCGAATCTCTCCATTGACGATATGCCAGGCGACCCACGCATCGCGCCACAGGGCCGCCGTAGCGGAAGCGCCGGCGATCGCTTGAAATGCGGGTTCGATCAAAGCTACAGTCGCGAGAATGATCCAGATGATGCGGCCACGACCAGCGTCGGCGCCAGGCGTGCGCGCAAGCAGTAAAAGCAGCGTGCATGGCAGGAGATGGAACAGGACCTCGACCAGAAATCCAATCGCCGGGTAGAAGAAAACCGACTGCGGAAAGCGGACATTCATGTCCGGCGGAAAGGGAACAATCGTATCGACCAGAATAGCCGGGATTACGAAAGCGAAAGCGGCGCCGTGCCAGATTGCCGGACTTACGCTGGCTTCCAGTCCAGAGCCGTCAAAGCCGTTCCAGCGCCCCAGGATGTGCAGTAAGAATACGGCCGCGACGCATACAATGGAGAAAATAACAAGCGGCGATACGTTGCCGAGGAAACGCGTAAAGGCGCCTGGCTGGAGCCAGGACGCCATCGCCGCGCAAAATAACACGCTCCCGCAGAGAAGCGCTATTTGAAGAGTCGAATGGCGCACATGCGCGGGCTTTTAACGCCGACCGCGTTCGCGACGCGAGCCGCCGCCCTGGCCGGCCGCTTCGCGATCTTCGCCCCCGCCGTCCCGATTCTGACTCGGCTGGCCGTCATGTCGACGATTGTCGTTGCGACCGCGATTGTCGCCGCGTCCGCGTCCGCCGCCCTGGCCGCCACGGCCGCGATCTTCGCCGTGTTCATTATCGTCGACTACGCCCTGGGCCCGGGTAAAGATCATTTTGCCGGCGGCCGTTTGAATAATCGAGGTGACATTGACCTTGACCGTCTTGCCAACCATCTGGCCGCCGTTTTCGACCACCACCATGGTGCCGTCTTCGAGGTAGCCAATACCCTGATTTTCGTCTTTGCCTTCTTTGATGATGTCGATCAGGATGTCCTCGCCTGGCAACACAACCGGCTTGAGCGCGTTCGTGAGCGTGTTGAGGTTCAGAACTTCGACGCCCTGCAATTCCGCCACCTTGTTCAGATTAAAGTCGTTTGTGACAAGTTGCGTGCCCAGTTCGCGCGAGGCGCGAATCAATTTGGCGTCGACTTCACGAATGTCCGAATAGTCCAGGTAGCTGATCTTAACAACGATGTCCGTGCGCTGTTGAAGTTTGTTCAGCATCTCCAGACCGCGCCGGCCGCGATTCCGTTTGATCGGATCCGGCGAGTCGCTGATCAACTGAATCTCGCGCAGCACGAAATTCGGAATGATAAACGGACCTTCCACGAACTTGGTTTCCGCAATATCGAGTATGCGGCCGTCGATGATTACGGACGTATCAAGCAGTTTGCCGGGTCCGCCTTCCGAGCCGTGCTCCGCGCCGGCCATGCCGCCGGCGCCCGCGCCGCCGCCGAAAATGCGCAGCCCGGGCGATTTTGCAAAGCGCGCGCCGGCAAATCCAAAAAAGACCGCCGCCAGTACGTGGACGGCGGCGACAATGCCGGCGCCGGTCCAACCGAGGGCAGCCAGCAGCGGCTGCGCCAGATGAGCGGCGCCAAGGCCCACAAACAGGCCCAGCGAAATCAGGAGCAGCTTCTCGCCGTCCAGCTTCTGGAAAACCAAATCAAGATAGAGGATGGCGCCGGATATTACGGCGGTACCCAGGGCCAGCCACAGCGCGCTGGAGGATTCTCCCTCGGCCAGGGGTTGAAAGGCGGCTGCGGCGAAAACCAGCAGCGACGCCGCGAGTACCGCGACGATACGATATATGTGTTTCATAGCTCAAATCCGAAATAATGTATTGAGCTATGGACAAAGGCAGCCGGCCGCGCGCGTTCCGCGAGCGGCGCCAGCGAACGTCAGTCGGTCAGGACAGAACTTCCGATATCAGGTTGCCCGCTTCTTCGACGTTAACGCCGCGAGTGAGGGCGATTTCATTTGAGATCAAATTGTACGCAGATTCGTACAACCGACGTTCCATCAGCGAGAGTTCTTTTTCCCGTGCGCGTTTGTAGAGATTCCGACAAACTTCAGCCACGGAGTAGATGTCTCCCGACTTGATCTTATTCATGTTATTCTGATAACGAATTTTCCAATCTTCTTCCGTGTCGACTTCGTCCTTCTTCAGCAGTTCCAACACCTTTTTGACGTCCTTCTTCTGGATGATGGGCCGAATGCCTATGGTTCGAGCGTTCTCGACCGGCACCATTACCTTCATCTTGTTACTAGCGATTTCGAGGACGTAACATTTCTTACGTTTGCCCAGAATGGTTTGCGCCTGTACCGCGCTGACCCGACCCACGCCATGCATGGGATAAACCACATATTCCCCGACGGAAAACTCTTCTTGCTCCTTGTCTTTCTTCGCGGTGGGTTTCTTAGAAGCGGCTTTAGGCTGCGCCCGGGCTTTTTCCTTCTTGGCTTTAGCTGCGGCTTTTACTGCTGGCATACTTTGTCCATGAGAGCTCTGCTTGAAAAGAGAGGCCCCGAATTCAGCGATTGTCAAGACAATTTGAGAATCCCGACGCGCTTTCCCGAACAACCGGCTCCCGGGCGGCGCGCGAGTCAATTTTTGACAGATCAATCGTAAAATAGAGCATTTTTTGAGGCGCGCCGCAGGGCGCGGATCGACCTGGCGGAAAAAATTTCCCTTTCCCGTTATGTCTCCCGCCCCGGGCGGCGGCCGACCTGATCCCTATGGGAACCTCGTCGCTCGCCCTGTTCGACTGGACTCGCCGACCGGCCGCCCGCGCCGGTCTGTTGTTCACCGCCGTCATCCTCCTGGCCGCCTGGCCGGCCAGGTCGGCGGAGGCCAATGAAGGCCTCGTGGGCGCAGAGGTGAAGGCCCAGATTGCGACCGAGATCGGACTGCGACTGAATGAACGTTATCTGCACACCCTGAATCCCGCTATCAGCAACTACGGCGACGACCTCGAACGCCAGATCTACCGCCGCGCCGTGTTCAGGCATATCCGTTCAGAGATCCTTTATCGCGCGCTGCATTTCAACGACGCCTATCGCGAGCTGCAAAAAAGCCAGTTGCTTCTGATCCAGCTCTATACGCGCGTTATAGAGCGCAGCCAGGACCGCGTCGACCAACGCTTGATCGTGTATTCGCGTCGGATTTTAAACGAGCCCTTTCCGCCGCGCATACGTAAGTATCTCGAACTGGGGCTGCGCGACCTCGCCGTGAGCCGTCGGCTCGTGACCATGCAGGCCAATCGCTATCCGCTTTTATTTCAGGTGCGACTCACGGAACTGGAAGAGGCGCTGAAACTCACGCGCCAGGCGAGTCGCTTCTGGGTGCTGATCAGCCTGGAACTTGATTCCGTTGCGCGCTCCAATGACCCCGATCACATCAACTACGGCGAGGCGCGCAGCCTGATCCTCTCGGGCTACCAAGAACGGCGCGGCGATATGCTGCTGTTGCATGAAGACAATCACTTCAAGATCGGCCCCGAATCCCGCGATCAACTTGCGCTGAACTGGAATGATCCGGATTTTTCAACGCTGGAAAATCCAATCGCGGGCTGGATCGAACGCCCTGAGGATACATTAAGCGTAGCGCCCGCTGTGGGAACTCCGGCGCACTACGCGCCGCGCCGCGTGCCGGAAGACTGAAGCGAACGCCGGACGAAGCGGCGCAGGTTCAGACGGCCGCGTGCGTGACTACGAGCAGTAGACAGCCGACCTTTGTGCGCAGCTGTTCGTGACGCGTGCCGGCTGAAAAGCGAAAGTAATCGCCGGTCTTCATTTCGATTTCGCCAAACGAACACGCGCCGTCCAGCACGCATAATTCCTCGATGGCCGCGTGATCGTGATCGGGAAACTCCGCGCCCGCCGCAACGCGCAAAAATAGAGTTCGGTGTCCGGCCGCCGTTTCAAACAGTACTTTCGCTTCGACGCCTTCAAACCAGCGTTCCCAGCCGTTCGGGGCGAGCGCTGCAATGACCGGATTCGCTGCGGCCTGGCGCGGAGCCGCATCCCGGTCCGCGACGGCGACCGCGTCCTGGCCTGGCGGCGCGACCTGCAGGATGCGGCGCTTGAGTTCCGCACGCGGTTCGACGGGGTCCGCCGCAAGTGCGAGGGCGCCCGTCAGTCGAAGATCTTCGGCGAAGGCTGCACGTTCGCGGGCGGAAGCGTTCCGCCAGCTCGCAGCCAGTTCGAGCCGGCGTGCATCGGCAAGCCGATGACAGAATACTTCTTCGGCATAATCCGCCAATCGACGTTGCTGCTGTGTATTGCCCAAAACTATGCCTTCCTGCGCGCCTGAGCGCGATTCGCCGACCTCAGCCGTGCGTCTCCAGGCTGAATTTCTCGCGTCGCAGCCAGTCGCGCAGCTTGTCCATGCCGCGACGCAGTCGCGTCTTAACCGTGCCCGGCGCCAGGTTAAGTTTTGCAGCGATCTCAGAGTGCGACAGTCCCATAAAAAACGACATTTCAATCACCGTCTGCAGTTCCGGCGCGAGAGTCTGAAGTCCGCGCCGCAATGACTGAGCCAGCGAGTCGAGCTGCACCGCCGACTCCGGACCCGGGGCGCTGGTCTCATACTCGTCGTAGAAGGCGTCCGCCTGGATCCGCTCCTCCATACGCCGACGTGCGCGCAGACGATCGAGATAGAGATTTCTTCCGAGACGCATCAGCCAGAACACCGCCCGTCCGCGCTCTGGATTATAGAGTCCGGCGCGCAGCCATATGCGACTGAACGCTTCCTGCAGCGCGTCCTCCGCCTGGTCCTGACTGCGGAACATGCGCAACGCAAGACCGTAGAGGCGGCGCGCATAGCGATCATAAAGCGCCTCAAAAGCGGCGGCGTCGCCGCGGGCGACGCGCAGCAGGAGTTCTTCGTCGCTCGTTTCTGGATCAAAAATCGGCGCGGGGCTCATAAAAAACGATGCGCGACCGCGAACGCGTCCGAATCAGACATTGCTGATTGGATATCCAGGGCGCCTGCAATCACGCAGGGCCAGCACGCATACGGCCCGCGCGCTATTGCTACTTGTTTTTCAGTATTGTCGCCCCATCCCAACCTTCCGGCGCCCCTCCATTTTTCAAAAACTCGCGACAACGGCGCACATACAGCGCTGCGGCAGGGTCGGCATTTTTGTTGTACACCTCCAGAAAGAGCTGCTCCGCCCCGCGAAAATCGCCGGCGGCATAGCGATCCGCCGCGGCTTGAAACTGCGGCGATGTCGCAAGGCGCGCCGCCAGCGTTTCTTCCGGCAGGCCGCTCAAGGCCTCATACAGCGTCACCGGCTCGGACTTGCCCTTCACCCGCACGCGATCGATGAATCGCAATTGGAACTGCTCCGGGTCTTTTAAAGCGCGACGCGTCTCATCGCTCAGCAAAATCGACGCGCCGTATTGCTTGGTAAGCCCTTCGATGCGCGAAGCCAGATTTACAGCGTCGGCGATTACGGTGCCTTCCATGCGTTGATTTTCGCCGATCGTGCCGAGCATCAACAGACCGCGGTGCAGACCCACGCCGACCGTAATCGGCGCCAGCGCATGTTTTGCGCGACTCGCATTCCATTTTTGCAGAGCGATCTGCATTTCAACGGCTGCGCGGAGAGCGTCGTCAGCGGAATCGGCGAATAGGGCCATAATGGCGTCGCCAATATATTTGTCGATAAAGCCATTCTGATCGCGGATTACCGGGCCCATCCGGGCGAGATAGGAGTTGATAAAATCGAAGTTTTCACGCGGCGTCATCGACTCGGACAGCGTCGTGAAGGAGCGAATATCGGAGAACAACACAGTCATCTCGCGCTGGACCTGATCGCCCAATTCCACATCGACTATGCTGCCTTTTTCCAGGAGTTGCAGGAATTCAAACGGCACAAAACGCCGCGAGGCTGCGTTAAAGCGCTCGAGTTGTTGGTTCAAGTCTTCGGTTTCATCGTGTAAACGAACGAAGCGATTGGCGAGTATTAGCGCCATGCCCACGACGAACAGCGTAAACGCATAGGTCAGAATTGTGGGCAGATTTATGCGCGCCTGGCCGGTCAAAATATCGAGCACGAGCGCTACAACCAACAGAATGCAACTGGCGAGCATCACATATGCGTCGCGATTGCGCTGTAACGCCGCGCGAACAAGAATCACAAGGACGGCGACTACATAAACAATCCAGACCGGTTGCACCACGCGATCCAGGATGTTCTGCCAGAGTTCCGTGCTCTCCGCAAAAACTACTACAACGCCGGCGCCTACGGGCACAGCATGTACAACGTATGCAACGCGGTCCCACCAACGCGCCAGACGCGGGGGCAGCTCGTAATAATTTCTAATGAACAGGTAGAAGAGCGGCACGGAGATGAATACAGCGAGGGTCTGGATGCGCTTGAGCTGGTAGAGCTCAAAGCCCAGCTCATATTTGAACTGCGTGCGCAGAAAGCTGTAGACGGTCAGACTGAACAAAAACAGTCCGAAGAACAGATTTTCACGATCGTGCCGGCGGCGCAAAAAGAACAACAGAAAATAGAATCCAAGCGTGAGATACGCGACCAACGTGAGAGTCTGGCTCACGTTATCCAGATAATACTCCCGCAAGATTGCGCGCGTGGGCCCGAGAGCCGTGCGATCCCGATACAGGCCCAATTCGCGCGAAAAATACGGCTGCACCTCAATGTGCAAAATGTTCGGTCCTTTGCGCAGCAGGCCGGCGGGCGCTTCGTAGATGCGCTGTCGATCGTACGCCTGCGGACGAGGATCATTCCAGCGTCCGGTTGAACCGATTAATACGCCGTTCAGATAGACGCGGTCGCGGTCGCTGATTTCCCCGAGTCGTAAGGACATCGGTGCGGACGGCGCTTCCCTCAGAGCAAAGTCGGTACGATACCACACGCTGCCGCCGCGCTCCAGGCGGGCGGCTTCCGCCGCCAGATTGGCGGGAGTGCGCGCCACGCGATAAGCGGCCGGAGGCGCCGTTTCCCCGGAGAAGAAACGCTCCGCTTCGGCATGCGGGTCGATCTTTTCAAGGCTGATGCGCCATTCGCGCGCCGGTGCGCTTGAGTCGAGCGATTCGACGCGCCGCGGCGAGAGTTCAGGACGCGCCTCGAGCGCGCTGCACAGAACCGACGCGAAACCGAGCGCCGCCCATGCCGCACAGCGACGCCGGCCTGGATCGCGCGTTAGTGAAAAATTCAAATGCATTGCGAGAGACCTTTTTTGCGTTTTACGCTCAATTGTTGCGGCGAATGAAATCCGCCGTGAGTTCCGCGACAGGGTCGTCGCCGCGGCCGATGCTCAATACCACGTCCGAATGGGAGAAGCCGGCGAGTTCCCGTAACTCGCAGCGCACGCCGCGCGTTTCCCGGGCGGCGAAGAGGTCGCGAACTTCCTCGCGGATGAAGCCAAAGTCGTCCGATCCGACGATAAGCGCCAACGGCGGCGACGTCGCCTTCCACCGGGCCGCCGGCGAATAGACGCTCCAGCGGGCGGACTCGCGACCAAAAATCGGATACGTGGTCTCTTCGTTAAAATCGGTCGGCTGAGCGCGCGCCATATGTTCAATGTCAAGAATTGGCGAAAGGGCGATCACCCCGCGGACCCCCGGGGGGGGGGG
>JAVHPJ010000014.1:0-4852 GCA_036170535.1 Leptospirales bacterium | reverse complement strand
ATAGCCGCCGCCCGAGCGTTGCCCGCCGCCGTAGCCGCCGCCCTGGCCATACCCGCCGCCGGAGCGCTGACCGCCGCCGTAGCCGCCGCCCTGACCGCCCGAACGTTGCTGGCCGCCATAGCCGCCGCCCTGGCCTCCGCCGGAGCGCTGCTGGCCGCCGTAACCGCCGCCCTGACCGCCGCCGGAGCGCTGGCCGCCGCCATAGCCCCCTTCCTGGGGCGGACGCGGAGCCGGGGGACGACGATCTTCGCCGCCCTCGCTGCGTTCAGGCCGCGGGGGAGTCGCCGGCCGCGGCTGAGCCGGGCTCGGGCTTTCGCTCGCCGGGCGCGGGGGCTGGGCGGGACGTTCTACGCCCTCGGCCGCAGCGCGCGGCGCCGGGGTTTCGGGCGGACGCGTCGCTTCAGGAGCGGCGCCGGGTTCGCGCGGAGGCTGCTGGGGCGGACGTTGCTGCTGTTGGCCGGGACGGTTCTGTCCGGACTGACGCGACTCAGACCGGAAAGTCTCTGAGATGTCTTTCGTTTGCTGACCGGTCGTCTTTTTGATGACCAGTTTCTTTTTGTTGGGTCCGCCGGAGGACGAGCTACGAATGCTGTCCTTGATCTTGCCCGAAGAATTTTGTTTGTCGTCCGCCATGAAATAACCCGGCTGCTGCTATCTTTTTCGAAGCGATAAGTCCAACAAGGAGTTTCCGGGCGACTCGCGTCGCATCGCCTGGAATTTTTTCGGTTCCGCGCCCGGATTGCGCCGCTTTCGACGCAATGCCGCTCCCGAAGGCTTAAATCTCTTCGAACTCTACCGATTCTGCAAGAATCTGGAGTATTTGCCGCGCCGTATGTTTACCGACGCCCGGCATTTGCTCGAGCTTCTCCGCTTCAACTTCGATGAGTTCTTCGACGCTTGTGATGCCCGCCGCTTCCAGCAGGTCCACCACGCGGGGCGTGAGGCCGGGGAGTTCGGACAGCGGCGTGAATTCCGGTCCTTCCTCTTCCCTGGGTTGGGGACTGAACAACGCCTCCAGTTGGGCGCGCGCTTCCGGCGAAGACATTTCTTCGCTGAACTGGCTCTGGGACTTAACTGTCAGGCGATAATCGGACAGTTGCGAAGCCAGTCGCACATTCTGTCCATTGTTGCCGATCGCCAGACTGTAAGAATCATCGGGGACGATGACAAGCGCCTCGCGGGCGCGCGGATCCGCACGCACTTCCGTCACCTTGGCGGGCGAAAGTGCGTTCGCAATCAGGTCTTCCGGTTCCGGAGAGTAATTTACAATGTCAATTCGTTCGTTGCCCAATTCGCGCACAATCGATTGAATGCGCACGCCCTTGATGCCGACGCAGGCGCCCACCGGATCCACGTCCTGGCGATTGGAGCGCACCAGAATCTTTGTGCGATAGCCGGGCTGCCGCGCGATGTTTACGATTTCTACGACGCCGTCGTAGATTTCCGGGATTTCCATGTCGAACAGGCAGCGCACAAAGTCAGGGCTCGCGCGCGACAGCGTGATAAAGGGACCGGGCTCGCGGGATTTTTCGCGGCGCAGTTCGACCAGCTTGATGATCGCCTTTACGCGATCGCCGGGGCGAAAGCGTTCTCCCGGAATCTGCTCGCGCCGCGGCAAAATGCCCTCGGCGCGGCCCAGATCGACGTAGATCACGTCCCGATCGCGCCAGCGCAGGAAAAAGCCGTTGATGAGTTCGCCCTCTTTCTTCTTGAACTCGTTATAGATGATTTCGCGCTCCATCTCCTTGAGGCGTTGGAGCAGGATCTGGCGCACGTTGGTGGCGCCGATGCGCGAAAAATCGAAGGGATTCTCGCGCGTCTCAAGCACGTCGCCCGACTTTGCGTCCGGCTTTTCGGGACGCGCGTCCGTTACGCTGATTTCACGCTGCGGATTAACGACGTTGTCGACCACGTGGCGGCGATGCACCATGAGGATCTCCGGCTTATCGCGATCGAGCAGGACTTCGAGGTCCGCTTCCTGACCGTACTTTTTCTGGTAAGCCGTGAGCAGACTGGAGCGAACGACGTCCGTCACCTCGTCGCGGCTCAGTCCTTTGTCCTGCGAGATGTCGTTAATATAGTCAAAGAACGCCTTCAGATCGGGGCCGCTCTGCGTCTTTTGCTTTGATTTCGCCATAGTTCGTACCAACCATCCGTCGCGCTCGCCTCAAAAATCGAGGTAGAGTCGCGCCGCGATCAACTGCTCGGCGGAAAAACGAAGGGTTTCGTTCTCCGCGTCGCCCGCCTTCGCGCCGCCGCGCCGTTTTTTTGCTTCCGCACGCCGCGCCCTGCGCGCCGTCGGAGCGTAGCTGCGAAACACCAACGCCGGGGTTTGCTCCCCGGAGTCCGACGCCTCGCGGCCTTCAAATACCGCCACCGCCTCGCGATCCTTGCCATCGGCGCGGTACCGCAAATACAGGGGCTGTCCCCGAAACCGATCCAGATCTTCCGGCAAGCGCAACTCGCGTTCCGCGCCGGCCGAGGACACTTCCAGACTGTAGTTGTCCGGATTCAGTCCCTCGGGGAGGACCTTCGCCCAGGCGCCTTCCGGATCTTCGATTTCGCGATCCAGACGCTGCACCAGACGCTGACTGAAGCTTTCGCAATCCTGGAGGGTTACGCCGCCTTTCGGGTCGTCGAGTCCGTCCAGTTCGACTTCAATATGGAAGTCCGCGCCCATTTTGTGCAAGCGGCTTGCATAGATGCCGATGCCCGCTTGCGCGACATCCCGAAGGAAATCGTTAAAATCCATTCCAGTCAGAGCGCCAGCGGGACCGTTTCCGACCCTGCTGGTATAAAAAAAGGAGAGGGCTCAAGCCCACTCCTTCTATAATACAACAAATCTGTAAGCTCTGCTGGCGTCAAGTATTTACCCGGACGCGGGTCTACGGCTGCAGCCGAAAGGGTTGACCCGCCGCTCCCGCGGCGTCAGACGACTACTACGCCGCCCCATGTTCGCCCGTACAAGCACCCGTTCCCTGCTCCGCGCTATCCCAATCGTCCTCGCTCTGTGCCTGGCGCTCGCCAGCTGTGCGCGTTTCCGCATTGAGGAGTTGGAGCCTGCGCCCGTTTTTTCCCTGCCCGTAGCGCGCGCCGGGGAAACAAATCCGCAGGGCTACGTCCAGATCATGGAAAACGGTCGCGTAGCCTATAATTTCCCCATCGAAGCTGCGATGGGCGGCGCCGCTATCTATATTGCCGACCCGGCGCGGCGACTGGTCCGCGTGTTTAATCGCGGTGCGGAGCGCCCGAACCGTCTGTATGGCGAGACCGAACCCGCCGACCTGGAAGACGTGCGCTTTGTCAAATTGCGGCTGGGCATTCCGGGTCGCACGGCGGCGGACGAAGACGGCGAACATGTCTATATCCAGAGTTTTCCGGACAGCGCCAGCGGCCCGGCTGCGCAAGCGCCCGCTCCGGTGGAACCGGAGAATCGACTTTCGGGCCAGGTTTCCGATATTCGCGTTCAGGCTTCCTCCATTTTGCACCTGAACGAAGACGGCGAGCTGCTCGGAGTGTACGGCGTGGGCGGCTATAACAGCGCGCCCTTTCCTTTTGTACACAGACTCACTGCAGACGAAAACGGCCTGCTGCATGTCGCCTACCGCGGCGCGGCGGGCCTGACCCTGGCCAGTTTCAAGGATGGCGCGCTCGTGCAGGAATATCGCGAGTTCGCCGCGGGCAGCGAAGAGGAACAACGCAAATATATAGTCGAGATGGAAGAACTCGCGCCGGGACCGGAGGGTCGCTTCGCCCTCGCCTGCGCGGCGCTCCGTAAACGCTCCGACTATGATCTTGTAGAGCGCATAGTTTATCGGCTGGACGGGCCCGCCGGGCCGCCGCTTGAACTCCTGCGCAGCGACGATTCCCAGGATCACTTCGCATGGAGCCGGCCCGACGGCGGCTTTTACTTGATGAACACAAAAGAAGACGGCTCTCGAATTCTTTTTAAAATATTCAGTCCGGAAGGCGAATATCTCTCGAACCGACTGATCGTATTTCCAGGTCTGCGCATTTCCTGGCGCGAAACCTTTCTGTCCCTCGACGGACGAATTTACACCGCGCGATTGTTCCTGGGTAAATTCGAATTGTATGAATGGAAGTAGCCGACCGCTCTTCGACTACGAAGGCTGCCGCGCCATCGACCGGGCCGCGCAGGCTGCGGGTTATACCGATCAACAATTGATGGGTCAGGCGGCGCTCGCCAGTCTGGCGGCGCTGGTCGAGCGTCTCGCCGGCGTCCGCCGCTGCGTCTTGCTCTGCGGCGCTGGAAACAACGGCGGGGACGGCTACGCGCTGGCGGTGCACCTCGCGGGCGCCGCCAGCGTCGGCGCGCTGGATCTACGCGAAGATTTTTCGCTGATTGTGATTCGCGAACGCCCGCCAAAAAACGCCGCCGCCGCGTTTTATGCCGCTCAGTGGGAGGCCCTCGCCCGCGAGGACGGCGCGATTGCTCTGCAAACGGCCGGCCCCCACGAGTTTCACGCGCTCGACCTGGACGCGCGCGATTGCGTGGTCGAAGCCCTGCTCGGCACGGGACAGAGCGCCGCGCCGCGCGGTTGGATAGCGGCGGCGCTCGCACGCCTTATAGAACTACGCGCGCAGAATCCCGCGCCCGCGCTCATCGCCCTGGATGCGCCCGCCGGTCTTTCCGAGGATGCGGTCTGTCATTTTGCGCCCTGCGGCGGCTGGCCTGAGGAACCTGGGCTCGCCGAGAACGCGCGGGCGCCAGCCCCCGATGAGATTCACTGCTACGGCGTGGATAAACTCGCACTGCGACTCAATGTGGATCTCGCTTAGAAATACGCTTCTTCGAGATTGGTACGGATCCAGGCGCGCACGAGTATTTCTA
>JAVHPJ010000013.1:0-4891 GCA_036170535.1 Leptospirales bacterium | reverse complement strand
TTATTTGCGCCCAATTTACCAGTCTGAAGCTTCGTTTGTTGTCGTAATACTTAGTAATGATTATCCTACGCGCATCTGGACTCGCATGGAATCGGACAGTTTCAGGGCGCGTTTTGAAAAGGGAGAGGTCATTCCAGTCCTCCTCTCTGATGTGAGCCTGAGTGTTTTTGATAGTGTGGAAAAGATCGGCCGTCTAAGTTACGACTTGAAAAAGCCCCCTGATGAGCAGATCCGTGAAATAGTCGAAATTCTGCGCCAAAAAATTGCCGAGCGTCGGCACTCGGCTACAGTGTAGAAATTCGCAACAATATTGACTGTCGCCTTAATAATGTGATTTTCCGTGACATTTGATTAAGGTCGTGACGCTGCCTCTCTGCGCGCTCGTCACTTCATTGATTCAAGCCGCGCATCAATCAATCGATTCACTTCCGCCGGCGGCGCCTGGCCCTTCGTCGCCTTCATCACCTGGCCCACCAGGTGGCCCTTGATGCGATCGTTGCCGGCGAGGATCTTCTGCACGGACTCGTCGTTTTCAGCGAAGACGCGCTCCACAATGGCGGGCAGGTCGGAGACGTCGGTCGGTTTGTAGTTGTATTTCTCAATCACCGCATCCGCGTCCAGGTCTTCCTGGTACATGTGCTCGAAGATCTGCTTCGCCATGCGGCCGGTGATTTTGCCTTCGTTTAAAAGCGCGATCATGCGCGCGAGGCGCTGCGGCGTGATCTTAAATTCCTCAAACTTCCAGTCCTGTTTGTTCAGGATGCCCAGCACCTCGTCTTTGACCCAGTTCGAGGACTTTTTGGGATCGCCGGAGAGTTTGCAGACTTCCTCAAAATAGTGCGCGGTTTCGCGTTCGCGGGACAACACGTCCGCGTCGTATTCCGGCAGACCAAACTCGCGCACGTAGCGATCGCGTTTTGCGTCCGGCAGCTCCGGCATGCGGCCCTGGATCTCTTTTACCAGCGCTTCGCTTACATAAAACGCCGTCAGGTCCGGATCGGGAAAATAGCGATAGTCTTCCGCGTCTTCTTTGGTGCGCATCAGCCGCGTTTCGCGGCGGTCGGCGTCCCAGAGCACGGTCGACTGAATAATCTTGCCGCCGCGTTCGAGCACGTCCGCCTGGCGCTCGATTTCGTAATCTATCGCTGCGCGCACGGCTTTGAAGCTGTTTAAGTTTTTGATTTCCACGCGCGTGCCAAAGGGCGCGTCGGGGCCCTTGCGAATGCTCACGTTTGCATCGCAGCGCAGGCTGCCTTCTTCCATATTTCCGTCGGTCACATCAATTGCGCGCAGGATCTGGCGCAGGGTCATCAAATACCAGTAGGCCTCTTCGCTGGAACGGATATCCGGCTCGGTTACAATCTCAAGCAAGGGCGCGCCGGCGCGGTTTAAATCCACATACGATAAATCCTGGCCGTTGGCGCGCGCGTGCAGCAGCTTGCCCGCGTCTTCTTCCATATGTATGCGGTGAACCCGCACGGTCTTTTCTTCGCCGGTGTCCTTGATGCGAAAGCTCACGCGCCCGGCGGTCGCGTAGGGCATGTCATACTGCGAGATCTGATAGCCCTTCGGCAGGTCCGGATAATAATAATGCTTCCGATCGAACTTTGTGATCCGGGCTATCTTGCAATCAAGCGCGAGTCCGGCCATGATGGCCAATTGCAATACGTCGGCATTCAAGACGGGCAGGACGCCCGGCAGACCGAGCGTCACCGGTCCGGCCTGGGTGTTGGCCGGCGCGCCGTATTCGTAGGCGTCCGGCGCGAAGATTTTGGATTTTGTTTTTAACTGGCAGTGAACTTCCAGTCCGATTACCGGTTCGTATGCGCTCACCAGGACAGCCTCGTCAGGCGTCGACCTGCCGACAAGCAGGATTGACCGCAAGCCTCCGAACGCCCGGCGTCCCGCGCGCAAAACTCAGCGAGCGGCCCGCTCGCAGCGCTTCGTTCCGCGGTCTTCGATCCACGCACCGGGCCGGGTGCAGCGTAGTTTTGGCGTGTTTTGGGGCGCGCCCCTCGCGCTGCGCACTCGGGTCGGGCTGCTGCGGGCTTCGCGTTCGCTGCGGCCTTCGCTCTGCGAAGGCTGCTTCGCACCCTCCGCATCCCTCGCGCAGGGGCGCAGCGGGCGGGTCCAGCGCCTGGATTTCTCATTCGGGGCGTCTACGGTGGATTGTATCGGGGAATTTTTCCGCGATCCAACCGAACATATCCGCATGCACGCTGCTTAATATTCCGGCCTGGCAATGCTCATGTCCGCCTTCTTCGCGATTATAAGTTTTCGTGGCAACGCTGCGGGCGTTCACTAAGCTATTTTGCATATCCGTTAATTGTTGCGTATCCATAAAATGGTCGTCCGCCCCCCAGAGCAACAGTACATCGGATCGGATCTCCTTTGCGGCGTCCCGCAGATGATACGGGGCGAAAGCATGGAAAATATCCGCCGGCTTTTCAAAACCAAGCGTCCACTGACCATTTTGCAGCCCCCATCGGGCGCCCACGTCCGTTCCGGCGCGTATATTCAGAAGTATGCCGAGCACGGACATGTATTCGTTTTCGTACAACCAACGGACAATGCCTCTCTGAAATTCTGGAACGCTGTAAAACAGGGTGGCCTGAAAATCATACATTGCATCAAACGCGATCACTCCGTCTATGCGCTCATCATAGGCGGCCGCGCGGGGGGCGAGGAGGCCGCCCATGCTGAGTCCCATTAGAACCATCTTGGTCGGTCTCGAATATTTGCGCAAAAATTCGTCAATGACGGCGCCGGTCGGTTTTTCCCATTCCGGGGTGAAAGTCAAACCTTGATTTCGCAGGACCGAACCCTGGCCCGGCCCGGCAAAGGTCAGCACCGAATAACCTCGCTCCAGCGCGGGCGCAACAATCCAGAAATAGAGTTCCTCTAATGTTGAGTCGTACCCGCCATGGGCCAGAATTAAGGGTCTGCCTGTGGATGCCGGATTGGCGGACGGGTAGTAGATCGCTCTCAGACTATTGTTTTCATAGGGAACATCAAACTCATGGTACTCTATATTGAGCAGCTGCAACGCTTCCCGAAAGTTTTGAGCGCTCCGCCTGAAGGTATCCTTGCGCCGCTCGTCATCCGGCTTGAGGTAGAATTCGGAATTCCGGTAGTAATTTTGAGCCCTCATTAGCCCGCGACCGCGTCCGATCGGGTCTTTGTACGCGCGCGCCTTGGCTTCCACCTTCGCGGCCATGTCATACCATTCCCGATACCAGTCTTCCAAATCGCCTTCCCGGATATTTCTCGTGATGGCGAGCACTTCGCCTATGTCGGCGCCGCCGTACGGGGCGTGCGCCACCACGCGCAGCGTTTCGTAGTGAAAATGCTGGTCTTTAAAATAGCGGTCGTTTCCCTTCGGATCGGGCGCCAGGACCAAATACGCCGCCAGGGATAGTCCTGCGACGCCCGCGATTCCCCAAAGCATTCTTGCTCTATTTTGAACCATGATGTTTTCCTTTGTCGAAGCAGATTGGCCCCCTGGCCCGACTGACTCGCATCCTAAAATGTGAACAAGGTTCACATTGACTCAGGCATGTAGCAGAGCCCTTAAAAATGTCAACCATAAAACATGAACAAAATTCATGTTTTATGGTTTTGCCGGGGAAAATAAAAGCCCCGGGACGCGCGGGCTGCTGATTCAGCCGCTCAGGGGCGGAGTGATAGGGTGCGCGCCGCCGGCTGACAGATGGCGCACGTAAATGTTAGTTTTCATCGTGTTTCACTCCGTATAGCAGTCGGGGATCGAACCCGTCTTCCATTCAGACAGCGGAATTTTGGGCGCCCCCGGGGCGGGGCCGTTGACAGAATCCGGGATATTATTCAAACCGGAGAAGTATGAGGAAAAAAGCCGGCAAAGCCAGCGCAGTACGGACGCCCGTACAGAATCGATCGATTGAGAAGCGCGCGGAAATTCTCGTGGCCGCCCGCCAGTTGTTTAACAAGAACAGCTACGAAAAAGTCAACGTCCGCATGATCAGCAAAAAGGCCGGGCTTTCGATTGGAACCATCTACTCGTATTTTGGCGACAAACGCGACGTATTCATCGAGGTGACAAAACAATATAGCGAAGAACTATACGAAGGCCTCGCCGCCTCGCTGGAAGACGATCTGGACGCAGCGGATAGCCTGGAAAGCGCCCTGTTGAAGATTGTCCACACGCTGAAGAAAATGCTTGCGCGAAACGCAACTTTGCATAGAGAAACAATCATTCTCGCCCTTTCCGACGCGAGCTTTCGCGGCCACCACCACGGCATTCAACAGAAAACGGCCAATCGCATTGGCGGCCTTTTCATTTCGCGATTTTCGGGCGTCATCCGGGTCTCCGATCAGGCGGCGGCCATATTCATCGTTTACAAGGCCATTGAAGAAATCGTGCAATACTTTCTCTTTTACGAAGTTGAACTGGACGAGGAGCGGATCCTGCACGAGATGACGCGCATGATCGCCGGCTACCTCCGGAGCAAATAGAGGCCTGCAACGCTTGCGGCTCTGCCGGATTGCGCAAGCGGCCGCGTTATCCAGACATCGCGCGGCAGCCTCGCGCCTCCGGCCATCCCGCCCCGCATTTTCCCGCCCGATTTTAACTGACAGCGCGCTTACGCCCGGAGTACCGGTTCTTATGCTCCCAGTCGGACACCTTCGTCCGCCCTTCGCCCGGCGACCGCTCGCCTGGAGCGCGGCCTGCGCCCGTCCGCCTTTCGCCCGCCGGAGGTCTGCATGAAGCCGCGCGTCATCTGTCTGGCCAATCAGAAAGGCGGCGTCGGCAAAACCACGAGCGCCATTCATCTGGCGGCCGGTCTGGCGCGCGCGGGGCGCACGGCGCTGCTCGTCGACCTCGACGCCCAGGGCAACGCCTCCTCAATTTTCC
>JAVHPJ010000012.1:0-4895 GCA_036170535.1 Leptospirales bacterium | reverse complement strand
GCGCAAGCGGGGCGGCGGACAATGCGCGCGCCCTGCGGCGGCCCGTATCCTTGAGCGCGGCGGCCGATTTCCCGGGGGCCGAGCCGGCCGAAAGCGGCGCGTTTTTGCGCGAGTATCGACTGAAACGCTTTCTGGCCAGGCTTCCCGCTCCAGCCGCGTGCGGCGCCACCCTGCGGCTCTCAATCGCCGGATCCCTGCCGAAAGCGCGGCGCGTTTTTGGCTTCGCGGCCGACCGCTTCGAACGCGGACGACTCAGTCCTGCACGAAAAACAAATCCGGGCTGACCGTAAAGACCTCGCACAGGGCGCAGATGGTGCGTGCGGAGGCGTGATTGCCCGATTCAATCTGGTGAATGCGCTGGCGCGTTTGTCCCTTAAACTTGCCGGTCGAGGCCAGGCGCTGGGCGACTTCCAGCTGGGTCCACTGGCGCTCTTCCCGCAGCTGCTTGACTATCGATCCATCGAAACGCATCATTCCGCTACGCCGCCTGGCGATTTTCCGCCGGTTCCGGCGCCGCCAATCGTAATACACTCAGCGAGTTCCGGCCGCTCTGGTCCGTCAACTGTTCTCTCCGGCGACGCGGGCCCCGTGCTGCGTCATCAAACGCCGGATAATGGGGTTTTCAGCCAGAGGCCTGATCAAAAAGGTGTAATCGTGAAACTCCGATTTATTGTCGCAGGCGCCGTGATTCTGGCGTCGCTCGGATATCTGATCTTTGGAACCGGTCGGTCAGAAGATCATTCTATAATCGTGGTCGATGCCAGCGCCGTGGCCGAACGGCCGGCGGCGTATGCGGATCGCGAGATTCGGATGCGCGGCTTTGTGAAGACGGGTTCGATTCTGCGCTTTGGCGATCGCGCCGACTTCGTCGTCGCGCTGGACGGCAAAGAAATTCCGGTGCGCTTCACCGGCGCAACCCAGTTGCCGGACACCTTTACGGACGGAGCGCCGGTGCGCGTCGACGGACGCCTGGACGCAAACCACCGTCTGGTTTCCACCAAAGTGGAAGCGAAGTGCGCCAGCAAGTACGAGGCGGAGCACGCCGAACGCATGCGAGATACGCGTCTGACCGGGGCCGCCGTCGGCGGCGCCGGAATGTATTGAGCGACTGAAAGCGCATTGAATCGCCGGCCAACTGCATGAACACACTGGGCGCCATCATTCTCGTCGTCTCTTCCGGTATCATTGTCTTCAGCATTCTGCTTTCGATCCTGGGACTGAGCCTGCGTCAGGAACGCAACCTGGCGCGGTCGCTCTTCCTGGAACTCGTCGATCTGCGGCGCAAATCGCGCGGCCGGACGAGGCTCGCGGCGCGCTTTGCACGCGCCGTTCTTTCCCTCTGGCGGCCGCTGAAGCTGCGGGCGCTGGCGGCCAGCGGACTCGGAACCCAGGCGCTGGCGCTTGAGCTGGCGCGCAATGCCTTCTATATTAATCTCGCCGTGGTCGGTCTGGCGCTCGCAGCGCTCATGTCGATGATGGGCGTGGTCGATCTAACAAATCACTACGTCGTCACGCACACTTCCGCCGATCTGCCGATATTCTTTCGCCTCACCGCCGCCTGGGCGGGTTCAAGCGGCAGTCTGTTATTCTGGTATTTCCTGCTCGCATTGTTCAGCGCCATAGTCGTTTATCAAACGCGGGACCGTTTGTTCAACCGGCTGCCGGTCCTGTTTTTGAGCCTGGGACTGTTGCAGCTCTTGTTTGTCCTGCTCACGCTCTTTTTTAAGGACGCCCAGCCCTTTCGCGCGTATCCGGTCGAGCTGGCTGCGGGCCGCGGTTTAAATCCGCTCCTCCTGCACTGGGCGATGATTATTCATCCGCCCATCTTGTACATTGGCTATGTAAGCTTCGCCATACCTTTCGCAATCGCCGTCTCCGCTGTAATCGCGCGCAATTTGCGCGACGACTGGCTGCCGCTGATGCGCCGCTGGACGATCTTTTCCTGGTTTTTCCTGGGCACGGGCATCCTGCTCGGCAGCAAGTGGGCGTACGAAGAACTCGGCTGGGGCGGTTATTGGGCCTGGGACCCGGTTGAAAACGCAAGCCTGATGCCCTGGCTGCTCGCCACCGCATTTTTGCATTCGCTCATCGTCCAGGAACGGCGCGGCATGCTGCGCTTCTGGAACGTCATCCTGATCACGTTGACCTATCACATGTGCCTGCTTGGCACGTGGATCACGCGCAGCGGAATTCTGGAAGGCCCGCATACCTTTGCGGAAAGCACGATCGGCTGGCCGTTGATTACGTACATCGGTCTGTCGTTTGCATTTTACATGCGCTACGTCTTCTTCATGCGCGCGGCGCTCAGGCCGCAAAAAGAAATGGAGTATGTGACTTCGAAAGAAGGCTCCATGCTCTTAAATAACTTCTTGATGACGCTCGCCACGGTGATCGTGCTCGTTGGCGTGTTTTCGCCGCTTTTGCCCATTGATTGCCGCTTTGAAGACGGCTTTGTCTGCAATAAGGTCGAGTGGAAGCAGAGCGCGTTTAACAAAGTGATGGTTCCCCTGGGACTGGCGACCCTGTTTTTAATGGGCGCGTCCCCGCTTCTGTCCTGGCGCAAAAGCGCCTGGTCGGTGTGGAAAAAAACCCTGCGCTTGCCCCTGCTGGCCGGCCTGCTTGGCGGCGCGATCTTCGCGTTCACCTACGGCCTGCTTTTTACCCGCAGCGCCGGTCCCGATTCAAGCGCGTGGGGACCGGGCGTGGTGGCGGAGATTTTCGCCGTCCTGACCGTCGCCATCGCGTGTTTTGTCACCTGGGGATTGGGCCAGGAGTTCTATCAGGGCATTCGCTCGCGCCGCCTGCGTTTTGGCGAAAACGTCGTGCTGGCTTTTGTGCGTCTGGTTCTGCGCAACAAGCGGCGTTACGGCGGCTATCTGGCGCACCTGTCGATTGTGCTTTTATTCGTGGGCTATTCCGGCGCCGCGTTTAAAAAGACGGACAAGTTTGAGTTTCACTACTACCGCGTGAATTACGAACCCGGCTCGGACGTTATTCGCTACTGGTCCGGCGACCGCGCATATATGGAAAACTATGAAATCGAAGCGCGCGATTTCTTTTTGCGACCGGAGTTTAAGGAACACGCCGATCCCGCAAATCCGATCTACTTTACCATCGCTCAGGAAGCGCATTATCAGATCCGGCGGGGACGGGATGCGCCGCGCGTTTCCGAAGAACGCCCGGAAAACATGAGCGCCTTTGCGTGGGCCAACCGGCCGCATTCCCGGTTAAATAACTTTGTAAAACTTACCAGCGGCTACGTACTGGACGGACGCATGCGTACGGAACGCCACTTCCACCCGCAGATTTCGCCCATGGACGGTCAGTCCGTGCGCGATCAGAACGGCCGCGCGATACATACGCCGACGAGCGAACCGGACATTCGCTCCACCTGGAACGAGGACATCTACATCCAGCTGGGCGCAATCGCCGATCCGGTGCGCGGCGTGTCGCCCGATCTGAATCACGCCTACGAGTTCTATTATTATCAAACCGGCCGCACGGAAGACGCGTATCGGATGTTGTTTCCCGCCGCCATTACGACGACGCTCGAAGTCTGGGTAAATCCGCTGGTGAAATTCATCTGGCTGGGTTCGCTCTTGTTCTTCTTCAGCGGCCTGATCATACTCTTGCCCTTTGGAGAGCGCGATAATGCCGGATCTTAAGCGCGGTTTACTTGTCTGGATACCGCGCGCCCTGCTTGTCGGCGGTCTCTTCTACATCGCCCTGCCGATTCTCACGCCGCACGATCACTCGCATCATGGCGGTCATCACGGCGGCGCACACGGCCTGCACGCGCAGAACGTTTATACGAATCTCACGCTGCCGGAAGAAATCGCCGTGTTTAACACGGTTTCCGACGGTTTGATCTGCCAGTGCGGCTGCCACTTTGTGTTAAGTTCCTGTCCGCACGTTGAATGTCCCTGGGGCATTCCCATTCGCCGCTTTGTTGAAACAAAAATTCGCGCGGGCGCTTCCGCCGAAGAGATTCTCTACAAACTGGAGCGCGGATTCGGCCCGCAGGTGCGCAATGAACCTTTTGTACAACAGCTGGCTGCAGAAGGTCGCTCGGATCTTGTGAACGAACTGGAGCGCGGCTACGGTCCCAAAATCAAAGCGCACGCCGCAAACTTGCCGTTGATCGCGTTGGTTACTCTGGTCGCGCTGGTCGCCGCTTGGCTGGGCGCATTCTGGTATCGCCGTAATCGCAGTCGCCCGGCGGCCGCGAGCGGAGCCAGCGATTCGCCGACCTCGCAAGGCGCGGCGGCCGATGATGTGCAAAAACGCCTGGATGAGTTGGACCGATGAGCGAAGCCGCCTACGTAGTTGAAATTGTTCTGACCGTATTGTTCAGTCTGACCCTGGCCGGTCTGACGCTCGCGCTGTTCCGACCCGCGTGGCGCGGCGTCGCCAATCCGCTGATTTATTTCACCAGCGGCGGACAGGCGCGTAAAGATCTGATACTGCGCCGGCGCGTGCTGCTGGATAACCTGCGCGACATTCGCATCGAAAAAGAAAACGGCAAACTCAGCGAAAACGAATACGCCGCGCTGGCGCAACCGCTCGCCGACGAGCTGAAGCGCGTCGACGACGCCCTCGCCGGAGGCGCCGCACCCGTCCGAAACGGCGCGTCTGTGCGACGCAATCGTCTGGGCTGGATCTGTCCGGCCTGCGGGGCGCAGAATCACGCGTCGCGCGAGTCGGAAATACCCGCAGACGCGCACTGCATCCAGTGCGGACATGTACCCGACTTCAAGGAGTCCCGATCCTGATGACGCGCCTGCTACCGCTCCACTTTCGCATTCTTATTTGCGCCAGCGCATGGGCGGCGTCGGCCCTGGCCGCGCAGCCCGCCGGCGGCGCCGGCGGGGCGCAAACTCCGCCAGCGCCAGGCG
>JAVHPJ010000011.1:0-23385 GCA_036170535.1 Leptospirales bacterium | reverse complement strand
TTCTTCAAAAAATGCGAGGTAGCGCGGGTCTTCCGGCGCGCTGAGGCCTTCGTCGGTTCCTGGTTCGGAACACTGCAAGCCTGGTAACAGCATCAGCAGACTGGCGGCAAATCCCAGCAGGCGAAGGCGGCGGTGCGGTGTCATGTCCGGAGCCGGTTAAGCCGGGCGCCAGGCGGCAAGCGAAATTTGGCGGATCTCCAGCCGGCCCGCTTACGCAGAAAATAAAAAACCCGGCGCAGCGAACTGCGCCGGGTCGGGCGAACGACCAGCTTCCGGGCCATTCGCCCGGTTGTGTTTCGCGTATCAGTGATGCGCCGCCGGCTCGGCTGTCGCCCAGCCGCCGCTGACCGCGCCGGAGCCGCCTTTCATGGAGGCGGCGACGATTTCAGCCACGTCGAGCACCTTCACGTTTTCCTGCAGACCTTTCGCCTTTACGCCGTCCGTGATCATCACGTTGCAGAAGGGACAGGCGGTGGCGATCGTGTCCGCGCCGGTGTCGAGCAGCTGCTCGGTGCGTTTGACGTTGACGCGTTCGTATTCCTCTTCCATCCACATCTGCGCGCCGCCCGCGCCGCAGCAGAGCGAGGTGCGGTGGTGGTCTTTCGCTTCCGCGATGTCCACGCCAAGCGCCGCGCGCACAAGGTCGCGCGGCTCTTCCATTATCTCGTTGTAGCGACCCAGATAACACGAGTCGTGATACACGGCCCGCCGCTCGGACATTTTTTCGACCTGGCTCTCATCCATTTCGATTTTGTGTTCGCGGATGAGATCATCAATGTAGTCGGAGTGGTGCTGCACGTCCCAGTTTCCGCCCATTTGCGGATATTCGTTTTTCAGCGTGTTATAGCAGTGCGGGCAGGCCGTTACGATCTTCTTCACGCCGTAGCGATTGATGGTTTCGATATTGGTCTGGGCGAGGGTCTGATAGAGATACTCGTTGCCGCCGCGGCGCGCGCTGTCGCCGGTGCAGTTTTCTTCCGTTCCCAGGATGCCGAACTTAACGCCGGCCTGCTGCATGATTTTTACAAAGCTGCGGGCAACGGTTTTGTTGCGGTCGTCAAACGACGCCGCGCAGCCGACCCAGTAGAGCACATCCACCTGCGCATCTTCGGCGAGGGTTTTGACGCCCAGGTCCGCACACCAGTCGCCGCGCGTGTGGGCGCCCATGCCCCACGGGTTCGACTGGTTTTCCATATTCTGGAATGCGACCTGCAATTGCGGCGGGAAGCGGCTTTCCACGAGCACCAGATTGCGGCGCATTTCCATAATAGCTTCGAGCTGGTTGTTGCCGACGGGGCAGGCTTCCACGCAGGCGTAGCAGCTGGTGCAGCTCCAGAGTTCTTCGTCGGTTATGTACGGATCGCCGATGACCGGCGAGGGCGCCGCGCCTTCTTCCGGATTGGATTTCAAAATGTCGGCCGAAAAGTCGACCATGGCATGTTTGATATCGACCATGATCTTTTTGGGATCGAGCGGTTTGCCGGTGCGGTTGGCCGGACATTCAACCGTGCAGCGACCGCACTCGATGCAGGACAGACCGTCGAGCAGACTGGGCCAGCCCAGTTCGCTGACGTTGCCCGCGCCATAAACGGCGCTGTTTTCCAGATCCATCAAGCGGAGGGCGCCGCGCGGCGCCTGGCGCACGAGCAGAAAGTTGATCGGCGCAAACAGCAGGTGCGAGTGCTTCGAAAGCGGCAGATAGAACATGAAGGTGTAAACTGCGCCGATATGCACCCACCAGCTGAAGTGATGCAGGGCTTCGGCCTGAGCGACGCTTTGCAGTCCGCCCGCTTTAAGCAGGGCGAGGGTGGCGGCGACGACCCAGTTATGCGAAACGCCGCTGATAAAAGCCAGGGCGCCTGCGCCCACCATCGTCGAAATCATCAGAGTAGCGATAATCGTGATAACGATGGCCGACTGTGCGGAGGGCACGTCCAGTCCCGGAGCGCGCCGAATCCAGCGGCGATAGGCGAAGTAACCCAAACCGACCAGAACAAAAACCGAGAAGTGCGAGACTATGCCTTCGTAAATCTCCGTGCCCGAGCCGATGGTCAACGCGGTGAGGAACGCGAATTCCGCGCCCAGCAGCCCCAGAAAGATCCACTGCAGCGTGGGATTGGTGCGCCAGTAGTTGCGTTTGCCCAGCCGCACGGCGTTCATCGCCGCGAAGGTCAGGCCCATGGCGGCCACGCCGGCGGCGAAGACGAGGGCGGTCTGGGCGCCGCTGAATGTAAAGCCCAGCCAGAGAAAGTCGGAAAGGTAAAACTTATACGGATCCAGTCCGAAATTTTTCAGGACCACCCACAGGTTGCCGGCGATCATCTGGCTGGTCGTGTGGATGAGCGAATATACAATGAAGCCGTAGAAAATCATCGCGTGCATGAGGCCGCGAATCGGATGTTTGAATAGCTTGTACTGAAAGACGACGTTCAACAGAAAAGAGCGGATGCGTTCGCCCCAGGGAGCGAGGGGTTCAACAGACTGGCCTTTCGCAACCAACTTCAGCCGGAGGCGAATCGCCCAGATGAAGTAGACGTTGGCGGCCGCGAACACGGAGAGGTGCAGCAGGTTCGCAAACAGGTCTGCGCTCGAATACATACGGGTGGCTCCTGAAAAATCGCGTATTACGCTTGAAAAAATCAAGCATCCACAGTCAACGGAGACCGTCCAGAAAAAAGCTGTCCCTCCGCCCCCGGCCGCCTCATTTTTGCATTATGCCCATCCTGCCGCCCCATACTACGGACTATATCCTCGATAAAGCCCTGGCAGGGGAGCGCATCAGCCCGGCCGAAGCGCTCACGCTCTACAACGAGGGGGATTTTCTCAGGATTCAGGCGGTCGCGCGCGAGCTGCGCAACCGGCGCAACGATCCGGCCTACGCGAGCTACACGATGTTCCGCGTCGTGAACTACACGAACTTCTGCAACGTAGACTGTAATTTTTGCAGTTTTATGGAGGAGTACGGCAGCGGTCGCGGGTACGTACTGACGGAGGACCAGGTCGTCGATAAGATGCGCGAGGCCCTGGAGTTCGGCGCGGACCAGATGTTCTTACAAGGCGGCGTCTACAGTCAGTTGCCCTTCGACTACTATTTGAAGATTATTCGCGCCGTAAAGGAGCGCATCGGCGCTCAGATCCACGTGCGGGCCTTTTCCCCCGTCGAGCTGGAAGGCCTGGTCAAAATCAGCGGCCAGAGCCTGCGCACGGTATTACGCGAGCTCAAAGCGGCCGGCATGGATTCCGTACCCGGCGCGGGCGCGGAAATCCTCACGGACCGGATGCGCCGGATTCTTTCGCCCAAAAAGTCTTCCGTGGCGGGTTGGGTGGAAGTCATGGAGACCTGTCACGAAGAGGGACTGCCCGGCAGCGCCAACGTGGTGTTTGGATCGGAAGAGACGCGCGAAGAGGTCATTGAACATTTGAGAGTGATTCGCGATCTCCAGGACCGCACGGGCGGTTTTAAGTCCTTTATCCCCTGGACCTTTCAGCCGCAGACCAAGAAGTTTAAGGTCCGCAATGTTCCGGCTACCGAGTACTTCACAGTTCTTGGCATTTGTCGGATTTTTCTGGACAACGTCGATCACATCGAAACCTCGCTGATGACGGCGGGCTCAGGCGTCGGTTGCATCGCGCTGCACTCTGGCGCGGACGACATGTCATCGGTAGTAATCGAAGAAAACGTTTTGCGTAGTTATGGTCTCAAGACCGAGGCCAAGGCGCGCGAGTTCTTAAGCGATAGCGGCTTTACGCCGGTGAAACGCAATCTGGTTTATGAATACCTTGAAGGCCCGCGGGCGCGCGCGCCGGTGTCAGTCTGAGTTGCATGCTGGAATGCCTGCACGAGCGCGATGAACTGGCCCGCTTCCTCGTGCGGAACCCCGCCTTGTATCTGTACTGTCTGGGTGATCTGGACGATCCCTTCTGGGGCCGCGGGCAGTGGTTCGGATTGCGGCGCGGCGCAGACCTGGCTGCGGTCGCCTTGCTGTATTGCGGACTGGCTTTGCCGACTTTGTTGGCCCTGGCCGAGCCGGAATCCAGGGCGACAGACCCCTTAAATTCCCTCGCGCAAGAGCTCGCTCCGATTCTGCCGTCGCGTTTTTACGCTCACCTCAGTCCCGTAGTCGCGCGCGCCTTTGAGCAGCGCTGGACGCTTCAGTCACAGGGTCTGCATTACAAGATGGAACTCGTGGATCGCGAACCGATTCAACGATGCGAGGCCTCGGCTGTGATGCAACTCGGGGCGCGGGATTTGCCTGAAATTCGAGCGCTTTTTGAGCGCAGCTATCCGGGACACAGTTTCGAGGATAACATGCTCGACGCCGGGCCGTGTTTCGGGCTGCGGGCCGCGGGCGTGCTGGTCAGTTTCGCGGGCGTACATGTTTATTCTCAGCGCTATCGCGCGGCGGCGCCCGGCAACATTGTTACGGACCCGGCCTGGCGGAAGCGGGGTTTTGCGCGGCTCGTTACGGCGCGCTTGTGTCAGGCCCTGTTACCGGACGCGGATCACATCGGCTTAAATGTGAACGCGGAAAATCATGCGGCGATCGCCTGTTACCAGACGCTCGGATTTCGCATCGCAGCGGAGTATTATGAAATACTGGCTACTGAAAACCGAACCGGATGAGTATCCCTTTGAACGTCTACAGCGCGAAAAGCGCGCTGTGTGGGACGGCATCCGCAACTTCCAGGCGCGTAACAACCTGCGCGCCATGCAGGTCGGCGACTTGTGTCTGGTTTATCACACCGGCAAGGCGAAGTCGATTGCGGGTCTCGCGCGGGTGACGCGTGCGGCCTTTCCCGATCCGTCCGCGCCGAACGAAGATTGGTCGTGCGTGGAAGTTGAGGCGCTGGAAGCGCTGCCGCGCGCCGTGGCGCTGGCGGAGTGCAAAGCCGATCCGATATTCGCCGAAAGCGCGCTCGTCAATAACACGCGGCTGTCCGTGCAGCCCTTAAGCGCGGCTCAATTCAAACGCGCGCAGGCGCTTGCGAAAAAACCGCCGGCCCGCGGCTGAGTTCTGCAGAATGGCGCCGGCGCTTCCGCCCGCGCCGCGAAATTCTTCCAGCTGCGTGAAGGCGCGCGCAAAATCGCCCGCCGCAGGAACAGTTCCCGGGGCGGGCGGACAAAAGGGGTTCTGCGCCGAATCGGACGCGCTCACTGCACGTCCGCGGACTGGGTGGAACGCGGATCAATAGTCTTTTGCAGACGCAGATCGGTGCGGCCAAAGACCTTGATGTTGGTCGCGTCGCCGTTTTGCGTTTTGCCGGTGACATAGATCTTGTCGCGGAAGACGGTAATGACCGAGTAGGGGCTCACGCCTTCGCTGCTGCGCGCCTCAAAGGTCAGGTCGAGGCCGAATCGCGCCAGATAAAACTGGCCTTGATACTCTTCGATCACGTACAGCTTGCCGTCCTGGATGATCATCGGCGTGTTCCAGAAGACGGTCTCGTCGCTGATCTTCTTCAGGGTCAGATCTTCCTGGCTGAGCAGCGCGAGGTTGTGCCCGGTGTGATCGCCGGACTCGCCTTTGTAGCCCGCGACCAGGATGCCGGCGTTATTGGGCAGCACCACGAATTCGCGGCTGCAAATGTTCGTGTACGGGCTGCGATACAACGTGTCGTCTTTCGCGGTGTCGATATACCACAGTTCGTTCATATAGTGGCCGCGATCGGACGAGAAGCGCAAAACGCGCATAAAGAGAATTTTCTCGCCCACGACGTTCTCGGCGACTTCTTCCTTTTTCTCTTCCGTCTTCTGCTCGGCGGGTTTCTGATTCTGATCAGCCGCCGCTACATCGGTGTTGTTTGCTGCAGTCTCGCCGGGCTTGGTTTCGCCGCCGCCGCCGCCGGCGACTTCTTCTTGTTGTTGTTTGACTTCTTCTTGCTTCTGAGCGACCTGCTCTTCTTGTTTCTTGATTTCTTCTTGCTTCTGAGCGACTTGTTCTTCTTGCTTTTTGAGCTCTTCTTGTTTCGCTTCTTCGCGCTTGATCTCATCCGCGTTGCGCACCGGATCGCGATTTAATTCCTGAATGCGGCGGCCTGTGTCTTCGCGCTGGCGCTGGACGTCCTGTTGCTGCTGATCAACGGCGGTCTTTTCTTCTTCAATTTTCTTGCGTTGATCTTCGAGTTGTTTGCTGGTGTCTTCCAGCTTCTGCTGTTCTTCTTTTTTGCGCTCTTCTGTGACTTTGTTAAATTCCTGCTTTTCCTGCGGGTTAACGTTCTGCGTGCCTTTGTCAATCTCCGGGTTGTTCAGATCCGCTCCGCCCGGGCGAACGGCGCTTTTACGCAAAGGTAAAAGAATCTGCGTGCGACCGGCCCAGTTGCGCCAGTTGCGATCGATGCCGAGTTTAGCCTGATCCACCGCGCCCTGGACGGTTTCGGAGTAGCGCTCCTTTACAACATTCAGGTTGTTGCGATTGCGCGCATTGTAATATAGAATAAAGCGTGCGAGCACTTCGGCGTCGCCTTGCTGATATTCAAAGGCCTTCATCAGGTAACCGGTCAGAACGCGCTGCACCCGGTTGATGTGACCGAAGTCTGCGTTCGGCGAGATTTCCAGAATGTCTGCGCCCAGTCCCGGCTTCTCGCGATCGAAAACGCGACGGATCGTGACGCCCGCGCCGGTAGCTTCGCCTCCGCCCACAACCGAGTCGGCCAGACCCTGGCCCGCCGCGACGTCCTGCTGACGACGATCGGCGCCCGCGGGCGCGTTCGTGCGGTTGATGAAGTTCACCGCGGGTCCGCGCAATTCCTCGCGGTCCACATTCGGCGGTTGGTCCGCGTTGGCGGGCGCCTGAGAACTCAGCTCGGCGAGCGGAATCAGGCTGAGCCATATCAGGCTCGTCATTATCAAGGGGAGGCGCTTCAGGCTCATGGGTGTTTCCTGCAAGTTATGTCGCAGCGCCGCCAGTAGGCGTCGCAAGGCGTCTTCGTTAAATCATCGGAGTGGCGAGTGTCAAATTGTATTTGTGAGACGCCGAATTCGCCGGATTCCGTGCGCTAATTTTTGGTCAGGACCGGCCGGCGGAAAAGGAATTGCCGGTCGCGGGCCCCGGAATGTTGTGCACTATTCACCCGTTCCCGTGCGTTTGTGAATCATCTCCTCAAGACCTATGCGGAGCGCGTCGTTCGCCCGCTATTGCCGCGACTCGCGCCTGGCGGAACGCTCGAAGGCGCGCCGGGCCCGGCCTTTGCCTTTCTGGCCGCCGCCATATTTGAGGCCGGGTCCCAGGCTGGCGAATCTCGCTGCGTGGCGATCGTGGCCCCGTCAAACGCGGAGGCGGAGACCTTCGCCGCCGAGGCCGAGCTGTTTTTGCCGGCGGATCGCATCCTTTATCTCCCGGGGTACGAGGGCATACCTTATGAATACTCCGGTCTGAGCTCTGATATTGGTCTCACCCGGATTCGGAGCCTTTCTCGACTGGCCGGCGGAGAGCGCCTGCTGGTTTTCACGTCCGCCGATGCGATGGTACGACGCTTGCCCGCTCCGGCGCGCGCGCGGGCCTTACAGATCATTCTTAAGACCGACGCCGCTCTGCCGCAGCGCGAACTGATGCGGCGCCTGGCGGAATTGGGCTACAGCCGCGAGGAGCGCGTGGAATCGCCCGGGGAGTTCTGTTTGAAGGGCGCCGTGCTCGACGTGTACCCGGTAAACTCCGAAGCGCCGGTGCGCGTGGACTACTTTGACGACGAAATTGAGTCCCTGCGCTTCTTTGATCCGGAGTCTCAGGTCGGCGGAGAACGCGTGCAATCGGTCGCCGTGTTTCCCGCCGGAGAAATTGCGCTGACGCCGAAGGAAAGCGAAAGCCTGGTGCGGGCGCTGGCGCGGCCGGAGTTTGCCGCCGACCTGGCCCGGCCCGTTTGGGCGCACGAATCGCGCGACGAGGATACAGCCTGGCGCGCCCTGTCGCAGTTTCACCACCCCGGCATTGAAGACGTGTTCTCCTTCGCCATTCCGTCGGCCGCGCCGCTGGACGCGTTTCCTGAGCCGCCGCTCCTGATCGCCTATCCGGCCACGCGCACCCTCGAAGCGGTCGCGCGCATTGAGCGCGAATTCGCGACCCTGTACCGCGAAGCGCGCGATGAGCGCGTCGTGGCGGCGCCGGAAGCCCTGCTCCAGGCCTTTCCGACGGAGCGGGCCGTTCTGGTTTACGAGTGGTTCAAGCCCGGCGGAACGGCAGGCGGCGACGCGCAAGCTGCGGACGCTGCGCCGGCCGGCGATCCCGCAACCGGGGCGCCGCATCGGGAGGAATCCTCCAACGTCGACGGCGAGGACGCGGATCCCGAAGCCGATCCGGCCGCGCGGCCGGCCATGGAACGCAATCCCTTCGGCGTGCGGGATGCGCCGGGCTTTGGCGGCCGCATTGGCGAAGTGCGCAAGAGCCTGGTGGAACTGGCCGAGCAGGGCGCGTTGGTTACCGTTACCTCGCCCTATCCCGCGCAGATGCGACGTATCGCGGGACTCTTCCGCAACGAAGATACAATTGATCTTAAGGTGCTCGAAGAAAAGACGGAGCCCGTCGAGCGCTCCGCAAAGGCGAAAAAAAATCCGCTCTTCATTTTGCGTTCGCCTCAACGGCACGGATTTTCCGTGCCGGAGGCCGGTCTCTATGTATTTACGGATTCCGAGATCTTCGGGCGCTCGTACCGCCGGCGCAGTCGTTTCAAGAAGCTGGGCTCGGCGCCGATCGAGTCTTTTCTCGATCTGAAAGAGGGCGACTTCGTCGTACATGTAAACCACGGCGTGGGACGCTTTGTCGCGCTGGAAAAGGTGCGCGCGGCCGGTCGCGAACGCGACTTTCTCGTGCTCGAATACGCCGACGCGGATCGACTCTACGTGCCCCTCGATCAGATTTCGATGGTGCAGCGCTATGTGGCGCCCACGGACAGCCCGCGTCTGGACAACCTGGGCCGCGCGAGTTTCAAGAAAATTCGCGAACGCGTGGAACAGCGCATCGAGGAGTTCGCGCAGGAGCTGATCCGGCTCTATGCCGTGCGCATGGCGAAACGCGGTTTTTCCTTTCCGCCGGACACCGCCTGGCAGGAAGAGTTCGAAGCCGAGTTCCCCTACGAAGAAACCCCGGATCAGATGTTCGCCATCGAAGCGGTGAAGCGCGACATGGAAGCGCCCCAACCGATGGATCGACTGGTCTGCGGCGACGTCGGCTACGGCAAGACCGAGGTTGCAATTCGCGCGGCCTTTAAGTGCGTCATGTCCGGCAAACAATGCGTGCTGATCGCGCCGACCACCATTCTGGCGATGCAACACTATCGCAACTTCAAGGAGCGTTTTAAGAATTATCCGATCAGCATCGATTGGATTTCGCGCTTTCGTTCGCGCGGCGAAATCAAGCAAGTCAAAGACGCCTTCAGCGCCGGCGAAATGGACGTAGTAATCGGCACCCATGCGCTGCTCGCGAAGGACGTTAAGCCAAAAAATCTCGGGCTGCTGGTGGTGGACGAAGAGCAGCGCTTTGGCGTGAACCACAAAGAAGCCATCAAAAAGATGAAGAATCTCGTGGATGTGCTGGCGCTCTCCGCCACGCCGATCCCGCGCACGTTGCACATGTCGCTGGTCGGCATTCGCGATCTTTCGGTAATCGCCACCGCCCCCCATGATCGTTTGCCTGTACAGACCTATGTTCTGGAAGACAACGACATGATCGTGCGCGAGGCGATCGCGCGCGAACTGGCGCGCCACGGACAGGTTTTTTATTTGCATAATCGCATCGACACCATCGAACAGACGGCGACCCGCCTGCTGGAGGTGTTGCCCGACGTGCGCGTGGCCGTCCTGCACGGCCAGATGATGGAGGATGAAATCGAAGACGTGCTGGTACAGTTCATGGAGCGCCGCTTTGACGTGCTCGTGACCACCGCCATCATCGAAAACGGCATTGATATGCCGAACGTGAACACGTTAATCGTAGATCGCGCGGAGGCATTCGGCCTTTCCCAGCTTTATCAGATTCGCGGTCGCGTGGGACGCTCCAGCCGACAGGCCTACGCGTATTTTCTGTATCCGGCCGGCCGCACGCTTACCGAAATTGCGCAGAAGCGGCTGAATACCCTGCTGGAATATCAGGATCTGGGTTCGGGCTTCAAAGTCGCCATGCGCGATCTGGAAATTCGCGGCTCCGGGAATATTCTCGGCAAAGAACAGTCGGGCACGATCATGGACGTCGGCTACGAGCTCTACGTCAAACTGCTCGAAGAAGCAGTGCATCGTCTGAAGGGCGAGCACATGGAAGCGGAAGTGCGCGCCTCCGTGAACCTTAATACCGATTTCTTTTTACCCGAAAGTTACATACCGGATACGCGCCAGCGCATCGAATTTTACAAACGCTTTGAAGCGGCCCAGGATGAGGACGAGACTTTGCGCCTCAAAAACGAGATGCTCGATCGCTTTGGTCCGCTGCCGCCGGAAGGCGCCGTATTCGTGCAGGTCGAACAAATCCGCGCCCTGGCCTCGCTGGCCGGATTTGAATCCGTCTATCAGACCGACGAAGGCAAAGTTCTATTAAAAGTAAGCGAGTTATTCCGGGTCGAGCCGGCGCACCTGGTGCAGTGTTTGAAATCGGTTCCGGGCTTAAGCGTACACCCGGCGCAACCTGATACGCTGTTTCTACAGCCGGTTGGATCCGCTCTGGATGGGACGCTTGAGGCCCTGCGGCGACTGACGGAGCCGCAGCGCGCGCGGCGTGCGGCTGAGCGCGAGGATGCGGAGGCCGCCGCGATGCCCGTCAAACGTCGGATTGCAGCGGGCGCGGCGAAGTCGGGCGCGCAGAAACCGCGCGCCGCCGACGCAGCGTCGTAGCCACAGTGTTTCCTGAATAAAGCCGGGGCTCGCACCGGAAAATGAGGAAAAACCGCCCGATGAGGCGGCTTTTCTCGGTACGCTCACAGCTTCATAAATAATCCGGGCTGGCGCTTTTGCCTGCGCCTGCTAAATATCAGTTGCTCAATCCCGCCCTGGAGTCAGCCTGGGCGCACGAAACGGCCGGTCGCATTGCGCGCGTCCGTCGGTTTTGATTCAGTCCGGTTTGCCGGATCAGCTACGGAACCCATCTATGAGATTTAAAGTAGTCGCGTTGCTTGTTGCGACAGTTTCGGCCCTGAATTTCAGCGCCTGCAACAAAGGTAAAACCATCGAAGAGATCGGCGGTCACACGATCACCACTTCCGAATTTGAGGACCACTACAACACGCAGATCGAGTTGGTAACGCGGTATCGCGCTTCGCAGAAGAGCACGATTTATCGTTACATTTGCAGTCCTTCCACTGCGCCCGCGCAGGAAGTCGCTGAAATGGCGCTGCGTCTGCAGCCCCGCGCGAACTATCGCGAGTTCCGCGACCTGGTGATGGTCGAGTCGGTCGCTCGTGAAGAGGGCTTCGCCGATCGACCGATCATTCGCAAGATTCTGGAAAACGTGAATCGCAGCGCCCTGGCTCAGCTCTATCTTCAGGAAAAGGCCTGGGAAAAAATCAAGATCTCCGATCAGGATCGCCAACAAGCCTGCGAAACGCTGCGGCGTCAGGATCCGGCGCGCTACGGCGCACTGGCGCTCGATGATTGTTTGCGCGCCGGCGAAGGTTTGATTATCGCCCAGCAGTGGCGTCAGGTGGAACGCGAAATCTGGGAAGGCATTCGCGAGCAGGTCGCCGTTGATAAGAACGAAGAATTCAATCAAGACGATTACTTCGAGAACGGCATCGAATTGTACCAGTCGATCAAAAAGACTGGCGGCTGCGAAAACGTTCCGACCCAGTCCAATCAGCCGAGCGGCGGCGGACCGTCTTTCAGTCCGGGCGCCCCGGGAGCGCCGGGCGGCCTGCCTGGCGGATTGCCCGGCGGGCTCGGCCAATAAGCCGCATCAGCGAGTCGGTCAGTCTCGCGATCGCGCGCCCGCGCTCGACAGAGCGCGGGTTTTTTTGCGCCCGGCTGGCGCGCAGGCTTGCTTCGCGTTCCGGTTGCGAGCGCGCGCGATCGGGTTGCTTCTCAGCGGATATCGAGCCGGGAGCCGGGGTCTCAGAGGACAAATTCGGCGCAAAATTCGCGCGCGCCATGACTAAGATCACGCATCTCCGCAAAACAATCCGCGTCGCGGAAGCGTCCCAGTCCGTTCAGGGTTTCGCGGGCGAGCCGTCGAAACTCGCGATCGTCGAATCCCGGCTGGCGGGATAACAACTGCAGTTGTTTGAGGGCGTCATACGCAGGCTCGAATTCGCCGCGCTGATGGTGCAGGCGGGCAAGTTCAAAGTACGCATCGGATTCCGCTTCGCGTGCGAGGGCGGCGATAGTCAGCTCGTCGATGGCCTGTCTGAGCAGGGGCTCAGGATCGGCGGCATCCTGCGCCTGGCGCACGAGCGTGTGGGCCAGGTTGACGCGCAGCCGCGGGATCTCTTCAGCCGGCGCAACAGCGATCAGCTTTGCGTAGACCGCGCTCGCTTCGGCCGGCGCCAGACAGGCCAGTCGCAGTCCGTCCTGCGCCTTGCATGCGCCCGGCGCGCGCGGGTCGGGCGGCGCGCCGCCGGAGTATTCGCGCAGGGCGCGCAGGTAACGCGGATCGCCGTGCAGCTTTTCAAGAATCAGTTTTCGCTTTTCACCCGGCCCCGCGTCGTACTCGTCCATATCGCCGCGCGCGGCGAGAATCGCATTCCACGCCCGCTCTTCCTGAAACTGCACGTAGTCGCCCCAGGCCATCAGGCCGAGTTCGTCATTGCAGACGGCGGCGGAGTATTGTGCGATCAGGGCCGGCGTGAGGATTTCCGGCGCAGCGGCTTCGCCGCGATCGCGACCGCTGATCTCGTAACCGTATTGCTGCGCATCGAGCAAGTGCTTCAGAGCGCTCAGCGTGATTTCGCGATTCGCGCGCCAGTAGGCGTCGGGCACCGCGAGCGCGTCGTCCTGAGCGCCGCTTGACGACGCGCCGGAAATGCGCCAGCGCTCCATGCGACTCAACCAGTCGGGCCGATAAGAATCGACCGTCCGGGTGTAGCTGCGCGGCAGGAATTCTCGGCAGGCGCGCGTCATCACGCTCAGGTCCACGCCCGCGTCGCGGATGACGTCCTCGGCGCGCGCAACATAGGCGGCCGCCCGGGCGGGGTCCTGTTCGCCCGGGCCCGGCAGCACCGTGAACCAGCTTACCACCTCCGAGAAGATGCGCGAGCTATAGGTGAACAGGAAATAGCCGCTTACGATCCAGAACAGCAACAACAAGCTGACGGCGGCTTTGCGTCGAAATATCTGTCGAAGTATCAGGCGTAACATGCGGAGGGGGCGCCCCGGGCAAAAAAGACTGGCCCTGACAGGCCGCTCGCAACTGTTGT
Organism: Leptospirales bacterium; assembly: GCA_036170535.1. Classification (GTDB taxonomy): domain Bacteria; phylum Spirochaetota; class Leptospiria; order Leptospirales; family Leptonemataceae; genus SSF53. The sequence goes on along the minus strand of JAVHPJ010000011.1, from coordinate 10,059 downwards.
ATCGTATGGCTACTTCCAAAGCGATAGCGGTCAAGCGCAAACACCGTAAAACCCTTGAGCGCACTAAAGCGCGCCGCAAAGCCCTCCTCTCTAAAAAGAAAGGCGCAAGCTCCTGACGCGTCCCGGACGCGCGCCGTCGTGTTCGCCCCCTGCGGCCGGCGATTCTTCTTCGTCGGACTGATCCTTGCAATTACCGGCTTCTTCGCCCCCGGCCGTCCCGTTCTGCACGGAGAGACCGAAGGCGAGATTGATCTAACTCGTCGTCCGCCGCCGGCCAGCGCCGACCCGGCGCTCCGCGCGGCCTTTCTGGCCGCCGCGCGCGGCGAACATGCGATTGCCGCAGAACGCTTCCGTGAGTACTTCGCCGCGGGCGGCGAGGGCGCTCACGCGCGCATGGCCCTCGCGCGGAGCCTGGCTGCTGCAGGCGATACGGGCGACGCCCTCGAGGAACTGCAACGGGCGGAGGCCCTGCGACCCGACTGGAGCGAGCCTGCTTTGCAGCGAGCGGCTTTGCTCGGCGGCGCGAACCGCAGCGACGAGGCCCTGGCCGTGCTGCGCGGTCTGCCCTATCGTTTTCCGGGCGATGTGCACGTGGAGTTCGCCCTCGCGGAAGCGTGCCATGCCGCCGAACGCTTTCCCCTGGCGGAGCTGCATTTTCTGGAGAGTCTCGCACATATCGAGCGGGCTGGTTCGCGCGCGCCTCAGTACCGTTCGATCGCCCTCTGGAAACTTGCGGAAATCGCCGACCGCGCCGGCCGGCCGCGCGACGCCGCGCACTGGTTGGGCGAGTATCTGCAATTAAACCCCGGTCGGGTAAACGTTCGCTATCTGTACGCGGACACCTACAGCTATCGCCTGGGCGAATTTGAGCGGGCGGCGCGTGAGCTGGCCGTGCTGGGGCGCTACCCGGCCGAGGTCCTCAAGCGCGAACGCGCCGAGCCCCGCTATCTTGCGTCTCTGGAAGTCCGCATCGCGTACCTGAGCAGCAACGCGGATTTTCCCCGGCGTTTGCGGCGCGTCGAAAACATGGCGGCCTTGAATGCGCTGGAGCGCGGCCTGGCGGCCGAGCGTCGCGGCGATACGCGCACTGCGCTGGCGCAACTCCAGGCGGTAGTTCGCGAGTACCCGCGCGAATACGTCGCGTGGGTCGGCATACTGCGTGCGCTGCGCAGGGAGGGCGAACCGGCCCGGCTTGGGCCGCAGCTGCTGCAGACGGCGGCCCTCGCGTACGAACTCGGACGGTACCGCGACGCTCTCACTTATATAGAAGAATTAGTCCGATTGAAACAAGCCCATCCCGCGATTGCTCCGGACGCCGCCGATATCTCCCGGATGCAGGCGGCCCAATATCTGGGTCTGCACCGCCCCGAGACGGCGGCCTACCACCTGCTGGAGGCGGCGCGCACCGTCGCGGCGCGTTCGGGCCCCGACGAGGCCTGGGAAGATCTCATGCTGGGGCGCGTTGAGGCCCTGGCCCGAGCGCAGCCGGATCGCAGTCGCGATATGCTGGCGGCGCTGGACGAGTTGCAGCGCGCGCGGCCCGACAGCCTCAAGGCCACTATCGAACGCGGACGCTGGCTTGTGCGCGCGGGAAAGGCCCAGGCGGCGGAGGCCGCGCTCAGCGAGGCGCTGAAAGTCGCCGGCGAGGATTCGGCGGTGCTTGTGTTGCGCGCCGGGGCGCGCCGGGAGCTCGGCCGCGACGCTGAAGCTGTTCAGGATCTCGAACGTGCGCTCGCCGCCAATCCGGATCAGGCGCTGGCGGCCGAGGCGCTGGCAACGGCGTTGGCCGATCGCGGGGCGGATCTGGACCGGGCCCTGGGTCTGGCGGAGCGATTGGCGGCGCTCGCGCCGCTATCGGGGCGCGCCCATTATGCGCTCGGGCGCGTGCTGCAGGCCAGAAATCAGTCGCGCGAAGCGCGTTATCATCTGAGTCTGGCGGTCCGACTGTTGGAGCGCGAAGGGGCGTTTGCGGCGGAAGCCCTGGTCGCGCTGGCGGAGCTGGAGCGAGCGCAGGGCGCCCTGGACCGGGCCGTGCAATGGGAAGACCGCGCTCGCACGGAGCTGCTGCGCCGCGCTGCGCGGGGCCGCGTACTCGAGCGGCTTTCCGAAAGCGAACGCGCCCTCCTGGATCGCTTGCGCGGCGGGGCGCGGCCGCCCCGGTTGGATCGCCGCGAGGGCTGAGTGCGCTGAGCGGCAGGGGATCAGATATGACACATCACGAAACGCACAGACGCTCCGCTCTGGCGCGGGCGGGCTTCGCGATCGGACTGGCGGCGGCGCTGGTCGGCGCGGCCGCTTGCCGAACGGGCGGCGACGAACGTCCGGACGATTTTCAACCGCTGGCCGCGCGCCAGGAATTGGCGGAAATCCGTAAGTTGTATGAGCCGCCGGCGTGTTATTACGCCACATTCAGCGTGCAGAGTCAGGTTCCAGGACAGCGTCGTCAGGAGGCGCGCGGCGTGATTCGCGCAGACAATGCGCGCCGCAAGATGCTGATGATCTTCCAGGATCCGTTCATAGGCATTACGCTGTCTCGTCTGGTCATTAACGAAAGCCTGGTTTACGTGAGCAATCCCCAGTCGCCCGTGCAAACGATTCCGCTGGAAATGTTTCAGGTGCGCGGCATGGGCTACAATTCGATCGCGTTGCCCTTTCCGTTATTTCAGGATTTGCTGTATGCGCGTTTGCCGGACGGCGTCTTTTCGGAAACTGCGCGCCTGAGCCAGAATGGCCGCGACATGACCGTGCAACTCCAGAAAGATACCGAGCGCTATGTGTATTCCTTTGAAGCGCGGCGTTTGCGGTCCGTAGAGTACACCGTCGCGGGTCAGGATTTTGTGGTACAGGCGAAACTGGACGGACAATATCGGTCCACGACTTTCCCGGCGACCATCCGACTCGAATCAGCGCCGGCGGGCAGCCCGCCGGAGATCCTGCAGATCCGTTTCCTGAGCATTGATCCCAACGCCAGTTGTCGCGACGCTCACTTCACGCCGCGCTGAGCCCGGAGAGCGAGCGCGGCCGCGCCCCAGAGCAGCACGACCGTCTCATCGTCCTGAAAATAACATTGGGCGAGTCCTGCGACAAAAAAGCCGAGCAGGGCGCACAGGAGATAATCGCCGCGCTCAAAAGCGGACGCCGCATCGGCGGATGGCTGCGGTCCGACTAACCGGCGGCGAAAAAGCTCGCGCCCCAGCGCGAAAGGCAGGCAGAGAAACAGCGCCGCCGCGGGCAAACCCGCCGTCGCAGCGATGTGCAACAGATCGTTATGCGCATGCATGGCGGGCGCATTTTCAAAAAAGTACCAGAGTTCCGGATGGTCGTGCAGATAGCGACTCCGCCACGCGCGAGTCGCCGCCTCGAAATTGCCAGGGCCGACGCCAATCACGGGATGTTCGGCGATGATTGCGCCGGCGCCGGTCCATAAAATTGGTCGATAAAAATCCGTGTGTCGATCCTGTGCGTCGTACGCCTTCCACAGCCCGCGCTCGAGGACCGGCGCAAGTTTGAGCCCGCCGGCCAGCGCAGATAGCGCAATCGCAATGGCGGCAAGGCCCGTTCGTAGCGGCGCCTGCGTTCGCATGGCGCCCAAATACGCCGCCAGGCGTGCGAGGGGCCGCCGATCGTACAGAAACACGGCGCCGGCAAACAGCAGCGCGATTGCAAACCCGATCCACGCGGAGCGCGTGCCATTAACGTACAACGCGAAGAGGCCGCCGAGCGCGAGACACAGATACAGCGCGCGCCAGCGGGTTTTAAGCGGATACAGCGCGCCCGCCATTACTTGCGGCAGCGCAATCAGCAAAAGACCGGCGTAGGTCAGCCGCGTATTCATCATGCCCACGCTGCGGTAGAGCTGCAGATCGCCCAGGCTGAATGCGGGATGCTGCGGGCGATTCCAGGCGCTGGCGACAAAGCCGGCCCCGCGCGCCAGTCGCGAGAGGCGAAACTCGCTGAAGGCGCCGAGATCGCCCGTAAGCACGATCAGAACCAACAAAGCGACGAAGCCCGCACCGAGTATGCGGAAGTTTTCGGCGCGGCTTGCCAGGCGCCATACGAGCAATGCAAACAAGAACATCGGCAGATCGCCGCATTCGCTTTTCGGGAGGCGCCGGAGCGCGGCCAGCGCGTCCTCTGCGTTTTCTGCGCGAAACGCGCCCGCGAGCGCAATGCTGATCAGCCACGCGAAGTAGAGGGCGCCGGCCGTGAAGAAGAGTCGCGCCGGCCCGGAGGGCGCCGCCGCATCGCGGTCGCGCGTCGGGCTGCCCAGGAAATAACTCAGGATGGCGGCCAGGAAAGTCGCGCCCAGCAGGATATGGGTCGCGCTGACGGACAGGGCCATTGCCGGAAAGGCGAGGGCCGCAAGGACGACCGTGGTCCGCTCAAGGCGCGGCAGGCGAACTCTCCTGGCGTGCGTCCGGTTGATCGCCGCCGGGATTGGCCGAATCGTTCCGGCCGCTATCGGCTGCAGGCGCATTGCGCGGCGGCAGTACGCGCAGCTCGGTTGGCAGGCGGGTTTCCAGGTCTGCCAGGCTGGCATCAACCAGGCTGCGCGCCGTTTGCAGCATAACCGGCTCGTAGGTCTCCAGTACGCCAATCGGCAAAAGGCCGCCTTCATACGGCTCCGCCGTCGCGCTCTGTTCGACGCTGGTGCGAAAGAGCGCGCCGGACTCCGCCGAGTGCAATTGAAAGACGACGCGCACGCGGACGCGGGCAGGAAACAGGACGAAACGCGAGACGCCGACTTCCACGAGCGCCGTCGCGTAATAGCGCGCTTCCAGGGAGCGCGCTGTTCGCAGCATCAGCTCCTCGTCTTTTGCATCGATAATCAGCGGCAAACGCAGGGAGTTCAAATAAAAGCGCTCGCGTTCGCGAAAGTGTCCCTCGCGCACCAACGAATGATTCTGAATGCTCTCCGTCGGGATGACGCGCAGCTCAAGGGCGCCGGCGAGGATTTGCGCGAGGCGTGCATGAATTTTCTGATAGTCCTCGTCGGTCAGCCGCACTGTCCAGGCCAGACCCTGACTGCGGGCGACGGCGACGCTGCGTACGGCGAGTGAAAACAGGGCGACGTTTTCGCCGGCGCTTACCGCGGGCGAGGCGCCCGGTCGAAGCGCCGGTTGGTACAGCGGTTCTGGCGCGCACGCGACCAGGCCGGAGAGGCCGAGAGCGATCAACAGTTGAAGCGGAAGGCGTTTCATTGGTCCAGGGTGAAGGTAATCGTCTCGTCCCAGACAATGTCCTGGGCGACGCCGTTCACCAGGTAAGGTCTGCTGCGCACCTCGGTTTTGTTCAACAGCAAATTGCGCACGGCCGCCATGAATTCGCGCTCGAAGGGCTTGTGCGCGTCGCCGTCGCTGCGAATATTGCGGATGCGAACGTCGCGGATTTTCCCGCGAGCGTCAATATAGAGCCGTACGGCGACGGTTACGCGGCCCAGGCTTGCGTTGCGTGCGGCGCGCGGATAGTCGTCCGGCCCTTTGCGCACGCTGAGCAGGGCGACGTAGCGCTGGCTGAAGTCAAAGGCCGGGTCGACGGCGTTCTCCCAGTTGACTTCCTGCTTGAGCTGGTCGACTTCCTGAATCTTATCCGACAGATCCTGGCTTTCGGCGGCGCGTACGTCTTTAACTTCCGTGAATTCGACGAAGGTCATCTCCGGATTCACCTGAATGGGCGCGGAGTCGTCGGCGGCCGAAGGCCAGAGCCACAGGCCGAGTTGATAGATCAGGATCAATACAACCTGGACGCCAAAGCCGAACGGCGCCCATTCGCGAATGTCCCAGTTGCGCGTGCGCCAGGCGATGCGCTGAATCCAGACGTGGGCGAAATTCACGGCTCGCGCTCCGGCGGGCGGGTGGTGATTACAAGATTGCGCACGCCTGCATCTTTGAGGGCCTGCACAACCTCGTTGAGCTTGCGGTACGGCAGGTTGCGCTCAATGCTCAAATATACGCGCACGGCGCCCGGCGCCAACGCGGCGCGCTCCTGCACCAACGCGGCCAGGTCGTCCAGCGGCACCGCCTCGTTGAAAAAATACACGCGGCCCTGGTTCGCCATGGTCTGGTCCAGATAAATGACCAGCGGATAGGGCGAAGGCATGTTTGCGGCTTCCGCGATCCGCGGCGTTTCAATAAAGCGCGGCTTTTGATCCGTGACGAGCGTGGTCGTCATGTAGAAGATCATCAACAAAAAGGCCACGTCGCCCATGGCCGCCACGGGTATGCTGTCGGAGAGCCGGCGTTTGCGGATGCGCTTCATCGCCCGCCCTCCATGCCGATCGAGATGCGCACAATGCGTTCGCGTTGCAACAGATGCACGGCGCGCGTCACGGCTTCCGCGGGGGCGGCCGCGTCGGCGCGCAGCACGACTACCAGTTCCGAATTTTTCTTCAAAGCCTCGCGCACATCAGCGCGCAACTCTTCCGGGCTGCGTCGCCGATTTTCCACGGAAATGTCGCCTGCTGCATTCAAGTTGATGCGAAAAATATTTTCGCGCAGCACCTGCATGGGCGGCGCATCTTTTTTGGGCAGCGGGATCTGCACCCCGCGAAATTCCAGCAGCGAACTCGCCGCCAGGTAAAACACGATCAAGAGAAACGCGATGTCCGCGGTGCTCGCCAGCGGAATCTCGTCCAGCGCCCTGCGTTTCGTCTTAAGCTTCACCCCGAACCGCTCCTCTCGAATCGCCTGCGCGAATCAATCCATCCGCGAAAGTATCGCCTGGGTGCAGCGCTCGACTTCGTTGGTAAAGCTATCGATGCGGTAGATGAACAGGTTGTAAACCAGATAGGTCGGGATGGCCACGATCAGACCCGCGACAGTCGTGATCAGCGCTTCTTCCACGCCGGCCGCCAGATCCTGCGCCGTCGGCGCCACCTGCACGACGAATTGGAGGAAGCTGTTGCGCATGCCGGTAACCGTTCCAAGGAAGCCCAGCAGCGGCGCCATATTGCCCAGGTTGCTCAGGAGGTTGAGGCCGCGTTCCAGCGTGCCGGTCTCCGCCTGCGCGGCGTTGGCGATTTCCCGATCGACGCGATCCGCGCCCTTGTCGCGAAAACCCAGGCCGGCGGAGAGAATCTGCCCGATCAAGCGGGTATCCTCCGCAAAGGTTTTTTGCACGGCGGCGACGCCGCCCTCGCGGAGCGCCGCGACTGTGGCGTCGTAGGCGCCTTTGACATCCAGATTCTTGCGTTTAAAAAAGAAGAAGCGCTCGAGCGAAAAAGCGATGATCAGCGTCGACACCAGGGCCAGCGGAATCATCACCCAGCCGCCCTTCACGATGACCGCCCAGAGCGATTCCTGACCGGCGGCCGCCTCTTCGAGTTCGTCGGGCGTATCGTTTGCGGTTTGTTCCGTGGTCTGACCGGCTGGCGCGTCGCCGGGAGGCGTTTGCGCAAAGATCGGGGCCAGGCTCAGCGTCAATGCGCCGCCCAGGAGTAGCAGAGTTAAGTAACGAAGGATCGCGGATTTTCCGATGGCAAACACAAGCGGCTCCTGCCGAATTTCTGCCGGCCGCGCGGATTGCGTCGGGCCGGAATTCTCGGTCAGCAGCTTAGTCCGCGGGATAACTGTAAATCAATTTATGCAAGAACCATCGAAAGCCGGCGCACAAACTGGCGGTGCGCGTCATCACGAGATCTTTACTATATGAAAGAGCTTGTGCGCGGTCGCCGCGCAGACGAAGTTTGTCGCATGCAGGTAAATGGAGAAACCCTCGCGCTTTCCGCGCTGCAGCTGCGCACGTTGCGCGAATTGGTTGAACATTTTCGCATAGATCCGCGTCTCGTAGCCGCGCAACGCAACGGAGAAATTGCGCCCCGCGAGGCCTGGGATCGCATAGAACTCCAGGACGAGGATGTGGTCGAACTGATTCGCTTTGTCGGCGGCGGGTAGGCGCGCCGCCTGTGTTCTTTCCCGGTCGCGGCGTTTATCCGCTGCTCGACATTGAAAGCTGCCTCGCGCGCGACGTCGCGCCGCTCGCGCTCATCGAGACCTGGCTTGCGCTCGGTCTCGACTACTGCCAGTTGCGGGCCAAACATCTGGATGAACGGAGCTATCTGGAACTGGCCGCACGCCTGCGCTCGGCAGCGCCCGCCATGCGTCTGCTGGCCAACGATTTTGTCGCCGCTCTGGATTTTCCGGCGAGTTTCAGCGGGCTGCACCTGGGACAGGGGGATGTGGCGGCGCTCGGCGCGGCGGACGGCCTGGCCCGGCTGCAGGAGCGGCGCCGCGCGGACCCCGCGTTCATCCTGGGGCTTTCCACGCACAATCTCGATCAGTTTGCTGCGGCGCTTGCGGCGCCCGGACCGTGGAGCTATGTCGCGCTGGGGCCCTGTTTTTCGCGGGCCGGCAAGCGCGGCGCAACGGAGCCGGTGTTGGGCGCGGACGGCGTGGAAAAAATTCTGCGGGCTGCGGCGGTCGAGCGGAGGGATTCCCCGGGTCCCTGCGTCGTATTCATTGGCGGCGTAACAGCTGAAAACTACGCCGCCCTGGCGGGCGCCGCGCGGGAGTGCGGCTTGCGGTCCGTCGCCGCGGTGATTGGCAGCGCCTTCCGGGAGCAGGAATTGCAACAAATTCTGACAATTTCGGCCGGTTACAATGGTTGACGCCCGGTCGCGACATAATATCCTGATCTATTTATGACTGGCGAGGGCGGAACTTTGACCATTGAGTCAGCCAAAGACGATCGAGACTACATTCTCGAATACAAGTCGATCGACCTGCGGAACCTGCGCCGCGAGGATCTGCTCGGCGTGCCCGTGGACAACGCCAGCCGCGACGAGGCGATCGCCCTGACCCTCGACCTGATCGAACGGCGCAACGGCCCGCACCATATCTTCTTTCTTGATCCCATCAAACTCATGCGCCTGCGTTGGGGGCGTAAGCGGCTGGGCTTTGTTTCCGATTCCGCGCGCCTCATTCTTGCGGACGGCGCCGGTTTGCGCTGGGCCGCCGAGAAGCTGGGCTTTCAACTGAAAGAGCGCATTCCGATGATCGCCTTCCTCATGGATCTGGTGCGCGCCGCGTCCAAGAACAACCTGACCATCTATCTTCTGGGTTCGCGCATGGAAAACCTGGAACGCGTCTTCTTTAATCTGCAGCGCAGCTTTCCCGGCGTGCGCATCGTCGGTCGTCAGGAAGGGTATTTCACTAAAGAACGCGAAATGCTTATTAAGGAATCGCTGCGCAAGTCGGCGCCGGATATTATACTGCTCGGCATGGGTTTTCCGCTGCAGGAACTGTGGATGCGCGAAAACTGGCAGTACCTTTCGCATGGCGTCGTGATCGGCGTTGACGGGGCCTTTGACGTGTTGTCCGGCCGCGAGCGCAAGGCGCCCGATTGGTTTCAGCTGCGCGGCCTGGCGTGGTTCTGGCGCACCTTTACGCGCCCCTACTTGCTGGATCGCGTGTACGCCACCATAGCGTTTGTGTTTTCCACCCTGTGGCGCTCGTTTCGCCGCCCGCGCTCCGTCCAGGTTTGAAGTTTCGCGCGACGCTTTCGGTTTTCCCTTATTCCGCGCGAAAGTGTTCCTTAAATCGCAGCGGCGCGCCGGTTTCCCAGGGGCGGTAGTCGTTACAATATTCCACCCGTTCGGCCAGCGGCGGATGACTGGCCCGGAAAAAAACGAAAATCGGGCCGGGCCGCGGATTGGCCAGGTTTGTTTCGCTGAGTTTTAAAAACGCCGTTGCGCAGGCGTGATTATCGCGCGTTATCTCCAGACCGAATTGATCGGCGTCGCGTTCAATGCTGCGCGACCAGGCGCGTAAGGCCGGCTGACCAAAGAGGCTCAGCGCTTCCAGGACAACCAGCAAAAGCGGCAGGGCCGCCGGATCCGTGAGGCCACGAATCCTCGTGCGCCGGCCGGCGCGGCCCATCAATGCGCGCGCCAGGCGGTCGCCGGCGAAGAAGGCCAGCAACGTCGCCAGGGAAACCAGGGCGGTCGTGATGACGACATGCTGCAGCACGTAGTGGCCCATCTCATGGCCCATCACGAAGAGCACTTCGCGTTCGTCCAGGCGCGCGAGCAGGGTGTCCCACAACACGATGCGCTTCGTCCCC
>JAVHPJ010000010.1:0-4945 GCA_036170535.1 Leptospirales bacterium | reverse complement strand
CCGATGCTTTCCCCGGCGATTCTGGCCCCGCGGGCGGTCGCATGGCCGCCCCGAGGTTCGCCCCTGTATGTACGTCGCCCGGATTTATATCAAGCTGAAAGAGTCCATCCTCGATCCCCAGGGCCAGGCGGTCATCCACGCCCTGCACAATCTGGGCCATCGCGATGCAACCGATGTACGCATCGGTAAGTACATTGAAGTTACGGTGGACGCCCCGGAAGAAACGAGCGCGGCGGAAAAGATCCGGCTGTATTGCGATACCCTGCTGGCCAATCCGGTTATTGAAACGTACGAATTCAAGCTGGAGCCGGCGCCCAAATGAAAATCGGGGTACTTACCTTTCCTGGTTCCAACTGCGATCGGGATATTCTGCGGGTCCTGCACGAGTTTTTCCACGCCCGGACCGACCTGCTCTGGCACGCCGAGCCGCTGCACGAGCGCTATGATCTTCTGGTCGTGCCGGGCGGATTCTCCTACGGCGACTACCTGCGCGCCGGCGCCATTGCGCGCTTCGCGCCGGCGATGAACTCGCTCATTGAGCATCGCAAACGCGGCGGGCCGGTTTTCGGCGTCTGCAACGGCTTTCAGATTTTGTGCGAGGCGGGCCTTTTGCCGGGCGCCTTAATTCGCAATCAGTCGCTGAAGCATATCTGCAAAACCGTGCGCCTTCGCGCGAATCCGGCCAACGCCTTCGCCGCCGCGCTGGACAGCCGACGCGAATACGCCGCGCCGATCAGTCACGGGGACGGCAATTATCGGATCGATCCGGACGGCCTGGCCGCGCTTGAAGACAATCAGCAGATCGTGTTTCGGTACCAGGAAAATCCCAATGGGTCGGTGGCGGATATCGCGGGTGTCAGCGATCGCGAGCAGTTGGTGCTGGGCATGATGCCCCATCCGGAACGCGCGGTGGATCCGATCACGGGCAGCGGAACCGATGGACGCGACATCCTGACATCCCTTTTGCAGCGCAGCGCAGCCGCGCTCGCCCGGTAAGCGTATGCTGAATCTGCGCCTGGCCACCGTTGCGGTGAATCAGACGCCGCTTGATCACGGCGGCAATCTGCGGCGCATGACGGCTGCGCTCGAAGACCTTTCGCGCCTGAGCGAAGGCGAACGACCGGATATAGTTTTATTTCCGGAGTTGTCCCTTACTGGCTACGGTTGCGAGGACGCCTTTCATTCCGAGGACTTGCAGCGCCGCGCGGCGGCGAACCTGCGCTTGCTGGCCCGCAATGCCGGCGACCTCTTGCCGGGCGCGGCGGTCATCGCCGGTCTGCCCGTCCGCCGCGATGACCGCATCCATAACTGCGCGGCGACGCTGCTTTCCGGAAAAATTCGCGGACTTACGCCCAAACGCAATCTGGCTGGCGACGGAGTGCACTACGAACCGCGCTGGTTCGCCGAGTTTCGCGAAACCCGCCAGTACGCATGCACGCTCGACGGCGAGTCGATACCCTTTGGAAATCTTTTGTTCGAACACCGTGGCGTTCGGTTTTGCATCGAGATTTGCGAAGATTCCTGGGTGGCCCGACGCCCCGCTTTTCTGCATCTCAAGCGCGGCCTGGACCTTGTGCTGAATCCCTCCGCCTCGCACTTCGCCTTCGAAAAACGCGCGCTCCGCGAACGCATCGCGCTGGAATCGTCGCGCTCTCTGGGCGTGGTGTTTGCGCTGGTGAATCTTATGGGCAACGAAGCCGGACGCATGATCTACGACGGTTCCAGCGTGGTCGGCGCGGCGGGTGAACTGCTGGCTTCCGACGCGGGCTTCAGCTTTGCCGATCGCCGCACACAAAGACTGACTGTAGATATCGAAAAATACCGCACTCTGCGCTCGCGCGTGTATTCGTACCTGCGCCAGGGAGACAGTGAAGGCGGCGACCGGGACGCTGAGCGCGACAATCCGCTGGTGCAACTGGCCGCGCCCGCCGAAGCGCGGGAACGGCGCATCGGCTTTTCCGATCTTGCACGCGCCGGAGCGGCGCCGGAGTTCAAGCAGTCGACCCGGGCAATGATCGCCCCCCACGCGTCGCGCAACGAGGAATTTCTGCGCGCGGTAACGCTCGGGCTCTTCGACTACCTGCGTAAATCGCAAAGTCGCGGTTTTATGCTCTCCCTCTCGGGCGGTGCGGATTCCGCAACTTGTGCGGTGCTTGTGCAACGTATGCTGGCGGCGGCCTTTTACGAGCTTGGCGCGCGCGCCGCGCTGGAGCGCCTCGGTCGCGCCGATTTGTGCGCCCGACTGGAAGCCGCCGGCGCTCTAACCGCGCCGGGCGCAAACGGCGCGGCGCTCCTCCCGGCGGTGCGCATGGCCGCGGAAAGCGTGCTGGCCACAATCTACCAGGCGACGGAAAATTCCAGCCCGACCACCCGGGAGGCCGCCGCCGCCGTCGCAACAGCCGTCGGCGCCCGGCACAGCGAAGCTCAAATCCAGTCCGTGGTCGACGCTTATACCGGTCTCGCCGAGCAGGCGCTGGGCCGTCGGCTCGACTGGGCGCGCGACGATCTCGCGCTGCAAAACATCCAGGCGCGCACCCGCGCTCCGCTCGTGTGGCTGCTCGCGAATCTTGAGGGCCGCTTGCTTTTGACCACCAGCAATCGCAGCGAGGCGGCCGTCGGTTACTGCACGATGGACGGCGACACGGCCGGCGGACTGGCGCCGATATCCGGCATCGACAAAGCTTTTGTACAAACCTGGCTCGCGTGGATGACGACCAGCGGCGATCCATGGTTGGGCCCGATTCCCGAGCTCAATCTGATTACGGCGCAGGCGCCGACCGCCGAGTTGCGGCCCCAGGACCGGGGTCAGACCGACGAAGCGGACCTGATGCCGTATCGCCTGCTCGACCGCATCGAAAAACTGGCGATCCGGGATCGCAAGCCTCCGCGCGACATTTTCCTGGCGCTGCGCGGTTCGGCCGAGGCGCCGGATGATGCCAGTCTGCAGCAGTACATTCGACGTTTTTTCAAACTCTGGGCGCAGAATCAATGGAAGCGTGAACGCTACGCGCCCGCCTTTCACCTGGACGATCTCAACCTGGATCCGCGCACGTGGTACCGTTTCCCGATTCTGAACGGCGGCTACGTGGAAGAATTGAACGATTTACCGAACGTCTGAACTCCAGAATCGCGCCGCGCCGCCTGCGAGGCGCAAATCTTTTCAGGAAGTAAACCCGCGTATGAAACCTCTTCGCCGCATCGCGCCTCTGCTGCTGACCCTGTGCGTCTTTACGCATTGTGAGACGCCGCTTGAATCGAGCGAGTCTCATGTAAAGATTATTCTGGACGAGATAGTTCAGACGCATATGCAGATTCGCAAATTTGCGCGCAACGGCAGCCAGCCCTGCGCGGAGGGCAAATGCGTCTTTGTCGCCTTCTGGGATTTTGACGGCACGATCCTGCACGGCGACATTACGGAGGGATTGAGCGAAGGCGGCGTGAATCGGTACAAAGGCCTGCAGGAGTCTGTAATGGAGGCCGGCCTCGCGCCGCGGTACTCCGGCGCAGCCGGCTTTGAGCGGTACCGCCGCGAGTACTTGCGACTGGAGCGCGACCGCGGTTACCGCATCGCCTACGGGTTTATCGCCCGGGCGCTGGCTGGCGGTTCAGCCGCGCGCATTCAGGCCCTGGCGGCGGGTCAATTTGAAGCGCGCTTTGCGCCGTATTATTTTCAGTCGTCCGTCGATATTTTTCGCCGCCTGGAAGCGGACGGCGTGCGCAACTACATAATATCCGCCAGTCCCGAATTGTACGTGAAGGCCGCTGCGTCGAGCCTGGGCGTAGCGCCGGATCGCCTCTACGGCGTCGCTACGGAGATTGAAAACGATGTCATCAGCGATCGCTTGATTGAACCGGTTCACTGGGCGGACGGCAAGATTGAACGGATTCGCTTGCTACTCGATCAAATTCGCGCCGCGGAAAACGCCGACCAGGTGTATGCCATTGCCGCGTTCGGCAACAGCCCGCATTCCGACGGTCCCTTCTTAAAGTACATCGCCGAGCAGCGCTTGCCGGCGCGCAGCGCGATCAGCGTCATGATCAACGGCGAAGCGGAAGACGGCGCTCGCATCCCGGGCGTCCGCTATGTGGTTCAGCGCGAAGTGGTCGGCGCGGCATCGTCGCCGGATAGATAGGCGGCCAGCGCGGCGAAAGCCGGGAAAAGTACGAAGTTAATGCGGTTGTAGGCCGTGGCGATATGCCAGCCCTGGTCGTAACTCGTCGCCGCAAAGAAGGCCACGTAGAGCAGCTGCAGTCCGGCAAAAGGCGCGAGCATCCACAAACCGGAACGCGGCCGCACGCGAATTACCCAGAGCAGCGCCAGGCCCAACAGGGCCAGCGCATGGAAGGCCGCCAGCGCCTGGAGTGGCGCCACGTACCGCGCCGGAGTCGCCAATCGAGTCAGAATCTCGGTAAGGTCGCCGGGCATGGGTTCCGGTTTGAATACTGCGCTCTTGTACAATAACAGCAACACAACCGCACCGGCAAAGACGGCCGCACAGCCGCTCAACTCGCGCCAGCGTCCCCGCCACTGAGGACCGACGGCGAACAGACCAAGGCACAGGCCGAGGCCGGCCAGAGCAAAACCCTCATTTTTACAATGCAGCATGTAGCCGGCCAGCGCGCCCAGGAGTGCAAACTCGTAACCGTCGGCCAGACGCTCGCGAATGCGCACCGCAATGGCCGCGGAGGAAAGCAGGGCGAAGCTCAAGGGAAAATCTCCCGCCAGATCGCTTGCGCCCAGATAGACCTGCGGCAATAGCGCGCTGGCGTAAATCAGGCGCCAGCCGGCCCGCGCGCCGGGCTTGAACCACGCGACATAGAAGAAAAGCGCGCCGGCGGCGATTAACAGGACAAAGTGAAAGGCGATGGGCAAAAGCGCGTGCCAGCCCCCGAGAACCACTGCAAGTCCGCCGAGACCGAGCGGCAACGCCGCGGGATAGCCCGG
>JAVHPJ010000009.1:0-1153 GCA_036170535.1 Leptospirales bacterium | reverse complement strand
CCCCAGCGGCGAATCGAGTTGTCGTCTTTGCCCCAGGCGGCAAGCTCCGTGCCCGAACCGCTGGCGCGTTTGCGGCGGATCTCGAAGATGTTGGAGACCTTGTAGTCGTAGCGTACTTCGTAGTCCGTGAAGTCGCGGCCGGCGAAAAGAATGCGCTGGATGCCAGGCGGATTGGCTTTGAGATACAGTCGACCCTGCGCATCCACGCCCCAGAAACGTCGCGCGCCGGCGGCGAGAAACTCGAAGATGTCGGCGAGCGATCCGGCGCGGCTCAGATCCAGATTGCGCAGCTGGTGCACGCCGGTGTCTGTATCAATCTCCGATTCACTGACAAGGATCGGGGGTTGCACAAAGCGCTCGGCGGTGTCGAGAAAACTGAGACCGTAGTCCTGAAAGTCGCCGGCGAAGAGTTCGCGTTCCGGAATCCGGTACGGAATATTGGGATCGTAGGGTTGAAAACTGCCCACCGGCGCGGAGTTTTTTTCGAGCAGTTTTACAAAACCTTCGAGCTTGTAGACCTGACCGGCTTTCTGCGCTGACGATCGTTCGACGAGCGTATCGCCGCGCGCCTTGATGACTTCCGGCGCGGAGGCGACGTAGCCCTGGTAAAAGTCGACGCCGTCGAGTGCAATCCGTACCGGCGAGAATTGCTCGATGCGCAGCGGCGCATCCGGATGCAGATGGATCTCGCCTGGCCCGCAACCGCCGGTGGCCGAGTCGGTCCAGCGTGCGGAAAGCAGCGCCGGCTCGCGCGCGCCCGGCACCAGGCGAAAGAGCAGATTGCCCTGCTGACCGACGATGCTGACCGTCGGATCGCCCTGATCCGGCGTCGGCGGACGCGGGAGCAACTCCGGCGTGAATTCGCCGGCGACGTGCGACTCGCCTGCAACCTGCAGTCCGGCCGGTGACCAGTAGCGCGCCTCGGGGAGTTCGGGCGGATCCACAGTCGGAAACGCAAAATTGCGCGAAAGACCATACCCTTTGGTCCCGATTGCGTTCGCGCCCAGAGCGGCGAGCGAATGGCGACGCAGACTCATCGCGCGAACCTCCGGCGATAGCGCACGCGCAACTCCAGTGGATGCGTGCAGGCGATCTTCCAACGATTGCGGCCGGCGAAGAGATGCAAAAAGCCGTTGTTGCGCCCGAGCGCGAT
>JAVHPJ010000008.1:0-1153 GCA_036170535.1 Leptospirales bacterium | reverse complement strand
TGCCCATCATCATGCCGCCCATCAGGCCGACGTCCATGTTCTTCACGCTTTTGCCAAACTGCGTGTGATTCAGTACGGCGCTCGTTGCGTTGATCGGGTTGAGGAGATTCTCCCCGCGAAAGGCCTCGTGCTTCTTCTTACGCTCCATCGCGCGGCCATGCAGATCCTGGAGATACGCGCCGGCGCCGGGAATGCCGACGACCTTGTCGATCTCGCTCATCAGGTTCGACATGGCGCGGTCTTCGACCGCTTTCATCAGCGCCTTGTGCGGCTTCATGCCGCTCATCCAGCCGGTAAGAAACCCGCCGGGGATGCCGGTCATTTCTTCAAACGCCGCTTCGACCAGACTCTTTGCGTAACTCTCCAGATATTCGATTGCGGATCCGCCGGTGACGAGCGTCTGAATCAGGCCCGCGATCGCTTGATTGATCTGGACTTGATTCTGGATATTCTGTTGGGCGGCGTTCTGCGCGCGGTTGTTGTTATCGTTGCGCGCGACCTGGAGTTTTCCAAATTCTTCGTATTGTTTCTCGATGATGCCGGCGAGCGTCTCTTGCGCCTTTGCAAACTCAACGTTTGCTTTTTCCAGATCAAAGTCGTGCGAGAAGAGTTCGCCCGCGTCCGTGAGCTTTACGCTGCCCACGCCGTTAAACCAGATCTCTTCTTCTACCGTTACGATCTCATAGTCGGATTGTTTCGTGGCGTCGCCGCCGGCTTTCAGGCGGACCTCGCCTGTCGCCACCTGGCGTTTCGCGCGGATGCGGCCATCCGGCAGGACTTCCACGTCGCGCCAGCGCAGGCGCTCGCGGCTTTCCTGCATCGCCTGTTTGGTCTGATCAAAGCGTTCCGTAAAATCGCCGCCCAGCCGTCCGGCGGCCAATTCCAGCAGACGGGTTTGATCCGCTTCCGTAACTTCCGCGCCGAGCGGCGCGCCCAGCGCGCTGGCCAGCCCTTGCCAGTATGCCGAAGTTTCCGCATCCTCCTTCAGCGTCATGCCCAGGTCTTCCAGATACCCGGCCGCGAGCGAAATGCGCACCTCGGCGTCCTGTACGTCCGGGCTGGAGTTGCGCAGCGCCTTTGCGAAACTTTCCGTTGCGTCTTCCGCAAAGTCGAGCGCCTGCGCGTTGAGTTCTTTCTGCACGCCAATATTCAA
>JAVHPJ010000007.1:0-1154 GCA_036170535.1 Leptospirales bacterium | reverse complement strand
GGCCGTCGAGGTGCAGGCGCTCGTAACACGCGCGCCCTTTGGCCCGGCGCGCCGCATGGCGGAGGGACTCGACACACGGCGGGTTATCCTGCTCGCGGCGGTGCTGGAAAAACTCTTAAAAGTGCGTCTTGCGGAATGTGATATCTTCGCCAATCTGGCCGGCGGTCTGAACGCCGACGAGCCCGCCCTGGATCTGGCGATTTGCGCCGCCATACTCAGCTCGTATCGTGAAGCGCCGATTCCCTCGGGAATGGCTTTCTTCGGAGAGGTCGGTTTGTCGGGCGAGGTGCGCGCGGTCAGTCGCTCCGGCGATCGTGCGCAGGAACTCGCGCGGCTGGGCTTTCGGCGGCTGGTGATCCCCGCCGGTTCCACGCTGGATACGCCGCCCGGAATCGAATTGATCGAAATCACCGCCATCTATGAACTTGCCCGACTGCTGGGCGGACAGGAGTCAGCCACACTATGAAACTGCATTTATATCGCCGGATTTATAGCTTCGCCCTTGTCGCCATGCTTGCTGCATTCGCCGGGGCCTGTTCGGGAAGTCCGCGCGCGGAAGACGTCGAACGCGTGAAGCAGGACTTTCTTACCCTGCGGTTTCACTCCGAGTTTTCACCGGAGCTCAAAGGCAAAAGCGATCTGGAAATTTTCGAACTGAGTTGCACCCAGAATCGCGTGCGTTGTTCCACAGCGCTCGAAATGTTAAAGGCGAGCGACCCTGACTTCTACGCGAAGTTGCAGCGCGCGCCCGCGGCGACGCAGTCTCCTGCGCCGGCGGCGGAGCGTTGAGGCCTTGCGCAAGCGCAACCTGTGGAAACCCGTCGCGCTGGCCAGTCTGGCGCTGAACCTCGTCTGGATCGCGCCGGCGCTGCGCGCGGGATCGGATCAAAGCCAGGCGCACCAGGAAACGCTGCAGTATTTGCTGCACTACATGCAGACTCTGTATGTCGATGAAATCCCGGAAGAGAAGCTGCTCGAAGGCGCCGTCCGCGGACTGCTCGCCGCCTCCGAAGATCCCTACACGCGTTATCTCAACCCGGAAGAGCATCGCGAGTTTTTATCCGTAGAAGAGGGCCGTAAAATCGGCATTGGCGTCGAGTAGCTAATGCGCTTTGAAGGCGGCTTCAGTGATCACCCACAGGATACAGGTGGCC
>JAVHPJ010000006.1:0-5024 GCA_036170535.1 Leptospirales bacterium | reverse complement strand
GCGCTTTCAGCGGCGTCGCCGCGGACTACTTACGCTACGTAGAACGCAAGACCGGGCTTGTGTTCGAGGCCAAGCCGGGCCTCAGCTGGTCGGAAACGATGGCGCAGATCCGGTCGCGCGATATTGATCTGGTGCCGGTGATAGCCGAGACGCCTGAGCGTCGCGAGTACGCTCTGTTCACCCAGGCGTACATTGATTATCCGATTGTCATCGTAACCCGGACCGACGCGCCCTTTGTCGGCTCGTTGAACGATTTGAACGGCCAGGTCGTGTCCGTGCCGCGCAAGTACTACACGGCCGACTTGCTGTTACAGGACTATCCCGAGATACGCCTGCTTTATACGGACAGCATGGCGGAGGCCCTGCGTCGGGTCGCTCTCGGGGACGCAGATGCGTCGATCGACAACCTGGCCGTCATGAGCCAGCACATCTATCGGCTCGGGCTCACCAATCTGAAAATCGCCGCGCCGACCGAATACCGTTCGGCGATGGGCTTTGGCGTGCGCAAGGACTGGCCGGAGCTGCGCTCGATACTTGACAAGACGCTCGCAAGCATGAGCGAGGCCGAGCGCAACGCCATCTATCAGAAGTGGATTCCGGTGCGTTACGAATACGGCGTCAACATGGAAACCGTGCTGCGTACAGCAGGACTCGCCGCGTTGGCGGTGATCGCAGTGCTCGGACTCTTCTGGTTGTGGAATCGTTCTCTGGAAAAAGAAGTCGAGCAACGCAAGGCCGCCGAGACGGAACTTTCGCGCGTCAACGGCGAACTGATCGAGCAGCGCAATCAACTGTCAAACGCCCTGCGCACGATTCAACGCGATATCGGTCTGGCGCGCGTAATTCAGCGCAGTATGTTGCCGCCGGACCTGGAGGGATTTCAGAATGCGCGCGTGGCGGCGCGGTATCGACCCATGTCCGAGGTCGGCGGCGACATCTACGACGTGTTTGAGGTCGAACCCGGACTGCTGCGCGTGTTTCTGGCGGACGCCATGGGCCATGGCGTACAGGCGGCGCTCATTACCATGACGATCAAAAGCGAGTATGAAAATCTCAAGCTCGCGCATCAACATCCGGAGGGCGCAGTCGCCGCGTTAAATACGGCGATGATGCATCGCTACGCGTCGCTGCCGATCTACTTCCCGTGCATCGTCGCCGATATCGATTCGGTGGACGGCAAGCTGCGTTATTGTTCGGCCGGGCTCAGCGATCAGTTGCTTTTACGTCGTAGCGGCGAACGCTTGCGGCTGCGGCGCAGCGGGCCTATGATCGGCCTTTCGACCCAGATTCCGTTCTCCGGGGAAGAGCGCGATTTTGGCCCGGGCGACGTGTTGTTGTTTTTTTCAGACGGGCTGACCGAAGCCCACGACGCGCGCGATGCAATGTACGGCGATGATCGTTTGATCGCCGTCGCCACGGCGCGCAGACTCGACGGCCCCGCCGCCATCATCGCCGATCTTGAGCGCGACTGGGAGCGCTTCCTGGGCGACGCTCCGGCCCAGGACGACTTCACGTTGATTGCAGTGGAGCGGGCGATTCCGGTTGCGCCGGCCGCGGAAGCGGAAACGGAGTCGGCGCCGCAGGCGGACGGGGCGGCCCGGTTTGACGCTGCGCACGACGGCGGCTGAGGCGCGGGCGAGCGGCGGCTCAGCGAATCTGGCCGGCAATAAAGTTGCTTTACTGAGTTCCGTTTGCCAGCATCTCGCCCAGGCGCTCCACCGCGGGATTTACCGGGTCCAGAGTCCGCGCTTTTTGTAGATATTCGCGCGCGCGCCGGGTTTCGCCCTGCAGCCGGTGGAGATCGGCGAGATTGAGCAGATTGTTTATGTGGCGAGCGTTGCGCTCTGCGAGTCGTTCGCCGACGTCAATCGCCTCTGCGCGGAGTCCCGCCAACTTCAACGCGGCGGAACACAGATATAAAGCCTCATCGTCGCCGTCTGCACGGGCGAGTATAATGCGAGCCAGGGCAAGCGCACTGTGGATTTCGCGGCGTTTCAAAAAGCCGCGCAGCTCCCGCGACTGACGCGCTGTATCGTTCGGGTCCGGGTCGCGATCACGACTGCCGGGAGAATCGTCTATTGTTGCGCGCGCATTTGACGATTCCCGCTCGCGATAACCCAGTCGCACCAGCGAAAGATCATCGGTGAGTTCTCCGGCGGCCGCAAGAGCCGCGCGAATTTCCAATAATTGTCCGCGACCTTCCTCCACACGCTTCAAAAACGCGCGCTCATCTTCGTTCAGACGACGGCGACCCTCGTCGTCCAGTCCGATTTGCAGATCGTCGCGGCCGTCTGAGCCGAATAGAACCGCGTCGCCGGGTTCCAGACGGAGTTTCAGAATCGGCGGTCGGCCGTCTTGTTTGACGCCGATCTTATGCAGCGAAGCTTCGCCTACGAGAAACTCTGCGCGACCCGCCCGATACAGGGCCGGCCAGGGGTGTTCCGCGTTTAAGATATAACAAGCTCCGTCGGCGTCGTCGACAAGGGCGAGCGTTGCGGATACCAGCATGCTGCCGTCGAAAGACTCAAACACGGCGCTGAGTTCGCGCCAGGTCAGTTCCAGCCAGTTTTCCGGCGTTGCGTTGCGGGCCTCCGGCGCAATTTGGGTTCGCGTGACAATGGAGCGAAACACTGCGCCGAGCGCCAGCGCGCCGCCGGCGCCCTGCATGGATTTCCCCATCGCGTCGCCGTTCAACACGACTGTATAGTCGCGCTCGCCAAGTCGAATCGAGTCGGCGATCGAGAGGTCGCCGCCGATCTCCGCTGTGCGCTCGCGAAAGCGAAAAGACTTCTTTTGCTCGGTCAACATGTCGATGCTGCAGGTTTCGCTGCGGGAGTAGTCGCCGCCCAGCGGTCGCAGAAGCAGCGAGGTAAGGAAATAGTCGCCGTCCTGCTGATCCTTCAGGGCGCGCACCTGGCTTAAAGTTTCGGCGAGCTCGTGCGTGCGCTGCGTTACGCGGTCTTCCAGATCGCGATTGAGCGCTTCAACTTCGTTGGTTACGCGCATAAATCGTGCGGCCATAAGGCCGGCCAGACCGCCGACAAACAGGACGAAGGTATAATTTGAAATCTTCGCCGTATGGATGTAATCCAGAGAAACCGCCATATCATGGGCGACGCTTGCGGCGAGCGCGATGACGCCGACGATCAGATACCAGGCCTCCTGATCGCCCCCGCGAATGGAGCGAATCATGTAGTAGATCATGTAGGCGATGATCAGCAGCGCTGATGCGAACCAGAGGTCGCGGGCGAGCCGCATCAACGGCAGCGGTGCAAACGCGGCGAGCGCCGCCGTCAGAGCGCAGAACGCGGCGTACGCGATGACCGCTCGCGTGAGCCTTTGACCGCAGAACTCGGTAGTGAAGGCCGCGAATAGCGCCGGCAAAAGAAACAGCAGGATATGCTCGACCCGGCGATGCAGTTCGACGGCGTCGCGAAACAGCAGGTCGCGCGTCGTTGTATTCGCGACAAACCAGTAGACCGACAGCAACACGGCGCCAAGGCCAAAATAAAAATTGTAACGATCGCGGGGTCGACGGGCGAAAAGCAAAAGATGGTAGCTGCCGGAGAAAAAGTAAATCGTCAGCAGCGAAAAGGCGATGACCTCGCTGGCTCGCTGGGCTTCGTAGACGGCGTCCGAAGGCCCGAGCTGAATCGGATCCATCAGTTGCAGCGGAAATTTGCCGTTAGTATAAAGCGCGATCGTGATTACGTTCGGTGAATTATTACGCACGTCCGCGAGCGGCAGATCGCGCAAGAAGGGTCGCATAGCGCCTGGAGCGTAGGGCGAGTCCGACCCGAGTTCGCCGACCTGCGAGCCATTCAGATAAAAGCGGGAAACGTCCAGTGTGCGTCCGGCGTTCAGGGCCAGGGGGCGGCCGCTTCGCAACTGTGCGCTCAGATCTTCCGGAATGGTCGCACGCAGCGTAATCCAGCCGCGATAGTCGGCCAGTTCCGGCTGGCTGGCGCTCAGATTCAGGGGCGTGGTGATTCTGCGCCACCCGCTCGGGTCTGCGCCGCCGGTCCAGACGCGCTGGAACCCCGTGCGAAAGTCCCAGTCGCGCAAAGTGACAATCTGCGACTCCTCGTTGCGACAGCTGGCGGTAGCACAACACGCGCACAGGATCAGCGCGGCGAAACGGATGAGATGCATGAGGTGGATGGGCTGCATGGCGCTCTCCCGGGGGAGCCTGAAATGCAGCAAAGCGCGCAGCAATCCCTTTCAGCCGGGCTCGCGTTCAAAACTATAAATAAAGAAATACTATGAGTTTGGCGGAAGTCGAAATTCAGGGCGTCGCGCAGCCGCGCGAGCGAAATCGAGTTTTATGGAGGAGACCCGGCATAGCGGCTGCACGGAAGATTTCCGCGCCCGGTTGAGTGACCAGCTCACGGGGCTATGCGGGCCGGTGGTCTGATAGGTATTGCAGTAAGCTACCGCGCTTATCTGCGAGAAACGGAGGGAGCTTACCGCTCAGTCACCTCACCGGTCGAATGTAAGCTACATAAGGAACTATCATGCATTCGGATCACCTCCTTTTGGCTGACCGGATTTTCCGGCTTTCCTGGGAGTTGTCAATCCGATAATGGCGATTTTCCGGGGGCCCCGCTTCCAAAAAAATGCGCGCCGCACTGCGACCCGCGCGGCGGCCCCGCGCCATGTCGCCGTTGCGTTCAGCCGGCCGCTGCGGAAAGCCGGCGTTCGAGTTCTTCAATATCACTCTGCGCCTGGAGCCACTCATTTTCCGCGGCGGCGATCTCGCCGGCCAGCGCGTCCAGGCGTTCTTGTTTCTCGCGCACATACGCCCCGCCGGCGGCGAAGTATTCCTGAAGCGCCTTGTGCTCGGCTTCCAGCGCCCGCAGACGGGGCTCCACGGTGCGCAGTTGTTTTTTTGCGTGGTTCAACTGATTCTGAAAGCCCTTGCGCATGTCCCGGCTGAGGCCGCCGGCCGCCGGCTCGGCGGCCGCGCCCGGCGCAGATTTGTTTTTCTCGCGTCCGGCGGCCGCTCCGTTGCGACCGCCGCGCTC
>JAVHPJ010000005.1:0-5106 GCA_036170535.1 Leptospirales bacterium | reverse complement strand
GCCGTGTCCCGCGCAACGCAGACCCACGCCCTCGCGATCCTTATAGACAACGCCCGCGTGCACATGGCCCCAGTACCAGCGCGCGAGCGGATTTTTTCCCGCCCCGCGTCGGCAGACGCCCATCACCTGATCCCAGAGCGCGTTGGTTTCGGCGCCGTCTTCGCTGACCGGATTATGATGGGTGAGCAGAACCATTCGTTTACCGCCGGCCGACGCCCGATCGGCCAGCTCGCGCAGGTACGGCAGCTGGCGTTGTTCGTCGAGGCGTCCATTCATGTAGGCGGATTCAACGTCCGCATAATACGCCGTATCCAGCGCCACGATAATCCAGTCCGCGTTTTCCAGAGCGAAGTAACTGGCCGATTGACCGAGCGCCGGCAACAAGGTCCCAAAATATCCGCGCGCACCCGAATACATTTCATGATTTGAGTTCAGCGTGAAGGCGCCCTGTGCGCCGCCCTTCCAGTAGGGCAAGAAATGCTTTCGACATTGGGCCGGGGAACCGCTGTAGTAAACGTCGCCCAGATGAACGGCATAATCAGGCCGGCCGCCGCGGAAACTGCGCGACAGACTGTTTATCACCTGCAGCGAAGCGGCCGGCGCCGGCGCAAACGCGCCCGTGCCCCAATCGCCGACGAGGCCGAACGCCGCCCGGTTCGCAATCGCGCGCGGCGGCGGCCCTTTGCCAACCGCTGGCGCCGCAAAGGGATGCAGTTTGCCGGCGCCGGAAAGCATGTCCAGCCACGCGACGACAAAATCAAGCCAGCCGGGATCCAGCATCTGATACTTGCCAAAGCCCCAGATGTCCCCGCATGAATCCACATAGGGCGCCCGTCCGCGCAGTTCGACCAATTCACGCACGCCGCCGCTCAAGAGACTATGGATTAACGCAAGATGGCCGGCGCCATGAGCGAGCGGCTTCACTGCTTCGCCATTAAACGCCGCCTGCATTTGCCGATGTCCGCTTGCAAAGAGATCGCGCATTGCGGCTTGCCGGTCGGGCGCGAGTCGGGCGAGAGCGCGCTTGAGCCGCAGCGGATTAATCAGGCCAAATAGTCTTGCAATGTCGAACACGAAGTCCTCCGGGAACGCGGGACGCTCGCGAACGACCGCCGGACGGTCGATCAAAAATTGCTGCGCGTGCGTGTTTTTCCTGTGAGCGTTCACGGCGCCGTTACTGGCGCAGTTTCACATTCCGCCTATGTTGCGAACTTCAGCGCTCCACCCGTCCCACGCGCATAAAAAAACGCCAGACTACATTGCGTTCTTGCGTCGGAGCGCCCCAGAGACCCGCAAGTTCGCCTGCAATCTCGTCGCGCGGATCGCGCCTGCGTTCTTGCATGTACCGCTGCACCGCCGACCAGGTGCCCAGGTATCCCAGAAACTGCGGCAGATTCATGGCCCGTTCCAGGGGCGGCGCCGACACCGGCACGCTCGGAAAAGGAAAGTCCAAACTCGCGTACGCGCTATCGATATGCGCTCGTTCCGGAGGCCAGTACGGCCCGACGATGTCGTGATAAAAGCGGTCAAGCAGCGCGTCGAGATCAGCGCCGGCCCTGTGCGCGCCGTAGCCCCAAACCGCCAGCAACGCTCCCGGACGCGCTGCGCGTCGCACGGCCGCATAAAATCTGTCCAGGTCAAACCAGTGCAGCGCCTGAGCTACGGTGATCAGGTCCGCGCTGCCGTCCGCAATGAGCGGCGCCTCCGCCGGAAAGACCTGAAATACGACATTCGGCAACGATCGCGCGCTCTGGATTTGCTTCGCGCTGGCGTCGCTCGCGATGACGCGCTCGAAATACGGCGCGAGCCCCGCGGCCGCCTGGCCATTGCCGGTCGCGCAATCCCAGGCGAGATTGCGCCGATCCGCAGGCAGCGCGGCGGCCAGGTTGGCAAAAAGCTCCGGCGGATAATCCGGGCGAAACAGGGCATAATCCTGAGCTTGAACTGAAAAGTGATCCTTAAAATTCATGGCTGCGAGTCTTTCCACGGATAGAATCCGGCGCCAGTCGCTCAGTTCGGCCGCTCGAAGTCCAGCCAATGGCGCGTTTCGCAGGGCGCCGTGCGCTCCATCCAGCGCTTCCAGAGGATTGCTCCGAACGGCTCTGACAAACTCCGCAACCGCCTGGTAGCGACAAAAACTCCGAATCGCGCGAGGGACAGACCGCCCCTGACGCGTCCAAAAAAATTTGCTTGCCATTGCAAGCCCCGCATATAACCGATTGCTTAATTAAGTAGTTGGTTAATTAACACCGGTATTAATTAACCGGGCGACCGGAATATGCAGGATACACTCAGCCAGGCCTTTGCTGCGCTCGCCGACCCGACGCGCAGAGCGATGTTAAGCCGACTTTCGCGGGGCGAAGCCAACGTATCGGACCTGGCCGAGCCGTTCCTCCATCAAATGAGTCTGCCGGCGGTTACGAATCACATAAAGGTCCTGGAAAAAGCCGGCTTTGTCACCAAGTCCGTCAACGCCCAATATCGGTATTGCAAGATCAGCAGCGAACCGTTCCGGGACGTGGCCGACTGGATGCAACAATACCGCGTCTTCTGGGAAGAGAGTTTTGATCGTCTGGAGGCCTACTTGAAGACTGTTTCGCCGCGAACAAAGACCAGAAAGGCGACAAAGAAAGCAAATACGAAGGGCAAGGGAAAAATCAATGCGCGCAAAAAGCAAAGGCCAGAATAGAACGAATGAATTGAAACTGACTCGCGTCTACGACGCTCCGGTCGAAGCGGTCTGGGACGCCTGGACCGACCCCGAACAAACTGCAAAATGGTGGGGGCCGCGGGGTTTTACACTGACGACCCACAGCAAAGATCTGAGAGTCGGCGGCCACTGGCATTATACCATGCATGGACCGGACGGCACGGACTATCCGAATCAAACGAAGTACTTCGAAGTCGACGAATATAAGAGGCTTGTGTACGATCACGGAGCCTATGAAGACCGACCGCCGCTGTTTCGAGTGACGGTGGTATTTACGGATCTGGGCGATCAGACGCGAATGGAAATGACGATGGCCTTTTCGACGCCGGAAGTCGCGGAGCAATCCGCCAAATTCATCAAGGATGCCGGCGGCTATTCAACATGGGATCGCCTCGCGGAATTTCTCGCGCAGGAACTTGCAAGCGAAGACATTTTTGTAATCAGTCGCAGTTTTGAAGTTCCGATCAACGTCCTGTTCAATATGTGGGTTGATCCGACTCAATTTTCACGCTGGCTCGGCCCGGCGGACGCTCGCATGGAGTTTATCGATAGTCAAATCGCCGAAGGCCAGTCTTCGTTCTATAAGATGATTTATGGCGACGGAACCACGATGTTCGGAAAAATGCATTACATAAACATCAAACCTCCGCATTACCTTGAATACACGCAGATCTTTTGTGACGAACATGGGAACCTATCAAAACATCCCCGCGTTCCAGTCTGGCCGGACCGGATGCTGACCCGCGTATTGTTCGCCGAAGAAACTGAATCTGACAAGGACGCGCAGCCGCAAACGCGCGTGACGGTCATCTGGCAGCCGAGCGGTCAGACTTCGCGCGAAGAGGTGCAGGCTTTCGTGGAAATGCGCGCGGGCATGACGCAAGGCTGGACGCAGGCTTTCGATAAACTGGACGACCTGACGGAGCCCTGATCGCCTCAGCGAAAAAAAAGGCCGCTGTCGCGGTTTGGATTTAAAGCCATCCGGCGGATGAAATGCCGCCGGTCGCTCAGTTGGGCCGCTCAAAGTCGAGCATTTGCCGCGCTTCGTAGGGCGCGATGCGGTTGATGCGTCGCGAGTTAATGCGCGCCGCTTCCCAGAATTCCTTGCGGCGATTCAATTCGTTGATTTCCGCGCCGAATTTTTTCAGCAACTCCGGCGAAGGCGAGCGGTCGAGTTCGTAGCCCTCGCGTTCGAGCCATTCCAGATACCCGGCGATGACATCGATCACCAAACCCAGATGATTCTTAAAAAAATCAAACAGTGTCGCGAGTTGACGCTTGCCGGCCATATGGGAATAATAGGCGGCGATGCCGAAGTATTTGCCCGGCAACATGCGCCGGAGTTCAGCCGCGCCGCGATCGAGGGCGAGTTCAAAGGTGAGTCGCTCGGCGTTAACGCGCGACAGGGTGACCAGCGGCGCGTTCTGCCCCAGACAGGGATCGTGACGCCGCACCGCAAGGTCCAGTTCCTCGGGATGATCGATGCGAAAAACGGAAACGGCGCGGCGGTAGTCCTGATCCGTTTCGCGCGCCACAACTCCGGCAAGATAGACGGTCGTCTCGCCGTTCAAGCTTCGCCCGCGGCGACTCAGCAGAAACGTCTCGAGTCCGCCAAGGTGATAGGAAAAGGCGTCTCGCCAGTGCAGATTTCGATCGTCCATAGGCCCTCGATTCCGCTCGTGGATTCACTCTGTGCTCGGCTTTCAGTAAACGGTTCTTGGTATAGTTGTCGGCAGCGGGCCGCAAACCCGCAGCCCCTCGCTGCAATATTGAGACGAAATGGCCTGGAAAAAGAGCCATTCTTTTTTTATAAGACGGGCGCCCGGCCTGCGGTTCGAGCCGCAGCTCAGCGCGGGGGATCGGCGAGCGCAGGGCCGCGCACGCAGCGGACAAAATTTGCGCCCGCGTCGCCAACCGCAACGCCCTCCATGAAGTTGAACGCAACGCCCACGGCGCCGCGCTCATCGGGTTGCGTGGCCGCCGACCAGAATCGGTACGGATAGGGCGCGGGCAAAAGATCGAGATTCAACCTTGGCGCGGTCCGACTGCGATCCGCCAGAGTCTGCAATTCTCGCAGAGACGGCGCGCGCCAATCACTGCGCCCGGCCAGGCGCAAGGACTCGCAGTGGCGCACAGCGTCCTGCCACGCAAACGGCCGGGCGGTCCCGCGGCACAGCCGACCGGCGAACTCCTGGCCAGCCGCGCATTTCATCCATTCGAGACCCAGGCTCTGATCGGCCACAACCCCGTCGCCCGTATCCAGATAGCGTTCGAGCGGCGCAGCTTGCGCCATGAGCGCCAGGGGCGCAAGCAACGCGGCCAGCGCGCACAATCGCAAGATCAAGGTGGCATTCATTCAGTGACTCCCGGGCGCCTTTTTTCGAATCTACTCGCGG
>JAVHPJ010000004.1:0-5138 GCA_036170535.1 Leptospirales bacterium | reverse complement strand
CGCGTGTTACGAGCGCCTGCACCTCGACGGCCAGCGCGCGGCTGCCTTCCGTAATCGCCGAACATACGCGCCCGGGGCCGGAGTCGGCGGCCGAAACGGCGCCGGGCGATTGGATCGGCGCCAGACCGGAATTGCTCATTTGAAAAAACGCGGCCTCGCCGACGGGCCCAAAACGATTTTTGATCGCGCGCAACATCCGAAACTGGTTGAGCCGATCGCTTTCAAAATATAACACCGCATCGACCATATGCTCGAGCAAGCGCGGGCCGGCGACCGCGCCGTCTTTGGTGATGTGGCCGCTGACCACGACCGGCGTGCCGCTCGACTTGGCCGCTTCGAGCAAAAACATGGCCGTAGATTTAAGCTGTGCGCTGGAACCCGGCGGCGACTCGCGTCCGGGACTTGACACGGTTTGTATGGAATCGATGACGGCGACGGCCGGCTTCTCGCGCAGTATGCGCGTGACGATCGCATCCAGATCCGTCTCGCGCGAAATAAAGAGCGACTCGCCGCTGAGTCCCAGACGCCGCGCGCGCAGGGCCGACTGCTGCACCGATTCCTCGCCGGTGAAATAATAAAAGGCGCCGGGGAAATTGCGCGCCATTTCAAAAAAGAGCGTCGACTTGCCAATGCCCGGCTCGCCCGCGATCAACACAAAGGAGCCGAGCACGAGTCCGCCGCCGAGCACCAGATCCAGATCGCGCACGCCGGTTTTGATGCGCGCCTCCGCAACCTGCGGCAGGGCCGACAATGGCTGCAAGGCCTCCAGGCGCGGGCCAGTGCGTTCCGGCGCGGACGCGAGCGCCGGCGCGTCCATTTCTTCCAGCGTGTTCCAGGTTTCACACGCGGGGCAGCGTCCCGACCAGCGCGGGAACACTTCGCCGCAGGAACTGCAGGCGTATTGTAGCGCGTTTTTTCGTTTCGCCATAACTCTGCTCGTAGTCTCCGTCGACCGGGACGGCCATCCTGCCAGGCGCCTGCTACGGCGCAAGCCGGGCCCGGGCGACCGGGCGCCGTCCGAGACTGCGACCCGGTCTCTGCACCATTGATGAGTCCAGTCTACTATGCGGGTGCGACACGGATGGTTGCGATTGACCCGGACTCGCCGGACGGTCAGCCTGTCCGGGACGCCCGGCCCACGACGCGCCGTATCGCGTCCATGGAGACGATCCAATGTCGGAACACAAAGTACGCGTAACCTGGAATCGCACGAGCGAGGACTTCGCCTATGAAAGTTATGATCGCCGCCACGTGGTTCGCTTCGACGGCGGCCAGACGGTCGAAACCTCGGCGGCGCCGGACTATATGGGCGAGGCCCAACATGCCAATCCGGAAGAACTGCTCGCGGCGTCCCTTTCCAGTTGCCATATGCTGACCTTTCTCGCCGTCGCCGCTAAAAGCAAAATCAAGGTGAAGCACTACGAGGACGAGGCGACCGCCATCTTAGAAAAAGACGCGGACGGAAAAATCGCTGTCACGCGCGTTTACCTGCGCCCGAAAATCCAGTTCGATGGCGAAAACCTGCCGACGCCGGAAAAGCTCCGCGATCTGCACGAAAAGGCGCACAAAAACTGCATGATCGCCAACTCGGTGAAATGCGAAGTGATTGTGGAGTAAGCGAGCGGCAGGCAGCGCTCAGTAGTTGGATTCCGCGGGCACGCGGTTATCGAAGCGGTTGATCTCCGGTCGGAACGTAAGCCGGAACGCGCCCGTGGGACCGCTGCGGTGTTTCGCCAGAATGATTTCGACCGTGCCGCGGTTTTCCAGATCTTCAATCGACTCGGCCTCGCCTTCTTTGCCCTGGTGAATAAACATTACCAGGTCCGCATCCTGTTCAATTGCGCCGGATTCGCGCAAGTCGGAAAGCTGGGGGCGCGCAAAGTCGCCGCGGCGTTGTTCCACCGAGCGGTTCATCTGCGACAACGCAAGCACCGGCGCGCCCACCATTTTGGAAAGCTGCTTTAAACTGCGTGAAATTACGGCAACCTCGTGCTGGCGGCCCATCTTCCGCGCTTCCGGATCGCTCATCAGCTGGAGATAATCCACAATGATCAGTCCCAGCGACTCGCCCTTCTGATCCAGCTCCACCTTGAACTTGCGCGTACGCGCAATACAGTCCCAGATATCCAGATCGCCGGAGTCGTCGATATTAATCGGCGCCGCGCAGACGCGATCGATGGCGCGCAACACGTCCTGAGCGCGCGAGCCGATGTTGCCGCGCTTGAGATCGCTATGATTGAACTGCGCCTCGGAACAGACCAGACGCATGAGCAATTCCATGCGGCTCATCTCAAGCGAATAAATTAATACATGCTGATTATTCAGGGTCGCGATATTGGACGCGATATTCAGCGCGAAGGTCGTTTTGCCCATGCCGGGCCGCGCCGCGAGCACGATCAGTTCGCCGGCCTTCACGCCGCTGGTATATTGATCGAGTTCCGTAAAGTGCGTGGGCGAGCCGGTCATGGCGCCCTTCGCTTCGATCAGATTGTGCAAAAAGGTTCCAAAGTCTTTCTTGAGATCGCGAATCGGCACGATGCCCTGGGAAAAACTGGAATTTGTAATGCGCAGAATCCGATCTTCGACGCTGCGCAAAAAGGAGTTTTCGTCCTCGGACGGACGCGACGCGTCGTCGAGAATCGAATTCGCCGCATCCATGAGCGAGCGGCGCAGCGCCAGGCTCTTCAGACGGCGCGCGTGCAGGGGACTGCCGCCCGGAGCGAGCACGTCCTGCACGAGCCGCAGAATATACGGCGCGCCGCCGGCTTTTTCCAGCAGCTGACGGTCTTCGAGATAATGAATCACCTGCAGCGCTTCGATGTCGCTGCGGCCTTCGTGGTAGAGGGCGAGGATGGCCTCGTAGATTGCGCGGTGGCTTTCGAGGTAGATGTCGTCTTTGTCGAGAATTGCGCCGACCTGGATTACGAGATCCGGTCGTACAAGCAAAGAGCCGAGCGTCTGGCGCTCGGCTTCAAGATCGTGGGGCAGAGGCTGGCTCAACGCCAGACCTCTCAGGCTTCAGCGGGCGTTTCAGAAGCTTCGGCGGCTGCATCAGCGGCCGGCGCTTCGCCCTCTTCGGGCGCGGCGGCGGAGGGCGGAACGTATTCTTCTTCCTCTTCGACGGCAAAGTTTGCGTCCTGCACCACCTGCAATTGCATGGAAGCGGTGACTTTTTCCGCAAGGCGCAGCTTGACGTTATAGTTGCCCAGGTTGCGAATTTTGTCCGTAAGTTCGATCTTGCGCTTATCGATGGCGAAGCCTTTGTCCGCCAGCGCTTGCGCAATCTGCATGGTGGTAACCGAGCCGAAGAGTTTGCCGCGCGCGCCTACGCGCACCGGCAGTTCGAGGGTTTTCAGCTCCTGGATTTGCGCCGCGACCTTTTGCATCTCGGCGTGGCGCTTTTCGGCCTTACGCGCGATCAGTTTTTTCTGATGTTCCAGAGCGCGCGAGCTGCCGGCGTTCGCGACCACCACCAGCTTGCGCGGCAAGAGGAAGTTCCGGGCGTAACCGCGGGAAACATCCTTAATCTCGCCAGCGTCGCCCAGGCTCGGAATATCTTTCTGCAAAATGACTTTCATGGCTTTGACCCTGTTATTCTGATTCCAAACTCAATTAAGAAAACTCGTGCGGCCGGCGCAATGCGCCTGTCCTTAAAACGGAATATCGTCGTCGTCCATGCCGCCGCTGTAAGACGGCTCGGCAAAGTCGCCGGGCGGATAGTCGTTCGCCGGTTGAGCGCGATCGCGACCGCCCCCGCCCCCGCCCCCGCTCGAACCGGAATACGCGGCGCGTTCGCCGCCGCCTCCGCCGCCCTCGCCAGGCGCGCCCAATAATTGCAGACTATCCACAACGACGTCTACGGAAGACTGCTTTTTGCCTTCTTTGTCTTCCCAGCTGCGCTGCTGCAGGCGACCGTCGATGGCGACCTGCTTGCCTTTTTTACAATATTGATTGATGATTTCCGCCTGACGGCCCCAGGAGACGCAATTGAAATACGAAACTTCTTCGCGTCGCTCGCCGTTGGCCGTATAGCTCCGATTGTTGGCGATCGAAAAGCGCGCGTAGGCCGTGCCCCCGCCCGTGGTGCGGAGTTCGGGATCGCGCGTCAGACGCCCGATCAGCATTACACGGTTTATATCGTTCGCCACGCTCGCTCAGCCTGCGCGCTTAATCATGAAACGGGCGATGGCGCCGTCGAGTCCCAGGTCATGGCTGAGTTCTTTCAGCTTTGTGGGATCGACCTTCGCAGTATAATGGAGGAAACGACCATTGGTCAGGTCTTCCAGCTCATGCGGCAGGCGCTTTTCGCCCCAGTCGGTCTCTTCGCCCAGGCTCACATTATGGCGGCTGCAAATTTCCTGCAGGGCTTTGCGGCCCGCGTCGACGCCGGCCGGGTTCAGTATGGTAATCAGTTCGTAGTTTCTCAAGACGCTGTCTCCGATTCCGGGCGAGCTGGCCGCGGTCGCGCCGTACGCACAGTAATAGCCCGGCCCCGTTTGGGATCGATTGGACAGGAATGGGAGGCCCGGGGCCCCCGTCAAGTCAAGTCGCCGGATGAGACCGGCGGCGGCGCCGGCATGACCCGCCGCCCCTTGCATCTGGCCGATCAGGTGGGGAAATCGAGAATCCGCTCCAGCACCCGACCGCGTTCGAGCTGTTCCACGCGCAGGCGCCGCGCCAGTTCAAAGTCGATTTTGCGCAACAGGCGTTTATAGCGATTCAAAATGCGAATCTGGCGGCCATAGTCGACTGGATCGTTGCGATCGTTTAGCACCACGCGTTGTTTGGGCTGTATATCGAGATCGGGCAGCGGCACCCCGTCCGAACCTTCCCAGATCGGGCGGGTATTCGAGGGTTCCTCGTATTGTTCGAGCGTAAGCTGGCTGTTGTCGAGCATCGCAAGCTCGGCGCCAATCGGTTTGGTTTCCGGCCGGGCAATGTTTTTGGGATTCGGATGAATAATGCGCCGCAGCTCCCGGGTGTACTGCGCGCCGCTGTAGTTCACGCGATAAAATTGGAAGATAATGCGGTCCATTTCCGCCAGGTTCGGGCGCGCGGGGGGCGTCTGGCCGGCCGCGGCCGGATCAGGATTCGCCGCAGGCGCGGGCGCCGGCGCCTGGCTTGCGCTGGGAAACATA
>JAVHPJ010000003.1:20838-24491 GCA_036170535.1 Leptospirales bacterium | reverse complement strand
GAAGCGCCTGTTCGCTCGGACAAGGATGTTCGTGCGAACAGGCCAGCGTTGCGCGTCGCGGCAGCAGGACGGCAGCCTCTGAAACGATCCGGGCTAAAAATTGAATCCAATCGAAAACGCGCCACGCCACTTCTTCGGCGGCAGACTGCGTTTGAGATCGTACGGCGTCGCCCATTCGATCTTCATGGTAGCGCCCGGAATCACAAAACCCAGGAAATTCGGCCAATGCAGGCCGGCGCCATAGGACAGGTGCAGATCGCGAGTCGTCCCCGACTGACTCGTATAGCCCTGAAAGCTGCGCGCCTCATCAAAGGCGGCGCCCGCGTCAAAAAATAGCGCGCCGCGGAGCGCGCCCGGCGACCAGTGCGTCGGTACGGCGAAGCCAAAGGGTTCGATTAATGCAAAGCGATACTCCAGATTTACAAACGCAGCGTTGACGCCCTCAAATTCCTGGAAGTCGTAGCCGCGAACGGTATTGTAGCCGCCAATGCGAAAGGGATAATCATAGGCGTGCTCCCCGCGCGCGGCGCCGCCAAAGATGCGCAGCGCCAGAAGCGATTGATTTTCAAACCAGTGATACAGCCGATATTCCACAATCGTCGTGTAGAGTTCGCGGTCGTCTGCGCTGGTCCGAATCGGAACGGTGTAACTCACCAGTAGACTTTGACCGTCCAGCGGTCCGTAGGCGCTGTAGACCAGATTATTGTACGCCAGCCCCAGCGCGACGTTCTGGAAGTTGCGAAAAATGTCGGCCTGCTCGCGCTCTTCCGGTTCTTCGCCGCGAAAAAACCGTTCTTCGCGTCCCTGATCGTAGGCGAGCCGCAGGCTCATAAAGCGACCCAGGGGATGTTCGGCGCCGGCATAAAATCCATACACGTCCTGATCGAGAATGCGCGCATAGGGATTATAAAGCAGATTGTTCAAACTCAGATCAAAAAGCGACGCAACCGGAAAGGCGCCCTTCTGACGATACGCTCCCAGAAAAAAGTCCGTGCGAAACTTCGTATACGCGTAACGCGCATCGAGGGTCCACTCGGGCGGCGGATTCGAATACCCGACCAGTCCCGACACGCGGTGGTCGCCCAGATCGTCGGCGAGACTGCCCGCCGCGAGCGCGGTAAAGCGCGCCTCCCCGCCGTTAGCCGATGATCCGCCAATCAGTATAAACGGAAACCCTTCGATGCCGGCCCGCGGTTCGTACGGCGCGTTGGGATTTTCGATGGCCAGCGAGGTTTCGAGTTCCACCCCGCGCGTCGGCATGCGATACTGCGCGGGATCAAAGGTCCGCGTTGTTTCCGCGGACGGCGCAACCGCGCTCACGCGGAGCGGGTCGGTCGGGGATGTTTCAACGGCCAGGCCCGCAGTCAAAAGACGCATCTCCAGCGCGCCTTCTTCGCGCTCCGTAAAGAGCAAACGCTCCGCACCATCGTTCGGCGCCAGGCTCAGCTCCGCGTGCAATACGCCGACCGCGCTGGCTGTCAGCGGCATAAGTTCTGCGGCGCGCGCCGGCGCGGTGCGCCCTTCCGCATCGTTCAGGCGATAGACATTACGCACTCCGGAAAAGTCGGTACTGAAAACCACGCCGCCCTCGCGCGCCGGCCGCGGATCGGCGACCGCGCCGGGCAAATCGGTCAGTTGCACGCGCGAGCCCGCCGCTCCGTCGCTTGCCAGGCGAAACAATTGCCGGCCCGGATCGTCCGCGACCAGGCCGGCGGCAAAATAGATCTGGCGGCCGTCGCGCGCATAACTCGCCTCGGCCTCGTATTCGGGACTGTCCGTTAATTGAACCAGGGCGCCGCTGGAAAACTCGTAGGTGTAGAGATCCGCCTGGCCCGCGCGCACGCCGGTAAACAGGGCGCGCGTCCCGTCCGGGCTGAAGATCGGAAATTGAAGCGCATCCAGGTCGGGCGCATAGGTCGCAACGATCGCCGCGCGCTCCATATCAATCACGATCAAGGCCTGCTCACCCCACGCGCGCCCGGCGACGAGCAGTCGCTTCCCATCCGGAGAAAAACTGATGCGCGTCGTCAAGGGTTGAAACTCTTCGTAGCGGAGCGAACGCAGCGCCCGCAGTTCGATCACCCGCTCGCGCATGCGCTCCCCGTCCACGTCGCTCGCGGGGGCCGGGCGAACAATCACCGCCGGAAATAGGCCCGAACGCCCCAGAAAGGCGATCTGCGTGCCGTCCGGACTGAGGGCCGGCCGCAGAAAAAAGCCCGAGCGTTCCGCGTAGCGATCGCTCGCGCGCCGCAGGCGCGGGTCTTCCCGCAAGGCCGCGCGCGCCGGCGCATAACGCGCCTGCATAAAGCGCCGGAACTCCACGTCCAGATCCGCCAGACTCCGGCCAAAGCTCGACGACACGGCGGCCTCGACGTCGTCCAGGGCGCCCAACTCGCGCAGAAAATAACCCAGCCGCTCTTCGCCATACGTTTCCGCCAGAAACATCATCGCGGCCTGGCCGCCTTTATAATATGCGTAGCTGCTCGCGACCTCGCCGCGCTGCAATTGCAACAGCGAGGGCATGCGCTCATGCAACACAAGGTCGCGCGCGTAGGCTTCGGCGGAGGCGTCCCAGCCCAGCGCCAGATACTCGCTCAGACCTTCCATAATCCAGAGCGGATAGCGCCCGTAGCCCGGTCCGGGCAGAATCTGAAACTGAAAGGCGTGCACAATCTCATGCGCGAGCACGTGACGCAACGCGGCCTCGTCGCCGTTAAAAGGAACCACGACGCGCCCGCGATAAAAGTCCGTAAAGCCGCCGACGCCTTCGTCAAGCAGGCCGGGCGTTATGTTGCCCGCGCTGAAATCCTGGTTGGATGCAAAAATAAAAACGGGGATCACGCGCGTCGGCCGGAAACCCAACACGCGCCGGTACCGCACGTGCGCTTCTTCCGCATACAGGGCCGCGCGTTGGGCCAGGGCCGCATATCCGAGCGGATAGTGTATGCGGAAATGCTGCGTATCGAGCTGGCGCCAATCGCGCGCTGCGCCCGGAACTTTCCAGTGCGCGGCAAGCGCTGCGGGAAGCCAGGCCAGCAGCGCAAGAATTCCGCAGGTGACAATTGACTTGACCCGCGTCCGAGTGCATAAATCGATGCAACCAGTGCGCGCGAAACTTCGTAGCGGCGTGATTCGGCTCATTCTTGTCGGGGCCTCAGCGGCCGCGCTTTTGCCCGCGCCCTGGATCCTCGAAAGCTTCATCGCCTCCGAACTGGACTTCCGCGCCCTGCGCGCCGGCTTCGCCCGCGTCTTCCACGAACGCACCGGTCTGTACGTCACCATTCAGGGCGTGCACTTCGACATCTTCCGCGGCCTGGTTTTCAACGGAACGAAATTTTATCAAGAGAACGCAGGTCAGGAACGCGTGTATCTCGCGCAGGCGGAGAGCCTGGTGCTGCGCTATTCCCTGTGGGAGCGCCTGCGCGGCCGACCGCCGGTGACCGCGCTGGCCCTGCGCGGCGGCCGTATTTTCCGCGAGGGGCCGGGCTTTGGCGAGTACTGGCGCCTCATGCAGCGCCTCGCCCGACCGACCGCTGCCGGGAGCGCGCCGGCGCCTGCGCCGCCCGCCGCCAACCAGCCCCCGGGCGCCCCGCCTCAGGAAGACCGCATCGCCGACGCGTCGGCGCGCCCGGCGGCAAGCGCGCGCTTGCCGC
>JAVHPJ010000003.1:0-20828 GCA_036170535.1 Leptospirales bacterium | reverse complement strand
GCAAGCCACCGGCCGCCGCGCCCCCCCCCCCCCCCCCCCCCGGGCGCCCCCCCCCCCCCCCCCCGCCCCGCCGCCGCGGCGCCGCGCCAGGCGGCAAGCGCGCTCTTGCCGCCGCGCCTCGCCTTTGTCGCCGAGGACCTGCGTTTTAATCTGAGCGACATTGATCTGACTTTGCGCGAACGGCTGTCGGTCGACGCGTTGAGTCTGAATCTGGAAGCCGCGCCGGACGGCGACAACTACCGGCTCAAGCTGGACCTGCGCGCGCTGCGCGAGGAGAGCCTGGTCGGCCGTTTGCGCGGGCGCGGCGAATTGCGGGCGGACGGTCGTTCACGGCTGCTGTTCGAAGTCGAAGGCCTGCCCCTGCGCCTCCTGGGAGCGTTGTTTCCCGAATCGCCCGTCGCGCCGATTGCGATCGCATCCAATGCGAGCGGCGTGTATGTCGCGGCGGGCGAAGTGGCCGGCTCCGGCAGCGTTGAGTCCTACGGCGACGGCGCCGGCTTTAATTTCGACGGCGCTTACGAAAATTTGAATGTGGCGCTCGGCGATCCCGACCTGCGCCTCATATCTATAGAAGAAGGCGGCGGTCGCGTGTACCTGAACGGCGGCTTTGAACCGGAGCGTCCGGAGTCGGGCTACATCATTTTGCGCGTAAACCAACCGGGTTTTGCCATCGAACTGGAGCGGCGCAATATCGGCGCGCCGGCCGGCGTTCCGGCGCGCGGCCGCAACTCGCCGCCCGCGCCCCCGCGCACGCTCGAAATGAAAGGCGAGTTCGAGTTCGGCCAGACGGCGGATCTGCCGCGCTTCGCCGGACTGGAAAGCGGCCGCGCAAAGTTTCAGCTGCGCACGGAGTCCGGACGCGAAACGCGCCCGTACGTCCAGCTCGAGCTGGACGATTGGAAATTCGCACTGCCCCGCGCGCTCGAAAGCGACACGTTGCAGCCTGAGTTTACCATATCGCGCTGT
Organism: Leptospirales bacterium; assembly: GCA_036170535.1. Taxonomy (GTDB): domain Bacteria; phylum Spirochaetota; class Leptospiria; order Leptospirales; family Leptonemataceae; genus SSF53. The sequence continues at coordinate 19,862 of JAVHPJ010000003.1, read as the reverse complement.
CGGATCGCATCACGGAGCCCCGGCGGTCCCCTGGATGCCGAATTAAACGGCGCGCTGCTGGGCGGCCAGCTCCGCCTGAAAGGCGAAATTGATTTTGCCGTGCGTCCGCTCGTCGATCCGGTGGCCGAGTACACCCTGGTGCAAAACTATCGCCTCGCAGGATCCCTGGACGGCGCGCAATATGAAGATCTGGGCGAACTCGCCTATCGGATTGGCGACAGCATTTTGCGCGAAGGCAGCGGCGATCAATCGCGTAAGGCCGAAGACCTGGGACCCCTGTGGCAGAATAAGTTCTTCGAAACCGGACTCTATCGCACCTACCTCGAGAATCTCAAGTTTAATCTGAGTCTCGCGCTGCTGCGCCACGGTCTCGAAGGCCGATTGCCCGCTCCGGTTAAAATTAACGCCGCCATGCAGAGCGGCTACGTGCGAGCCGAGCTGGAACCCAATCGGTCCGAGACAGGCGAACTGGCGTTCAAATATACCGCAAACTTTCTGAGCTTTATACCGCGTCAGGAAATCGAATTTAAATTGCTCTTGCGCGATAGCCGACTGCGCTCCGCGCGCTTTCTGGGCGCCAATGCGCCCCTGGGAGACGCCGACCTGAGCTACGCTTACGCGGGCGACGGCGTATTTCCGGGCGACCTTGTGCAACGCTCCTTCAGCCGACTCAGCGTGAATGTCACTCGCGCCACGCTGGGCGACGGCCGCATCTACGATCTGATCCGGCACGACGCGGGGCTCGATCAGGCGGAGACCGCCCTCGAGGCGCTGACCTTTACACGCACCACGGACGGCCCCAAAGCCCAATATGCGCTGCGCGCCGTCGGCGCAGGCAATCGCTTTGATTTTCTGGGCGCCGGCGAAGCGACGATCGGCATCGGCGGCGAGATGGAGCTGCGCTTCACAGATCGGCGCGCAACGGCCGAACGCCGCGCCAGCCTGCGCTTTCGGCTGCTGCCCGACGGCGAATGGGCGCCCCGCATCTGAGACCGCCGTCCGGAAACTATGCGCAGACCGGCGCTCAAATCCGTAAATATGTTTTAGTAAATATATTACTTTTATTTATACACAAGTGAATATAGTTAAGTTTTCTTTACTTTTTTCCGGCGACCGACGCGCGCGGCGCGGGCAAGCTCTTGCAGTCCGACGCAATTACACGAAGCGTGGATGCAGTGGAATCGTACCGCAACGCGCTGAATCGCATTGGCGAACGATTGCGCATCGTGCGCGAGCGTCAGGGTCTGAACATGACCATCGCGCTCGAAATCCGCGACCGCTACCGCGTCGCCATCGATCCCAGTTACATGTCGCGCATGGAACGCGGCAAGGCGGAGATTCCGCTGCGCACCCTGGTCGCCTTCGCGCGGTATTATCGGGTCCCGCTCGCGTCGCTGGTTGACGACGGGCCGGCCGGAGAACTGGCCGGCCTCGAATATATCTCCGCGGACCCGGCGCTCGGTCAATTGCTCGCGCTCTTTGCGCGCCGTCTGGGCCCGGAGCGGGCGCGCCGTAAACTCGAAACCCTGTTGATCGAACTGCTGGATCTGGCCGGCGAAAAACCGCCGAGCGTGCGCAAGCCCAAAGCGGAGCGCAAGAAAACCGCCGCCCGGAAAAAACCCGCAAAAGCCGCAAAGCCCGGGCAGTCGGGGAAAGGCGCCTCGCGCCGCCCAAATGCTTGACCCGACTCGCCGACGCCGCTTATCTACAGTAGTAGTCCCCGGACGTCGCTCGCGACTCCGGCTCGGGTCCCCATGCAACTAAAAGACGTCTTCGAAGAGCGCTGGCTGAACCTGGCGAATTGCATTTCGGCCGGGCGCATGTTGCTGTTGCCGCCCTTTTTGTGGGTTTCCATCCGCTATGCACAGGAGCCGGCGCGCGACGATCTGTTTATCCCCCTGGTGGCGATCGTATTCCTCGCAGTCATTACCGACTTTCTGGACGGCTTCCTGGCGCGCTTGCTCAAGCAAGAAACCAAACTGGGCCGCTACCTGGATCCGGTATCGGATAAGGTTGTTTCCCTGGGCTCGCTGATCGTTCTGACGCTGTACTACGGATTTCCCTGGCCGGTCCTCGCGCTGTACATCCTGCGCGAGGTCTTCGGCGTGTGGCTCGGCTGGTTTCTCTATTATAAGCGCGACATGCAGGGCAAGCCGAACGCGTGGGGCAAGATCGGCGTGTTTGTCACGGCCGCATCCGTTTTCTGGTACGTGCTTCTGCCGCGCCTGACCCAGCACTATCCGACGGATCACTGGCTGCTGCAGGCGCACTGGTCGGCCTGGGCGGTGGCGGCGGCGCTGGTAATCGGCGTTGCGGCGTATGCGCGCACCTATGCCGGCGTCGTATTGCGCGGCCGCGGCGACTGATCGCCCGAGCCATCGCAGAGCCGAATTTCCCTCCAGGCGCCTGAGGATTCGCCGACCCTTGTAGCATGCCCTCACCCCTCAGCGGTTCCGGCGCCGCTTCGCCGGACCGATTGCGCCCCGGCGTGCTTCTGGCGCGCTCTGAATCACGTTCGCCATCGGAAGCCCAATCCCCCGCTGCGTCCGCTCCCGATCCAGCGCGCCAGGCGGCGGGCGAAGACAGCCTGACCCTGTCGGTCAGCGTGCGTATGCGCGCGCGACTCGAAGGCCTGCGCCAGGCGGCGGAAAATCTGAAGACGGGCAACCAGTTGCTGTCGGTCGCTGATAACGCGCTCGGCTCGATGCAGGAACATGTTCTGCGCATTCGCCAGCTCGCCGTCAAAGCGTCCCACGGAGCCTTAACCGGCCTGGATCGCCAGAACCTGCAAGTCGAGGTCAGTCAGTTGATCGACGAGGTTGATCGCATCGCATCCCAGACCGAATTTAACCATCTGCGCCTGCTGCAGGGCGACTACGCGCGCGGGTCGCGGACGGCGTCCTTGTGGTTCCAGGTTGGAGCCAATGGGCTCGAACGCGAACGCATTTATATCAGCACAAACAGCGCCCGGTCCTTAAATTTGGAACGCGCGGACAGCGCCCTTTTAAGCGTGTCCACGCCGGAGATAGCCAACGACGCGATTCGCACTGTAGACTCCGCCCTCGAACGCCTTGTGAAAGAACGCAGCAGTATGAACGCTTATTTGCGCCGATTCCGCGAAGTCGGCGAACTGACGGCGCGGGAAATTCAGGCGCTCGAATCCAGCGGCGAAACGCCGCTCACCTACGCGCCGCGATGACGTCCGTCCTGCGAATGTATATGCTTCCGGGAGCGCTCGCCCTGCTGGTCGGCTGCGCCCTGCTGCCCGAACGCGGCGCAGGGTCGGAACAACCGATCGGCGCTGCGCCGCCGCGCGCGTCGCTCGCTGCGCTTGAAGCGCTCGACGCGTCCCTGGCCCGCATGACCGAGTGCGCCCTCAGACTTCGACGGCGCGCGACGGCCTCTGCGCACGGGGCGTACAACGCGCCGGACCGACTGGCGCTTGAAATGCAAAGCCAGCAGTTGCTGGCGGAGATGTTGCATTTGCGCAGTACTGCGCGCTATGCGGATCTCGTGCTCATGGATACGGAGGATCCGCGCTGGACGCCGGTGATCGCACTGGATTCCGGCGCGGGCCCGCCCATCGAGTTTCGGCTACCGCTTATACCCAGGACCGCCTTGAGCCCCGACCCCGTCGCGCTTCGGGACCGGAATCGCCCCTTTGCGGGCGGCGACGAGGCCTATCTGACCATCTTTTGCATGGACGATCTGCTCGAACTCCTGAGCCAGGAAAGGATGCGCATCCGGGCGGCCTTGTGGGGCCGCAGATCCCGCCCCGCGGCCGCGGACTGATTTTTTCACACATTATCCACTTGACATTTGTGGGGTTCTTTTTTTCGTTCGTCCGGTAGGTTTTATGTCGCAAGGGCGATGCAGAGTTCGACCCTCGCTGTCACACCGATCGGGTAGGATGGCGCATCTTGAGACGGGAGCGCGGCCTGGCAGGTCGACATCCCGGCGCGGGATATAAACCAAATAGGAAGGTACTCCTGATGGCCAGAGCCAAAAAATCAGAGGCTAAAGTCGAGTCTCTGGATCGTAAACGGGAAACAAGAACCACGCCGGACATTAAGGAACGCCTGCTGGCGGTCACCGGCGCCATCGCCCAGATTGAGCGCCAGTTCGGCAAGGGCGCCATTATGAAGCTCGGCGACGCCGGAGCGCACCAGGAAATCGGTCACACGCCTACCGGCGCCCTGACATTGGACTTCGCGCTGGGCATCGGCGGTTTTCCGCGCGGGCGCGTCGTGGAAATTTTTGGACCGGAATCGTCCGGCAAGACCACCTTGTGTTTGTCCACCGTCGCCAACGCCCAGAAAGCCGGCGGCATCGCCGCCTTTGTCGATGCGGAACACGCTCTCGATCCCTACTTTGCGCGTAAACTCGGCGTCGACGTGGACAATCTGCTCGTCGCCCAGCCGGATAACGGCGAAGAGGCGCTGGAAATTACGGAGTCCCTTGTGCGCTCTAACGCCGTCGACATCATCGTCGTCGACTCCGTCGCCGCGCTGGTGCCCAAGGCGGAACTCGAAGGCAACATGGGCGACGCCCAGATGGGTTTGCACGCCCGCCTCATGAGCCAGGCCCTGCGCAAACTCACCGGCACCATTTCCAAGTCGAACACAACAGTCGTCTTTGTGAATCAGATTCGCCATAAAATCGGCGTCATGTTCGGCTCGCCGGAAACCACCACCGGCGGCAACGCCCTCAAATTCTACGCTTCCGTGCGTCTGGACATTCGCCGCATCGAAACCCTGAAAAAAGGCGACGAGGCCTACGGCAACCGGGTACGCGTGAAAGTTGTCAAAAACAAGGTCGCCCCGCCCTTCCGTCAGGCGGAGTTTGATATTCTGTTTGAACGCGGCATCAATCGTGAAGGCTGCATCCTGGATCTGGCCGCAGCGGACAGCATCATCGAGCGCACGGGCGCCTGGTACGCCTACAACGGCGCACGCATCGGCCAGGGCCGCGAAAATGCGATCGCCTTCTTGCGCGAGAACCCGGACATTACCGCGGAAGTCGAAAAGGAGCTGCGCCGGCGTCAGGACGAGGCGCGCAAAAGCGGCTTCGCGGAAGATCGCAAGAACTTCGGAGTCACCGGCCCCATCGATGAAAGCGAAACGGAAACCGAGTCGGACAACGAATCGATGCAGATCGATCCGGAAACCGGCGAGATTCTCGAAACAAACGCCGGCTGAAGGCGCATCCGCCCGCCGCACGTCTTCGGTCTGGCGGGCCCTTCCGCTTGCTCTCGGGCTCGTTTCAGGCTTCGGCCTCCTGGCGGTCCCTGGCGTGCAACCGGCAATGGCCCAGACAAATCGCCCTGCCGCCGCCGGGCCGGCGACTGCGTCCTTGTCCCCCGCGGACCGAGTTCGCGCCGCAGGTCTCATCGCCGAGATCTTGCGCGGGTACGAAGCTGCGCTCAGCGATTCGATCCTGGGGCTGGCCACCCCGGAGTCGCGCCGCGCTTCGGACCAGCGCCTGCGGGAGCTGGTTGAAAGCCTGGCGGCGCTCACTTCGGGCGAGTCTCGCTCGCCGGAGCGCTATTTCGCCCGCGCGTTGCAGGAGAAACGCTACCTCGCTCCAGAACGCGCCGTTGAACTCCTGGACCGCGCCCTTGAACTGGACCCCGGCTTTGTCCCCGCCCGGCTTTTTCGCGCGGAAATCAAAAACTTCGACCTGGGTGACGCCGTCGCCGCAGAGCAGGATTTGAACGCGCTGCTTAGAGGCGCGCCCCGCACGCGCCTCGCGTTGCTTTTGCGCGCACTACTGGCCGCCCACGCCGGACGTCTGGCCGAGGCCGCGCGCGATGCGCAGGCCCTCGTGGAAATCGATCCGCAACATCGCGCTGCGCGATTTTTGCGAGGCTACTATCGGCTGAATTCCGGCGAGGCGCGGCAAGGCTGTGAAGATTTACGCCTGCTTGCGAGCGAGGGCGTGCCGCCGGCGCAGGATCTCATCAAATCGGCTTGCCAGAATCCCTGAGCGCCCGCGCTCATCCAATCATGCAAGAAGTCGCCATCCTCGGCGCGGGCGGGCTCACCGGACGCGAACTGCTCGCCTGGCTCGCCCATCATCCGGAATTACGCGCGGGAGTTGTCACCTCCGACAAACACGCCGGCCGCCGGGTGGATGAGTGTTTTCCGGAATTGGAAGGCGCCTGCAATTTAACCTTCCAGACGCACGACGCCGCTCTGCCGCCTGGCGCGCCCTGTCTGCTGGCAGTGCCCAATGAAAGCGCCCTGCGCCTGGTTCCCGAACTGGCCGCGCGCGGTCATCGCGTCGTGGATCTCAGCGGCGCCTTTCGTCTGCACGACCGCGCTCTGTTTGAAAAATACTACAAACTCGAACACAGCGCCTTTCATCTGATGAGCGAGATCGCCTTTGGCTTGCCGGAGCTTTTTCGTGATCGCGTGCGTCAGGCGCAGCTGGTCGCCAATCCAGGTTGTTTTCCCACCGGAGCGATCGCGCCGCTGTACTTTCTCGGTGATCTGCGTGCGCGCGCGACGTCGATTGTCATTGATGCTAAGTCCGGCGTCTCCGGCGCCGGCGGACGCGTGGAAGACGCAGGCTTTTCTTTTAACAGCGTGCACGAGAATTTTCGCGCCTATAAGATTCTTGGCCACCAACATCAGCCTGAGATCGAGGAATACGCCGCGCATAATCTGGGCGCGCCGTTCGCGCCGCTGGTTTTTACGCCGCATCTCTTGCCGCTCTACCGCGGCATCCTCTCCACCATCGTACTCTTCTGGGACGGCCCCGCGCCGGCCGACCTGGTGGAAGACCGGCTGCGATCGGCCGCAGCCGCGGAACCTTTTGTTCGCTTCCGCGCAGCGCCGGAGGAAGTGGAACTGGCTAAGGTGCAGCACACGAACTTCATCGACATTGGCGTACGCAGCGCCGGTCGCGCCACAGTGATTGTGACCGCCATTGATAACCTGGTCAAAGGCGCGGCGGGTCAGGCCCTGCAGAATCTGAATCTGATGCTCGGCCTGCCCGAAACCCTGGGCCTGCTGGCCGATCGCACTTGACCGCCCGGGCGCGCGTAGAATTCTTTCCTCAGACGCGGTCGGAATCGCTCGCGTCGAAAGCAGATTCGGGGGTTCGCTTCCGAATTCCGGGATGTAGCGCAGGGGTAGCGCACTCGTCTGGGGGGCGAGTGGTCGCTGGTTCAAATCCAGTCATCCCGACATATCGGTGATATACGGCGGCCGCCTGGGAAGGCGGCCGTTTTATTTTACAGGAAGGTCGCCTGAGCCGCCTTAATCCAGCGAAACGCTGGCGCCCTTGCGCGAGCCGTCTTTCGAATCCACAAAGTATTGCAGACGGTCGGCGCCCGCGTCGGCGCCGCTCGACTGGACAATGAGAAAGCGCTCCGGAAGATTGGGCGCATCGGGCGGCCACACTTCGACCAGATCGCCGTCCACGCGCGCCACTGTCGTCGGCGCCGCTTTTAATGGAATTTGCACATCATACTCAGGCGTCTTTCCAATGTAGAGAATCACTGTGCGCTCAAACCCTTCCCCGTAAGCGCCCGCGCTGATCAGGCGCATGTCGCCCGAAAGTCCGGCGGCGCGTATCGCTTCCGCAGCGCCAGGATACTCATCGAGTTCGTCCCGGCCGAGTCCGGGGCCGACTCCGGCTGCGAACACGAGCGTCTGCAATTTTTCTGGCTGTAGAATGACGCGCAGGGCCGCGTTCAGCGCCAGCGGCGCTAACACGGTCCAGAACACAAGCGCGGCCAGATGCAGCGCGCGATCGCGTGCGGACGGCGTCGCCGTCCTTCGAGCGAGCAGCCAGAAGTCCAGATACGCAGCGAGGGCGCCGCTGACAAAGGGCAAGAGCGGCGGGAAACTGAACGCGCCGGCCCACGGAGCCTGAAAAAACTGCAGCACGAGCGCCGCGAATAACCCGCTCGCCAGCCCGGCGCAAACGTGCAGGAGCAGCGCCGGCCAGGGACGCGTGACGCGACGAATCAGCGGCGCCAGGCGCCGGGCGAGCAGCGCAAGGATCGCTGCAATCGTGGCGGCCAGCGGCGTAAACAGCAGCGTTTCTTCCAGCCCCGCCGCCACGTCGCGACTCAGGACCAGAACCAGCGCGGCCAGTACTATGCCGACTCCGCAAACCAGCCAGAAACGGAACACGTCTTTCCACGTTAAGGGAACCATAACCTGCCTCGCATTTGCCCAATTCAGACGAGCGTCAACGCAATCCGGGCGGCCGCGTTAACTCCGCCAGGGCCGCCTGGACGCGCGGCGGTTCAATGTCGCGCATGCAACGGAAATGACCCTCGGGACAGCTGCTGCGCCCCAGCTTGTCGCAGGGTCGGCACGCGAGAGCCTCGACCTCCAGCTCAATGGAACGGGTGCGATAAGGTCCCATGCCGAAGCGCGGCGTAGTATTGCCCCACAACAGCGCAATCGGTTTCTTCAGCGCGGCGGCAATGTGCATGAGTCCCGTATCGTGCGCCAGCACAACTGCGCTGGCGTCCAGCAGGGCGGCCGAGGCGCCCAGGCTCGCCTGACCGACGGCGTTCAACAAACGCGTCCGGCGCGGCAGCGCCGCCTGAATCTGCGCGGCGGCGGGGGCTTCGCTTTTTCCGCCGAGCAGAATGACCGGTTGTTTAAGCGATTTCACGAGCTCGATAAAATACTCAGTCGGCCAGCGCTTGGTAAAGTACGTGCCGGCCAACGTTACGCTGACCGGCTTTTCGCGAATCGAGAAACGGGCGGACGCTATCAGGGCGCGGGCTTCGCGCCGCGCCTCCGGCGTAATGTGAAACTCCAGCCCCTCCGCATCCAGGCCAACGCCGAGCGGACGCAGCGCGAACCCGTAGCGCTCGACAATGTGCTCCACGGCCAGACTGCGATTCTTAAACGCTGTCATGCGCAGCTTCGCGAAGTTGCGCTTGGGAAAGCCGTAGCGCTTTACGCCCAGCTTCCAGGCGAGTCGCATGGATCGCGGATTGCAATGCAGATCGATGATGCTGTCGTAGCGCTCCGGTCGCAGCGTGTCGACAAAGGCGTCCAGTCCGCCCTCCTCGTCGTAGAGACGCAGACCGTCCAGCCACGGATTGCCGGCCAGCGCGTCCGCATAAGACCGCCGCGTCGCAAAGTGCAACTCAATCTCCGGACGGGCGCGTTTGAGACTGCGAATAACCGGCGTGGTCAGGACGATATCGCCAATTGAGCTGAAGCGTACAATGAGCGCTTTTTTCACAACCGCGACCCGCTACCGGCTTATTTGAGCATGGGCGCGCATTCAGGCGGCGCAAAAATATGATACGATTGACGACGTCGGTCGCTCGGGTTCAGCGCGACGGAAACCTGCTCCAGCGGGCTGGCGCGGAAAACTGCGACCTGACTGAGTCCGGCCAGTTGCAGCCCTGCATGTTCAATGTAGTCTTTGCGAAGAATCAGAATTTCGCCGCAGTCTTTTGACAGTTCCAGCGGCGGCGTGTAGCGCGAAGATACGCGAAAGCTCTCGACGCCCGACTTGCGGCGCGCATACGCGTAGGGAAAGTGCGTGATCATGTGTTCAAACACCACGACCTTGTTAACATTCGGATGCGCTTCCAGATAACGCACAAGACCTATGATGTTATTCTGAAACGTGAAGAGCGCGAGCATGATTGTAACAACGATGTTTACGATAAAATAGAACAATACGACCGGCAGTCGTCCGCCGCGCTGCAACAGGAACGCCGCCAGCGGCGCAAGCAGCGCCAGGAAGGCCGGCAGGATCGGCACCATGAAGCGTTCTTCCTTGTGCGGGACCAGCGCGTGGGAGACAAAAAACACCGCCAGTCCCAGCCAGATTGGCGAAAGGGCCGCGAAGTTTTCGCGCCATGCGAATCCGCGATAGCGCGATATAAATGCGGGCGGCAGAATCGCGCCCAGCAGGACGGCCACATAGGTCAGCGGCGTGGAAACGCCGTGATTGGAAGAATATTTTATGTTGTAGTCGATGTACTCGATGAGCCCGCCATGAAAAACGCCGCGGTAGATCAGGTCCGGCAAACCGGTCAGGATCAGACCGGCGACGCCGGCCGCGCCGCTGGTCCACAGCGCCTTCCAGTCCCGGCGCAGATAAAAAAAGATCGGATAGATGACGGCCAGCACACCAGCCTGAAAACGCAGCATGGCTGCGATGCTGAGCAGGATCATCGAAAGCGCAACCGCACCGAGCGATCCGCTTTGATGGTAGCGCACCAGATAAAACAAGGCCATCAGCACAAAGGGCGCGGCCATGCTTTCGATCATCGAGCGCGTGGAAAAAAACGGCATGAAGAAATGAAAACCGATCAGAATCGCAGCGATAACGCCCTCGCGCGGCCGGCCGAGGTCGCGAAACAGTCGATAGCCGTAATAAAGACTGACCATCGACAACAGACCCATTACGACGAAAACGGCCCGCACCTGCACCAGCGGATCGACCCCGCCCAGTTCATACGCAATGCGCGCCGGGACGTAGATCAGGGCCTGGGGCGCGGGCGAGCGAATCGGATCCACCGTAATCAGGGCGCCAAAGGAGGTCGTGAGACTCAGCTTCAACTGCACCGGAATGGCGTTCGCGAGCAGGTTGTAGTCGTCCACGGCGAAGTAGCCAATGTTAAACAGGGCCGTAAACAGACGCAGAGCGCAGGCCGGTAAAAAGACCCACAGCAGCAGTTTCCGCGGCGAAGCGGCCAGCGTATCGATGAAAGCGTTTATTCGTGCATAAAGCGGCATAGGCGTAATACAGCCGGCGAAGCGGATTGGTCCATAGCGCCACAGGCGGACGCGGCGGGAAATAAAAAACGCCCCGTTTGACCCGCGCCAGGCGGACAAAACGGGGCGTGTCGGGCGTCCGCGCCGGAGGGCCGCCCGGGGTGCGGGCCCAAAGCGGCGCGGCGGTCGCCGCAGGCGGGCAGCGGGACTTACACGCCGGCCAGAGCCGGTTCGCGCAGGGCCGCGCCTTCCTGCATCTTGATCAGATTCGCCTGCATGATTGCCAGGCTATCGACAAAGTATGCGCGGGACAGCTTGAGGCGCTCCTCGCGCGCGCCCGGTTCCAGGCGCGACGCCGAACGCTCCAGCAGCATCGTATTCAGATACCGTGCGCCGGACTCGACCGCTTCAAAGGCGTAGGTGTCCTTCAACTCGGCGTCTTTGATGTCGCGATAAGCGTTTGCGACCTGCTCGAACATATCGCGCAATTGCAGAAGCTGCGGCGAGGATTTAAACTTCGCCGTTTCCTCGTCGATGTAGGCTCGCAAAAAGCCCGTGGCCGACATCCCGGCGGTAATGCCGCCAATGCAGGCGTGCATTTGCAGCTGAGTGGTGCCTTCGTAGATGTTGGTAATGCGCGCGTCGCGGTAAATGCGCGAAACGTCGTAATCTTCCGTGTAGCCCGAGCCGCCGTGAATCTGCAGGGCGTCAAAGGCGACGCTGTTGCACATTTCCGACGTATAGTACTTCGCCAGCGGCGTAAAGAAGTCGGCCAGCTTGTTCCACTTGCGAATGGTCTCGTTGTTTTTAATGTCTTTATCTGCTGCGCCTGAATGCTCCATGTGGTGCAGGCGCCAGGTGTACATGTCGACCGTACGCGCGGCCTCGTAGAGCAGACAGCGCATGGCGATTACTTCGCGCTCCATGCGATTCAGCATTTTTTTCACGGCCGGAATGGCTTCGATTTGTTTACCGAACTGCGCGCGTTCGCTCGCGTATTTGCGGCCTTCGTAGTATGCGGCGGTCGCAATGCCCATGGCCTGGGCGGCGATGGAAAGGCGCGCAGCGTTCATCATGCCCATGGCGTAGCGAATCAGGCCAAAGCTTTCCCGGCCGATCAGTTCGCCGGGCGAGTTGTCGTAAACGACCTCGCAGGTGGGCGAACAGTGCAGGCCCATTTTCTTTTCGATGCCGGCGATAAACACGTCCGAGCTTTTTACCAGGAAAAACGACAGGCCTTTGGCGCCGCTGGTCGGCGTGCCGGTGCGGGCCAACGTGAGGATTACAGAGGGCCGATCGCCCAGACCGCAGCCGTGCGTGATAAATCGTTTCGCGCCGGTTAGACGCCATACGCCGTCTTCGCCTTTTACGGCCTTTGTTTGAATATTGGAAAGATCCGAACCGTAGTTGGGCTCCGTCAGCGCCATGGCGCCGCAGACCGCGCCCTGGGCCATTTTGGGCACCCAGGTTTCAACCATTGACTCCGAACCAAAGCGTTCGATCGTCTCCGCCAGATTCACGCAACCCAGGGCAATGGAAAACGCGGCATCGGCGCGCGACATGATTTCCATCTGGATGCACTGAGCGACTGCGGGCAGCCCCAGACCGCCGTATTTGCGGTTCATACTGTAAGGATGAAGACCCGCCTCTACGGTTTTGTCGAAACACTCGAGCATGGCCGGCGGGAAGGTCACTTTACCGTTGGCATACTTGAGGCCCTGGTGGTCCATTTCCGCTGACCGTTGCGAGACGTAGCCGCCAAAGACGTCGCCTACCGATTCAAAGATCATTTTGTAGTTTTGCACGGCCTCGTCGACCGTCGACGGCGCGAAGGCCAGTCGCTCATCGCCGGACTTTTTATACTCAGCGTGATCGGCGAAACCCAGTTCGTAGGCCTCGACGATTTCGCTCCAGTCAAGGATGGCGCTCACTTGCGTCTGGAGGTCGGGATTATCATTGTAATAGTTGCTTTCAATCATAGCGGCGCTCCTGTTCCCGGTGGAACCGATTCCTGCTGACAGGGGTTGTCGTCGCTGGCGCCGTGTCAAAAAGAAGTCGCAGACAACGCTATTTTTTTGCCGCGGCGCCGCCCGGGCCTGGAAGCGAACACGAACTGTCAAAAGTGATTGCACCCGGCGCAGCGCCCGCCCACCTTCGGGACGGAATGCCGGCCGCGCGCGTTGCGCCGCTGATCCGGTCGCCCCGATCCGCGGAGGACTCATGTCGCGCTACGTGTATTTTTTTGGAGAAGGTCGGGCCGAAGGACTCGAACTGGGCAAGGCCACGCTCGGCGGAAAAGGCGCAAACCTCTCGGAAATGGCGCAGCTTGGCATTCCGGTGCCGCCGGGGATTATTATCACAACAGAGGCCTGTCGCAGCTACAGCGCCGCCGGCCGTTCCCCCGAGGGTTTGTTCGAGGAAACCCTGAATGCGTTAAAGGAAGTCGAGCGGGCGGCGGGTAAGCAGTTCGGGTCTGCGGAAAATCCGCTGCTCGTCTCCGTGCGCAGCGGCGCGCCGGTGAGCATGCCCGGGATGATGGACACCATCCTGAACCTCGGTCTGAATCGCGACACCCTCGCCGCTCTGATTCGCGCGACCGGCAATGCGCGTTTTGTGTGGGACTCTTATCGCCGCTTTATCCAGATGTTCAGCAACGTCGTACTCGATCTCGATCACGACGAGTTCGAAGAAATCCTCGACGCGCACAAGCGGCGCGCGGGCGCAAAACTCGACACGGATCTGGACGCGGCCGCCCTGGAAGGCGTAACCCAGGACTATCTCAAGCGCGTGCAGGAAAAAATCGGCCGGCCCTTTCCCCAGGATGTGCGCGAACAACTCCAGCTCGCTATCGAAGCGGTATTTCGGTCCTGGAATAACGAACGCGCGATCTTTTATCGCCGCATGAATCGCATCTCCGACGCACTGGGCACTGCGGTCTGCGTGCAGAGCATGGTCTTTGGCAACATGGGCGACGACTCCGCCACCGGCGTCGCCTTCACGCGTAATCCCTCCACCGGCGAAAGAAAATTCTACGGCGAGTATCTGTTAAACGCCCAGGGCGAAGACGTCGTGGCGGGCATTCGCACCCCCCGTCCCATTGCGGAACTCGAACACGATTTGCCGGAAGCCTTTCGCCAGCTTGTAGAAATCCAGGCGCGCCTGGAATCCCACTTTGGCGACATGCAGGATATCGAATTCACGATTGAAAAGCAGCGCCTGTATATGCTGCAGACGCGCAGCGGCAAGCGCACGTCCTTCGCCGCCCTGCGCGTGGCGGTCGAGATGGTCGAAGAAGGCCTGATCGACAAAAAGACCGCGCTTTTGCGCGTGCCGCCGGATTCAATTCCCGCCCTGCTCGCTCCGGTGTTTCCAGGCAAAGCCAAAGCCGAAGCCATCGCCCAGGGACGGCTGCTTGCAAAAGGACTCAACGCCGGTCCGGGCGCAGCGAGCGCCGCCGCCATTTTTGATCCCGCCAAAGCGCGTCTGCGAGCCGACCGCGGCGAAAAAAGCGTACTCGTGCGCACGGAGACCAGTCCCGAGGACATCATCGGGATGGAAGCCGCTGAAGGCATCCTGACCGCGCGCGGCGGCATGACCTCGCATGCGGCGGTGGTCGCGCGCGGCATGAACAAGCCCTGCGTCGTCGGCTGCAGCGCGATTCGCGTGGACAAAGAACGCAACGTGCTGGTCGTGCACCGGGAAAACGGCGAGGAACTTATTCTGAACGAAGGCGATCCGATCTCGATCGACGGCAGCACCGGCGAAGTCATTCTGGGCGCGCTGCCCACCGAACCCAGCGAGATCGATCAACACCTGCACGGCAAACTCGCCGGCCCCTCGCGCCTCGCGGAAGAGTTTCTCAAGCTGATGGAGTGGACGGAAGAATTTCGCACGCTGGATATTCGCGCCAACGCGGAGACGCCGCGCGATGCGCGTGAAGCCCGACTCTACGGCGCCCATGGCATCGGTCTGTGCCGCACAGAGCATATGTTTTTCGGAGAAGACCGCATTGTCGCCATGCGCGAGATGATTATGGCGGAGTCCGTCGCCGATCGCGAAACCGCGCTGGCAAAGCTCTTGCCCTTTCAGCGCGCGGACTTCATTGAACTGTTCGAAGTGATGGCTGGATTCCCCGTAACAATCCGGCTGTTGGACCCGCCGCTGCACGAGTTTTTGCCCCACTCCCGCGAACAGGACGAAGAACTTGCAAAGCGCATAAACGTGTCTGCGGCGCGGATTCGCGAACGGTCCAAGGCGCTTAACGAATCCAACCCGATGCTCGGTCATCGCGGCTGCCGTCTGGGCATCTCATATCCGGAAATCACGCGCATGCAGTCGCGCGCGATTTTTGAAGCCGCGGCGGAAATGAAAAAACGCGGGCGCGATGTGATCCCGGAAATCATGGTGCCGCTCGTGGGGCACGCCCGCGAACTGGAACTGCAAAAGGAAGTCATCGACCAGGCGGCGGCGGAAGTGCGTCAAACGACCGGCGTGGAAATCAAGTATCTCGTCGGGACCATGATCGAGGTGCCGCGCGCCTGCGTGCAGGCCGATCGCATCGCCGAACACGCCGACTTTTTCAGCTTTGGCACAAACGACCTGACCCAGATGACGCTCGCCTTTTCCCGCGACGACGCCGCGAGCTTTCTGCGCGACTATCTCGCCAAACGCATCTACGAAGCGAGTCCCTTTGAAAGCCTGGACGTCGAAGGCGTCGGCGAGATGGTCCGTATCGCGGCCGAACGCGGTCGCAAGACCCGACCGGATCTCAAACTCGGCGTGTGCGGCGAGCACGGCGGCGATCCGCGCAGCATTACGTTTTTTCACGCGGCCGGCATGCAATACGTGAGCTGCTCGCCGTTCCGGGTGGCCATGGCGCGTCTCGCTGCGGCCCAGGCGGCCCTCGGCGGCGGCCATTAACCCGGATTATTCTTCATTCAGTGGAAATTTAGAATTGCTCGCGGGCGCTCGTTGCGGCGCGCTGCTTCGCGCACGGTTGGACAATCCGTGTTATCAAGCGAGGTTTAATTTCCATGATCAAAAAAGCGATCACCCTCGGGCTGCTTGCGACGATCGCGCTCACTGCGACCGGCTGCGAGACCCTGAGCAAACTCACCTGGCGCACCGCGCTCTCCACCGGCCTTGGCTGCGCCGCCGGCCTGGGACTTGGCGCCATTTACGACGAAACCAAACGGAGCGAAGACACTCGCCAGCGCCGCTCGGACGTATTCGGAATTTTTCGCAAAAGCAAAGAACGCAACGACGGCAAGATGGTCGGACTGGCCACGGGCTGCCTGGCCGGCCTTGGAGTCGGTCTGTATCTCGACCTGATGCACGAAGACATGTCCGATCAGTTCGGCCAGCGCGGCATTGCGCTTGAAAAAGTGGCCGGACCCAACGGCGAAACTAAAGAATTGAAAGTAAAAATGGACGGCGATATCAATTTTGCAACCGGTCGGGCCGCGCTGACCGGCGCCGCCGAGTCGAATGTCGCCACCCTGGCCGAGGCGCTGGAAAAGTATCCGGAAACCAAAGTGCGTATTATCGGTCACACGGACGGCACCGGCAGCCGCGCCACCAATGAGCGTCTGAGTCTCTCACGCGCACAAACTGTAGCCGGCGAACTTTCGCTGGGTTCCGATCGCATTGCGGCCGTCAGCGGCGTCGCCAACGATCAGCCCCTGCCCGGCACCAATCGCGGCGGCGCGGAAGCGCGCAACCGGCGCGTGGAAGTGTTCATCCTCGCGGACAACTGATCCGCTACGCAAGGGGGCCTGCCGCCGCGAGGTTGCAGGCCCGCTCTCTCCGCGTCCCGCTTCCCGCGTCCGCAGCATGAATGCCGGCGATCGTCGCAGGCCGGCCGCGAGCGGTTCAGTCGCGTGCAAGCGCGTCGTAATATTGTTTAAAGGCCTGATTGGGCGCCTGCCCGACGCCCTGGATCGAGTAGTCCGGCTTCAGACCGTGTACAAAGTACATATCAATGTCGCCCTTATTCTTCGCCTTCACTTTGCCGCGATACTCGCACTCGAAAACCGAGTGGATCAACTCGTAGGTTGCGTGTGAAATGTTCACCTTGCCGGTTTCGCCGGAAGTCTCCATGCGACTGGCGGTATTAACCGTATCGCCCCATACATCGTACGCGAATTTTTTTGTTCCGACCACGCCGGCGATCAGCGGTCCGGTGTGTATGCCCAACCGACATTCCCAGAACGGCAGGCCGCGCGCCCGGCGCAGCTCGCCCATGTGAAACATAAATTCCTGCATTTCGAGCGCAGCCATGACGGCATCGATGGCGTGAGTGCGGTTCGTCTCCGGGATTCCGCCGGCGCACATGTACGAATCGCCGATGGTCTTCAGTTTTTCCAGGCCATAACGTTCGGTAACGCTGTCAAAAAACGAAAAACTGGCGTCAAGTTGCCGCAACAGCTCTTTAGGACTCAGCTTCTCCGCCGCCAGAGTAAAGCCTTTGAAGTCCGTAAACAGCACAGTGACGGAATCGTAAAACGCCGGTTCGTACTGGCCGTCTTTTTTCAGCTGTTCGGCCACCTTGCGCGGCAGAATGCTGAGCAAGAGCCGCTCCGATTCCTTCAGGCTGAATTCCACCTGCTGGTTCAATTTTTTCAGTTCCAGTTGAGCGCGAATCAATTCGCTGTTCTGCTTTACTGTATTTTCATACGTCGAAAGCAGCATATTGAGGATCTGCCGGCGCGAAGCCGTGATCACATGAGTTTCGCCTGCGTATTGCACAGTCACCGGATCGGCCTGAATAAACTCCGGCGGATTTTCGAGCATGGC
Organism: Leptospirales bacterium; assembly: GCA_036170535.1. GTDB lineage: Bacteria > Spirochaetota > Leptospiria > Leptospirales > Leptonemataceae > SSF53. Next base: position 2,358 of record JAVHPJ010000003.1, on the reverse strand, counting down.
CTCGACGCGCATGATCAAAAAACGTTCGTCGTAAGGCTTGGTAACGTAGCCGTCCGCCCCGGCCTCCATGCCCTTGATAATGTCCTCGGGCTGAGTGAGCGAAGTGCAGAGAATCACGGGAATCGCCTGCGTCTCGGGGTCGCTTTTGATGCGCCGGCAAAACTCAAAGCCGTTCATATCCGGCATTTCCACATCGCTGATGACCAGCGCCGGCTTGTGCTGAGCGACCAGCGCGAGTCCTTCTGCGCCGGTTTTGCCTGGAAAAACGGCGTAACCGTTGGTCTCAAGCGCACGGCGGAGAATGAGCGCCTGAACCGGCGAGTCCTCCGCGATGACAATGCGCGTCGGGGCGGCTGCTGGCGAGTTTTCGACCGCTTCGCTCAAGGGATAATTCCAGGCGGGCGTCTAAGACGCGCCCGCGATTTTTTTCAACGCCGGGCCGATCTCCGGCAGCGGCAGAATGTGCACCGCCGCGCCCAGCCGCGCCGCCTCGCGCGGCATGCCGTAGACTGTGGAGGTCTTTTCATCCTGAGCGATCGTTACGGCGCCGGCGTCGCGCATCGCCTTTAAGCCCGCCGCGCCGTCGTCGCCCATGCCGGTGAGCAGCACGCCCAGCGCGCGCGGGCCGCAAACGCGCGCAACGGATTCAAAGAGCACTGTAACGGACGGACGAAAACCGTGATACTGCGGACCGCGACCGGCGACCAGGGCGCCGGCGGCGTCCAGCTCCATGTGCGCATCTTCCGGCGGAAAGTAAATATGACCGGGCGCTGGCTTCTGACCGTTCTCGGCTATGCCGACTTTTAGTGCGCATTGACGATTTAACCATTCGACCAGCCCGTCGAGAAAGCCCAGGCTGATGTGTTGCACGCAAAGAATGGGCAACGCAAAGTTCTCCGGCAGGGCGGAGAGCACGCTCAGGTACGCCTGCGGCCCGCCGGTGCTCGCGCCCATTGCCACCAGTCGCGTATCGCCGGCGCCAGCCGCAATTTTTGCGCTCGCCGGCGCACTGACCTGAGTCGCCGGGGCGGCGCCGCTGGCGTCCGGCTTACGCGTAAAGGCGACCACTCCGGAAACTACCCGCACCTTGTTGATTAATTCCTGCGCCAGCGCGTCGTCCGCGGAGAGACCCTGGCGCGGTTTGGGAAACACGTCAACCGCGCCGGCGCGCAGCAACTCGAAGACATTCTGCGCATCTTCCTGCTGAACAGCGATGCTGATCACAAGGATCGGCGTGGGGCGCTCGGCCATGATACGCCGCGTGAGTTCGAGCCCGTTCAGGCGCGGCATGTTCAGGTCCGTGCAAATAACGTCGGGCTTCAGCTCGGGGATCCTGGCGAGCGCTTCCTGGCCGTCGCCGGCCGTACCGACCACTTCGATATCCTGAGCCTGGGCCAGCATCCGTTTCAATACGGCCAGCGCCACGGGCGAATCATCCACGAGAAACACGCGGATCTTTTTGCTCATCTAGATGAGTCTCCTGAGGGTTTCGAGCAGGACGCCCTGATTGAACCCGCTCTTGGTAATGTAGGCGTTTGCGCCGGCCTCCATGCCGCGCTTGCGATGCTCCTCGGAAGCCAGAGTAGTCACAATGACTACCGGAAGTTCACGAAACTCCTCGTGCGCGCGCAAACGGGCGGTCAGCGTAAAGCCGTCCATATTGGGCATTTCGACGTCTGAAACAAGAGCGTCAATCTTTCCCGGGCTGGAGGTGAGCTTCTGGTAAGCCTCCAAACCATCGACAGCGGTAACCACTTCGTAACCGGCGCGTTCCAGAATCCGTTTCTCCTGCATGCGCGTGGTGATCGAATCCTCCGCCAGAAGCACCGTGTATTTGTCTTTTTCCGGGCGGGCGGCGCTCCCGTCCGCATCAGCAAGGCGCGCGTCGCCCCCGCGCCGGCGCGATTCGCTCTGAATCAAATCGCGCGGATTTAACACAATGCAAACCGATCCCGATTCGAGAATCGCCGCGCCGGCCATATTGCGCACCCGTCTTAAAAGGCCGCCCGCGTGTTTGAGTATGATTTCCTGCTCATCCAGAAGTTCGTCCACAATCAAGACCAGCGAACGTTCTTCGTTTGATATCACCAACGCCGGCAGAGGACGTTCCGCTTCGCGTTCGGTTTCCGGCGCCGACTCCGGCAATTCCAACAGCTGGGCCAGGCGCGCAACCGGCGCCAATCGTCCGGCGATAGCGGCGACGCTGCGACCTTCCATCGCCTGCACGTCCTTGCGCGGCAACAGCAAGGTGGTCTCCACCGTGTCCGTCGGCATGGCGAACATCTGGCCGGCGGCGCGAATCAAAAGAACGCGCGTCGTTGTCAGGGCGGTGGGCAGGATAATGCGAAACGTGCTGCC
>JAVHPJ010000002.1:0-24494 GCA_036170535.1 Leptospirales bacterium | reverse complement strand
GGCGGCATCTCGAACATTGGCGATATCGCCAACGCCCTGGCGATCGGCGCGTCGACCACCATGATGGGCTCCATGTTCGCGGGCACGCACGAAGCGCCGGGCGAATATTTCTACGAAAACGGGGTGCGCCTCAAGCGCTACCGGGGCATGGCCTCGCTCGAAGCCATGGAAGCGGGCGGCAAGAAGCGCTATTTCTCCGAAGATCTCGATATCAAAGTCGCCCAGGGCGTCTCCGGCGCCGTCGTGGACAAGGGCTCCATGTCGAGTTTCGTCCCGTACCTGATCCAGGGGCTCAAACTCTCGTTTCAGGACATGGGCGTAAAAAGCATTCCCGCCCTGCACAAGCACCTCTACAGCGGGCGCCTCCGGTTTGAAAAACGCACCGTGAGCGCCCAGGCGCAGGGCTCCGTGCACGGCCTCTACAGTTTTCAAAATCCGAGCATGTCCGCTTAAGCCGGATTCTTCCTGACGCGTCCGCCCCGCTGCGGCGACCCGCGCGCTTGTGCGGGCGCCGGAAGCGTCTGGATTACTTGACCGGGGCCGGCCGTCTGGTTACCTTAGAGCAGGCGTCGGAGCCGCCTATTTATGCAGCAGCCCAAGTTGATGGATTTTGAGCGGTTCAAGAAGATCAATGATGATCGCTTGAATTATCGCGAGATGGAAGACGCCACAGTGGTGTCCTCGTATCGCAACACCGGCTGCGGCGACGGCTATCGCCTGTATCTCAAGATCGACGAAAGCGCTGCGCAAAAGCCGATCGTCGACGCGAGCTACACCACCACCGGCTGCGGCTTCGGCCTGGTTGCGCTGGCCATGGCGACTGAATGGCTCAAGGGCAAAACCGTCGAACAGGCGCGCAACATCACGCCCGGCGAAATCGAGGCCATGTTTGAGTTTCCGGAGCGCCGCAAAAACTATCCCGACTCGGCTGTAGAAGCGGTCCAAAAAGCGATTGCGGACTACGAGAACGGAACCGGTCTCAAACTCGAAGACCGCGTCACCAAACAAGTCGCCCTGGATAAACTCAAGGAGCTCGGTCATCTGCGTGGACAAAAGCTCAATCAGGTCATCCTTGAAGGCGAAGACCTGAGCGGCGTCGATTTGAGCGGCGCGGATTTGAGCCACGCGTATCTCTTGAACTGTAATTTTGAGAATGCGAATCTTTCCGGCGCCCGCCTGCGCGGCGCCTTTTTGAACAATTCCAATCTGCGCGGCGCGGATCTTTCCGGCGCAGACCTGCGCTGGGCGAAATTGAGCGGCGCGGATGTCCGGGACGCCCGGTTCGACGGCGCCTTTTACGATATCGGGACGCGCCTGGATCCCCGCCAGACGCATTTGTTTTCGGTTATGATTCAGGGCGGCAAGGACGTGTATCTGGAAAAAACGGCGGCGGAGCAAGCCTGAGCATGAGCGAATTAAAGCCCGGAGATCGCAAAACTCTGAATCGTCGCACCTTTTTGCATCAGGGCATCTTTGTCCTGCAGGGAACCACGGTAGAAATCAAAGAGGTCAAAAGCGACGAAATCGTAATTGAATTCATGGATCGCGAAGGCTTTCCGCATATCGTTTCCGGCATCAAGGCGGATGAACTCGTCTGAACGGCGCGAATCGACGCCGGGCGGCGGTCTTCGAGCGTCTCCGGCGCTACTGCAAATTTATTGACCTTAGCGGCTTGTGGCGCTCAACTAGGCGAGCGTCGGGCGCCTGCAGCATGCTTGAGGTTTTGACAGCCAACAACGGACGACTTTCGATTCGCCTGCTTGCGGATCTGAAAATGGAAAACGCTCCGGAATTCTATGAGAGCTTTCAAAGAGCGGCTCTCGATGAGCACGAGGAGATTGTGCTGGATTTCAGCCGGATTCGCTTTGTCGACAGCTCCGGCGTGGGCATGCTTTTGAAATGCGCCCACGGCGCCGCCAATCAACAGAGTAATCTCTTATTTTACGGGCTCAATCGGTCGCTGGTGTCTGTATTCCGGCTGGCCGGTCTTTTGCGCATATTCAAGCTGCTGGAAGAAGAGGAGGCCCGCGCCGGCTATCCGGAACTCTTCCGCTGAAGCCGCTGCTTTCGGCGGCCGCCGGCCTGGCCCCCGGCGCATCCCCGGCGGCGAAAAAGCCGCCGCGTCGTTCAATTTCGGGGCCCGCCCCGTCCGATCTTAAAAGGAGTCGGTCCATTGCGACCGGGCCCTGGAACTATGCTGAACCACTCCGTCGTGCGTCGCCTGTCGCTTGCCGCTCCGCTCGGGGCGCTGGCGCTGCTTTTCGCCTGTTCTTCTTTCGCCGCGCGCGAAACGGTCGTGCTCCGCGCGAATTTTGCGCTCTACCGCATAAATGCCCTCGACTACCCGGACGCAACGTTGCGCGCCGAGCTGGGCCCGCCGCGTAATTCGCCGGAACTCTCCGCGCCGCAAATTATCGCCCTGTTGGGCGCCTTCGCCTACAAGCGCGAGCTGACCTGGAGCCGCGCGGAAGGGCGCGTGTTTGAACGTTCGGAACTGGACTACTTTGCGCCTTTGCTGGCGGAAGCCTTACGGAACACGTCGCCGGAGTACCGGCTGGTGTTAGTTTCCCGTCACGATCCCGATCGCTCGGTGTTGAGTCGGTCCTATCGAACAACCGTCGTGCTCTGGACGGATGCGAATGGTTTAAATCTGGTCTTTGGCGAAATACGCGAGCCCACGCCGGCCAACGAACTGTTTCAATCCGCCGACTGGAACGAAATCGCGCCGATCAGCTTTCGCCGCGCTTATCCGGACCTGGAACTCAAGCCGGACGAGTTTTATCAATTTAAGTCGATCGGGGGCTTCACCCACCTCACCTGGGCGGTGGTAGACCTCGAACGCATCGCAAGCCTGGCGGAGGCGGCGCCCGTAGCCGACGCGCCGGCCGAACCCCCCGCCGGCGCCGCGACTTCCGCCGACCAGCCGCCGCCGGCCGACTCCGGGGCCTCCCGGGAAAAGCCGGCGGATGCAGCCAATATCAGTCCCGAGATCGGGGCGGATACGCCGCGCGCCGACGCCCCCGGGGCTGCGCCGGTTTCCCTGCGCCAGCGCCTGGGCGATTTGAATCGCGCCCTCGAAGAAGGCCTCATTACCGCCGAAGAGTATCAGCGCGAGCGCACGCGCATACTGAATGAACACTGAGCGGGGCGGCGCCCGGGTTCAGTACTCCCAGTTCACGGTCGGTTTGCGGATATAGTCGCGCGTCACCGCCGCGAATTCATCGAGGTTGAACTGCAGCGCCTCGCCGGCGCCCTCGCTGCGCGTGCGCACAAACAAGCCACGGACGCTCAAGCCTTCGTCGCCGGCGGCGGCGCTCGGCGCGCGTTGGATCGCCTCCGCCGGAATGGCGGTACTGAGTTTACGCCAGCCGCGCACATTCAACTGGCCCATCAGCAAAAGAAAACTGCGGCCCCGCCGGTCAACGACGCTGGCGTACAGTTCGTCCGGGCGTCCGCCGCCGTAGACCCAGACTTCGAGTCGTTGCACATAGCCCTGCAGCCGCACGGGCGCCGGCGGCTCGATATAGAAGCCGGATGCGCCCGGCCCGCGAAAGGCTACGTAGAGATAGCGTTGGCTGCCGGCCACGGGCGGCGCTTCGAGGTCGGAAAGCCCGGCGTCCCCCGCGCCGTCATCCGGACTGCGGACGCGTATGCGCCAGGGCGCGTCCGCGCTTTCAAAATTGGCGATGAGCACCGTCCGGTCAATACTGGCCAGCGGATCCTCCGCTTCCTGCGCGAGCGCCGGGGCCAGCGCTACTGCGGACCAGAATATGCCGGCGATAAAGCGCAGTGCCATCGCTGTACCTATCGGCCGAATTTTATTTTCATACAGGCTTGACAGGGCCCGGAAATCGCCCGTTTCTGGAGCCTTCGGGCCCGTTACCGCCCATTTTCGGCGCCGTCAACCGGTCGCCCCGCGGCCCGAGTTTTCAGGAGGAATCAATGAATCGAATCTGGATGCTTGCGAGCCTGGCCGCCCTGCTCACGCTGATCACGCCGGCTTATTCGCAGCGTACGAATACGCTCTCGCCGGGCGAAGAGGGCGGCGCTCAGAAGCCGCCGGCGACCACGCAACAAAAGCCGGCCGCTGCTAACACGCCCGCCGCGACCACGCCCGCACAGCCTGCGGTCAGCTCCGCGCCGGCCGTGTTGTGGAAAAATCCCCAGTCCGGCGATCAGTATGCCACGTCTTCCGTGAAGTTCGTGCTCGAATCGCGCGACAATATCTCGGAAGTTGACTACATCGAATACAAAATCGACAACAGTGAATTCCGTCGCTACGCCGCGCCGATCACGATTCCGGAACAGGGACCGCACACCATCACCTACCGGTCCGTGGATAAGGCCGGCAACCGCGAGGTGGATCGCATTTACAGCGTAACCATCGACGACAACGGTCCGCTCGTGCGCGTTTTGCCGGCGGCCGCTTTTGTCACCCGCGACGGCAAAAATTACACCCCGCCGTCCAACACCTTCACCATTCGCGCGTCGGACGAATTTTCGGGCGTGAAAGAAGTGCTCTACGGCGTAAACAGCTCCGAGCTGAAAGCGTATCGCGAAGGCGAAGCGGTGCAAATCACCGCGTCCGGCACCCAGCTGATCAATTTTCAGAGCACGGACAACCTCGGCAACAAGACCGCCGGCAGCGTGCTGGTGGAAGTGGATGCGGACAAGCCGGTGGTGGAAATCAAACCGACGCAGCCGCTGACTAAAGTCGATCAGCGTCAGTATGCGCGCCGCAACACCGGCTTCCGCGTTGACGCCAGCGATCTCGGCTCCGGCATACAGAGCATTATGGTCCGCATTGACGGCGCGCAGGAATGGCAAGCCTATTCCGACGTGATCTATTTTGACGCGGAGAAGGAGCACGTAATTGAAGCGCGCGCCATCGACGCAGTCGGCAACGAAAGCGAAGTGAAAACGCTGCGCTTTGTCGTGGACGACAACCCGCCGACGACCGAGCTGCGCACCAGCGTAGAATAATCTCGGCTCATCAGGCGTCTTCGCCGCTCGGGCGGCGGAGGCGCATGGGAAAGAACCCGGCTGGAAGGCCGGGTTTTTTTTTGCGGCACGAAGCGCGCGCGCCGGACCTTTTCCGGCATGAGTCTTTTGAAGTTTCTTGCGCCCCCGGAATGTCCGGTCTGCGGCGCGGGCGTGTGCGCGGCGGGCCTCGCCTGCGAGACCTGCACGGCGCACCTCGAATTGGACGCATTGGTCGCCCCGGGACGCTGTGCGCGCTGCTACTTTGAAACGTCCGGCCGCGCCGCCTGCGTTTTTTGTGCGAGCCGCCCGCTCTGGTTCGATCGACACCAGAGCCTGTATCGCTGCAGCGCGCGGTGGCGGCGGACCCTCCACGCCTGGAAGTTCGAAAACGATCGGGCGCTCTGGCGCCTTTTTACTCCGCGTCTTCTGGCGCTGGCCCCGGTCCTGGCGGAGCAGGGCGTAGACGGCGTGGTCTGGATTGATTCGGGCGCTTCCGGACGTGAACTGCGTTTTTATCAGCCCTGCGCTGATCCGGCGCGCGTTCTCGCACAGGCGCTGGGCGTTCCCGCCTGGCCCGGGCTCAAAAAGATTGCGCGCGACAAACAAAGCGGCCGCAATTATCTGGATCGCTTCCGGGCGGCGGCCGGATCCATTCAAGCGGCGTTTCCCGCCAGGCCGACGGGCCTATCGCACTGTGCGATTCTGGAGGACGTCTTTACCACCGGCGCCACGGCGAACGAAGCGGCCCGCGTATTAAAAAAGAATGGCGTTGCGACCGTCACCGTTGTGAGTTTGTTACTCAGGGAAGAGGCTTTCGAATAGCCGCATGGAAACGCCCAAGAAAAGCACTCGCGGCAAAGCTGTCGTTCTCACCCTTTCCGGAAAAATCCAGATGGGCGATACCGAAGAGCTGGAGCAGTCTTTTGAAAAACTGCTGCGCTCGCGCGAGAATCATATCATCCTTGATCTTTCGCGGGTCAGTTACGTCTGCTCCTCCGCCCTGGGCGTGCTGATTGCAACGCGCCGCAAGATCGCCCGCCAGAACGGCGAAATCCGGCTGATTATCTCGGCCGGCGAAGTGCTCGATCTCTTTCGCCTGACCATGGTAGATCGGGTGTTTCCGATTCACGCCAGCGTCGACGAGGCGGAAAAAGCCTTCGCGGGCTGAGCATGAACGATCTTTACCGGCGACTCGCCGCCTCCGGTCTCTTTATCGCCACCAATAATCCCGGCAAGCAGCGCGAATTTGAACGACTGCTGGGGCCATTGCAGATCCCGCTCAGTTTTCCCCGCACGCTCGGAATCGAACTCGAACCCGAGGAAACCGCGCCCGACTTCGCAGGCAATGCCCGGCTCAAGGCGCGCGCCTTTCAGGCCGCCGCCGGTCGACCGGCTCTGGCGGACGACTCCGGTCTGGCGGTGGACGCCCTGGGCGGCGCGCCGGGCGTGTTTTCCGCACGCTACGGCGGTCCCGGATTGGATGAGCGCGGCCGTCGCCAGCGCGTCCTGGCAAAGCTTGCGGAACTCACCGATGCCGCGGCGCCGGAGCGCCGCACGGCGCGCTTTGTGTGCGTACTGGCGCTGGCGCTCGCCGCCGACTCACCGCCGCTGATGTTCGAGGGCGTCGTGGAAGGGCGCATATTGCAGGCGGAGCGGGGCGACGGGGGTTTTGGCTACGACCCGATTTTTGAAGATCTTAAAACGGGTCGCAGCTTCGCGGAACTGACGCCAGCGGAGAAAGATTCGCGCAGTCATCGCGGTCGTGCGCTGGCGGCCTTTGTCGCCGCGCTGACCGCGCCGTAGCGCGCGTAGCCGCGTCTCAGCGTTGATCGCTGAGCATGCGTTGCACGCGCGCATCCTGAAACAGGTCCATGCCCGGCGCCAGAATTCGGATGTAGCGATCAAAGTAGAGCATCTGCTTCATTAAGAGCGCGAATTCCCGCGGGAAACGCAGGCCGTGTCGCTCGCCGATTTCGACCATCTGAATCATGACGCGATTCAGCTCGCGTTCGTCAAGCAGGGCCATTTCACCCCGGGCGTCCACGGCTACGTCGTTTAACCTGGTGAACAGCGCCTCCAGATCGGCGGCGAAACGGTTTACATCAATCTGTTCGTCCGTTGCGCCAATGCCGGCGAGCGACGTCGCCATGAGTCGGTAGTCTTCGCGGCCCATCGCTTCCATCAAAGAATTCATGGAAAGCCAGGTTTCTTTCTTGATGCGTCCCACAATGCCAAAGTCAATAAAGCCGATCCGGCCGTCTTCCAGCGCCATCAGGTTGCCGGCGTGCACGTCGGCGTGGAAAAAATTGCACAACATCAAACTGGCAAACCAGGTGTTAAGAGCGTTCACCAGCGTCTGTTCGGGATTCTGCGAATAGCGGCGAATGCTCTCCAGATCCGTCAGCGGCGCGCCGTAAAATCGTTCCATGGTCAGAACGCGCAAACTGGTCTGTTCGCGATACACGCGCGGAGCCGCGGCGTCCGTAATGCCGGCCTGGTCCAGAAAGCGGCGAAATTCGTCGATGTTGGCGGCCTCTTTTAGAAAGTCGCATTCCTCCAGCATTGTTTTCTGGACATCGGAAATGATATTTGATAGAGATGTGCGGGCGAATCCGGGCGCAAGAAACTCCAGGAGTTTTGCGGCGACAAACAGGAAATTCAAGTCAGTCAAGAGGACGTCGTCGACGCCGGGCTTTTGCACCTTGACGACCACGTCCTGTCCATTCTTGAGCCGCGCTGCGTGCACCTGGGCGATCGAGGCGGAGGCGAGCGGCTCGCGGTCGAAAGATTCAAAAATTTCCTCGGGTTTGCGGCCGAGCTCGCGCTGAATTACGCGGGCGATTTCCGCATAGGGCAAAGGATCTGTGCGATCGAGACACTTCTCGAACTCCTCGACATAGTCCGGGGGAAACAGCGAGGGGCTGCTGGCGATAAACTGCCCGAGCTTGATATACGTTGCGCCCAGTCTTTCAAAAGTCTGACGCAGCAGGGCCGGCGCAGGCGGCCGATCCCCGAGCGCCCAGCCCAGCCCGGCCTGAGCCAGGGCGCCGGCGGTCTGGCCGGCGCGGACCGCGCCTTTGAATACGTGTTCAAGACTCTCGAATATACCGGCCACGCTGTAATTGGATCAACGGGGGGCCGGCGTGTCAGCCAGTTTCTCAGCTTCTGCGAGGGGCCCGGCGCGCGGAATCCGGTACTGACAGTCCGCCAGGCGGAGGCTGCGCGCATACGTTATGCGAATGTCCATGTACGAGACAAATGCGGCTGCCCGCGGGGCTCGGACCGCCAGGCCGGTAACGCGATTCACTAAATTTGCTATGCCGGGTCGATCCGGCGCAAGCGAACGTTCCGCGCCCAGCATGTAGATGCGGTTCAGCGGGGCGAGGCGTTCTTCGCGAAACACGCGCACCGCCATGGATTCCGGGTCGACCATCAACACGGTTCCCTGTGCGCGAAACGGCGCCGGCGCTGCGTCCCCGCTCCGCAAACCGCGCCGCGGCGCAAACGCGCCTTCGCCCAGCAGTTCTTCGCCAGCGCCGTAGACGGAAAGGGCAAGGCCGCGACTCAATATGCGATACTGCGCGGCGACCGGCGCCCACGGATGCGCCTGGTCGTCATAGGCCGGTCGCGGAGCGAAAAGGGGCGTCCATCCGCTGGCGCGCAGGCCGTCGGCGGTCAGCGTCGCCGGCGCATACAGCTCGAGCCAGAGTTCGCGCTCGTCGCCGTGTTCGTAGCGCGCCGGCAATACCGCCGGCTGCGCCCACCCGGCTGGATCGATTTCACCCGCGTCAATGGCGGCGATCAAATAGAGCGGCGTAAGGTTTGCGCTGCGACCCTCGCGCGTCCGCATGTCCCGCAGCACAAGCGGCGGCGGCAAAAGCGCGCGCACATCTTCGGTCGGCGCATAAAACGTGAGGGCAAGAGCGCGCCGCAAGCGAAAGGCCGGGCGTTCCCGACGCGCAATTGCCGGCGGCTTGCGTTCCCACAAAGGCGGTCGATTGAGCGGCGCCGCGTTTAACAGTCGGCGGCTTATTCCAGGTGCGTACGCGGATTCTCCATGAAAGGCCGGATACAGCGCGCGCATCCGCTCCGGCGCGGTCAAATCCGTATCCGTGAGCGCCGTCGGCGGGGCCCCGCGCTCCGAGTGAAACTCGGCGCGCCACGCAAAAAACAAAAACCGATCGCTGGCGTCGCGCAGCGAGGCCAGGAGCGAGGACCGGAAAAGCTGCGCGCCGACGCGCTCAAAACGGCGTCCCAGCGAAACGCGCAGTTCGACGCGGCTGCCGCGCGGCAGTTCGGGTGCGATCGTGAGACTGGCCAGGGCGGGCGGCCAGCGCAGACGCAGCTGATTGGGCCGCTCCGGCAGGAACCCGTCCAGGCGATCCGGCTCAAAGGGCGCGTGCGATTCGTGCGCAAAGGGTCCGGAGAGGCGCCGGCGCGCCAGCTCGGGCGCAGTGCGCAGTACAAAATATGCGCTGCGGGCTGCGCCGTGCCAGGCGCGCCGAACGAGCCGGTAACGCAGGGAATCCAGTTCCTGAAGGAGAAATTGGCTGGCCGTGCGCGCTCGAATTCGCCACGCTTCGAGAAACTCCCGCATCTGCCTTGAATATCGGACGGAAGGGGAGGCTCGGTCGGTCGGAAAACGCCGTGCCGGCGCGGGGCCCGGGCTTTTTGCCCGGGCGCACATTCACAAGCGGACGATAATACAGTTGTATGGCGGAATCCGGCGGCAGCCTATCCCAGGACGAGATCGACGCCCTCTTGGGCATGAGCGACGGCGGCGCCGCGCCTGCAGCGGGCGGCGGCTCGGGCGGCGGCGGCGATCTTAACCTGGAGTCTTTGCTGGGCGATCTGGGCGGCGGCTCAAGCGAACCGAGCATGGGACTCGATGCGGATGCGCTCTCCGCGCTGGCCGGCGCCGTTGGCGGCCCTTCCCTCAGCGGCGGCGGAGGCGGCGGGGGCGGCGGCGGAGGCGGAGGCGGACGCAGCAGCGGCCGATCCGGCGGCGAACGTTCGCAGTCGGCGGACAACGTCGAGCTGTTGCTTGACGTCACCCTGCGCTTCACCGTTGAACTGGGTCGCACCCAGATGTTCATCAAAGACGTTTTGCTCTTGGGCGAAGGCTCGATTGTGGAACTCGACAAAAATGTCGGCGACGAGGTCGATATCCTCGTAAATGACCGGTTTTTCGGGCGCGGCCGCCTGGTGGTCATGGACGATTTCTTCGGCGTGCAGATTACCTACATCGCCGATGCGCTTCTGCAGTATCGAAAGCTTTAGAGTCGGCGGGAAAAAAACGTCCTGCGCAGAAAAAAGTCGAACTCGGTACCTGACCCTGTCGAAACAATAGACCGACCCGCCGCGCGCAAAAAAAACGCGCCCCGCCTAATCTCAAGCCCCCCTTTCCTCGATGATTGAACCGTAGCGTTGCCGGAATTTCGCAACGCTGCAACGAGCAAGGATGCTCGTTGGCTTAACAGCCGGTTTCACGGAGGAAACTGATGATTATCAACCATAACCTCTCTGCGATTAATTCGCACCGTGTTCTCAAGTTCCAGCATTGGGATGTTGACAAGAACATGGAAAAACTGTCGTCCGGCATGCGGATTAACCGCGCTGGCGACGACGCTTCCGGCCTGGCCGTATCCGAGAAGATGCGTTCGCAGATTCACGGTCTTCGTCAGGCTGCCCGCAACACCGAAGACGGCATGTCGCTGATTCAGACGACCGAGGGTTACCTCGCTGAAGTCGCCGACATTCTGCAGCGGGTTCGCGTGCTCGGCGTTCAAAGCTCGAACGGCATCTATACGGCCCAAGACCGTCAGATGATCCAGGTCGAGGTTTCTCAGCTGGTGGACGAAGTGGACCGCATCGCTTCACAGGCGGAGTTCAATAAAATGAACCTGCTGCAGGGCGACTTCGCGCGCGGCTCGCGCGTGTCTTCCATGTGGTTCCATGTAGGCCCCAATCAGCACCAGCGTGAACGCGTGTACATTTCTACGATGACCGCCCAATCGCTGAATCTGAAACGCGCCGATGGAAGTCTTTTAACTTTATCAACTGCGGAGTTCGCGAATGAAGCGCTTGGAGTCCTGGACGACGCGCTGCATCGTATTAACAAGCAGCGTGCGGACCTGGGCGCATATTACAATCGCCTGGAGCACACCGCGAAGGGATTGATGGTCGCCTACGAAAACATTCAGGCGTCCGAGTCGCGCATCCGCGATACCGACATGGCGGAGGAATCCGTAGCCTTCACCAAGAACCAGATTCTGGTTCAGTCGGGAACCGCGATGCTGGCTCAGGCGAACCTGAGACCTCAATCCGTTCTTCAGTTGCTCAGGTAAGCGGTTGGGCGAGGGCCCATCCCTCGGACTCATCCTGTTTAAGCCCCGGAATTTTCCGGGGCTTTTTTTGCGCCTCCGTGTCCGATCCGATCGGATCGGTCGACCGGCGATCAGATGCCCGGCTAAACTCTCTTCGTGATCGAGGAGGGACTATGCGTCGAGGATTCTGGTTCGTAATCTTTTGCGCGGCGACAGTTCATCGCCAGACGCTGCTGGCCGAAGAGGCCGGCGCGGCGGCGGCGACGCCCGCGACGGATCTCCGCGTGGATCTGGTTTCGAACGTCCTCTGGCGCGGCTACGACGTCCACGCAAACCGCGCAAAGCAGCGTTCGCGATCCTACGGCTTCAGCACCGGCGAAACAGCGGTGCAGCCCTCGTTCACCTTCTATTTCCCCGAGGCCGCTCTGCGATTTAATGCGTTCGGTTCGTTTGCGCTGAACGGGCGCAACGATGTGGATGAAGATCATTTGCTTCAATCCGCGCCCGCGGACCCCGCGCGGGAGCTCCCTCGTCCCGAAGGGTTTTACGCCGAGCCGAACGGGCTTGCGCGCGCGGATGCCCTGCACTTCACCCTGGCCTGGCAGCGCCCGGCTGAAATCGGCGATATAAGCGCCGGCCTGATCAGTCACATAAATCCCAATTTGCGAACGAAGGATTCCAGCGGCGATCCGCAGGAAGAGATCTTCTTCAGTTTCGCCCCGTCCGTGCTGCGCGCCCTGTCGGCGAGCGTCTGGGTGAACCTCAACAACTCTGATCTGTACGCCCGACTCGCGTATGCTCGCTCAATCGATACCGGCGTGGCCGCCATCCGCTTCGAATACGAAATCAGCGGCGCGTATGGCGTTCAGGACTTTTTGCAGGGTTGGCAGGACGCCGGACTGCGCCTGGGTTTTTCGCGCGGCGGACTCTCTATCTCCGCGACCCTCGCGTACCGGCCGCAGCTTGCGTTTTTTGACGAAGATGCAACCCGCGAGCTCGGCGGTGCGTACTGGCTGAGCGGCGCATCTTCGCGCGGCGACGGTCGGGTCGCAGACCCGGCGCGCACGAATGGGCCGTGGAACCGCGCCCTGAATCAGGAGTTGTCGCGCGCGCTCGGGGCCGGCGCCGGCCCGTCGGGCTACGTTTACCAGCCGCGCCAGAAACTGCCCCGGACGCTGGGGGTCTCGCACGCCGTCCGCAGCCTGCTCGCGTTTGATTCACACATTCGTCGGGCGTAACTGGCGGCGAGAGCCTGTTTATCTCGGAATTAACCCGCGCCTTTGCACGGGTGTTTCTCGCGAATACTCGCGACGCGCTGTCTGCGGTCATTTTTACGCACGCCATAAAACTGGTCGAAGTCTGCCTGCGGGAGCGCTCCACCGCTTCGGACGTCGTCTATCTGGATACGATCAAACGGGCGCTCGCGCTTTTTCCCGGGCGCATGGCATCTTGAAAAAAGGGCGACGCGCCCGGTCCGGCGCCCCTCTGCTGCTGGCGCGCGATGTTTTCCGTCCTGTCATATTCGGGCGCCGGCTTCGCGCTGATACTCGCCCTGGGCCAGTTGGCGGGCCGGGCGCGGGGCGCGCGTCTGGCGGCGCTGTTATACGCTTGCGCGGGCTATCATCAATTTCGCGCCACCCTGTACTATTCCGGATTTCCCGGCGGCGCCCAGACGCTGGAAGTCCTCAATGGCCTGCACCTCGCAGCGATTTTCGCCCTTGGCCCGCTATTCTATTTTTATCTTCGGTCCGTGATGGAAGCGCCCGCGGAAGGACCGCTGCAACGCGCGATCGCCGCGCATTTTTTACCCGCGGCCGGCGCGTTCGCCGGAGCCTTGCTCTTGTATCTCAATGCGGATGCAAGTTTCGCCGAGCCGAACAGTGCTCAGTTCTGGCGCGGTTGGATCAATTTCGCGTATCTGGTCTCCGCATTCCACGCGTGCGCGTATGGCTTGTGCGCATTTTTTCGATGGACCGCGCCGCTCTTAAATCCTGTTTCGCTGCGTCGTGAGCCCGCGACGCTGCATCTGGCCGCCTTTGGAGCGCTGGCCATGCTGGCGTTTGCGCTGGCGCTGACGGCCCGTTTATTCGCAGAGCGCGGCCTTCCGTATTTTTATGCGTCGGCGATGCTGACCAACGGCCTGTTGCTCTGGACCTACCTGTTGCAGCAGGCGGGGCGCAACTATGGCGAGCTATTGCGTCGCGAGCAATACCGGGTCCGCTACAAAAAATCGAACTTAAATGGAGTGGATCCGCGCGCCGTTTTGACCCTGCTGGAACGCATCATGGACGAGGAGGCGCCTTTTCGTCAGGAGAAGCTCGCGCTGGCGGAACTGGCGGGGCGCCTCGATCTGACGCCGCATCAGCTGTCGGAAGTTATCAATCTCCATGCCAATTGCAGTTACACTGAATATTTGAACCGACGCCGACTGCGCGCCGCCTGCGAGGCGCTGGTGCGCACGCCGGAACGCAGCATTCTCGATATTGGACTGGACTGCGGGTTTGGTTCCCGATCCAACTTTAACAGCGTCTTTGTGCGTGAAATTGGCGTTACGCCGTCGCAATTTCGGCGGAACAATTCCGCTGGCGAATCAGTCGGAAGTTGAGTGAATTCCAGAGGACGAGGAAGGAAAGGTATGTCTGTCAGAATAATGTGCGCCGTGTCTTCGATGCTGCTGACTCTCGCCGCGTGTCGCGCCGCGCAAGGTCCGCTAGTAGAAATTACCGCGTCCAACGGCGCTGAAAGCGACCGATCCGGCCCGTTATGCGACTGGGCGTCCCTGGGTTCGGACGGCTGCAACGGGAAACGCGTCCAGATCAAGGCGCGCGCCAGCGAGCACATCCACCAGCATCCGGTGCTTTCCAGGGAACTGCGGCAGTCCTATTGGGATACGGACCGCTGGCAGTTGATCTTTTTGAGCGCCGAGTCTCTGGACTGCCAGGATCACATCACGGCGATCGGCATATTGCGCGCGCGCGTCGGTCCCTGCGATCCCAATGCGCATAATAAGAACCAATATTGCGGCACGGCGCTCGAAGTGCAGTCCTACGAGTGCCGCTGAGGGCGCGTGCGCGGCGCCGCAGCCTGGCGGAGCTTCATGAAGAAGCCGGACTAATCACGGCCGTAGCGGCGCGTCCGCTGAAAACGAAAAAAACCGGACTCTTCTTCGGCGCGCACCGTGTCGGCTTCTTCGCCCAGAAGCTCCTTGCGCAACTCCGCCAGTTTTGCTTCGCGTTCTGCGCCGCTGTAAGCGGAAGCGATTTCTTTGCGGCGAGTTTCATAGATGGCGCCATTGGACCAGCGCTCATCGCGCGTAGTTTCGAGCTGGTCCAGACGTTCCACCGCGCTTGAGTCGTAGCCCATTTCCTTCCAGATGACGCGGTAGGTCTCGCGCCGTTCCTCGGGGGGCATGGCGGCCAGATCGGTCTGTACCTGGTCAAAAAACAGATTGGTCAATTCCGGACGGCGATTTTCGAGGAGCCGATTCGCCTGCGGTCCGTAGGCTTCGTCGATCGCTTCACGAAAACTCTCCGCCTTTTGCGAAACGCTCATGTCTTTGTTCTGGGCCAGCGTGCGCAGTTGCGCCGAGAGTTGTTCGCGTTTGCGCTCGTTCGCCCAGATTTCACTGGCTGCATCTGCGCCAAAAATGGAATTGCGCAGCTCCCACAGGTACGCCCGTCGATCATCGGCGCTCATGGCGTTGATTTTGTCGCGCTCCGCTTCAACCTGACGATTAAATTCGTAAAGATTCTGGGAGAGGCGAAACAAATCTCCGGCCAGTTCCGGGAAGGCGGCATAGAGGATTTCTTGCAGTTTGGCCACCCAGTTGTCCGGATACTGGCGCTGTAGCTGGCGGATGAGCTCTTCGAGCATGTCGACTTGCACCGCGCGATTGGCAATATTCTTGGCGTAGTCGCGCCGCAGCAAGGCGACAATCTGATCAAAGCTGAGTTCGCCCAACGGCATCATGCCGCCTTCGCCAGTGCTCTGGAATTGCAGGCTATCGAGCACGCTCATGTCAATTTCGCGCGCCGCCGGCGGATTGCCGGCGAGTTCGCGGAACTGATCGAGCGCTGCGTCGTCGTCCGATCGCAGCATAAAAAAAACCAGGCCGGCCAGCAGCAGAACAACTGCGCCGGAGATTAATAAAAGCGTATTACGGTTCATGTTGTAGGTTGAAAGGCTCAGCCGAACGGAAGGCCGATGGCTGCAGCGCAAGAATTAGCGAGGATTTTTGTACAATCAAAAAGCGGAAAGTCGCGCCGACGCCGGGCGTCCCGAAGCCGGCGCGACCGAGTTTTCTCAGTCGAAGGAACCAATGTAGCTGATGGCGGCCGCGTAGAACTCCTTCTCATCGAAGGTATCCGGCGGAATGCCCACTACGTCCAGGTGATCCTGGTTGATGACGCCCTCGGCCGAAGTCATTTGTACGCTGCTGGGTGCGTTCAGGTTGCTTACGTAACCCGGCGCACTCAGAGTCGTCATGTAACCCTGGCAGAGAAAGCATTCATCGTATTTGAGACGATGCCCCATCTGCTGGCTGTTAATGCCAACCAGACCGTCGTCGTCCCAATCGGTGCGCGTGCCGTCGCCCTTGCCGGCTGCGCCGTCATTGTCGCAGTCGTCCACGCAATAGCCGTCGCCGTCGATGTTGTACAGTCCGTTCTTGAGCAAGAACAGAGCCGGATTTACATCAAGGCCGCTCTGCGCGGTAATCAAGGAAACGTAGCGCGCCGCATAGGTTGCGCTGACCGGGTTGTTCGTGTTGAACAACTTTGCGCCCGTGGATTGACCGTCGTTCGGCCAGTCGTTATACACCAGCTGTTTGGCCGCCGCGAATGCGTCGTTGCCCGACTGATATACAACATTGCCGTAGATGGTCGCGAGCGCCGCGACAACGCTGGTCACGCCCGGATTCAGATTCAGAATGTACTGCGCAACCGGAGAACCGCGATGCGGCGAAGAAACGGACATCAGTACGCGCACAACCGTGCGACCTTTGCGCTGGTAAAGGACTTTCGCCGCTTTACGCGCATCAATGCCGCCCTGGCTGTGACCGATGATGTTTACGTTCGTTGCGCCCACCGAAGCCATATAGCCTTCGATGTCGTTCGCGAGATCCAATCCGCGCACTTCCGAGCTCTGAAACGCCGGAACCTGCGCCTGGAAGGCTTTTTGTCCGCTGTCGATGTTTCCGTTGCACGATACTTCGAGGAATTCGTCGCAGGGATCGCCTACGAACACGCCGTAGTCGTCGCCCCAATAATCGTATCCCAGAATATCGTCAAATCCGGCCGCTCCGTGTGCAAAAACGACCGGGTATGTGCTGCGCGGTACGCCAGCAAACAAGCTGGAACCGGCGAAAAAAACCGCCAGCCCCAGAGCGAGGCTTGCCCCGCTCAAAAGTCTTCTGAAACTCATGAAACACTCCCGCCTTGTTCTATATGCAAGGCTCTTTATCTTGTACAGCAAAGCGCCGTACGGCGAAAGTGCAGCGGAAGCCTGACGGCGCGTCAAGTCTGTCCGCGCGCCGTTTGTAAATATCTAATAGGGATGGTCCGGCGCGGTGCAACAAACTTCGCCTGCAATTCCTTCAATTTATGTTGCGACGCGAAACGCGTCCTCGGTTCATCAGGCGGCGCGCCGAAAGTCGCAGTCTGCGTCCGTTAAGCGCCCGCGTCAGCGTGCGGCCATCGCCGACGGCGGCGTGGCAGGTCGCTACAGCCGTCAGGGGGCTCGTCGGCGTCGGAATGCGGCCGAAAAACAGCGCATTTATGCGTCCGTTTCAAAATTTTCGAGACCTGGTTCGTTGCGGCGCGGGCATTGGCGGCGTCTGAAGTCCATGATTCGGATGTGCTGTGTGGCCGCGGCGCTTTTGGTTGCGTGTTTGCGCGCCGATTCGCGCGAGCCCCCGTCGGCCGCATGCGTCGTCTTGAATCCCGAAACCGCGTCGCTCCCCGCGGGCGCGGCGTCGCGCGTGCACGTAAATTCCACTGCGCGCGCCGAACTTGCGACAATTCGCGCGCTGCCGGCATCCGCTTTCACCGTCGGTCAGCAGCATATGAACTTCGGGTTTACCGATGCAGAAATCTGGATCAAGCTCTGCATAGAGAATCGCTCCGCGCGCTCCGATTGGCTGATTTATACGGAGTTTCCTCTGGTTGGACGCATGGCCGCGTATGCCGGGCCCGATCTGCAGCAAGCGCCTGTTGTGACCGGCGTCGATCTGCCGTATGCACAGCGAACCGCGCCTGGTCGCCGCCTTGCACTGCCGCTGGTAATTCCGCCCGGATCGGTGCGCGAAATTTACTTACGCGTTACAAGTCAGGAAACCCTGCAACTGGATCTGGAAATTCTGACGACCGCCGAGTACGCCCGTCGTGAACGCAATGATCGGCTCTTAATCGGGGCTTATTTTGGCCTCGTGATTGCGATGCTGTTTTACAACCTGCTTTTGTTCGGAATTTTGCGCGATGCCAGCTATTTCTGGTACCTGCTCTTCTTAATCAGTAACGGTTTTTTCATGGCCGCGCAGCTGGGCGTCGCCTTTGAATATCTCTGGCCGGAGTCGCCGCGCCTTGCGCTGATTTCGAATCCCATGCTGACCGGTTTTGCCGTCGCATCGGCCATGTTGTTCTTGCGCAGCTTCTTGCAGGTGTCGAGTTACGCGCCGCGCCTGGATCGATTGATGCTTGCGTTGACTGCGCTCGGTCTTGTCCAGGCGAGCGCCAGTCCGGCGCTGCCTTTCCACTGGAGCGCGACGGGCGCTGTCCTGAGCGCGATTATTGTGGAGGCGGTCGGCGTGGCCGCGCTGGCGTACGCAATTCGCCGCGGACGACGCGAAGCCTATATTGTCGTAATCGCCTGGACCGTATACATAGTCGGCGCATTTCTCTACATTCTAAAAACTATCGGCATCGCTCCCAACAACTGGCTTACGGCCTGGGGGCTGCCGATCGGATCGGCGCTTGAAATGGTGCTGATTTCCATCGCATTGGGCTTTCGATTCAGCCAGTTGCGCGTCGAACGCGAAGAGTCGCAATTGCGTCTGGCCTTTATTGAACGTGAATTAAAAATCGGACAGGAGTTGCAGGAGTCGCTGCTCCCGCACCGCCGTCCGGATATGCCGGAAATTCACTGCGAGTTTCACTACGAGCCCTACATTGCTATCGGCGGAGATTTTTACGACTTTGTCGAGCGCCGCTCTCCGCGCGGTCTTGGTCTGCTCGTTGCGGACGCCGCCGGTCATGGCGTGGGCGCTGCGTTGCTGGCGGCGATGACCAAAATGGCTTTTGCCAATATGCGTCCTTTTGCGGAAGACGGTCCGATACTCATGACCGGCATCAATCGGGCGCTGATCAGTTCCGGCGATGCGCGGTTCATTACGGCGGCGTACGTGTTTTTGAACTTTGAAACGCGCCGGGCCAGTTATGTCAGCGCGGGGCATCCGGCCTTGATTTATTGTCCGGGCGGCGGTCGACCGCGCGAAGTCATGCGCCCCGCCACGGCGCTTGGTTGGCGCGACGACTTTCGCTACTCCGCGGAAGAGTTCGACTTCGCGCCAGGCGATCGCTTCGTGTTGTACACCGACGGCATAACCGAGGCGCGCAATGAGTCCGGCGAGATTCTGGGCGAGGAGCGTCTTATGACGCTCATTGCGCATTACGCGGGGCGGCCGGCGAGCGAATTAAAGGCGGCGATTCTGCGCGCCGTAGCCGACTGGACGGCTGCGCGCGGCGCAGAAGACGACGTGACGCTCTTGATCGCGGATGCGCTGCCGTCTGCGTAAACGCGCGCTTGCGAATCAGGCGTGGATTATCCGAGAATCCACTGCGCAAATTTTTGTGCGATCTCTTCGCCCTTGTCTTCCTGAAGAAAGTGGCCTGCTGCAAGAATCGTCTCGTGCGGCTGGCCCTTTGCGCCGGGTATGTAACGGCGCATGTAGAGATCCCCGCCGCGCGTAATCGGATCGGAGTCGCTGAATAAGGTCAGAAACGGCTTTTCAAACCGTTTAAGCGACTCCCAGGCGCGGCGGTTGCCTTCGGCCGCCGGATCGTCCGGCGTTGCGGGAACAAGCAGCGGAAATCTACGCGCGGCGACCTTGTAGGTTTCGTCGGGATAAGGCGCGTTGTAGGCGGCCAGCGTTTCCGAACTCAGGTTGGAAACGCAGCTGGCCTGAACGATCTTCGCCACGGGCAGGCGCTTCACCGCCTGCGAAAACTCGCGCCACTTAAGAAACGCCTCGCCCGGCGGAATGTCGCCGGTCGGCAGGAAGGTATTGCCTGCGCAGATTCGCGCAAATCGCTCCGTTTCTTCCGCCGCCAGGCGCAAGCCCAGAAGGCCGCCCCAGTCCTGGCAGAACATATTGATTTCACGCAGATCCAGGGCGTGCACGAATCCGCGCAGCCATTCGAGATGTCGTTGGTAGGTGAACAGATTGGCGTCGACGGGCTTATCGGATTTGCCAAAGCCGATCAGATCCGGCGCGACTACGCGAAAGCCGGCCGCCGCAAGCGGGGGTATCATTTTTCGGTAGAGATAACTCCACGAAGGCTCGCCGTGCAGCAAAAGCGCGAGCGGGCCCGTGCGCGGACCTTCGTCAACGTAGTGCATGCGCAGGCTGTCGACCTGCAGGTAGTGCGGTGCAAATGAGTAGCCGGGCAGATTGGCGAATCGTTCGTCGGGAGTGCGCAGGAATTCCATGCAGCAAGCCGAAAGACCGGCGCGCATTCGTCCAGCATTCAGCCAAAAAAAACGCGGGCCTTTACTGATGCGCGCCGTGCAAACGCATGATCTTCGCCGGACCCATGACGCTGACCCGTTCGCCCAGCTTGACGAGCATGGGGCGGTTGCGATCGCGATCGCGCGTACAATGCACTGCGCCGTCCAGGACGCTGATCAGGATCGATCGAGGTTCGTCGTCTTCCAGCGGTTGTGCAACGCCGCCGGCGCTGGCGTATTGCAGGGGCAGACCTGAGGGCGGCGGTGCGTGGTTCGCGTCGCTGAGTTCCGCATTGACGCCGGCGGCCTCCGCTTCCACCGAAAACTCAACGTCCGATGCCGGCCGCGGCAGGCGTGCAGCGGCCGTCCAGACCGGCGCGGCTTCCGTCACCAACTCGCCCACCCGCACGCGCAGGGCGTGCACGTCCGTGGCGCTGGCGAGCTTCACGCGCGCGTGGCCGCCCAGAAGTCGCCACTCCTGGGCTTGATTCTGGTTAGCATCGAGGGAGATGGTCGAAGCGCGGGTGAGACGGATCTCGCCGCTGGGTCGAAAGCCGGCCATGATTACAATCGTCGTGTCGCTTTCGTTGGCGACGACCTGATCGCCCACAAACAAGGGCTTTGCGCCCTGCCACGCATGCAGACTGTTCCAGCCGGAGGCGTACAGGGTGAGCGCGGCTGCGGGCAGAATAGCGACCGAGGCGGCCGCGGCCATCCAGCGTGCGCGGCGGTGGCGACGTTCGAGCAGCCGTTTGCGAAAAAATTCATGATCTGCGGCGCTGGCGGTCGGCGCATCGTGCTGGCGTTCTTCTTCGAGACCGCTGGCCAGACTGCGACAATGATCGCAGCTTGCCAGTCGCAGCCGGAGCCGCTCCAGGGCGCCGGCTTCGGCAAGGCCCTCGCGACCCGCCGCAGGTCGGCCCGACGAATCGACCAGACCCAGACGGATCAAGAGCTGGTCTCTGTGGTTGAGATGCTCCATCGCTTCTAACTCTACGCCCTGCCGTCAAAATCAGGACAGGAAAATTTATTTGCGGGCCGCTTCATGATCTTCTTAACCGGGCAACAGGTCGCGCGAGACGCCGGCTTCGTCGAGGGCGCGCGCCAGACGATCCAGCAGGCGCGTACTCATGCGCCGAATGGTGCGGTCCGAACAATCGAGCAGGCGCGCCATGTCGTTTTGATTGTAACGATTATCCAGCAAAAGTTGCAGCAAGCGGCGGTAGCGGCCGTCGGAATCCATGGTTTCGGCGACGGCAAACAGGCCGGCGACCAGGTCGCGTTCAAAAATGGCTTCCAGGGCCTCTCGGCGTTCCGGCGCGGGCGGGGCGATTTCATCGTCGTAGGGCACGTTGGCTTCGCGCTGATTTTTGCGCGCCCGGTCGATGGTTATGTTGCGTGCGACCCGGAATAGCCACGGCAGGACGTGGTCGGCGGAGAGTTCTTTCTCGCGAGTCGTCTTAATGTAGCGCTCAAAGACTTCCTGCATAATATCTTCCGCTTCCTCCGCATCCGTCAAACGCGTGAGGTAGCGCAGAACCGAGGTTCGATGGCGCAGGTAGACGGCTTCTACGGAATCGTTCATTCACGGTCCGCCTGCACGGGCGTCTGTGTTAGAAGGGCTAACACCTTCGACAAACACGCCACGCAGGGGCCGCACGGCAACTCGAAAACACGACCTTCAGACGCCGGCCGGGCTCCAGGCCTGCTCCCGCGGGGCCGGCTTGCCGAACAGATAGCCCTGTAAAAGGTCGCAGCGGCGCTCCCGCAGATACTCGTGCTGATCGGCGCGCTCGACGCCTTCGGCGATCACCTCCAGACCCATTTGATGGGCCAGCGCGATGACAGCGTCTGTAATGGCGGCGCCGTCTCGATCCTGGGGCAGACCCGCGACAAAGCTGCGATCAAGCTTTACAGTATCAATCGGCAGGCGTTTGAGATAGCGCAGCGAGGAATAGCCGGTCCCAAAGTCGTCGATGGAAATTCGCACGCCAAGTTTGCGCAGGCCGCGCAGTAAATCAGCGGCGCGCTCCTCTTCGGTAAGCAGCGAGGATTCCGTAATCTCAAGTTCCAGAAGCTCGGGCCGAATATGATGCGCTTCGATTGCACTGGCTGTCTGGGCTAGAAAGTTCGCCGCGCGCAGTTGGTGCGCCGAAACGTTGACGCAAACGCGTCGACCCTTGAGGCCGCGCCGGCCCAGTTCCGCAAGAAACGCGCAGGCTTGCTCCAGCGCGGCCTCGCCGATTTGTAAAATGAGACCGGACTCCTCCGCAATCTCGATGATACGATCGATGGGGGCAGGCGGATGTTCGGCGCCTTCGAAGCGCAACAGGCCTTCGTAAGCGGCGATGGAACCGTCGGCTGCGTGCACGATCGGTTGAAAAAACAGGCGGATGGTCCCTGCGCGCAAATGGGCGCGCACGTACTGCTCAATGGCGTAGGCTCGTTCCGCTTCGTCGCGCATGGCTTTGTCAAATAGTATGGCGCGCGAGCGCCCGGCGTATTTGGCGCGGTACAGGGCGACGTCTGCGTCGCGCAGGATTTCGTTGGCGCTGCGGTAACCGTGCGTGCTGAGCGAAGCGCCCACGCTGGCGGAGACCGTCGCTTCGACGCCGCCGATGACGTAAGGTTCGGACAGCGCGCGTATGATGCGCTCGGCGATAATGGCGGCCTCGACCTCGTCTTCCACGTTCTCGGCGAGGGCGGTGAATTCGTCGCCGCCCAGGCGCGCGGCCATCGCATCCGCGCCAAAAAGCTGACGCAGGCGCGCGGCCGCCTCCACCAGGAGGCGATCGCCGAACTGATGTCCCAGGCTGTCATTGACCACCTTGAAGCGGTCGAGATCCACAAAGAAGACCGCAAAAATGCGCGAGTCGCCGGCGAGCGAGCGTGATATCGCTTCGTCCAGACGGCGCGAGAACAATGTGCGGTTGGGCAGGCGCGTGAGCGCGTCGTGCGTCGCCTGATATTCCAGACGCTCTTCGTACAGGCGTCGCTCGCTGATGTCCGTCATCGAGCCGGCCATGCGCACCGTGACGCCGTGCGCATCGCGCACCGCTGCGCCGCGCGTCAGCGCCCAGAAATATTCGCCGTTCGCGCGGCGGATGCGGTGTTCAATTTCAAAGCGCGACTCGTCGGTTTCCAGATGCAGATTGAGTTCGCGGCGAAAGCGTTCGCGATCGTCCGGATGTAGTAGATCGATCAGCTGTTCCTGGCGCAAAGTTTCGTCGCCGTCCGGCAGGCCGACGATGGCGTTCCAGCGAGCGGAGATGTACACGTCGCCGCTCACGAGATCCCAGTCCCAGATGCCGTCGCGTGCGCCCGCGAATGCCAGCGCCAGGCGTTCTTCGCTGGCCCGCAGCGCACGCTCGCTGTGCGCGCTCTCCATTGCAATGCCGGCTATGTGCACCGCGCGTTCCACCAGATAGACTTCGTAATGGCCGGGGTAGTTGGGCTCGGCGGAGAAGAGCGCAATCGCACCCAGCGTACGACCGCGCGAATTCATAATCGGCGTTGACCAGCAGGAGCGCAAATGCGAACGTTCCGCCAGCTCGCGCAGCGGCCCGCCGACTTCGTCGCGGGAAAGATCGTAGACGAACACTGCGCGCCGGTCGCGGGCGGCGACGCCGCAGCTGCCGCCGTTTTCCCCGAAGGGCAAGAGCTGCATGCCGCTGGCGAGTTCCGCCGGCAAATGCGCGGAGGCCGTTAAACTCAGCAGATCTCCGTTGGAGTTGGCGCTGAGCAGGGCCGCCGGCCGATTTTCCGTCAAGGCGCTGACGCTCCGGATCAACTGCGCAAGGATTGCGTCCAGCGGTTCGCGCCGCGCGATCATTTCGAACAGGCGCGTCTCTTCGCCGACCAGCGCCTGAGATTTTTTCCGGGCGGTGATATCAAGGGCCTGGACCAGGTAGCGCGCGCGCGGTTCGTCGAGCCCTCCCACCTGGAGGCGCACATCGATGCCGCCTTCGTCGGGACCGATCAGCCGCGCTTCAAAATCTTCAAAGTCCGAATCGGCCCGGGCGACGCTCAAGAGGGCGCTGCGGAATGCGGGCCGATCGTCGGGATGCAGGAGCAGTTCAAAGGGCGCGCCGACCGGCGGCGTCTGGGCGCCCAGGTCCAGCAGAGCGAGCAGGCCCTCATTGGCGGAGAGCAGACGGCCGTCTTAGTCCAGTTCCGCCACGCCGACGGGCGCAAACTCCGTGAGATAGCGCAGGCGAGTGCGTTCGCTCCGGGATGAGGCCAGCCTGGATTGGGTAGGTTCCATACTAAACTGTCAGACGGCGTAAAACGCCGGAGCGTCTCTAGTTGCAAATATTGGTAGAGTTGACGACCGAATCTGTAGTTTGACGGGTTAGTTATAGGTTAAGATCTCCTGATTTTGAGTCCCGGAACGGGAAAGCAGGGGCGCGGCGGCTTGCCTCGCGGGTGCGCGCCCCGCCCGGGAATCGATACAGTAGCGACTTG
>JAVHPJ010000001.1:0-1187 GCA_036170535.1 Leptospirales bacterium | reverse complement strand
GAACGCACGGATCTGAGCGCCGAGCAGCGCGAGACGGAACGCAGTCTCGCCGAAGAACGCATGCGTACGGCGGCGCTCGCCTGGCAGGCCGACGCGGAAGACTTTATCTACGAAGAGCGCGGCAGCTTTCGCGCGCGCCAGGCCGATCTCGGCGTAAACGAGCTGTCGGATCAGGCGGCGGCCGAAGCGCTGTACAACGAAGCCCTGGCGGAGGCGGAAGCGAGTCTGGCCGCTGAGCCCGCGCTCGATCTGAATACCTGGGATACGCTCGTGACTGCGGCGCTCGCGACCTTTCGCGATGCCTTTGACGCGGCGCTGGACGCGCGCGTGGATACGGCGCGCGCTGCGGCCGGCGCCTTGCCCGCGGAAGAGGCGGCGGAGTTTGAAGCCGAACTGGATCGGCGCGCGGCGGAGATTCGTTCCGAGTTTACGTTGCGCGACAGCTTTTATGTAAAACGCGCGCGCAACAACTACGTGGCGTTGAAACGCGCGGATGATTTGAGCGCGCGTCTGTTTGCGGACCAACAAAGCGCAGAGGCCTTTTCCAATCAGGTGATTGAAGACGCCGCCGCAGAAACCGACGCGCTGGCCGACGAGGCCGTCGCCGCCGCGGAAAGCGAAACGGAAGCGCAACTGGCCGGTCCGGATGCGGCCGCGATTATTGATGAGATCGCCGGCGGCTGGCAGGACAAGATGGAGGCGGTCATTACGGCCGGACTCGATCGCTGGGACCGCGCGGAGGAAGAACTCTACCAGCGCCAGCTCGAATGGATGCAGGCCAATCAGTCCAATCGCGCGGCCGGCGAGAAAATCTGGGAAGAACAGCGTGCAAAACTCAAAGAAAAACGCGAAGCCTGGTTGGCCGAGGTCGAAGCAAAAATCACCGAAGGGCGCGCCCAATGGCAAAGCCAGTTTGCCGAGTTCGCTGACAGTCGCGCTGCGGCCGAGCAGGAACTGGCCGATTTTACGGCGACCGAACGCGCGCGCCGGGCGAGCATGCTGGGCCAGTTAAACGATCTCGTGCGCGGGGGCGGGGCGGCGCTTGCGGAGGCGCGCGATGCGTATCGCTATTTTACCCAGATGGCGGCCGCGACGCGCAATTCGACCCTGCCGGGCGATGCGCAGTTAAATGCATTTTATGAGAGTCAACGCACGACGCTCGACGCCTCGATCCAGTCGTTTCTTGC